>NZ_CP030840.1:6000000-6600000 GCF_003330725.1 Acidisarcina polymorpha | reverse complement strand
CCTCCGTTCACTGTGATTGGTCGTGGGTAGAGTTGCTGGAAGGGCTTCCATCAGCCAATTCGTTCACTTTTCACAACCTAGCCGAAAATCAACCCAACACAAGGGGATAGTCAGATCGCAAACTGTTGTAAGCATGAGGGGTACAAGGCGTATATCTGCTCAATCGCACTGCAAAAGCGGGCAATCGGGAGCTAATTGGGTTTCAATCGGCACCCTATGGGCAGGCAACTGGCAATCAAAGGGCAGACAAAAACTCTCTGTCTGTTGCTTTTGTGGCACGAGGAGCGGCGTGAAGGAACTCACGAAATGAGGTGACCGCATGTCCTGCGCCGATGTTAAGCACGGGTGTTCTTAGAAGGTCTCGACGAAAATCCTCGCTCAGTGCCACACCAATTGTCTTCTTCACACCGCGCATTTCAATGGCGAGAACGTGCGAGACATCATGACTGGAAGTGAGATAAAGCACCGCATCTGCCGTCTTGTCGCCATTCAAGACCGCTCGAATGTCGCTGTATCGTGCAGAGCCTTTGACCGTTCGCTCGTATTCCAGAGCGAGTTGCCATGCCCCTTCTTCCGTTTGGAGAGTGATGAAAGCATCGTAATCTTTTGCAGCTCCGCCATAGAATACGAGATTCCGTGAGGCCAACTCGAGCTCTGTCTGCCATGTTTGAAGCAATCCGCTCTCGCGCAATGCAAGTCGGATCTCCACCAGTTCCAGAGCGTGAAAGACCTGGGTTTCGTTCAGAATCTGTCGCCCGGTCGACGGGAGTGAGATAAGAGTGTGCCCACGCATTTCTAGGTAGGAAAGGCCCAAAGGAGTGATTCGGAAGATCGGTTGCCTGAAGAACTGGCTTGACGTGATGCGCAGGACAAGCCCCGCCTGTTCGAGTCGAGTGAGTCTCCAGTGCACACTACGGCGAGCGATACCGCTCTTCTCGGTAGCGAGCAGGCGATACAGTTGGTTGAGTGTGATAGCACGCGTATTCCGAATGTGGAGCAATACCGGCAGATCGTATTCATCGGAAATAGCAATACAGCCTTTGCGATACCTCATAATTCGCCTCCCCAGGATGCGCTTGAAAGTTCCAGGCGAGTCAAGTCACCAGACAACACCCACCGGCCCAGATTGCTTTCAATCCAATCGTTCCCTCTCATGAGAGCCATAAATTCGTAGCGGTCGCGGCGCAGGCTAACGGAGATCAGCTGCACTCCATCGCTCTTCCAGCCCGGGCGGCTGAATCGGATCGAGCCGCCCATTCGTTCCGTAAGTGTCACGAGGTAACCTTCTGGCGTCGCGTTCTGATCCAGAAGACGGGTGATCAGCAGGTGCATCCGGCCGTGCATTCGGTTCGGCTCATTGCATTCAACGGCACGTCCGAGAACGTGATCGGGAAACTCCGGATTGAATCCGCTGCTCCGATTGAAGCGGACCTGCCCCGGATACACCCAGCACAAACGCAAGCGATTGCCGTATCTCAGGCCTGCGGAATTGAACCATGCGGCATGGCGACGCAAACAGAAAGGGTCGGCCACGTCCAATGGACGTGCCGACCACCAGTTGGTTCCGAGGCCGATTATGCGGACGCGCACGGCTCCAATCCCTCCACGAGTTCCTGCACCAAAGCCCGAGTCATCGCGTTTCTTTCCGGTCCATTGGTCCGATACAGAAACCAGATCTGAAAGTAGAAGTGCTTCGGAAGCGGCATCTCGCGCTGGCGATACAGGTCGAGACAACGTCCCAGCTCTGACATCAAGTGGGCGAATTCGATCTCGCGGTCTTCGCCGACGCCCATCGTTCGGATTACATACTCCCGCCACTCCGGCGCACTCTCTCGTCCGGATACGTTGTCCTTGTAGTGGGTCCACAAAGCGAAGTAGGGGTTCTTTGTACGCAAATGTTCCAGAAGCTGCTCGATGATTTCGCGGGGGGTGACAGGATACGGGCAGTCCCCCCCGGTGGACCTTCCGCTCGAGGCCGTGAACAGGAACTGGATTATGTCGCCCATAATGGTGTTGTTCAGAGCCTCCAGTTCCTGCGTTCTCCCCGGTTCCGCCATTGCAGAGATGCGCTCGATCTCCGAGAATAATCGTTCTGGGAAGGGCTGGGATCGCACTTCATAGAACTGCTGGTACATCCTGGTAAGCCCAATCGCGAGAGTGAACGGGATATCCTCGGCGGCCACGGTCTCGTGCACAAAAGCGAGCCACTCTTCTTGAGTTCGAAAATCATTGCGTGTTTTCAAGCGGTCCTCCTATGCACCCTTGAGTGTTTGGTTGCGACGCCGCTCCTGCTCTAAGTCCTGAGAGACCTGATTCAGGCGTTCTCTTAGGTTGCGTTCTGAATTGCGTAGCGCCTGGTTCTGGCCTTGGAGAAGTGTCGTCTTTTGTTGCAACTCACCGGAAGGTGCGATTCCGGTCTCTACCTGTTCTGTGTGGGACGCCGGCGACTTAGGCGCTGCCGCCTCTGATGGAACACGCGTCTTCTTCCCAGTTTGTTTCTGTGAGGGTTGTTCTGCTGCCTGAGACTCTGAAGGTTGTTCCCTATTGGGAGATGGCGTCTGATTCAGAGCGGCGTTCTTCGTTTCGACAAGCGTGTTGTACATTCCGGTGCGACGAACGATCTCCCGTCGATCGATGACCCGGCCATTCCACAGTTGGGAGATCAGGTTCGCCGCGATGATCTCGCGCTTGTCCTGGGCGCGGAGAATAAGAACAAGCGCTGTGGAGGTCGCAGCAAGGAGCGAGAGGCTGAGGACATTCGACCAGAAATAGATGTTCTGGATGGTGTAGCCCACAAGCTCACTCCGTGCATCCGCGGCGGAGTTCCCGTAGTCTTTGTTGTCCGGATTGATCTTGCCCAGGGCATAGTCAAGTACGCCCTGAGATCGTTTCGGTGCCGGCTTTGACGGTGCAGCAGGCGGGGTTGATTGTGCTGGATAAAGGGACGACGCGCTCAAGGCAAAACCAAGGATTGCGACTCGGCTGATGTTGTTCATGACTCCTCCCCTGTCCAGAAGCTCGTCAAGGTACCGGCGGTCCTGCGCCGTCCACGACGTGGTTCGTCACTGCTAAATCGCAGGTTAGCGCCCACCTCCGGATTGATCACGTCATGCATGCGCGGATAGAGCAACGACTTTATCTCTTCCGGCCGGTAGGTCATTGCTCTCCGCGCGTGGAGATGAGAGTGGAGTGTGCCCTCGCGTGGATCGACCATCAGGATTTCGAGTTGACCTACCGGCATGTTCTTGATGTGCTCTTCGCGTGCGCGAGTCTCACGGATATCGCTCTCATTGCCAGTTCCGGTCTCGGTGTATTTTTGGCTGAACACCCCGGTTCGACGCACGGCGAGGCTGCGGCGTTTGCGCAGGACCCTTGAGGAAGCTTTCAGGAACCACTGCGCCGTAGACTCGTCGGTGCCGTTCATTAGCATCTTGGTGCCGGGGGCCGAGCATACTTCCTCAGCAAAAGCCCGGCTCACATTCTCGAGCTGTGGCACAGCTTGGAAGGAGAAGAGGAAGGAGACACGAGCGCCACGAGCGGTCTGCAGGACCTGCGGAAAATCCGGGTCGGCGTACCGCGCGATCTCATCGCAGATGACGCTGAGAATCGGTTCCTGTTCAAGGTTCAGCGACAACATCTGCTGGTAGCGCTTGCCAACCATTAGCCGAATGTTCTGTAGCAGGATCTTTCCGAGTGCTTCGCTGGCTCTCTTGTTCTTATTCGAGTTCAGGGAGATGACGAGGATGAGCCCTTTGTCGACGACCTCCTCGATGGTGAGCATGTTCTGGTAGGAACCAGTAACGATGGAGAGATCATCCTCCAGGAAAGCTAACAATTCATTCAGTAGACCCTGGATCTTGGTGATTCGCTCCCTGTCCGCCAGCGACTTGCGAATCATCTTGATCGACATCTCAAGGTTCAGCCGCATCGTTAGTGAGATAGACGGAAGGTTGTCGATACGGCGCTGTGCAATCCCGATCTGCTTATTCAGTATCTCTTCGTCCAGGGCCATGACGAGCACATCACGCATGTTGAACACCTTGCCGGTGTAGTACAGGATGCGGACGAGATCGGAGAGGTACGCCTGCTGGTGTCCCGCGAAGAAATCCTCCCGCATCCCGAAAGACGAGAAGATAAAGTTCACGTGCTCTTGATAGAGCGAGTCCGGGCTGTAAAGAGGGTTGTACGACCACGATTCCTGTGGATTGGAAGGATCAATCAACCGCAGATCTTCCATCCTGCCAGCGGCTTCGATGTGGGGGAGGAGCTCCTGCACGAACGCCTGGTCGCCCTTGCCATCGAAGATGATAATGGGCATACGCCTTCCGTGGAAGGTCCGGTTGACGTCCTGCGCAATGATGCTCTGAAGCAAGGTTGTCTTACCCGCGCCGCTTCCACCTGCGATGACTCCGTGCTTGAGTCGGACAGAATCCGGCCAGAACCATGGTTCACCGTGAACGTTATAGCCGAGCAGGGTGCTTCCTTCGTAGCGAACTCGGCTGAGATTCTTCTCATCGGTATCGCCGGGAACATGTAATGCAGGATGGGGCCAAGCGTCCTCTCGTCTCTGGCGCCTGCCGAAGCAATCGGAGAGAATAAGGCCGCTACCGAAGAGCAGGATGGCTAGGTCGAGGAATAGCTCGAGGCACTGAGTGTTGCGAAGATGCAGGCGAAAGACGCCGACATACCAGAGGATGGCGACGAGAGCGGAGCCTCCAAGGACGATAATGCCGGCAGCATCCTCGCCGGCACGGGGTGCTGGCCGGCGGTCGTCATATATCGCGCTCACCGCCGTGCTCCAACGCTGAAGTAGACGAAGGCCGCGATAAGCAACAGGACCACGACACTTGCGACGACGAGGGGCGTGCTCGGACGCATTCTTCCCGTCTCCGCGATTGGCTTGATCGGATCAGATACTCCTCTGCGAAGGACCTCTGCGAGGTTGATTTCGCCATCGGAGCGATAGACCCGGCGTAGCATCTCCCGGGCCTCCACCGAGGTGATGAGACGGTCCGTTGCCATCTCAGATCACCACGGTCTCGACAAGAGCTCCGGACGCAGAGGAGCCGAAGTTCAACTGGTAAATTTCTGGTGTTGTGGCGGCGGACCTGTGGACCAGGACATACCCGCTCGTCGAGGCGCCTGGCGAAACATCCGTCTGTGCTGACTCTCCTGTAACCGTTGTTGCTGTCCAGTCAGGTTTAGCCTTGAAGCCGCTGAGAGTCTGTGGGGAAATCTGGTGATTTCGAAGGGCAAGAAGCGAGATCGGAGTCTGCGAGGGTAAGAGGCGGGCGATCGACGGCGTGGTCACCCGAAAGGGTGTGGTCGAATGGTTGACGATCTCGTACTGGAGAAATGTTCCTTCGCCCGTATGCAGTACGTGAAGAACAGTGACCGATACTTCTGTGGGGGATAGCTTCAGCGGCTGCTCCGCGACGATATTCTGGGCCCCAAGCATCGCCTGCGACGTGGCCGCTGCTGCGATCTCTTGCCGCTCTTTCGCAAAAGACGCATCCGCGGCGGCGCGAGGGGATGCAGGAAGATTCCGCACCAGCACATTCATTTTCGCCACATCTCCCGGTGCGTCGAGTTCATAGGCGACTTGGCGGGACGCGGTCCATAGGATTAGGTTGGTCGTGGCGCTTTCTTTGAGCGGTTGCAGAAGAACTTTGTCTCCCGCACGTTCGATCTGGAATGACTCCAGATCCGCCGCGGCGATGAACTGGATCGGTTCGCCGAGATCGATCGCCGTGAGGTGATGCAGTGCCGTGTGGATGTGGGGAAGGTCCTGAAAGTTGATGTTCTGCGCCTTCGCGGTGAGCGCGAATAGCACGATGGCAGGAAGCCAGAAACGGTTCATAATATCCTCCGTGCGCCCGTTCGAGGCGACAGAATCTCCGGCGAGAGGAGGCGCAGACGAAAGCCGCACCTCCTCCAGCAGGGTTAAGAGCGATCTCCCCGAAACGGAGAGATTCTCGTGTCTTCGAAGACAAGGTCGCGTTTCCCCGCGTACTGAAAGAGGAAGATCGCTTTCTTGGTGTCTTCGGCCCCCGCGTTGGGGATCACTTCGATGAGATACGCTCGCTGTTCGTCATCAAACTCGACGTAGCCATCGATCGTCTTTGGCTTCCGGACCGGGACGCTTTCGCCTCCGGTCTGCACTGCGAAAGCATCGACTATTTCCTGCGGGAAGGTATGGAAGAGAGCTGCACCGGTGCCTTTGCCGCTGGTGACGACATGTGCCATCGCCTGTGCCCAAGCTGCCCGGTTATCGGGCTTGCCCTCAGCCCAGAAGTGCATGAACAAGTTGAGCGAACGGAACTGCTTCTTCGCCTCCTGCTCAGACTCCCAGACCGCCGCTTGTGCCTTGTTACGGGCAAGCACGGCTGACTTTCGTACTTCCTTGTCCTGTCCCTGCCGTACTGCCTCCCAAAACGCCTGCGCATTGTTCAACTCCAAACGGAGTTTCCCTTCGCGTTCGGCTATGCGAGAAGCAATATCGCCAAAGATGTTGTTGACCAGTTCGCACTCCTTGAACATCTCCTTGCTGACCGAGTGGCCAGTAAAGAGCCCACGGAAGTCTTCCATGGCCATTTTTTCCTGTTCGAGGTCACCCAGTTCTTTCCGCACCACGTTGTACATCCGGCCCACCTTATCGGTGTCGACGACTTCGAGGTGCATGGGCATGTCCGTAACCCGGCGCTCGCGTTTGTAGCGAAGCCAGGGTGCCGAATTGACCTCCTTACGGATTTCGCGCACGACTTCCTCATCCACGGATACCTTGTGCTTGAGAGAATCGAGCGCGTTTTGCAGTTGAATGACCAGTTGGTAAGCGAGGTCAATCCTGCCGGCTGCCACGCACGAGGTCTTCAGATCCGTGATCGAACCGATCTTGTTTCCACGTGCCTTCATGGCGACCAGATGTACGTTCCACCATTGGGAGCGGGCCTTCGTCTTCGTCTTCTCCGGATTGGTGAAGTGTTCCCCATACGCAATCCGTCCCTGAACGAACTTCGGGAACTGATCGGATGGAATGGCGCAGATCGTGTCATAGTCGAAATCCCCACCGTTCTTCGCCGCCGTCTCCGAATGCAGAATGTATGTTCCATTCATCCGGAGCTGTGTGCGCAGAATGTGGTGAATTACGCCTTCGGGTAATTCCGATGTGCCAAGTGCTTCTGTGAGACGAGGTACAAGTTCGCCATCCAAAAGATGACGAACAGGCAGTAGATCTTCCTGCATCCGTATGGGATATCGGACGCACAGACTCTGCTCCGAGGTGAGGGAGGTGATGGCGGCGTCCTTTGGAATCCAGTCGGACGCGAAGAGAATCTTCCCTCCATGCTCAACCAGAACTCCGTCATCGACCAATGCGAACGCAGGAAGACGGAGTGTCCCTCCTGTCATTGCGCGAAAGGCCCAGCGTGCCAGCTTTCGATTCAACTGGTTGGCAACGAACGGAATGCGGATCGCACTGCCGCTCTTGTCTGCCAGAAGAACTGCTTCTGACGGGTCACATCCTTCCTGAGGAGTTGCTACTGCCGTTTCGTCGAAGCTGTCTGTATCGAAGCTGTCGTCGAAACCAATCTCCTCTTCCTCGTTCCGTCCCAACAATTTGAGAAGAGCGGCATAATCCCCGTCCTCCCATGCTTTACGTACCTGCCGAACTTCCTCGATAGTTGGAGGAATGATCTCGGTACGAAGAGCCTCTTCCGAAGCATTTTCGACCAGCGTGTAACTTGAGCCGTAGAAGGTCTTCCGGGAGTATTGCTTAATTCCAAGAATGACCGGACCCTGGACGAGTCTTCCGGTGGTCTTCGCTTGCGGGATAAATTTGCCTGATCCCTTAAGCTCGGGCTTGCAGGAGCTTTCGGGCAGAATGATATCGACACCTAGCTTTTCAGCTACGCGATCGCTCATTGCCTTGAGAGCACCCTTCGCCTGCTTCGGTTCGCGTGCATCGAATGCCAGTCGAAACTGGGCGAATCGATCCTGGGGAAGTTGTAGCTTCCGGTACAGGGACTCGCGAAGCCATCCGCGGCAATCGTTAGTGCCAAGGATATGATCCTTGACGACAAGGACTGTCAGGTCTGGCTCCTCGATTACGGTCTTGCAGTCAGAGATGAGGATGGAAAAGTACACCATCGCAGCCTCTGGCCAATGCTGAAAGCGCTCAGCAATGTCCTTAGCGTGATTGGTATCGACGAAGTAGAAACGTCCGTCCTTCGCCGCACCACTTGCGCCTGCAAGTTTGTAGTGCACTCCCTGATAAACCAGGTTTGCCATCCGGCTTTCCACCAATGATTGCTCATAGGCGTCGAGTTCGGTTGGAACACTCACGCGTGCGACCTTGATCCCTGGATAGATCTGCAGGAGGAGCGTGCCCTCGAGCGTGTCTTTCCGGTTGAGTTCCGATTCCTTGCGTGTGACAAGGCCAAACGCATCAATCGAAAGCTCCAGGATGAGCTTCGAGTGATCCGTCACGGATTGGGTCATGTTCGCTGTCATCGTTTCTCCTCACTGTCTGGCGCTCCAGATGAGTGATTGAGAGCTCGCTGTCCCGAGTTCGTCTCACTTATGCCTGGTGCCCGTGTTAGGGGTGGTTTGATAACCGAACCAGGCCTCAGTGATCGAGTCCGGGTCAGCATGGAATTCCTCATCGCCTCGCGATAAGGGTTCAAGAGAGGCTGACAGTGGCCTGTAGCAGGGTTGTCTTCTCTTTGAATGTCGTTATGCTGACCGCTAAATCTTGTGTACTGAAAGTTGCCGCTACTTCGCGAGCGGGCGCTTCACCAATACCGGAGTTCCTCCTTGAATCTCTGCTTCCGCGCGGAAGGCGCTCACCACGTAGATGACGCCGGCCTTTTGCTGAAACGCTTTGATCAGTGCATCGCTCTCCGTCGGCGCTTCCTCGCCCAGCTCAGGCTTCTGAGGCGACGAGCCTTCCTTCGCCAAAAAGAACCGGGCGATCCCCTCTGAGCCGCGCGGCTTCCGGCCTTTTCGGGCGTTCGTCGTCACGGGAATTTGTTGTGGTGACTGTAGCGCGACCGTCTTTTGCTGGACTGCTTCCATCAGCGTCCCTCCTCACTCGTTTCCGTCTGGTCCGAAGCCGACAGGACCGCATTCCTCCGTTCACCATCGATCGGGTGCTCGCTGTATTCCGCGATCCAAAGACCATCCGGATTGAGGTCACTGCGTCTGTCCGCGACCAGCCGAACCCTATATTCGTTTACAAAGTGATCTGTGACTTCGCTCCCCTTGGTAAGGTGGTGGACATCCTTCACCCCGTAGATCAGATAGGTCAAAGGTTCGCTAGCAACAGGGGCGATCTCGCGGAGATGAAATACCGACTGAATCTGGTCGTCGTCGATCTTGCCGCGCACATTGTTGTCCGACATGGCCTTGATCGTGGCGCCGCGCAGATTACGCGTCATCCGATTCAAGGCTGCCGCCCAATGATCGTCTACGTTGGTCGGACTGTAGTTGAGGTAGTCCGTAAGGAATCGTTTGACGAAGACCTCCGTCAGGTAAGGATCGCCGGCGGAGCTGGTCGTAACGGGAGACGATTGCCCCAGAACGGAGGGCTCGCCGTTGACTCCGATACGGATAACCGTAGGAGGCTTCAGGCGAACCGCTATGGCAAAAACCAGTGCAATAATGGCGAGACCAGCCATGAGAAAAGCGAGCAGCCACGCTCGGTTGGCATTGGCAAGGCGCGCACCGTCCATCTCGTAATACTTCGGGCGAGCACCCAGCTCGTTCGTTATCTCTTTTGTACCGGACATAACCGTTCTCCTTCTCCCATACGAAGTCCACGCGGATCCGTTGTTATTTGGGACTTTCTTCAGAGTGTGTCTTCTCGTACGCCTCTGAGAAGTTTGCACTTACAGCCTTGACGCTTTGACGAATCGTGGAAGCAGCGTCTGCGACAGCGGTAGTCGCCGCGCTACTCGCGGCCTGCACACCCCCTCCTGCCGTCTCCCGGGGATGCGTCACAGCGCTTGCGACCTTTGCTGCAACAGTCGCTGCCTTTCCAGCAACGCTCGTCGCGGCCCCTGCGGTTTGCTCCCCTTTGGCGCCGAATTTACCGGCCGTTTCAACCGGGTTGGCAATTGCACCGACTACTCTCTGAGCGACTCCTCCAGCGCTTCGAGCTCCACCCATCGCGGCCTGTGTTGCGAGACGGGCACCATGGTATGCACCCCATGTCGCTAAACCATGCGAACGCGTCAGTGCCGGGGTGGGGCCGCTTGGCCTTCTCGAAGAAGGGTTCGGCGATGCACCATCTCGTTGGGTCGAAATAGTACCACTCTGCGAGGACCTCTCTTTACTAATTTCGCCAGCAAGACTGGTGGACGACTGTGCGCCAGTTGAAGAAGGGTCGTCTTCGCCCTTCCACAGCCTAGGCGTCGGATCAACCGCAGATTCGAGACCACCCCGGATGCTATCCGCTACAGCCTCGCCTCGAGTCGGCGATGCGCTCTCCGATGCTGTCAAAGCTGCATGGCCGTTTATATTTGCAGGTTGGTTTGGCTGTGCCCGCTGGGCGGCAGCAGGCTGATTTGATCCGGTCCCAACGCGGGAGTTTCCCGCAGCGGAGCTACTTCCACTCGCAGCCTTTCCTCCGCCTGTGGCGGCCTCTCCAACCGAGTTTGTTATACCCGCAGCTACACCCTCCTCTGCCGCGATACCTGCGGTCAAGGCAGTGGTGGCGGCTCCGAGCAATGTTCCGGCAGTTGCACCTACTTCACCGCTCACAATCCTCTTCGCAATGAATGGGATCACCGCAATAGCAAGTGAGTAGATGATGCTTGCCGCGCCGATCAGGAACGACCCCTCGAGATTCCCCAGCCCCCCGAGAAAGTTGTTCTGGCTGAGCATCTGTCCGACTTGGCCCATTTGGACTGCGCTCAGCAGCGCGCCGAAACCCCCATACAAGATTGGCCACGCATTCCAGATGAAGACATTTTCGACATACGCCTTGGCAAGCCTGTTGGTTGCTCCGAGCGGCATGAAGGCGATCACGATCGGACCGAAGATATACAGGACCGACCCATAAAATATGTAGAAGAATCCGAAGATCGCGATGACGAATGGATAGAGGATATAGGCTACAAGAATCAATAGGCCGTCGATTAGACCAGCCATTGAGCCCGTGACCAGACCCCACATCTGCTGGGCTCCATCCTGGCTGTATTGGGTGCTGATGTCGTTCTTCCAATTGTCCAGGAGATTGCCGACCCCTGTAGCGTTCCCGATCCAATTGCCGGCGTTGACGAAGCCCTGGTTGACCGTGGTGAACACGGCACTGTAGTTCATGACGACGATTGCGGTGACGACATACTTGATAAGGCTGACGCAGAGCCCGCGGACATCGCCGCCATGCAGAGCAGCCTGGTACACCTGCCAAAGGAACCCGATCAGTAGGACCACATAGGCAATGTTTTGCATCCCCGATGTGATACTGGTCGAATTAATCCCTGAAATGGCCTGAGTCAGGAAGCTCTCAAACAAATTCAACTGCGTTCCTTGAAAGAATGCGAGAGTCGCGATGCCGGAATGAACTTGAATGATCGAAGACATCATGATGACTTCACCTGTTGGTCAGTGTTCCGGTGACGACGCCGTTATGGTTTGTGCTGTCTGATGTCGCGAGCTTCGCGATCCCGCTCTGGTTGGCAAGGTCGACGCCGCGCGTTCTCATCAACTCGGCAAGGGCCTCTTGGGTGTAGGCATTGGCGCGCACAACCCACACATCCGCCTCCGCCTCGATGATCGGAGCGCTCCCAGGAGCGGCCTGTTTGATCTGCTGGCCCATCTGGGTCGCCTCCGTCAATTCGCTCTCAGCGAGATTGTCAATTTGGAGGGCTCGCTTCATCGCATCCTGGGCCTGGGTGTCCGTCATATCAGTCATCGTTCGCACCTGGGGGGACGCGGTGTTTTGAGCCATTACCACGCCGTATACGGATTGATATTGGGAAGAGATGGCCGGTACGTTGTTGGCATTACGGGAGAGCAAGGTTGTCTCGAAGCTCTGCGACTGAGGCAATGTGGCACTCGACACGTTCACGTGGAACATGTTGTTGAGGTTGGTGAATTGACTCTCGAACTGCATCACCGCACTTTTGGCCTGATTGATCGCGGTAAGTGGATACATCACCTTCTGTTCGTAACTTGCAATACTCTGCTCGGATTGATTGATGGTCTTGAGCGGTGCCGCCATGTAGGTGCTCATGAGCGACTGCATCTTTTGCAGAGCTGCGATGATCGCGGCGGTGTCGATGCCAAATTGTCCACTTGCACGCTGCGGCAGGATGATCAAAAGGCCGAAAGCTACCACCAACGCCTTTAGTAGAGTCGGGCGGTACCAACTGTGCTGAAGGATGGTCTCCTCGAAACTGGAAGCCCTCTTAGCGGCTTCCGGAGTTAGGTGCTCCCGACGACCCGAAAAGAATGGCTTTGGCCGCTTCGTTAGGTTCTTCTTCAAATCCGTCATATTTAGCTCCTCAGTGATTGGTGAGTGCTCCGGTGACCATACTGTTGACGCTCCCCGATGCGTTCGTCCTGCTCTTCACAAGAGCGTTATCGTGAGCGATCCGTCCAGCTTCCTGACGTAGTTGAGCTGCCAGCATCTTTTGCATGTAGGCCTGGCACCGTAGATTGACTATTTGGGCTTCAGCAGTCAGATATGGGTTTGAGCCGGGCGTGCTGGTGGCGACCTCGTTCTCCATAACATTCGCGGCCTGCAGGGTGACGTCCTGGGCCTGATCTGCAATGAGCGTGGTCTTTAGATTTTGCTGGCTCAGCGCGTCATCCATGTCCATCATCACGCGGTCCTGGGGCCTCGCAGCATTCGCCTGGGGAACCGTTCCATAGTTCGTTGTAAAGCTTGTCTGCAGGGACGGAATTTGCGTTGACAGACGACTGCGCAGAAGGGTTTCAAACTGCTGCGGTCCCGGAAGAACCGCACTGCTGAACTTTGTTGTGAAGATCTGGTTCATCTGATTGCGGTACGTATTGATAGAGTTCGATACGAATCCGCGCGCCTGATTCAGAGCGGCCAGCGGCCACATTGTGGTTTGGTAGAGCTGCTGGACCTGCTGCTTGATTTGGTTGATCGCCTTGAGCGCGCCACCCATGTCCGTCTGGATCGAACTGAAGATGGAGTCAAAGACACTGAGGAATTGTCCATGCGCCAGTCGTGGCGCCAAGCAACCCGATTCCACAAGAAGAATGGCAACCATGAGTCTGTGTTTCCAACGAGAACGACGAGCATGCGAGTTAGCAATTGTCGGTGGATTGCTTGGTTTGCCATTGTCGAGGAGCGGAACCGTATTGGAGTTGGTGTCGTAGCTCATTGTGCCGAGACCTCCTGCATCTCTCCGGACAGTTCCACCGCCAAAGGTCCAACCGAGGCCAATCCACGCGGATACTGCACCGCAAGCGCCTCATATGCCTCGATGAGCGGGAGCTGCCGATGCTTGCCAAGCCACCACTTTCGGAAGTGCCGTTCCCGCGCGTAGGTCGTGGTAAGCCAGTAGTCGACTGCGCTCGGAACAATCCGGATGGCGTGCGTGGACTCCGCCTTCTCGCCCACCGCAATAAGGAACTCTGCACTATGTCCCTTCTTGGGATGAGCAAATGTTTTGATCTGATTGAGGGCCGTCTCATTCAGGTGGACATGATCACGGAGGGCTGTCATGTCACCCGGCTGCTTGCCGATGATCTTGGTCGTGGCGTTCTTGACGATGCCGGCGCCGTGCTCGTTCGGCCGATCCGGCGTACCTACGAAATCTTCCGGCGTCTGGCTGATGCCCCAAACACTGGCATTGCGCTTACGAGCAGTGCGAAAGAGTTGAACGACGACGCTGGCGAGGATGGGCGACTCCAGCAGCGCCCAGCATTCATCGAGCAGCACAATGCTCGGTTGCCCCGTAGATCCCGAAGCGCGATACGTGGCCGTATGAGCAATGAGCAGACTCATGGCCCGTTCGAGGCGAGGGTCGTCCTTCAACTTCTCCACGTTGAAATAGAGCCATGGATTGTTCAAGTGAACTGTTGTCGTTCGATCGAAGAGCCGCGCATAGGGTCCTTCGTCCACCCAGGCGCGCAGTTTCGTTGAAGCCATCTGGGCCATCGCGTTGATCTTCTGGTTGCGATCGCGGTCCTGCCAATGCGCCAGCTCCGCCGCAAGATCTCCAAAAAGCGGCACCGGGTTCGAAGTCTTCGCACTGCAGCGCTTATAGGTGGAGGCAATCGCTTCGAGCAGGACGCTGTCGAGCAGGTCAATGTCCATGTCGGGAGGCGTGTTCTCACCAAGCATGTGGCGAGTCAGGTTCTTCAAAAACGAAATCTGATCGTTAGACGGCTTGATCTCTCCTCTCGGCAGGTCCCATGGATTGATTGTCTGATCGCTGTCGAGGGACATCTCGATCATCTCTCCGCCCATCAGTTCAACCAGCGGTTGATACGAATCGCCACGTTCCAGGATGGAGATAAGGGGATTGCCCCGAGCCGCCATCAACAGCATCTGTTGTGCGGCGAGTGTCTTCCCTCCGCCACTCTTGGCCATCAGGAGGCCATTCGCGTCTGAGAGGTCCGGATCGAACATAGAGAACGGAATTAGCTGCCGATAGGGTGTCTCAAACAGGATGAGAGGGCTCCGGCGGGTGCCTGTCCACGGCATCTCTACGGGGACGAGATCGGCAACATTAGACGTGAGCATGTCCTGATCCCGCTTGTCAGGCTCGGCCATACCGGGCAGTGTCCCGAGAAAGATGCGTCGCTTCGCAATGGACTCCATCACCGCCTTCGCACCGTTCATATGCGTAAAAGCGTTCAGGACCTCCTGCGTACGATTGGCGAGCTCACGCTCCGAACGTTCCAGATCGCCGAGGGTGACTGCCTGCTGCGAGGTCCGCACCACCACCGACAGGCTCAGCTTCGCAGTCTTGAGAGAAGAAGAGATGATGTCGCGCTGGATTTGAATGAGCTGGGCCTGCGCGACCTCTGCTTCAGGATTCGATTTGAAGTTGCCGTTCGCGTCCTTCTGCGCGGCGGTCATCTTCTGCAGGCGCTTCTTATAACCCTTGAGAACCTTGACCTGATCAGGGATGACAACCTGTCCGCTGATGACTACGGGAAAGCCGAGCGTGGAGAAGTTCTGCAGCATCCCCGGGAATGTGGCATCGGGAAGCTCTTTCAGGCTCACGACGGAATATAGGTAGCCATCGATATTGAGGTAGCTCTCTGTCTCATTGAGGATGCTCGACTGAGTTGCCTGCTCACGTGCGCTGCGATAGTCAAGCAACTCTTCGCCTGGCACATAGGGGCGGCGGTCGCGGCGGGACGGATGCTGGGAGTGCTTGAGTTCCTCGAACAACTCCTGAGTGGATAGTCTCCGGGGACCCAGATTCGTCGCCTCCATCGACCCCTCGATCCCGCGGAGAATTGACTCAAACTCGGCAAGATAGGTCTCATGCTCACGACGCGTTCGTTGGATCGCCTTCTTTTGGCTCACCGTGAAGCCACCAAGCTTCCGGTTTTGCTGCGCCGAGTGGTAGAGCTTAGCGTGGATACGCGGGTCCCACACAAGATAGATATGGAGGTGATTCTCGAAGTAGAAGCCGTTATGCTCCTTCTCCATCCACATCCTCATTCGATGTGCGTCGAGCGCCATAACCTCGGGCTGTTGGCTCCGCTGCTGCTGGACGTAGCTGTCGAGGAGATCTCCCAAATGTTCGGAGATCTCATACCGAAACTGGAGCCGCATGCTGACGTCGGGAATGCTGCGAAAGAGAGCCTCGAGCATGGACTTGGTCTGGTTTCGATCCTCGTCGGTGGCAAAGTAGGCCAGGATGCCGCGTAGTTCGTAGCCGGCGACAAAAGCCCCGTTTGTCCGCACCATGACGTTGTCTCCGGCAGGAAGGCCGCGCAGGGGCAGCAGTTCGCAAACAGCCGGAGACTTGAGACTCTTCTCGTGTTGCTTGTAGGTCATTGGCATGTTTTTGATCCTCCTTGCGGCGTGGGTGGTGCCACGTCTCGCAACCCTTCTTCTGCAATCCGAGCAAGTGGTGCGATGCCCTCATGGAATCGGGCCGCGAACAGGACACTCGCAAACACTGCTCGCGCGGCTTCCGGGTCGAGATGTACATCGACAGACCCAGTTCGTGACATTTCAATCGAAGCCTGCATAGGTCACTCCTCCTCCTCTCCGGCAACATAACTCTGCGTCAACTCCGAATCTCGTTCAAGTGCGCACCATGCCTTTGGGGAGAAGAACGAGCGGACCAGGTCGGTCAGATAGCCCCGCGGCCGTCCATACTTGAATAGGATCAGGAATGGGACGGCCAACGCTGGCACGACAAATTCCATGAAGACGTTGAGCGGCATGCCAAGGACATGCGCGGTGTCTCCGACGAAGTGGGCCAGCAGGTTCATCAGCGCTGCCAGGGCCAGTACGAGGATCAAATCCTCGAACTCGAGACCCAAGAACGACACCTTCGTATTGAGATTGCGATGGACCGGCGTCAAGTCGAGACTCATGTGCCTACCCTCCTACCCCGTGTGCTTGCGTTACCATCGACTCGGCCAGCCGCATCACTCCCGAAACCATGAGAGCTGCGACCGCGGCGACAAACTTCCTGATCCAGGTCGATCCTGGATAGATCTCTGAAAGCACACCGGCCATGTGGAGTGCCATCGCAGCGAGTTGAGTCAGAGCGAACATGGGCAGAATTACGTTTGCCGTCCAGTTCACCAAGCTCATGCTCGCCAACCAGAAGGCGTCGGCATTGGTAGCGCCGGCATGCTGGACGAAGCCTTCTAGTGCGCGAAGCATTCCCGAACACATCAACGAGGCGAACCCGCCGTACAGTAAGTGTTCAAATGGGCTGCTTTTGCTGTACCGATAGACGGCGCTCGCAAAAAACATCCCGGCCATCGTCGGCATTATGGTGTTTCCTGCCCAGGAGGCGAGATTTGTGATTGCTCCGTTGAAACTCATCCTCAGCTCCTATGCCGCCATGGCTTGGAAGAGTGCGAGGAGACCACTCACACTCAGAAAAGAGATCGCGGCGAAGACCAACCGAGTCCAGGGTCTGTGCCTGACAAAATTGATGACAGCTCCCACGCAGGCGAGGCCAGCTGCCGCAGGCATAATCTGCCCGACCAGGTAGTTCCATAGGGAAGCAAGCATGTCGGTGGTCGCATACTGACTGCCGTCATTCCACCCCTGCATGAGCTGCATCGTGGCCGATAACGACATCAGGAAGAGTGCGGCTACGATCGATGCAAGGGGGTTCTCGCCTGCAGCTCCGTCTAAGCAAGCCTTGAGGACGAAGTACGCAGCGAGGACTGGCACGAACTTCGCAACGACAATCTGGTTCACGAAGTTGGAAAAGATCGTCTGCATGCTGGCGAGCCAACTTGTTCCAATCGATCCGCTTCCCGATGGGACCGTAATGCCTTGTGCCGCAATCCATGACAGAAGTTGTGGGAGCGTCAGGAATACGACGGTCCACAATACCCACTTTCCAGTTCGTCCATTGACGTGAAAGTTGGTTCCCCCTTCGTGCCGCAGGCTCACTCCGGCGGCGGCCAGCGTGCAGAACGCAGCTGGCACGGCAAGACCGAGCAACAACTGAAGAAGGTCGGAAAGGAATTGCGGCACAGGCATTGCGGGCTCCTTACTGAATGCCTTGCGCTTGAGTGATGAAGCCCTCAGCCATTCGTCCGAGACCGGAGATGACCATGAGAGCAACGCCGGTCACTCCCCAGCCCATGTAGCCGCGGCCGCTCTTGAAGTGCCACCCTGCGACACCGAGACATGCAACCGCGATCACCGGAGCAATCACGTTGCAGCCCCAGTTCACGATGTTTAGCACCGTGCCTTCGACCGTGGTTGCCTGTTGACCTTGCACGGCTTGTCCAAACTGGGGCGCGGTGCCGAGGTTCTGAGCGTTGGCGGCAAGCGGAACGAGGTTGCCGAGGAATATAGCTGCGAGTGCGAACTTGAGGGCAATATGAACCCAGTTCAGCTTCTTAGGGCGATGAGTTGATGTGGCGGATGCTCGAGCAGGCCGCCAGAAAGCCAATGGGGTGGTCATAACGTTTTTCTCCTGTACGCGGCTGCTCGGGGCATCCGTGTGTAGAAGAAAGTGCCGTTACTTCCACACTCCGTCAAATGACGGAACGCTTAAAAGGGGCCAACGCGGCGAATTCCACCGTCCGCAGAAGACAATACGTAAGAAAAATTGAACTGAGTGCGACCTATTGCCACGTCGCGATGAGACTGCATCATCCTCTAAGCTCTGGAAAGACGGCTTGTCACTCTGGCGAACTCGGTCATGAGGAGGACTGACACATCTGGAGTGTCATACGGGCAAATGTAATCTTGATCCAATCGGCTCAGCAATGGGTCAAAGCGGATGCTCGGCCGTAGCATCCGGTGAGAGTGGAAAAACCTTTCACTTGAATAGCAGACCTTTCCCGAAAGTCTAGGATCGCTTGCGGCCCAGTAGGGACTTTCCGCCGAACGATGCTTGAGCATTCCGCCTTGATAAGCAACCTAAAGGTTCAGGTCTTGGTATTTTGTCTCGCGAATGCCGAGCAAGCCGATGATAGTAATCACCGCCGCGGCGCTAAGATAGTAGCCAACGTACCGTAGACCATAGGCCGTGGCCAGCTTAGTTGCGATGTAGGGCGTGAGCGACGCACCGAGGATGCCTGCAACGCTGAAGGCGAGCGAACTGCCGGAGTAGCGGACGGCTGTTGGAAACAACTCCGACAGCACTGTGCCGAGCGGGCCGTAGGTAAGGCCCATCAAAGATAGGCCGAGGATGAGCATCACGAGTGCACCTGTGTGACCGGACTGGAACATCGGTGCGAAGAACAACCCGAAGACCGCGATGCCAAGACTAATGGCGATCATGACCCGCTTGCGTCCGCGCTCGGCAAGCAGCGCGGCGGCAGGAATCGCGAGTGCGAAGAATACGACGCCGATGAGCTGCATCCGAAGAAACTCGTTCTTGCTATAGTGCAAAGCGGACGTGGCCCACGTAAGGGTAAAAACGATCATCACGTAGAAGAGAACGAAGGTCGCCAGGCTGGTAAGCGTGGCCGCTACGAGGACGCCAAAATGATTTCTGACCACCGCGAAAATAGGAACTCTATGGGGCTCGCGACGTTCCATCGCCGCGGCGAAGACCGGAGTTTCGGTGATCGTCAGGCGCACATAGAGACCTAACAGGACGAGTACCCCACTCGCGAGGAACGGCAGCCGCCATCCGAAACTCAGGAACTGCGCAGGGCTGAGCCATTTAGAGATCAGCAGGAAAGTCGCACTCGAAAAGAAGAAGCCGATGGGTGCACCGAGTTGCGGGAACATGCCGTACCAAGCACGCTTGCCGGGTGGAGCGTTTTCCGTCGCGAGCAGGATAGCGCCTCCCCATTCACCGCCAAGACCGATACCTTGACCCGCGCGGCAGAGCGCTAGCAATAGCGAGGCGAGAACGCCCGCTGTCTTGTAAGTTGGCAGCGCGCCGACTGCGAATGTCGACAAACCCATTGTCGATAGCGCAAGAACCAGTGTAGCTTTGCGGCCGACACGGTCACCAAAGTGGCCGAAGAGCGTAGAGCCGATAGGCCTCGCAATGAAGGCGATGGCAAAGGTAGCGAGAGAGGCGAGCGTTGCAGCCGTTGCGTCGCCAGCAGGAAAAAATAGCTTAGGGAAGACTATGACGGCCGCGGTGGCATAAATGTAAAAGTCGAAGAATTCGACAGTCGTACCGACAAGACTGGCGAAGAGCACCTTGGCTGGCGTGTTCAATTGTTTTGTTAGATTGGGCATAGGATGATGTTTACAGCGTCCCGATGAATCCTGTTTCTAGATGTGGTTGCGCCAGCGGTCGTCGTGGCATCTGGGGCTCGTTAAGCAACGACGCTGGGCGCTCGCCGTTCTGAAATGTTGATAAGACAGCGTCGACATACGCGATCGTTCCGCGAAGCATGGTGTCGGTAAATCCCGCGCAATGTGGGGTAATGAGCGTCCTTTCAAGACTGACCAAAGGGTTTGCAGAATTAACGGGCTCGTTTTCAAGAACGTCGAGAGCTGCGGCGCGGAGATGTCCTGTTTCGATAGCGGTCTGCAGTGCCATCTCATCAACCAGGGAGCCGCGGGCGACATTGATGAAGAGTGCACCGGCTTTCATAGTACGAAATAGCGCCCCGTCAAACAGGTGACGGTTCTGATTATCGGCACGAAGACAGAGAACGACTATGTCTGCAGTGCGAAGGACTTCCGGGAGATCTTCGAGCGGATGCGGTGCAAAGTCCAAGCCCGCTTTTTTGGGATTTCTGGTTACGACAACCGTATCGCAACCGAAAGGCCTCAATCTTTCTAGAAGTGCACGACCGACGCCGCCGAAACCTACGACACAAACTTTCTTCCCCCCGAGGCCTCGGGCGACTGGAAGTGGGTCAAAAGGTGCGTTGGTCACCGCTGAGAGCGCTCCAAGGAGATTACGAGAGAGTGTGAGGATGTTCATGATCACGAACTCCGCGACTGCATCGGCGTTACCAGTCTGTTCGGAAGGAGCATAAGAAACCCAGATGCCTGCCGCGGAAGCGGCTTCACAGTCTATTTGCTCGTATCCCGCCGAAAGAGTTTGGATGAAAGTCAGGTAGCGATATGCAGATAAGTCTTGGCCCGTAAGACGCCCAAGAGTGAGCAACACTTCGCAATTCCCAATGGCAGGAGTGTCGCAATGGACGTCAGTAAGGTAGCACCGATCATTTGGTCTGATCTCCGAGATTTCAAAACAAAATGACTCTGCGAATGCGCGATATTGCGGGATGGAGTACAGGACGACTTCCAAAACTAATCTCCTAATGGGATGGAAACCAATGTCAGCTCCTTCCGGTTTCTTCGAGAACTCGCCTAAAAGGGGATCTGAACGCGGGTTTGGGGCACCATCAGTAGATGGTTACCAAACGAGAAATGAAGGCATGTTTTCTGCCAAGTTCCTGACGAGTGCGGACAGAAATGCTGGTGAGCAAGTGTGCGTCGTTCCCCCTGACGCTAATCAACGTTTAACGCGAGGGCTGCACAGAGTATCCCAGAGTGCGCAGGTGCGCTCCGAGGCAAAGCTGCAACCAGTCTGAGCTGCGCCGTGAAAAGGCGTCAGTTGCCTGTAGCTCCTTGATTTGGTAGAGCTGGCGATAGGAAGAAAATTGCAAGCATAAAGAAGGAAGCGCCTTTGAGTTCCGACCGCACAAACTGCATCAATCGATCAGTCCGATCAACGGAGTGATGGCAGAATTGTTGTAAGCATTGGCTCTTTATAGATCATCAAGGCAGGCGATGTCGAACGTCTAACATTTAAACGCGCATTCCTCTCGGTAATCTCCTAGGCGGCCTTGCGGTCATGCTCAGCTCCATGAATTCCTATGGACAAGAACATGCAGTTGGCGCTCCAGTGTTCGTTCTCCAAAGATCAGAAAATCACTGGATCGACCGGTACTTCAGTCCGGTCAGCATTTCACCGACCGCGAGGCAAGCGCTCTTCGGAAACGACCCAAATGATCTCCATCTTTACGATATAACTAGAAACCGCGAGGAACCTGCTCTCTTGAAAGGGTATCTGACCGAATTGAAGGGTGCAGCCTTCTGTGGCTCCGATTCGCTGGCGCGCCTTGGACGAGCGGGAAGTGGGTCAGGATGGTTCCTTCCGACACCCGGTGGAGAGATGCTCGCTACGATTCCTGACCGTTTTATGCCAACATGCTCCCCCGATGCAAAGGAGATCGCGTATTTTGACGCTGGCGCTCCCGAGAATTCCCTGCTGGTCGGTCTCCCCGGAAAGCTACGCGGCTACAAGCCTGATGGCAGGGTGACGGCGATGCTGTTCTCGCCTGATAGCGCCTCCTTCTTTTACCTGGCACTGAACAGTGTCGGCGAAGGCTCTTTATCTCAGATCGATTTGACCACCGGCGAATCCCACCTGATTGCTGGCCATCTCGATGTAAGTCTATTCGGTGGTCAGATCGCTTTGTCGCCAGACCAAAAGAGTGTCTACCCCTCTCTTGCTTCGCACGGAGCTCCGAGCAACGAGATGCGCTCACATCGGTATGCGGACCGGTGGTTGAAAATTTCTCAGATGGATCTCGCAACAGGAGACCGGCATCCAGTGGTGGCAACGGCTGGTCGAGACAACTTTGGCCCTGCCGTTGCCGGGAACGCTCTGTACTGGGTGCGTTCCGAGGTGGAAGATTCCATCGTGAAGCTTCCGTCAACGGGCGGGGTTTCGAAGGAGGTCATTGCGGGCGGACAAGTTCCCATGTGGAATCTTGACGGATCAAAAATCGCTTATTTTTTCGGGGATACACGCTTGGCGGACGAGCCGCTTGACATCGATGATGCGGTCGTTGGCGTCAATTCGAAGGGAACACGGAAGACGCAACCATTCATCATTGTCTCCGGATACCACGAGGATTTTCCACCGGCCTGGTCTCCAAACGGAAAGTGGATCGCATTCCATTCCCATCGATCTCCCGCACTCATCGCCTCGTACCACAGCAAGGGAAGTACAGACGATATCTACCTTCGCGAAGCCGACGATGTTCATGCTCCGGAGATACGGCTGACCGACTTCGGTCTGGAGACGGGACCGGCGTACTTGGTCGCCCGACGGGAAGAAGTTGCTGTTCGCCTCATGGGATCGCAGCGGGACCTTAGGCATATCCAAGCTCTGGGTGCTCACTATGGATCCAGAGACGGGAGCCGTCCTCCATAAAGAGATGCTTCCGCTTCCGGGCGATATCCACAGCGTTCGGTGGGCTTCATGGTCGCTTGACGGTAAAGAGATTGGTGTTGAAGGATGATCGGGGTGATGACAAACGGGTACTGTGGGTTGTCAGTGCAGATGGATCTCATCCTGATAAGATCTTTGATTATGCTTGCACCACATACTGTGGACTCGACTGGTCGCACGATGCTAAAAACATTATCTTTAGCGGACTAGCCGGTAATCTTCTCCAGCTTTTCTCCATACCGCGCGCTGGTGGAGTTCCTCAGCAGTTCACTCATGACTCCGGGAACCTGCTGCATCCGCGGGTTTTACCAGATGGGCACCTGATCGCCTGCACACGTGAGACACAGTGGAAGCAGATTTGGAAACAGTCACTGACCAGCAGATAGATTGACTGCACCGACCTCAAATTTCATAGGCAACTGTGCCGGGGCCGGGATAAAGCTTGGAAGAAAGCTTCATTCGTGCACTCTACAGCGACCAACTAGATTCACCCATCACAACCACTCGAGATCGCATTAGAAATGACACGGGCAGTTGCTTTCTGGATAAGCCCTGCTCTTGCATCTTTCAGGGACCAACTCAACCAGCAGTGCTATTCGGAGATCATGGCTCCAATCTACAACAGCTTCGCATCGAGTGAATGGGTGCTGCTTCAGTGATTGGGCGTTCTGTGTAGTGCCACAAAGGAATCGACAATAGGGCGATTTCGCAATTGATCGGCTTCTCTAGCCGTGCGAAATCTGTTCACAAGCTTGACTGCAATCCGCGGCTCATCGACAAATAGAGCCCCGGCGTTCGTTGCCGGGGCTGAGGGTGTATGCAGCGGACTTGAAGCTCAAGGGGCTTTGGGGTCGATTGGATGAAGAGTGTGCGTATTCTGCTCGCGTTTCGTGAAGACCACATAAATTTTTGTATCCGCTGGCACAGAGACGACCACTTTGTTCGTCACGGCGAGATTCATCAGTTTTGAATCCCCGGCATTCCCCGCGTTTTCAGCGATCCTCTCTCGGATAAGGTCGTCCTCGGAGAAGCTAGAGCTTGTGTTATTGCCTACGATCATCGCAGCTACCGAACCAATGCCAGATGCGGTTCGAACCAGGAAATTTCGTCCGGTATTTTTCCCTGATACGAGTCCTTTGATCGGCGCGAGATCGAGGCCTATGCCCAATGCCTCAATCTTCTCTTTGTCGTCGTCTTTCAAGTCCACTTCGTCGAATCTAACGCTCACGAGACCACTGCGATCAGCCTGCTCCAGGTGGCCAATGAACTTAGCCCCTGCTGGTATAACGACCCGATCGCCTACCGCGTACGTATACTGCGCCTCCGCGATAACAGGTGTCTGTACCGCGCTCGATATCTCGGTCGTAAGCTTTGCAAGAATGCGTGTCCCTGGGGCGAAATCCAATACGAGTGTCGTCCCTTCTGGGGTTCCGCTTCTAGAAGAAGAGCCCGTACTCTGCGGAAGATTTCTCACAAATACAAGAGACGGTTCCTTCAGAGCATTCTGTTGTTGTTGCGTTTGGGGTGTTGAAGCTGCCGGGGCGTCGCCGTAGGGTCTAGGCTCTTCCCAGTGCTGTTGCGTATCTGCGAACGAGGGCACGTTGCCGAGATTGCCGTTGAGGGTAGGAACTGGCGGGAGAGAATTCTGGCTAGAGGTCGAGGGCTTGTTGACCGTCGATTTCCCAGAGCTCGCCTTCGTGCGGTTGATGTCATCCGGACCGAGCTGTCCGCTCGAGTTATTCTGTGCCGGGCTATGCACCGTGTCCATGACCGGAGTCACGCTGCCCTTTGAGGTCGCGCTCTGTTGTGCAGTATGAGCGAGACTGGAGGCACTCCTTTTCTTTGCCGGTGAATTACCTAGGAACATGGTCAGGGCAAAAAACAAAACTGCAGCAAGAAGACCGCCTCCAATGATCAGAATCTTGTTTCTGTCGGGACTTAGTTTCTCGGCGGTCGCTCGGGTTGCGAATTGCTGCCCAGGTGCGGAAGTTTTCGCCGTCATAGGGGTCGATCGCTCATGGCCCGGGTTCTCTGCCCATGTGGGTTCGGCAGTCTCTTCGAGATCGAGCGGCCCAGGCCGGCGAACGTTTGAGTTAGTGGTATCGGATTGCATAGCAAATAGTCCTTTCTATCGTCCGTTGGTGGCGATTGGAGGAGTGAACGGAAGCTGAACCAGAACCGGCTTGTCGACCTGATCCGCCTGAGCGATCTGCAGGAACAGTTTTTCTGTTGACTGCTTGAAGTTCGGCCGATCAAAGACAACTACTCCGTCTGCTCGACCTCCAGGTTCTAGGCGTGTCGTGCTCAAACGGTGGTCACTAACCTCAAGCTGGTCAGCAAGGATACCTGCTTTATCTTCCTTTCCCCTCTTCTTTTTGTTGGAGGTCAGACCTGTAATCTGTATTTGCGGTGGCACGATCTCGACCGGCTTATCACTCGCATTGAAAACGGAGTAGGAAATGGCTGTCTGATTGTTCCACTGGCGTATATCGCCAATCGACGTTTTGATTTGCTGACCTTGCCAGAATTTCCAATCAGGGGCGTTGATCGACTTCTGTTGTTCGAACTCTTCGTCAATCGCTGACAGAGCTTTCGACGGATGGGTTCCACTGGGCGCAGAAGGAGATTCTACCGTGCTGGCGAGAACCGTATCCCCGACTGGGCTTCCGGCGACCACTAAGCTCCGCGGAGAATTGTACTCAAGCAGGAAATCGACAGGCTGAGTCGTAGCCGCGCTCTCTCCGTCGCTGATCAACTCGAGAACGACGTGTTGCCCGGACTTTGTTGCGATAAGCAGATCACTCTGCGAACGGGTGCGAACGAGGGGTTTCACGTAGACGTACTCGGGTTCGCCCTCGCTGTGTTCCACTTTGAAGGAGCCTGGGCTGCCGACAACCAATGAAGTCACCTCTTCGGGCAGATGGATGATCGACTCGAACTCTGGGCGGAGATGGAGCGTTGTGATCGATCCCTGTTGAAGGGTGAGCGTGACGACACGACCGGACGGATCCGCATCAGCGGCTGTGGCTCGGAGCGGTAGAAAAAATGCCAGTGGAATAAGCCAAGGAAGTTTCATATTTCGTTATCTCCTTTGAAGTTGATCGGTCAGGTGCTTTCGCCTTTCATATTGCCGTCGCACTGCCTCGACGTAAGCGACGACATCTGGATTGCGATACTCGAGGAGGCGCCTTCCAACCCATCTATCTCCGGCGTAATAGGCAGCGGCGACCAAACGCATCTCTCCGTGGAACTCCCACATCAGCGTTGTAACGTATCGCGTGCCAGCCGCAATGTTTTGCTCCGGATCGAAGGGCTGAGAAGCGCCAAAACGTCGTGCCGTGGCCGGCATCAATTGCATGACTCCCACCGCGCCTTTATTCGATACCGCATGGGGATTCCAGTTTGATTCCACGTCGATGAACGCTCCAATAAGTTCTGGTGGCACACGGTACTGGCGCGCGTAACGCCCAACGCATGCTTCCTCGAAGCTCTTTGGGCTTTGTGAGAACGCAAGGCTCGGCATGATAAGAAGAACTGCGAGGAGGGCGATATGCTTCACTTCGACACCTTTTGCTGCGTAGCCATCTTCTGAGCAAAGCGTGCACCGTCGTCGAGCAGGCTCTTGAACCCCTCCCGCAACATTAGGTGCCGTCTATCTTTTTCCGTCTTTGCAAGAAACGGCATCAATACATCACGGAGGTCTTCCGTAACTCGGTCGGTTCCGAGGAGTTCCAGTGCGCGAGCGAAGTCGATCATCTCGGAGACGGACGGCGGCTTCTCCAACGAGTAGTTGCGGAAAGACAGAGCGATCCCGGCGATCTCACGATGGAATGAATCGTCAGCCTCAGGCGTACGGCTCGCTATAATCTCGGCCTCTCGCTCCGGCGTCGGGTGTTCTACTCGGACATAGAGACTGCGTCTGCGGATCGGATCGCCAAGTCTTCGCTCCTCGTTGCTGGTGAGAACAACGAATGGGACACTGCGGGCGCGGACGGTTCCAAACTCTGGAATAGAGAGCTCCCAAACGGATAGGATTTCAAGCAACATTGCTTCAAAACCTTCATCTACTTTGTCCAATTCGTCGATCAACAAGACACAAGGGCGTTCACACTCGAGCGCACGCATCAGGGGTCCAGGCCGAAAGAAATCTCGGCCTATGAGGCTTGACTGGACAGACTTCCAATCTTCATGATGCCCTTTAGAAAACTCCATATAGATTCGCTGGAGGCCTGCATCGAAGCTGCCGATCGCCTGAGCTTCCGTGACTCCTCGATAGCATTGCAGCCGCTCTACGTGGGTGCCCGCAGCTGCTGCGACTGATAGGGCAAGTTGCGTTTTGCCCGATCCGGCCGGCCCTTCGAGCAAAAGCGGCTTCTGTAGCTTGCCCGCGAGGAAGACGACCTGAGTCATCACCGGGTCGATAAAGTAGCCGGTGGCGGTGAGTTTTGTTGAGAGATCTGCGAGGGAGTTAAACATCGGCACCCTCCAATTTGTTGTTTCCAAGACTGTCTGCCCGGCCCACTTCATTGATTTCGGTAGGCAGCAGGGGGTGACCATAGCCCTTAAACGATCTGGACCAGATGTCGGCGAGCGTAAACATGCCTGTACCCGCAAGAAGGAATAGAACGAACCTCATCGACGAAACCGGTCCGAAAACGCGCCACAGGATGGGGCCGGAGTGCATGACCACCCCTAAATCGAGAGTGGTCACCACCACCGCGATGGTGAAACTTTTTGTTCGTTGTCCCATAGCAGCCTCCTCAAGGTCGGCCTAGAATGCAATCGCTCAGGGACTCGGTCAAATCCAGAGCGTGGAATGAGGAACCGGTTCAAGCGGGTCGGGAGGAATGATTGAGGTGGACTGCGCCACGTAGCGGATACTGCTTTCGGAGCCATTCCGCGAAATCCTCAGGGTCGAATCGTATTGAGCTCGCAATCCTGAACGAAGGTATCTGACCCTTGGCGGCCATCTTATAAACCTGCTGAATGGAAACCCCGAGGATTGGCGCGACATCGCGCACGCGCAGGGCCTCGTTCTTGCTTTCGACCAGTTGAACCAGCTTCATGACAAGTCCTAACCTTTCCCGGCAGTACATCTACCGGAAGTCGGTTGATCATGGGACGAGTTCGAAACTCGGTCAAATTGCCGATCGGCGCGCCCGTGGAGTGCTGCAAGAGCAAAAAGAGCGCCGAAGAGTTTTTCGGCGCTCTCCAACTGAGCGGAACCAGGTCATGGGTTCAGGCAACGAATGCTGCCAACGTTCCTGCATTCACTTTGGCCAACGCGTCTCGCGACTGGATGCCTTTCAGATACACCATGGTGGACTTGATGCTGCGGTGTCCCATCCAGTTCTGTAGAGTACGAATGTCAATGCCGTCGCGCAGGTGTTGGGTCGCGAAGGTGTGCCGGAATTTGTGCAGGAAGATCCGCTCGCAGTATGGTCCCTGAGCACACTTGAATCCGCGCTCCGAGACGCACTGCCCGCAGTTCAGTTTGGCTCTCCATGCCACCTTCTTGATGATTTCGAGATGGAGAGTATCTGGCTTCCCGACAGTGTTGGGGAACACCAGATCGGCTGCGCTCGCGCCACGCTCCTCCTTGAGCTGCTGCAGTTGTTCGATCATTGCAGTCGGTAGAGGCACCACTCTCTCCTCATAGTTCTTCGGATTGAACTTCCAGATTGGCTTGGACGTGACCCGCGCCAGACTGTTTCGGAAGTCGAGATCGTACCAGGATAGGAACCGCGTCTCACGATTCCGGAACCCGGAGGTGAGAAAGAATTTGATCAGGAGCGCCTCGATGGGAGTGGCGACCCGGAGCATGGAGTGGATCTCTTCGGGTTCGTAAACGGGCCGGATGGTCTCGACGTAGTCGGGCCAGTCGCTGGATTCGATCAGCTTCTTGTGTCCGTGGCGCTTGAGAAGGGTGAGCACGGTCACCACCTTGTCGTACACCGAGCGGGCTGCGAGGCCATGGTCGAAACAGTAGCCGATGTATCGGAGGATATCGTCCCGGTCGACCTCGTCCACATACGTCTTGGTGAACGAGTTCAGGAAGTAGTTCTGAAGAGCCGGCCGGTAGGTCCGAAAGGTCCGGAGGCTGCGCTGCTTCTTGCAGAACTCAAGATATCGATCGATAGCGACGACCATCGTCAGCCGACTGGGGTCCGGTTGTTCAGCGGCTACCAAACCTGGAGCTGGCGCCGGAGGCGCCGGTCGAATCTGTAGCTTCGGGAGCTCGACCAGGATGCCGGCCTTTCGGGCCTGGAGCTCAATGAACTTGGCGCGAGCGGCCGGAACAGCTTCCTCAAACTTCTCGATTGGCTGTCGGCGTTTCTTGCCGTCCTCGTACCACTCCAGGTAGTAACGGCCTTCCGGGTGATGTTCGTCTTTGCCGTTGACTAGGACGTGATCCCGGACGATTTTGCCGTTATGCTCGATGACAGGGGCAAAGGGCCACTTGCCGTCGATCTTGATCATCTTGATGACGTTGACGCGGTCTGCATAGGTTCTTGTTCGAGCCATCATTTGTTCCTCCTTGAGGAGGACAAGTAACGCGAGATGCAGACTCGATCAAATATGGGTTCAGGACATCCAGTAAGTCATCCAGTAAGTCAGATAAACTATTGAAAACAAAGGATCACCGGGATAGGGTAGCGCTCTAACCAACTGAGCTACGCGCCTGTTCTACTGGTTGCGAGAAGGAAGATGCTGCTGCCCGCTCTACCGATTGTAGCAAACGAAGCGGAATGTATCGAGGCGGCGATTCACCGGCCGAGTGTAGCCTAACGAGGGCTGATGCGAGATCCTCCGCGCCGGGTTCGATCTGGGTGGGAGATTTCCTAACGGTGGGAGGGACGCCTTGCAGTCGCCTTCTCTTTCCGGATCTCGACGCTCAGAATAGACTCGTACCGTGGAAACGTCCCCTGACAAACATCCCCTGAATAGGCCCGCAGAGCGCAAACATTCATCGGATCGCTGCAAAGCTATTTTGGCGCTGACCGATGAGGAGATCTACGTGAGGAGATCTACGGGCCAACTGCATCGAATCATCAGAATCAAGAACGGAGGATCTCATGGCAACGCTGCTGACCCCAGGAACGCTCGCCCCCGAATTTCGTCTCCCGGTTACTCCAGATCAAAAGCTAGGGCTTAACGAACTACGCGGGAAACCGGTCATATTGGCCTTCTATCCGGCAGATTGGAGTCCGGTCTGCGGGGATCAAATGGCCCTTTATAACGAAATTCTTCCCGAGTTTAGAAAATACGGCGCGGAACTGCTCGGCATTTCTGTGGACGGAGCGTGGTGTCACGAAGCCTTCGCAAAGGAGCGGAACATTCACTTTCCTCTGCTTGCGGATTTCGAACCGAAGGGTGCGGTGGCTCGCGCCTTTGGCGCCTATCGGGAAGAAGACGGAATGGCAGAACGCGCCTTGTTTGTGATCGACAAGGACGGGACGATTCGCTGGAGTTATTGTTCTCCGATTGCGGTCAATCCAGGCGCTGACGGCATACTCGACGCGCTCGAAGCCTTGCCGAAATAGGAGGACTTATGACGACTCTAAAAGTATCGGTTGGAGCAGATGACCATGTGAAGGGCGATGAAAACGCGCCCTGCACTCTGGTCGAATATGGGGATTATGAATGTCCGCATTGTGCCCGCGCCGTGCCCATCGTGAAACGCCTTGAGAAGCATTTTGGAAAGCGGCTGCGGCTCGTATTTCGCCATTTCCCGCTAAGCCAGCTGCATCCTCACGCCGAATCGGCTGCAGAAACAGCGGAGTTCGCGGCTGCAGGGGGGAAGTTCTGGGAGATGCATGATCTTCTCTTTGACAATCAAGATCGGCTTGGCATGGCTCTCTATGAGGAGCTTGTCGAGGAGTTGAATCTCTCGGGATCTGAATGGAGCAAGGCCCTCGAATCGAAGGTCTACCTTCCTCACGTGCGTGACGATTTTGCCGGCGGCGTTCGAAGCGGAGTCAATGGAACGCCGACGTTCTTTATCAACGGCAAGCGCAATAACGGTCCTTTCGATTATGAGTATCTGGCGCAGGCGATCGACGACGCTTTGAGAGCGCACACGGGCTAGACATTCGGTTGTGAACCGGTGCATTCGAGGGCGGGGCGCCGGCTCATTGATTGTGGCTTTGGCTACTCCGGGGCGGCGATTGGGGAGTCGGGCTGGAGGTATTTCTCGAGAAATGCCAGCTGTTTCCTGTACGCATCCAGACGGTGCTCCCGCTCCTGAAAGCCGTGTCCTTCGCGGGGATAGGTGACATAGTCATAGGTTTTGCCGCCCTTCTTGAGCGCCTCCACGAATTCGGCCGATTCCTGCGGGGGCACCTGCGGGTCTTCTTCGCCGTGCATGATTAACAGCGGAGTTCGGATCTTGTCGACATCCGGCAAGATGTTGGCTTTACGATAAACCGCCGGCTTCTCCTCTGGCGTCCCACCCATTTTGGTTTCCCAGCGAATCTTTGAATTGCGGTTGGTGTATTGAAGGAAGAGTGCGCGGTCGACTACTCCGAAGAGTTCCAGACCGGCGGCGAAGGTGTCGGGCAGTTTCGTGACCGCATTGGCGACCACCGTGCCGCCGTGACTGCCGCCGCCGATCGCAACCCGCTTCGGATCGCCGAGTCCTTGTTGGACGAGATAGCCAACGGCTGCCCCGATGTCATCGATTTCGCCTCCGCCGGAATCCTCAACGTTCAGGTTGCGGAACTTCTCGCCGTAGCCGGTACTGCCACGAAAGTTCGGCTCAAAGACGAGAAAGCCGCGCTGGGCCAGGAACAGCGACCATGGGGAAAGTCCAAGAACATCCTGTCCTTCGGGACCTCCATGCGCCCAGATGACCGCGGGATATTTGACTCCTGGTTTGAAGCCCAGGGGACGGTAGAGAATTCCGGCGAGCGGGAGTCCGTCTTTGCCGCTGAAGTGGGCAACCTCCGGCGGGGGCAATCCTGCTTGTTCGTAAATGGAGACAGCTGGAGGTTCAATGGGACGAAGGTCTCCGCCACCGTTGATCGAGGCGGAATACGTGCTGGCAGTGCGCAGGGCGGTGCCGCGGGAGAAGTAAAGCGTCTTGCTGTCGGGGGACCACTGCGGCGTACCTTCAATGCCGGGTTCATGCGTCAATCTTCGCGGGGCGCCTCCTTTGACCGGCACGATCCAGATGTGGCGCTCCTCGGGAAGATCGCGATTGGAGACAAAGGCGATCATCGAACCGTCTGGGGAATAGACGGGATTTTCGTCCTCAGATTCACCGGTTGTGAGCTGTTTTGGCTGATCAAGGCCGGCGGCGGAGATGAGAAAGATCTTGTCCCAGCCAGTCTCCTGCAATACCACCGCGAGCGTCGTGCTGTCAGGCGACCAGGCCACGGTGTTTACAGCCCACGCCCCGCCGCGGTCATTTTTCGCGATGTAAAGATCCCTGGCTGATCCGTCAGTGGTTCCTGTGGCGGAGTTAAATCCGATTAATTTCAGCTTGCCGGAGAAGAAGGCGCGCGACCGCTCGGTATAGGAGATGGACTTACCATCCGGCGACCATGCGGGGTTCGGGTCGAAACGATCGGAGGATACCGCGTCTCCGTGGTCGGGGCTGGAGTTTCCTATCTGGTCCCGCCCGGAATAGATTTCTGTCGAAGCGATGTAACTCCTGGTCTTGCCATCGTCGCTCACGACATATAACTCGTTCCATCCGCGGCGACCGGACTGGAAGAGGATCCAGTGACCGTTTGGATTCCACATGGGAAAATGGTCAGTCGCGCCTCGCGGATCTCCGGGTCCGACCGGGCCGCTGGTCAGCTCCCGGGCTTGACCTCCGGAGGCTGAAACGACCCATATGTCCCCTCCGCTGACAAAGGCCAACTTCCGACTGTCTCGGGACCAGCTAACCTCCGATTTCGCGCCAGCCGTATCGGTGAGCGGGACGGCTGCGCCTCCGTCGACTGGCAGGAGAGCGAGTTGTCCCTGCTGGATCACTGCGAAATGCTTGCCATCGGGTGCGAGTACACCGGCACGCCTACCAGCCGCCCCCGTGGATACAAGATCCTGCAAGGTGATCGGCCGCGGCTGGCCGAAGAGCGGTGTTACCAACAGTCCCAGAACAAGATATGACAGGCTTTTCATGAGCAGGTTTTCTCCATTCGTTGCCAATCAAAGGTCAGACCCGCAGAGTGTGCGAGGCAAAGTTCGCACGCTCAGGCCGGACATTTGCGGGATCTAAAAGCTGAACTTACCTACCAGCACCAGAACTCGGCCAGAGACGATAGCGCCTTGTCCGGTGCCGTAGATACTTGTGGGAGAGCTTACCGTGCTGGTGATCTGTCCGAAGGAACCCGAGGTGACGTCCCCATTGGGCACGGCAAAATTTGGATGGTTAAAGAGGTTGTAGGCACTCACTCCGATGTCGAAGCCTGCTTGTTCGGTCACGGGGATTCTCTTGGTGAGCTGACTAGCCACGCTGAAGAATCCTGGCCCGCGGAAGCTGTTGGGGTGGGTATTGCCGAAGTCGGTTTGTTGCACCGGGTTCGTCCCCGAGGCTGTGGTTGCGGCAAACTCCGTGGACGCGAAGCAGGGTGTTGACACTGCCGCCTTGGAGCAATGGGTTCCGACGAGCCTTGCATTGAGGAGGTCGGCTTGAACTGCCCCGCCGAAGGTAGGAGAGAGCAGTCCTGGAATCTGGCTGTTGGTGACGGAGAAAGGACGACCGCTATAAAGGTACAGCTTTCCGCCCACAGACCATCCGCCAAGCGCACCTTGCAACAGGCGATTATTTTGCCTGGGAGAGGTCCAAAGAAGGTCGCCAGTGAGGTTATGCCTGGTGTCGATGTTGGCGGCCCCATACTCGCTATTCAAGTCATAAGGGTTGTAGACCGTAAAGGTCGTGGTGCCAGTGCTCGGAATCGGCGGCCCCAGTTGCAGGGCATGACTCCAGGTATAGCTCGCGTGCCCCTGAAAGCCCAGGCTGAAGGCATGTCGCACCGTCGCGGTGAGGCCGTTGTAATTGGAGAATCCTGAGGTGACTACCTGGCTCACGGTCGAGAATCGTGGATCTGGAATGGAGAAGGGAAGTCGGCCGAATCCGTTCGGGTAGCGGCTGGCTGTGCCGATGTAAGCATTGGCGTCGGCATTGGTGAGCGGCTCATCGAAGCCGTGATTGCCTGCATAGGAGAGCACAAATACATCCCGCTTGGTCAAGGGCTGCTCGAGCTCGAGGCTCCACTCCAGGACTTTGATGGTTGCGTAGTGATTGGGAGAGACATAAAACGTCGGCGTCGCGAACTTGACCGGGGCTACCGACGCTTGCAGCTGGCTTAGCGTGTCCCCTTGAGCAAATCCATTCTGAAATACCTGGTCGGACGCGACGGCAGAAGCTTGAGAGCTGTTGGCGTCGCCAGCTAGAGCAACCTCGCCGTAGTTGACGGTCGGGCTAAATTTGTTGGGCGCGTTTCCGAAGACGCTCGCCGCGATGCTACCTGGGAAGATATTGGCGAAGAGGCCGATACCGCCGCGGATCACGGTCTGACCATCGCCGCGCGGGGAGTAAGCGATGCCAAGACGCGGTTCGGTGACCACTCCCTCAAGATCGGGGAAGGCTTTGTTCAACCCGGTCCGAATGGTGGAGTTATAGGGGACATCGGCTCCGGCTTCGTACCCGGGCGCAAGGAATTCGGTATTCAAGCGGGAGTAGCAATTCTCTTTGCAAGACGGATTGCCTTGTAGTTCAAAGCGAACGCCGTAGGTCAGGTTGAGGTTCTTCGTGACGCTCCATTCATCCTGCACATAGAAGCCAAGCGAGTTGAGGCGGGTGTGGGCGACGGCCAGGAGTGGGAACGACTGGGTGAACGCGCTTCCGGTATTCGTACTGTTGACGGTTCCGGTGGCGAAGTCGGTCAGGTCGTTGAAGGTGAAGGCGCCGATGACGGAGTTCTGACCGATGGAGGAGTCGGATATACGGTTGTTGCGATTGTTGATCCCGGCCTGGATTGTGTGTTTGCCGTGACTCCAGGATAGATCGTCGATCAATTGCAATTGCTGGCCGCGCCGCCCATACGGAAAGACCGCATCGACGTTTGCGAAGCCGGTGCCGGTGGAGTTGCTCGCGCTTCCATTTGCGCCTCCGTCGTCAAATACGAAGTTAGCGGGGAACGCGGCCTCTGCCTTAGCAAAGTTGGGCGGCCCGAAGATAGCAGAGTACCAATTTCCGCTGGCGATGAAGTTATTCACTAAATTCGGAGTAATCGCGTAGGTGTAATTGACTTGCGGGATCGTCCACGGCTGATTGCTTTGCCCATTGAACAAAGGGCTCACCGGACTTGTACTGCTGGATTGAAGCCCCCAGTCGCGGCTGACACGGAAGTAGATCTTTTGCTTGTCGTTGATGTTGTAGTCGACGCGACCTGAAACATAGGATTCAGTATTCAAGCTCGAGGCGTTTGTCCCGAAGGCCACCGCGCACGGAACATCAATGCCGAAGCGCGGTCCACTGGAGCCGTTTACGTATGTGCCTGCAAATTTCTGTTTGCCGCAGCCCAGATTTCCATTTCCATCCTGCAGCGGCCCGCTGCCGTTGGTGACAGGAACCGCCCGCGAAATTCCCGGCGAGGAATTGTAGAGGGAAAAAAGTTCCTGATAGAGAGTCTGAGAGCCTGTTGGAATATGCGCCAGGGTGTATTGCTGCAGCTGCGGGGATGGCAGGGAGACCACACCCGTAGAAGGTAAGGCATAGCGCAGCCCTTCGACGTTGGCAAAGAAGGCCAGTTTGTCTTTGAGAATGGGGCCGCCGATCGATGCCGCGTACTGGTTTGCGACCGCTCTACCGCGCGGCGTACCCGTCAGGTTCTTGAAGTAGTCGTTGGCATTGAGTATCGCGTCGTTGTAGTTCTCCGCCAGGTTGCCATGAAACTTGTTGGTCCCCGACTTAGTGATGTAGTTGACCTGGGCTCCGGCCATCCTGCCATATTGCGCACTGAAGGCATTTACGATAACACCTGCTTCTTGAATGTCATTGGCGCCGAGTGTGTTGTTGCTGGCACCCGACTTATTGTTCAAGTTGTAGGGCTCATTGATATCGGCGCCGTTCACGGTATAGAGGGCTGCGCTAAACGGAAGTCCATTGACGTTGAAGTTGGTGTTGCCGCCACCGACATTGAGCCGAAGTCCGGGCGTCGAGAAGGCGATGTTGGTGATATCACCGCCGTTGATCGGCATGTTCGTTACTTCCTTCAAGCTGAAGGTCGTGGCCTGGTTGGCATTCTCGGTCTGAAGCAGATCCACGCTGCCGCTCACCATGACCGACTCCTGCACTGACTGGACCGCGAGGGTGAGATTCACCGACTGCTCTTCTCCTACGAGCAGATTAATGCGAGTGGCAGCGGTGCTCAGGCCGGTTGCCTGGGCCGAGATGGTGTACTCGCCCGGCTTCAAAAATGGAAAGCGGTACTGCCCGGCTTCGTTCGTGGTAGCGGTGCGGACGGCCTCGGTCTCACCCTGCTTAATAGTTACGACAGCCGATGGAACTACCGCGCCATTCGCGTCGGTAACCGCGCCAACGACGGTACCGCTGGTGATCGTCTGCGAGAGGGACAATGGAGCTATAAGCATCAGGAACAGCGCGAACGGAAACAGTTTGCTTCTAACGGGGTTCATCTATATTGTCCTTGCACGTAGTGCTGGAGATAGGAGGAGCTTCAGTTTCAGGAGCCACGATTTCGTACGTTGCCAGTCGATGGCGTTGACTCGTTGAAGTATTCCCAACGCGGACCCGCGACCGCAAACGACTCTTGTTGACCGATCATTCCCATTCAAGCCGGCCCATTTAAGCCGGCCTACTCAAGCTGAGAGATATCGCTGCTTAGTCTTCGAGCAAGGGCCAGCAAAGGGACGCTGCGTTCCGATGACTACGCTATGGTTGGCGTGGAGCCAGGACGCAACTCCGCTGTGCATAGCACATTCCGCTCAGAGAACTTGACCTCATGCGGAGCAAGGAAACAGGAGTCTATGTAGATGGGAAAATCGTTGGGATCTTCAGCGGGGGAAAGGCGACCTCAGAGGCGACATCGCCGGGGGCTCAGCGGCGCAGCAGCCATGCGGGCGCCTGGAACATTGGAGATTCCGTGAGCTGAACTCATTCCCTTGGTATATATCAGGCGGCCGGGCGGGTCAAGGCGCGGGCCTTGAGCCTGCCTCCGGCCGCGGGCCTGCCTCAATGACTCGAACTCGCGATCCGGCGCTGAGAACGCAAGGATTACCTACGCAAATGATTACTTATAAGATAGGAACCAGAGGTCCAGGATGGCCGCTTACGGTAACCTGATCGCCGTGGGCACCGAAGCGATGGACCACTCGCATGGTCATCCTGACAAATTAGAGCCAGACTGGCTGGCCAGATTGGGTGCGCTTTGAGCTTTTTTGAAATGAACGGCGTTCTTTCGGCGTACTTGCAGGTATGAACGATCTTCGTGCTGCGCCGAATCAACTGACGTTCCTGCGCCTGTGCATGGTCCCATTTCTGGTGCTCGCCATCCTGGATGGGCATTTCCGTACGGCTGCTGTGCTTTTTTTTGTGGCTGGCGTTACCGATGGGCTAGATGGATTACTGGCGCGCCTGTTGCATCAGCAAACAGTGCTCGGCCAGTATCTGGATCCGGTCGCCGACAAATTGCTGTTGAGTACGGTTTTTCTGGTGCTGAACCATGAAGGGTTGATTAGCCGGCGGGTTACGGTGCTGGTCTTCGGCCGGGATCTGGGCATCCTGGTGGTGTCGGCGATCTTATATGTCAGTATCGGGATGCGTGATTTCCGGCCCAGTCTCTACGGCAAGGCAAATACGCTGGCGCAGATTGTTGCACTGGTAACGGTCCTAATCAGCCAGTTCTTTGCCCCTGGGTATCTGCTGGCGGTCAGGAACGCATCGCTCGAAACGACCATGGCGCTCACCATCATCTCCGGCTTTCACTATGCGTGGAGGGTAGGGATGAAGCTGAGTGTGTCAGATGATGTCCCGGGAGGAAAATCTAAATAGCCGAGAGCTACTCGTCGGCCGGGTCATCCTGCTTGCTCTCAATCTCCATGTCGCGAAACTCGCCTGACTCGAAAACTTCTCTGCATTCCTCGCACTCGACGTATTCGGCGTCTTCGTCGCGGGAGACAATGCGCACTCTGGGGTGGGTACACGCTGTGTTCATCAGGGTTTTTTCACCAGGGTTTTTTCACCGGAACCGGGATTTCCGGTCAGATTCTACCCAGACCGGGCTAGAAGTGGAACAACTTTTCGATGGGGGTAAGGCAAACACCAAGATTTTAATCCTGGACGGAGGCGAACTCCAAAAAAGAAAAACTGGAAACTTGTAAATCGGACAAATGTGGTCGTATACTTAGTCTACTGCGATTTTCCCATCTCGGAAGAGAATGCGCCATGCTCAGACTGACCAAAAAAGCGGATTACGGACTGCTGGCTGTAAAGTTTCTCGCCGAGCATCCAGAATCTGCGTCTCAAAGCGCCAAGGACATCGCGGAGGCATACCATATCCCGCTCCAACTTCTGGCCAAGATCCTGCAACGCCTCACCAAGGTTGGCTTGTTGCGGTCGCATGCCGGGATGAATGGCGGGTATGCGCTCTCGAGGGACCCGCGGGAGATTACGGCATTTGAGGTCATACACGCAATCGATGGACCGCTATTTATCACTTCATGTATCACGATCAGTGGTTCGTGCGACTTAAACGACATCTGCACAATCAAAGAACCATTGCGTCGAGTGAACGACAGCATCTCGGAATTGTTAAAGAGCATCAGGATTTCAGATTTGGTGGATGCGAATACGGCCAACCGGCGGCATCAAGGTGCGTCCGACCTGGTAATGATTCATTAGATTGAGCCAAGCACGTTGCAGGAGACTGGGCAAATGAGCAATACGGATAACGGAAGCGTAGCGGTGCCGGCAGGCGTACAGCTACCGATTTACATGGACAATCACGCAACCAGCCAGCTGGATCCGAGGGTGCTTGAGGCAATGCTGCCTTACTTCACCTCGAAGTTCGGAAATGCGGCGAGCCGCAATCACTCCTTTGGCTGGGAAGCAGAGCAGGGTGTCGAAACCGCGAGGGAGCAGATTGCCCGGCTGATCGGCGCCACCGCCAAGGAAATTATCTTTACCTCGGGCGCGACCGAAAGCAACAATCTGGCGATCAAGGGAATCGCCGAGATGTACAAAGAGCGCGGCAACCACATCATCACCCAGGTGACCGAGCACAAGGCGGTGCTCGACACCTGCAAGCGCCTGGAAAAGTACGGCTATCGTGTCACCTATCTTCCGGTGAAGGCCGATGGGCTCATCGACCTCGACGACCTGAAGCGGGCAATGGACGACAAGACCATTCTGGTCTCGATCATGTTCGCCAATAACGAAATCGGCGTAGTGCAGCCAGTCGCCGAGATCGGCAAGCTCTGTCACGAGCGCAACGTGATCTTCCATACCGACGCTGTGCAAGCGGTCGGGAAGATTCCGGTGGATGTAAACGCGATGAATATCGATGTCCTGTCGCTTACCGCTCACAAGCTCTATGGACCGAAGGGCGTCGGCGCGCTCTATGTTCGCCGCAGAAATCCCCGCGTTCAGATCTCCGCCCAACTCGATGGGGGCGGCCACGAACGCGGCATGCGGTCCGGCACCTTGAATGTTCCTGGGATTGTCGGCCTGGGCGCTGCCTGCGAGATCGCCCGCGAAGAGATGGAGAGCGAAGCGGCTCGCCTTATTCGGCTGCGCGAGAAGCTGAAAGCGAAGCTCGAAGGCGCTCTCGACTATGTGCATGTAAACGGATCGATGGAGCATCGGCTGCCCGGCAACCTGAATATGAGCTTCGTCTATGTCGAAGGCGAGTCGCTGCTGATGGGCATCAACGAGATTGCGGTTTCGAGCGGATCAGCTTGCACCTCAGCGACGCTTGAGCCATCGTATGTGTTGAAGGCCCTTGGTCTGGGCGACGATGTCGCGCATAGCTCGATCCGATTCGGCCTGGGACGTTTTAACAATGAGGCCGAGGTCGATTACGTGGCTGACAAGCTGATCGATATCGTGCAGAAACTCCGCGAGCTTTCGCCCTTGTACGAGATGGTTAAGGAAGGTATCGATATCTCGAAGATTGAATGGCAGGCCCACTAGGGCATATTCAGCGCCGGTGCTACGTCAGACCCGGCATTGCATCGCAACGAACGAAACGAAGTTGATAGTTCAAGGGAGATACAGACATGGCATACAGCGATAAGGTAATTGATCATTACAACAACCCCCGCAATGTGGGCCAGATGGACAAGAACAGCAGCGAAGTAGGAACCGGCCTGGTTGGCGCTCCGGAGTGCGGCGACGTGATGCGTCTGCAGATCAAGGTCAATCCGGAGACCCAGATCATTGAGGAAGCCAAGTTCAAGACCTTCGGCTGTGGGTCGGCCATTGCGTCTTCGTCGCTCGCGACGGAGTGGGTGAAGGGTAAGACGGTGGAAGAAGCGATGCAGATCAAGAACACCGACATCGTCAAGGAACTCGCGCTGCCCCCGGTGAAGATCCACTGCTCGGTGCTTGCCGAAGATGCGATTCGCGCGGCAATTGGCGACTGGAAGAAGAAAAACGGCGTGGCCGAAAGCGCTCCGGTTCATGCGGTTGCCGCGCAGTAAGTCTGCGTTCGCTGGGCTATGCCTTGAGAAGGTCGTTGGCTTGCGAGTTACCGACCTTCTTTTAATAAGTGTCAGAGGAAACGGAAACGGGATGATTGCAGCAGAGACAATTCGCAATGCCGAGAACGTTGCGCCTGCCCAAAAGGGCATCCAGGTTACGGAGCGGGCTTTGAAGCGCATCCGGGTCGCGATGGCAAAGGAGAACGTCTCGCCAGTCGAAGGCGGTCTTCGACTCGGCATCACCGGCGGTGGTTGTTCGGGGCTTTCCTACAACATTCGCTTCGACACACAGCCGCGGGAGCGCGATCGTATTTACCAGTTTGACGACATCCGGATCTTTGTCGACCCGAAGTCATTTATCTATCTTCACGGGATGATTCTTGATTACGAAGAAACACTGATGCGGCAGGGATTCAACTTCATCAACCCGAACTCGACCAAGTCCTGCGGGTGCGGTTCTTCTTTTTCTGCATGACCTCTTCTTCTAAGACGACGATCGCGGCGGGTTCGGATAGCAAGCATGGTGCAGGGGGCGATCGAGTCTGCTGGTCCTGCGCCACACCCTTGAACGGAGCTGAGTTATTTTGCGGATCCTGCGGCCGCGTGCAATTGCTGTCGAGTGACATTGACTATTTTCAAGTCTTCACTCTGCCGCGAAAGCTGAGGCTAGATGTCGCCTCTCTGGAACGCGAATTTTATCGGTTGAGCCGGCGGCTGCATCCCGACGTTTACTCCCGAGCGAGTCAGCAGGAACAAGAGTGGAGCCTCGAGAATAGTTCGCTGGTAAACGACGCCTATCGAACGTTGAAAGATCCGATTCGGCGGACCGAGTACTTGCTCAAGCTAGAGGGCGCGCCGAGCACGGATGAAGGCGGCCCAAGAAAAGAAGACCGCATTCCGGCCGACCTGCTTGAAGAAGTATTTGAGCTCAACATGCAGCTCGATGAGATGCGGATGAACAAGCAAACCGGTGACGTCGATCCGCAGCTTCAGCAAGATCTGCTAGCGGCTAAAGCTAACTTCGATGGCCAGCTGCGGGAGACGAATTCGTCTTTAGAGAGACTCTGGGAGAAATGGGACACTGAGCTTGACGGCGGCGACGATCAAAGACGAACGGCGGTTCGCGAGGAGCTTGCGGCGTTGCTCGATCGGCGGCGATATATTCGCAACCTCGTGAACAGTGTCGATGAGGCGATCGAGACATAGTTTTCGGGCAAAGTTCTTAGACAGGAAGAGATGGCAGAAGAACGCGTTATTGGTATTGATTTAGGCACCACAAATTCGCTCGTCGCCTATATGCAGGGTGCGGAGCCGGTGGTAATTCCCGGCGAAGATGGTTCTTCGCTGGTCCCCTCGGTTGTGGCCATTCCCCAAAGAGACAGCGCCGAAGCGTCTACCCAGCGGGTCATCGTCGGAAACGGCGCGGCGAGGTATCTGGCGAGTGCGCCGGAACGGGTGGTTTACTCCGCCAAGCGACTGATGGGCCGCGGGCTCGAGGACATCCAGGAAGAGCTGAAGCTTTTTCCATTCCACCTGGCGGCAAATATGCAGCCAGGTGAGGTGTTGCGGCTTCGAGTTGGCGAAAACGACTACACTCCATCGGAGATTTCGGCATTTGTGCTCCGCCAGCTGAAACGCAATGCAGAACGGTATTTCGGCGAGCCCGTGAGCAAAGCAGTTGTGACTGTGCCGGCTTACTTCAACGATGCGCAGCGTCAGGCGACCAAAGATGCAGGCCGGATGGCCGGGCTTGATATTTTGCGATTGGTGAACGAGCCAACTGCGGCCGCGCTAGCCTACGGCCTTGATCGACAGCACGACGGCATCGTCGCTGTCTATGACCTTGGCGGCGGTACCTTCGATATATCCATCCTCAAATTACATGAGGGGATCTTCGAGGTCATGGCGACCAATGGAGATACTCACCTCGGCGGCGATGATATCGATAATTTACTGATTGCGATCGCGCTTGATGACATACATGGTGAGCAGGAAATTGATCTGCGCGGCAGTGGAGAGGCGGTCCAAGCGATCCGCAAGGCGGTCATCGAAGCTAAGATCGCACTATCCACGCACGATGCAGCGCTTCTCAATGTAGAGCTGCCGGGTGGCGCAAGATATCAGCGGAAGATTGAGCGGTCACAATTTGAGTTGCTCATCCAGCCTGTCCTTGATCGGACTGCGGATCCATGCAGGCAGGCGCTTAAAGATGCGGGGATCAGCGCGGAGCAGATCGACGAAGTGGTGCTGGTTGGAGGGTCGACCCGTATCCCCAGGGTGCGCGCTCTGACGGATGAATTGTTCGGCTTGAGCGCCCGCGGAAAGAAACCGCATATCGAGTTAAATCCGGACGAGGTGGTTGCGCTTGGGGCCGCCGTGCAGGCTAATATTCTCTCTCGCGGTTCGCAGGCGACCGAGAACATGCTGCTACTGGATGTGACTCCACTGTCGCTCGGCATCGAGGCATTAGGGGGAGTCGTCGCCAAGGTCATCCAGCGCAACTCAACGATCCCTGCTTCGGCCACTGAGCATTTCACTACCGGGGTCGAGGGTCAGACGAATGTCGCGATCCATGTCGTGCAGGGCGAACGCGAACTCGCCAAGGACTGCAGATCGCTGGCCCGATTCGATCTGAAAGGAATTCCTCCGATGAGCGCGGGGCTGCCGCGGATCGAGGTGAAATTTCTTATCGATGCGAATGGAATCCTGCAAGTCTCGGCCCGCGAGCAGCGGAGTGGCAAGCAGGCGGAGATCGAGGTCAAGCCCACGTATGGGTTGACCGATGAGCAAGTGGAATCGATGATCCTCGAATCCTTCGATTACGCTGAATCGGACATTGAACAGCGGCAGTTGATTGAAGCGAGGAACGAGGCAAACACCATCCTGGCAGCGGTTGCGAAGGCCCCGATGCAATCCGCATGGGAGCAACTGACGACTGAAGAGCGCGAGCAGATATTCTTGCTTCGCGATGAGCTCTCGGTCCTGAAGGATGGCGATGACTTCAAGCTAATACAGGCTGCGGTATCTGCGTTGGATCGAGCGACGCATCGTTTCGCGGAGTTGATGATGGATAGCACGGTCGCCTACGCCTTGCATGGAAAGACGATGGAGGCAGCTGGAAGCGGCCTGGGAGAGGGCCCTACCGCGCCGCATCCATTTGGCAAAGCGCAGTTTGAATAACTGCAACGCGTCACGAGTTATGAAGCCACTCAAGTTACATTTGCAACCTATACGGAAAGCGATAAGATGACCGATTCCTCTAATAAGCCGATTGATCTCACTCAACCACCTGGCGATGATATGGTGCGGGTGACCTTCCAACCAGAAGGCCGCACGGTTGAGTTCAAGTACGGGACTCTTCCGTACGACCACCATGGCAAGCCCATGTCCTTCCTCGATGTCGCTGAAAATTTTGGTATTTTTCTGGACCATGCCTGCGGCGGTTCTTGTGCCTGCACCACTTGTCACATCTGGGTCGAGGAGGGAGCTGATGGACTGAGCGCCGCCGACGATGATGAGCTCGATCGACTCGATATGGCCGCCGATCCACAATTGAATTCCCGCCTTGGCTGCCAGGCGGTCATCACCAAGCCGGGATCTTACGTCGTAGAGATTCCTAAGTGGAACCGTAACTACGTATCTGAAGGTAAGCCCCTGACGCTCGCTGAGAATTAGGCGATCCGGTAAACACGATTTGCGGAGATCATGATGACGAACGAGTTCGGATGGGAAGATGCTGAAGAGATCGGTATTCAGCTCCAGGAGAAGTATCCGGAGCTCGATCCACTTACCGTCCGTTTTACCGACCTGCTGCAATATATAGTCCAACTGGATGGCTTCCGGGGTGACCCGGCGCAATCGAACGAATCCAAGCTGGAATCAGTACAGATGGCCTGGTACGAGGAATATAAAGATGCTCAGTAAATTTCTTCCGACCAGCCGAAGGCATTCTCGAAAAGAATAAAGTCAGGCAACGTCGCTGCTTCGAAATAGATTGAGAGCACGTCAAACCGGATGGCTTGGGGAGCGGGGAGTTGCCGCAAGTAGTGGCGCGCAATCCGGCGCAGAGTTTTCCGTTTGTGCTGATCGACCGCCGACTCCGCAGTGGCGACGCTGCGCGTCGTTCTGGTCTTCACTTCAATGAAGCAGAGGCACTCTTCGTCCCACCCGATCAGGTCGATATCTCCGGCATAGCGATGGGATCGCCACGATCGCGCGGTGATGACATATCCCCGGTTGCGCAGATAAAAGAAGGCTGCTTCTTCTCCGCGAATTCCTAACAGTAGATGAGCGGGCGTCGCCCTTTTTCGTCCCAGTCTGGCGGAGAAGAAGTCGAGGGCGCATAGCAGCCGCTCGAAAGAAGAAGCACCTTCAGAATTTAAATTTCGCATGAATGTTGCGAGTATTCTCTGCTTCACCAGCGCAGATGGCAACAATCAATTTGGTGGCCCATGCGAATTTCGTTCGCATGGGCCGACTCATCTAGAGAGGGCTATTTCCCGGCGTGGGCAGAGGATTTTGCGTGCGCGTCGGTGGAGTGCTTGTGGGCTTCGCTCGAGTGCTCGTGCGCCTTGGCAGAGTGTTCATGTCCCTGCTCGTGGTTGCCCGCCTCGTGGTGTTCAGCCGCCTTGCTGTGGTGCTCTGCGGCGGCGGTATGATGCTCTGCTGCTTTCTTGTGCGCTTCGTGTGCCATTGTGAATCCTCTAGGTGGGGAATTCCCCAGACAGCATCCCACCACAGCTTGCTAACTACGGTCTACAGTTTGCCGTGAAGATTGAATGACTTTCGACCTTGCGACAATCTTCGGTAGCTTGCGATGATTCTGTAGCTGGCGTTTGACAATGATGGAGCCGCATTGTAGGTTTTCTACAGGATGCAGATTCGCGCACATCATCGTCATTCTCTCCATCACCATGTGACGAACATGCCGGCGGACTCTTCCGGGCACGAATAAGCCCAAACCAAGAGATCAGTAAAAGCCCGCCGGCGCGAAAGCGAAGGCGGGCTTTTTCATTCCCAAAATGAAGTGGATGGACGATGACAGCGACGACGATAGAACCGAATTGCATCGATTTTGCAAAGATGGACGGACTAGTTCCTGCGATCGTGCAGGATGCGAAAACACTGGAGGTGCTGATGGTCGGCTTCCTCAATGAGATTAGCTACGCGAAAACCTTAGAGACTGGATTTGTTACTTTCTGGAGCAGGACGCGCAAAAAGCTGTGGATGAAGGGAGAGACCAGCGGCAACCGTCTCCGGGTGGTCGATGCGTCGACCGATTGCGACCGGGACACGCTGCTCTTCCGCGTGGAGGTCGAGGGGGATGGCCTGGTCTGTCACGAGGGCACGGTCAGTTGTTTCACTCGTCCGATTCGGGTCAGCCGCGATGAACAGCAAGCAGAGGTGCAGGCATGAGCGGCAAGCTAAGACTTGGCATCCCGAAAGGAAGCCTGCAGGATGCGACGATTGCGCTTTTTGGGCGCGCCGGCTGGAATATCTATGCAAATGGCCGTTCCTATTTCCCTTCGATCGATGATGACGATATTGAGTGCATGCTGATTCGCGCGCAGGAGATGGCGCGCTATGTCGAGCATGGCGTGCTTGATGCCGGGTTGACTGGGATCGATTGGGTGGTTGAGAGCGGGCTGGACGTCGTCAGCGCCACGAGCCTGACCTATGCCAAGCAGAGCAATCGCAAGGTAAGGTGGGTGCTCGCTGTTCCCGAAGACTCAACTTATCAGCGTGCTGAAGACCTCGACGGGTTGACGATCGCCACCGAATTAGTTGAAGTGACGAAGCGATACTTCGCCAGCAAGAATGTATCAGTGAAGGTCGAGTTTAGCTGGGGAGCTACAGAAGTCAAGCCGCCGACGCTTGCCGATGCGATCGTTGAAGTGACCGAAACCGGGAGCTCCTTGAAAGCGAACCGGCTGCGCATTATCGATACGGTCATGGAGAGCGAAACTCACCTGATAGCCAACAAGGCCGCCTACCAGGATCAGTGGAAGCGCGAGAAGGTCGACAGTCTCGCCTTGATGCTGAATGCGGCGATCGCCGCTCAGGGTCATGTCGGACTCATGCTGAACGTGCAACAGGCAAATCTTGCCGCCGTGATATCGGTGCTTCCCGCCCTGAACTCGCCAACGATATCGACGCTCTCGAATGCGGATTGGGTTGCGGTGAACACGATCCTCCAGGAAGACGTGGTCCGTGTCGTCATTCCGAAGCTCAAGGCGGCGGGCGCAACTGGTATCGTTGAATATCCTTTAAACAAGGTCGTTTTGTAATGAAGCTGGTCAGGACAACTGGACGGGGGAAGGCCGAGGCGCAGCGCGTTCTGCTGGCGCTGGAAGGACGCCAGGAGTCGAGCGCGGAGTCGGTTGCTCCGGTGGTGCGCAAGATCATTGGTCAAGTGCGCAAGAGCGGCGACAGAGCGCTGCGCAGGCTGGTCGCCCAACTCGACGGGGTCTCGCCACAGTCGCAGTTGCAAATCATGCCGGACGAGATGCAGCTTGCCTGGAACGAGACGCCGGAAGCAGTGCGCGGTGCTCTTCAAACAGCGGCGAAAAATATTCGAGCTTTTGCCGAGAGGCAGCTACCGGGGAAGTGGAGCCTCGCTCCAATACCCGGGCTTAGCACCGGACAACTTGTTCGTCCAATTGATGCCGTCGGCTGCTATGTCCCTAGCGGGCGCCATCCGCTACCGTCGTCGCTTTTGATGACGGTGATTCCGGCACAAGTGGCGGGAGTAGAGCGGATCGTGGTGGCCTCGCCAAATCCCGCTCGCGAGACTCTTGCCGCGGCTCATCTGCTGGGGGTCGACTGCTTCTACCAGATGGGAGGCGCGCAGGCCATCGCAGTCCTGGCGTATGGCACGGAGACGATCGCACGCGTGGATAAGATCGTCGGGCCGGGAAACCTGTACGTAACCACTGCGAAGAGATTGGTGGCCTTCGACTGCGCGATCGACATGCTTGCGGGTCCGACCGAGATCGTGGTGACGAGCGATAAAGGGAATGCCGCGTACATTGCGGCTGACCTGGTCGCACAGGCGGAACATGATCCCCATGCGCTTGCCGTTCTAGTCACCACGCAGCCCTCTTTGGCGGCGGAGGTCATCCATGAGGTGAAAACTCGCGCGAAATCGAACCCGGTCGCTAAGGAATCGCTCCATACCCGCGGCTTCGTCTTTCTCACCGGTTCTCTCGATGAGGCGCGAACGATTACCAATCGATTGGCTCCGGAACATCTGACTGTGGACAGCCAGGCGGACCTTTCGTGGGTGCGCAATGCCGGCTCGGTCTTCGTCGGGGATTACTCAACCCAACCCATGGGGGACTATATTTCCGGGCCCAACCATACGCTCCCCACTGGAGGTCTAGCTCGCGTGCGGGGCGGCCTGAGCGTAATGGACTTCATCAAACTGATCACGGTACAAAGCTACAACCGGTCGGCGCTCAAGTCGCTGGGCCCTTCTGCAATTGCAATTGCGGAGGCTGAGGGGCTTGATGGTCACGCTGACGCTATTCGCTCGCGGAGTATCGGTAGAGGTAAGACCTCTTCATCACGGAGGTCAGCAGGTGCCTGAGTCTACTCTGACAACTTCGCCTAAGCCGCGCGCGGCGGTGCTCCGCATGAAGGAATATCATCCTCCGCTGGGCAATCGAAATGGGCTTCGTCTCGACTTCAACGAGAACACACTCGAGTGTTCGCCGGCGGTCTTGAGGGTATTGCGAGAGATCGGTTCCTCCGACCTGACCCGGTATCCGGAGCGTGAACCAGTGGAGCGGCTGGTGGCGGAACATCTGGGGCTCGCCGCGGAACAAGTGCTGCTCACCAATGGCGTCGACGAGGCGATTCATGTCCTATGCGAGACCTACCTCGATGCCGGCGATGAGATACTTTTGCCGATTCCGACTTACTCCATGTATGAGGTCTATGCATCGGCAACCGAGGCCAAGGTCGTTGGGGTGCAGGCTGCGGCCGACTTTGAGTTTCCCCTTGAGCGGCTCTTGAACGCTGTAACACCGGCAACCAAGCTGATCGCCATTGCCAATCCAAACAGTCCAACCGGCAAGACGGCGACTCGCGAGCAAATACTGAAGATTGTGGAGCACGCGCCTCAGGCGGCTGTACTAGTCGATGAAGCGTATTTTCACTTCTTTGGAAACACGGTTGCCGATCTCATTGGACGCTTCCCAAACTTGTTGCTGGCACGTACCTTTTCGAAAGCCTATGGCTTAGCTGGATTGAGAATCGGTATGTTAGCCGGGGATGTTGAGAGTGTGCGGTGGCTGCGACGAGTAACATCCCCTTATAGCGTCAACTCGCTTGCCTTGGCCTGCCTTCCCGCGGCACTCGACGACAAGGAGTATCTCGACTGGTATGTTCGCGAGGTCCTGTCGGCACGTGCGGAGCTCTTTTCCGCGTTGGAAGCATTGAAGGTCCCCTATTGGACGAGCGAGGCCAATTTCGTGCTGGTGAAGATCGGTGCAAAGCACGCGCAGTTTGTCGATCAGATGCGGCAGAGAGGAATTCTTCTGCGAGACCGTTCGAGCGACCCGGGTTGTAATGGCTGTGTCCGGATCACGGTTGGGACGGGCGCACAGATGATGACGGCCGTTGAGGCGCTTATCGAATCCCTTGATGAGATCGGCTGGAATGCGACGGCCCAGCAAGAGAAGGACGCAACCACATGACGGCAGAGAAGACCTCGACGGAGGAACTGGTTGCAGTTTCCAAACGCACAGCAGCCCTCCAACGGGATACCAACGAGACGAAGATTACTCTGGCCCTAACGATCGAGGGGCAGGGTCGCTACGACATTCATACCGGCATTCGGTTCTTCGATCACATGCTTGAATTATTTACCCGCCACGGCGCGTTCGACCTTTCGTTGACGTGCAACGGCGACCTGGACGTTGATCAACATCACACCGTTGAAGATGTCGGCATCACCCTAGGTAAGGCATTCGATCAGGCCCTGGGGGACAAGAAAGGTATTTTGCGCGCTGGCTATTTTCTGATGCCCATGGATGAGACCCTCGGCATTGCTGCTGTCGACTTGAGCGGCAGGATTGCGTCGGTCGTGAAAACCAGGGTGAAGACGAGGCTGGTCGGGGATCTTCAAAGCGAGCTGGTCGATGACTTCTTCGACGGCTTTGCACAGGGAGCGCGCGCCAATGTTCACTTGAAGATCATGTATGGACGATCCAGCCATCACAAAATCGAGGCGCTCTTCAAGGCTTTCGGACGCGCGCTGCGAGTCGCGTGTTCGCACGATAAGCAACTCGGCGATATGCTTCCGAGCACCAAAGGGTTGTTATGATCCGGACGAACACCAGTAACGTGACGATCGTCGACTACCGTGCCGGGAATCTCGCGTCCGTGGTGAAGGCAGTCACTGCGCTGGGCGCGACCCCGGAGGTGACTTCCGATCCTGAAGTTGTCGCGAAGGCCTCCAAGATCATTTTGCCGGGGGTCGGCCACTTCGCGGCGACGCAATTTTTGTCGGACCGCGGACTGACCGCGGCCATGCGCTCCAGGATCGCGGATGGTGTTCCTTTCCTCGGCATTTGCGTTGGATTGCAGTGGCTCTTTGAAGGCAGTACCGAAGCGCCGGGAGTTTCGGGCGGAGGCTTTCTCCGCGGTCATTGCGAACGCTTTGTTACTGCGGAGAAAGTGCCGCATGTCGGATGGAATTCGCTTTCGGTGCGTCCTCAATCGAGGCTGATGGCCGGAGTGGCGGATGGCTCGTATGTTTACTTTACCCATTCTTACCGTGCCGGCCAGCAGGAAGATGCCGTGGCTGTTACAAATTATGGAGGCCCATTCACGGCCGCCGTCGAGGCAGGCAATATCATGGGCGTTCAATTTCACCCTGAGAAATCCGGTAAGGCTGGTTTAACGATCTTGAAAAACTTCCTGGAATTGTGAGCGGATGTTAACGAAGCGAATCATCGCGTGCCTCGATGTCAAAGACGGGAGGGTCGTGAAGGGAATCCAGTTTGTGGACCTTATCGATGCCGGCGATCCTGCTGCGCTTGCTGTTGCTCATGCTGAAGCGGGCGCCGACGAGATCGTGCTGCTCGACATCACCGCGACCCACGAGGAGCGCGGCACATTGATCGAGACGGTCAGGCGAGCTTCGCGAGGGCTATTTATTCCGTTCACGGTGGGCGGGGGAATTCGCGAGTTGCGTGATGCAGCGGCGGTCTTCGATGCGGGAGCGGATAAGATCAGCATCAACTCTGCCGCGGTGGCGCGTCCGGAGTTGATCGAGGAGATTGGCCGCAGCTTCGGTGCTCAGGCGGTCATCGTTGCCATCGACGCACGGCGCGCCGCAGACGGGGCCGATCCGGTCCGAGGCGCAGAGGTTTTCATCGCCGGCGGACGGAAAAATACAGGCCTGCGCGTCCTGGATTGGGCGCGTGAAGCGGAATCTCGAGGGGCCGGGGAGATCCTTCTTACTTCAATGGATGCAGATGGTATGCGGAACGGTTTTGACTGCGAATTGACCGCAATGGTGAGCGAATCAGTTTCGATTCCAGTGATTGCTTCAGGCGGCGCAGGCACCGCCGCCCACTTCGCCGAGGTCTTCGATGGAGGACGCGCGGATGCAGCCTTAGCTGCCAGCATCTTCCATTTCGGGGTATCAAGCGCGCGCGAGTTGAAGACCGAATTGGCTACCCATGGAATTCCAGTGAGGCTGCCGTGCTGATTCCTTCGATCGATCTTATGGGCGGCCGGATCGTGCAGCTTGTTCAAGGTGAAAAGCTGGAGTTGGCTTTCGATGATTTTGATTACTGGGTCGAGCGCTTTGCGGAGTATCCCCTGGTGCAACTCATCGATCTCGATGCGGCGATGCGCCAGGGGGACAATCGTGGGCTGATCGAAAGGATTTCGCAGCGGCTTCCGTGTCAGGTCGGTGGAGGAATATCGAGCGTGCAGAAGGCCCTGGAAGTTTTGCAGGGCGGCGCCAAGCGAGTTATCGTCGGTTCTGCGCTCTTTCGTTCGCATGCCGACAGTGCTTCGGGGCAAAGCAGTCTGGTTGACACTGAATTCGCGCGCGCATTGAGCCACGCAGTGGGCGAAGAACGGATTGTCTGCGGGATCGATACCAAACGGGGAAAGATTGCGGTGAAGGGATGGAAGGAGCAGGTGCAGCTGACGCCGGAAGATGCGATCAACGAGCTGGAGCCTTACTGCGGCGCCTTCCTTTACACTCACATCGACAAGGAAGGGACCATGCAAGGCTTTCCCTTCGCCGTTGCCAGGAATTTGCGAGAGCTGACGGAACGGCAGTTGATTGTCGCTGGAGGAATCCGTGAGATGGCGGAGATCGAAGCGCTGGCTGCGATCCAAGTCGACGCGGTTGCGGGAATGGCAGTCTATACGGGAGCTTTACCAGCTTGAAGTCAGCCTCTTCGCTGCTTACCCCGTGCTGCAAAGTACAGGCTGGTGATCAAAAAGCAGCCCGCCACTACAGCCGCAACGAGAGCCTGGCGTAAATCGTGCCGGCGGAAGGCAAAGCCTGCATCGATCATCCATAAGATCCCAAGGCAAAGCCAAATCGTCGCGGCGCGCATTTTCATGAGAATAGAGCATCGTTACCAGGAAATGAAGACCAAAGCGACGCGCTCCTCCGGACGCGCAGCCTTCGCGCCGTGCTTCATCGCGTACAACCCTAAAATTGCATCCGCTTCCGAGGCAACGTAGACTGCCACTTGCCAATGAACATGAGAAGCCACTGGCGTGATTAAACGAGCTGGCTGAAGGAGCATCCTCGGATGGCAGGCAACAAGGGTGGATTGAGGGTCGCGAAACGTCTGGAAGAAGTTGGCTTTTCGGACATCGTCCGGGTACGGAATCGCGTACTGGAGTTGCGCAGCACAGGCGAGGTCATCCACGCGTTTCACGGCGGGGAGCCGTTCTTTGAGACACCCGACGCGGTGAAATATGCGATGATGCGTGCCTTGGTCGAGAACAAGACCAGGTATGCTCCTTCGTCGGGTATCGATCCGCTGCGCGCCGCGCTGGCGAAGAAGCTAAGGGCGAAGAATCATCTTGATGCGAATGTCGAAGATGTTCTGATCACCAGCGGCGGAGCCCATGCGCTTTACTCGGCCTTTCAAGCGGTATTGGACCCCGGCGATGATGTACTGCTGTTTTCTCCGTTCTGGACCCCGATTCGCGAGATGATTAACGGCGCACTGGCGCGGCCCTTGCTGGTGCCGACAGCGAGCGCCAGGCGCAACGGGTTGTCGGCGACACTTGAGAAGATGGCGTCTCCGCATACGCGCGCGATCTACTACAACACTCCTCAGAATCCCGCGGGCATTGTGTTCAGCAGGGAAGAGGCCGAGGAGGTTGCCGCCTTTGCCCGGGAGCGTGACCTGATTGTCATCGCGGATGAGGCATACGAAGACCTGGTCTATGATGGCGAGCATTTCTCGATCGGCAGCCTGCCGGGAATGGCGGAGAGAACGATCTCAACTTACACGTTTTCGAAAAGCTTCGGCATGACGGGCTGGAGGTTGGGCTACCTGACGGCCAAAGAGCCGTTCATCACCGGCCTCAGAAAATTAGTGCTTTATTCAGTGAACGGCGTGTCCACTCCTTCTCAGTGGGCGGCGCTTGAGGCGCTTTCTCTCCCTGAGAGCTACTTCGAGCAGCGGCGTGTGGAATATAAAGAACGGCGCGATCTGCTGGTCGCCGGCCTGAATGATCTGGGACTGGAGTGCGAACTCCCGCAGGGCGCGTTCTACGCCTTTCCGCGTGTCCAATCGATCCATAAGCAGAGCCGCAAGGCCGCGGAGATCCTGCTGGAACAGGCGCATGTCGCTACCATACCCGGCACCGTCTTCGGCGCTCAGGGAGAGGGGCATCTGCGGTTCGGTTACGGAATCTCGATGGATGCGATTACAAGCGGGCTGGAGGCGTTAAGGCGATTTCTCGGCCGATAAACCGGCATAATCTTTGATTTTGAGGAACCGGAAACCCTCTTGCTGAGTCTAAGGCCTATATGAATAATAGGATGGCTCTTCGAGTAGCAGCGTTTACTTTTTTTCTAAGCTGCGTTCTGACGTTCCCGGCTTCGCCCGCATCTGCACAGACGGGTACCGAGATCGCGTCGACCACCACAAACGAGATGGACTTACCAGATGCTCCCCAGGCAGCGACAACACCTCAGGTCCAAGCCAGCGACCAGAAGGTCGCGGAGGCCAACACTGGCCAGCAGACCAAGCGTATTCTCTTTATCGTCCCGAATTTTCGTTCCGTGTCGGTCGACGCCAAGCTGCCTCCGCTGACTCCCGGCCAGAAGTTCAAGCTCGCCTTTCAGGATAGTTTTGACTACTCGTCCTTCATTTATGTAGGCATCGTGGCTGGTATCGCGCAGGCGCAGAAGTCCTATCCCGAGTTCCATCAAGGGGCGGCGGGCTACGGCCGGTACTACTGGCATAGCTTTGCCGACTCGGTGAATGAGAATGCTTTCGCCGAATTCATCGTGCCGGTTGCGACTCGGGAAGACCCACGATATTACACGCTCGGGCGGGGGGGATTCGGGAAGCGGCTTGTCTATTCATTTAGCCGACTTGGGATTACCCGAACTGACAATGCTAATGAGACCGTCAACTTGTCCGAGATTGTCGGGGCAGGCGCTGCCGCGGGATTGTCGAATGCGTGGTACCCCAGCCATGACCGGACGTGGACAAAGACGGGACAGAAGTGGGTGACGCAGATCGGGATTGATGGCATCTCCAACATCGCCAAAGAGTTCTGGCCTGATATCAATCAAAAGGTCTTTCGGAACAAGTTCTAGCTATCGGTCGTGCCTCGCCGCTTGCTGAGTTGGACAGATCGCCTCGGCGAAGTGGATCGCCCGCCGGGTTGAGTTCTGGGCGATCTGTTCTCTGCAACTGAATCCATCACTCACGATGAAAGTGCGCAGGTCGGCACTCCGGACTGCCGGCATGAGTACGCGTTCGCCAAGGGTTTGAGAAACTGAGTACTTCTCCTTCTCAAAGCCGAATGGGCCGGCCATGCCGCAGCACCCGGAGTCGAGGTATTCCACCTTCGATCCCGTCGCTCGTAAGAGAGAGAGTTCGTCTCCCATCTTCATGATCGACTTGTTGTGGCAATGGCCGTGGACCAGCAAGCTCCTCTCAGGCGTCTGGGGTGGCGTAAAGCCTGGTGCATGGCGGACCAGGAATTCGCTCAACAGAAAAACTTGTTCGCGGAGACGCGTGGCCCTTTCATCCGAGGGGAAAAGATTTGCCAGCTCATCCCGAAAGACGCTCGCGCAGCTTGGTTCGAGAACAACGATCGGTGTGCCATCATCTATCTGGCGCCGAAGTGCAGCCATCACGTTGATGAGATAGCGCCGCGCTTGACTCAGAAAGCCGAAATCATAGAGCGGCCGCCCACAGCAAATATGTCCTCGCGGCACCTCCACGTCGAAGCCTGCAGCGGTGAGAACCTGCTGTGCGGCCCTTAACGCAGGCGGATAAAAATTGTTGTTCCAGGTGTCCGGCCACAGCATTACCTTGGGCAGATTCTGCTCGCCGGCGCGTCTTTTCGCGGTTGTGCTTTGAAAGCTGGAGGAGGCAAACTTCGGCAGGGTGCGCTGTTGGGCGATGCCTCCAATCTGCTTGATCAGGCTGCCAACGATAGGAGCCTGCATTGTGAAATTCGCGAGCCGCGGTGTGACTCCCGGCAGCACTGCTGCTAATGCGGCCCACCGATCCATGAACCCGAAGAGATAGTCTCGCAGCGGGTGAAAGCGTCCCTGGTAATAATGGGCTAGAAATTCTGACTTGTAAGTCGCTACATCCACGTTGACCGGGCACTCGGATTTGCAGGCTTTGCAGGAAAGGCAGAGGTCGAGGGCCTCCCGCACTTCTTCGTTTTTCCATCCATCCTTGAGGATGTTGCCTTCGAGCACTTCCCAGAGCAGATGGGCACGCCCGCGGGTGGAGTGGCGTTCTTCGCGGGTCGCCATATAGCTGGGACACATCGTGCCGGCATCCTGCTTGCGACATGCACCGACCCCGACACAGCGCAGCGTGGCCAGCGAGAGCGAGCCATCGTCGTCCGGAAAACGGAAATAGGTTTCGCGGTCATGCGAGTGATACCCGGCGCCGAGTCTAAGATTTTCCTGCGGCTCATAGACAGCGACAGGATCGACCAGCTTTCCGGGATTCATCTTGTTATCAGGGTCCCAGATGGCCTTGAACTCGCGGAACGCCTGCATGAGTTCGGGGCCGAACATTTTTGGCAGCAAGGCGGCCCGCGCCTGACCATCGCCATGTTCGCCGGAAAGAGAACCTCCATGGGCCAGCACGATGTCGGCGGCGCGATCGAGGAATTCCCGGAACTTGAAAATGCCGGCTTCACTCTCCAGATCGAAGTTGATCCGCAAATGGACGCAGCCTTGTCCGAAATGACCATACATCGGGCTCCGATAGCCATACTTCTGCATAAGGCCAAAGATCTCCCGGAGGTAGCGCCCGAGCTGCGCGGGCGGCACGGCAGCATCCTCCCAGCCTTCCCAGCCGTGGGGCTCCCCGGGAACGTAGACAGTTGCACCTAACGCCGACTCGCGCACATGCCAGACACGGCGTGCTTCGTCGGGCGAATAGGCCCGGGCGGTGGGGATGACTGGCATTTGCCGGGTCGCGCTCATCAGGGCTGCGACCTGTCCTTCGACTTCTTCGGCCGACCATGCGCCCAGCTCGACCAGCAGGTGCCCCATGCCGGAAGGCAGCAAGACTACGTCGTCGACGGCCAGCTTCTTCCGCAGCATGAAATCGACCAGCATGCCGTCGAAACCTTCCAGACCGATCGGCTTGTGTTCAAGCACTAACGGCACATGGTCGGCGGCGATAAATGGATCTGGAAATCCAAGAGCCACGAGCCTTCGATGCGGTGGTGAATCGGTGAGGCGGAGGTTTGCGCCGAGGACGGTGACACAGGTGCCTTCGCTACCGACCAGAGAACGAGCGATATGAAAGCCATTCTCGGGCAGCAGGTCATCCAGGTTATAGCCAGAGACTCGCCTGGGGATGGGCGGAAAGCGCTGGCGGATGAGCGACCCATACCGATTGCGCAACTTGGCTAGTTGCGAATAGATCTGGCCGCGCCGGCCGCCGGCTGCCACGATCGAATGAAGCTCCTCCTCGCCGGTTGCCCCAACAGTGAGGCGGGTTCCGTCGTAAAGAAGCACGTCGAGAGACTCGATATTGTCGACGGTCTTCCCACCGAGCAGGCCGTGCACTCCGCAGGAGTTATTGCCGATCATGCCGCCGATGGTGCACCGGCTGTGAGTCGCGGGGTCGGGTGCAAACGTGAGTTGATGCAACTCGGCGGCGTCACGGACGCGGTCGAGGACGATTCCTGGTTGGACACTAGCAAGCTTCGCTGCCGGGTCCAGCTCCACTATCTGGTTCAGGTACTTCGAGAAATCGATGACCACTGCGACATTGCAGCATTGGCCAGCGAGGCTCGTGCCTCCGCCTCGAGCGAGAATGGGTGCGCCGACTGCCCGGCACGCGGCGACCGTGGCTTCGACGTCGGCTGCATCGCGTGGCACAACGAGTCCAATAGGAACCTGCCGGTAGTTGGACGCGTCGGTCGCGTACAGCGCTCGCGAACCATCATCGAAACGCACTTCGCCCCGTACTGCCCGCTTAAGAAGCAGCTCGAGTTGGTGAGAGTCTGTGAAGGCCTCATGAGCATGGTGCGATTGCTTCAGAATGGTGAAGGCTGCCGAAGTGGTTGTCACGAAAAGATGGTAGCAGCCCAATCGCCGATGGCGCAGAAGTAGACGGACGCGAATGTGGAGCGTCTCGTCTCTCCGCGTTTTCCGGAGAATGCAGGAGAGACGATCTCTGACACATAACTCTCCATTGCTCGTCTTCAGACCTGGTGCTTCGGCTTATACGCCTTAGCGCTTTCCTTCAGAGAAGCAAGGCGCTCCTGGCTTAGCGCAGCAAGCTGCCACCGGGGCCAGTCCATTCATCGACCACGACGCCCAGGTCATTCAAGATCTGGATGGTCGCTTCGATGTTGCGCCGCACCTGGGGGCGATCGGCCCGGGTGGTTACCGGGGTTTCTTCGAGAGCGACGACTCGTCCATAGGGCCAGGCGCCGGATGGCACCGCGGAGAGCGCGTTCGGCAGATCTCCAAGCCGGACATCGAGTTCCTGCTTCCGGGCATCGGCGGGCCGGAGCATGGTGCCGGTTCCGTAGGCGCCGGGGTTGGGGTCGGGCAGGATCACCCGCACCCGAATGGAATCGCGGCCTACGGTCAGAAACGGATTGGCCCAGCTCTCCCGGGTATGCACTGCAAGATAACGGCTCTTCGCCGGAGGCGGAATTTGATCAATCTCGAGGCGGGCGGTTTCTTTCGCTTGCTGCGCGGATTGCGCCTGTTGGTGCGCCGCAGCGGCAGCATCGTCAGGTGGAGCAGTGGGCTTCGAGCATCCTGCGATGATCCCCGCGAGCACAAATCCGGCTATGGTCGATGTGTGTAGGCCCTGTCGCACATCGCCAAGCATATCAAGCCAGTGCCCGAACTGGCCGCGCGAGGGTTCTTCGCTGGATGCGCTGCGCACCTCATCAGCCACCGCAGCCGGCCAAGGGCTACTCATCCTAGCGGTTCTTCCAGACTGCAGTGCGTTTTTCGAGAAAGGCGCGGGTACCCTCGGCTTTGTCTTCGGTCGCGCAACAGAGTCCAAAAAGCGACGCTTCCAGCTCCAATGCTTGACGGAGCGGGAGATCAAATCCGCCGTGCACGGCGGCCAAGGTATGGCGCAGGGCAAGCGGCGCGTTGGCGGCGATGGAGAGAGCCAATTGTTCGGCGCGAGGAAGCAATTCGCCGGGCGGGAGAACCTCATCGACCAAGCCGAGGCGGTAAGCCTCTGCGGCGGTCACGCTCTCTCCGGTAAGCAGGAGTTTGAGCGCCGCTCCCTTGCCGATCAGACGCGGAAGCCGCTGCGAACCACCATAGCCGGGCAACAGGCCAAGCTTCACTTCGGGCTGTCCCAGCCTGGCTGTCTCACTCGCGAGGCGAAGGGTGCAGGCCAATGCAAGTTCGCAGCCGCCCCCAAGAGCGAAGCCATTGATGCAAGCGATTACCGGCTTGCCACAGTTTTCGATCAAGTCGAAGATGCGCTGGCCACGGGCTGCGAGCTGTTGACCTCCCATGGCGGAGAGCTGCGCCAGTTCCTGGATGTCGGCTCCGGCAGCAAAGGCTTTTTCTCCCGCACCGGTGATCAGGATTGCGCGGATGCTCTCGCTGGCAGCGAGTTCAGTGAAAGCATTTTCAAGCTCTGTAAAAAGGGCATGATTCAACGCATTGTGCACCTTGGGACGATTGAGGGTGAGGATCGCCAGCGGTTCACGGATGTCAAAGAGGAGATTTTGGAAGCTCATGAAACACCTTACTTCGCGACGCGAGATTCAAATCTACCAGCGCTTAGCTGCTTTTAACGCGAGATTTGGCGATCGCGTCGAGCACTCCGTTGAGAAAGTTGATGGACTCGGGGGCGGAGTAGCGCCGAGCCACCTCAAGAGACTCATTGATAATGATCGGGGCTGGAGTCGCCGGGAAGCCGAGCATCTCTGCCACGGCGGCGCGCAGCACGTTCCGGTCGACCGCCGGCATCCTTGTCAACCTCCAATTCGCGGAATGCTGCTCAATCAATGAATCGATCTCTGCTTCACGGACGCTCGCAACTCGGAAGATGTCTTCGGCGAAGCCGCGAGTGTCGGGATCGAGATCGGCATCGGAGCGCGCATCCCAGAAGGAATGCTGCACTTGTTCCGGCGTTTGCTTGCCGATGTCTCCCTGAAAGAGCATTTGCATGGCGAGTTCTCTGGACTTGCGGCGTTTGCCTGAGGAACTCACTTGGCTGCCTCGGATGGCTTCAGCTTGCGGTGGATCGACACCATCTCAATTGCGGCGATGGCCGATTCAAATCCCTTATTGCCGGCCTTGATGCCAGCGCGATTCAACGCCTGCTCGAGCGTCTCGCAAGTCAATACGCCAAAGGCGTGTGGAACTCCGGTCTCTTGTTGGGATTGACCGATGCCGCGCGAGACCTCGTTGTAAATGGCTTCGTAGTGGGCAGTCTCGCCGCGGATGAGACACGCTAGAGTGATGATCGCGTCATATTCTCCAGACTCTGCGAGCGCGCGGGCGGCGGAGGGGACTTCCCAGGCGCCGGGAACGCGGACAATCTCAATGTCGGATTTGGCTGCGCCACTGCGATGCAGCGCATCGAGTGAGCCTTCGAGCAGCCGATCGGTAATCACTGCATTCCAGCGCGCGACGACGATCGCGAAACTCATTCCCGCCGCGGAAAGGTCGCCTTCAATGGCAATGGGCTTCCCGCGCAGAGGCTCCGACCACTCCCAGAATGCGAAGCTGTGACCGGGAACGGGTTCCACGTTAAAGGATCGGGACTTCCAGGAAGTTTCGATGATTTCGGTCAGCTTGGGTTCGTTGGTTCGATCCGCCAGCCAGCCTTTGGCTACCTGATAGATGGATTCCAGCCCGGTAACTTCGATCAGGATTTCAGGCGTGGCAGGCAGCTGGCCTTCCACGAATTCGACGTTTCCTAGAGGGGCCAGGAATGGAACGCCACGACTGCCGTCCAGTTGCCATCCACGGCCGGGCTCAAAGCCGAGGGCAGAAAAAAAACTCGTTAACTCGTCGATCGCCTCGGAAGTAACGGCCGGCCGTACGAGGGTGATGCCTTTGATCATTGCAAACCTTTATTTATCGCTAGTCCAGCTTACCAGTGATGCGCCGGATCCGGCTGACCGGGGTGCCGGATTCCTGCAAGCCAATCCATATCAGGTTGAATTGTGCGACTTGCCCGGTAACTTTCCGGAAGCCATTTCCCGGACCTCGCGGCTATCATGGCTCATGTTGCAGCCGATGGCACAGCGGGACTTCTATATCGACCGTCTGCGAAGCGTGATGACCGCGCTGGTAATTCTGCATCATACGGCGATCACCTACGGCGGCCCTGGGGGATGGTTCTGGCGCGAGATCGAGCCATCCGGCGCGCCATCGAGCTTGTTGTTTACTCTGTTCTGCGCCACCAATCAGGCGTATTTCATGGGATTCTTCTTCCTCCTGGCCGGCTTTTTCACGCCTGGCTCCTTGGATCGGAAGGGCTACCGGCGATTTATCGCGGACCGCTTCTTGCGCCTGGGTTTGCCGCTTCTTGCTTTTATTCTCATTCTTGGGCCGGCCACAGCGGCGATAGTCACCTGGGCGCAGGGCCACGGCTTCTGGCCGACCATCGTCTATCTCTTTCGGCACCGTCGCGTCATCAACGGTCCACTCTGGTTTGCTGAAGCGTTGCTGATTTTTAGCTTGGCGTACTGCGGCTGGCGATTGGCCGCGGGACCATCTTCTTCCGGAAAACAACGCGTTCCGAAGCCGGTTCCAGGCTCCCGCTGGTGGCTGGCGAGCGCGCTGGCGACCGCGATTGCTGCACTTGCGATTCGCCGGTTTGTTCCCGTAGGGGTCAATATCTTTGGCCTGCAACTCGGGTATTTCGCGGGATACATCTTCCTTTTTGCAGTCGGAATTGCCGCCTGGCGTCAGGACTGGCTCAAGCAGCTAAGTTGGAAAGACGTACGCCCCTGGGTCGTAGCTGCGATCCTGGCGTGGCCCTGCCTGCCCATTGGCATTGTTATAGCGCAATCCGTGAACGGTCGAGGAAATTCCAATTTTTCCGGAGGTTTCTCCTGGACTGCGATCCTTTATGCTTTCTGGGAGCCTTTCGTAGCCTGGGGTCTGATTGCGGCCTGGCTGCTCGTTTTCCGGGAACGGATGAATCGGCCATCGCCTTTCTGGAACTGGCTGAATCGCCGCGCATACGCGGTCTATATCATCCATCCGCCCATCTTGGTGGGAATTGCGTTGTTGCTTCACCGCTGGGCTGCGCCCGCGCTGCTCAAGTTCGGCGTGGTTGGGGCGCTGGCTTGCGCCGCATGCTGGCTGTTCTCGGATCCGTTGGTGCGGCTACCGGGCGTGCGAGAGATCGTTTAGCAAACAACTCTTTCGATGGGAGGCATGTCCAACTGGCATGGAGCGGTCCGGGCAAGTGGCGGGTTGGCTCTTCGATTCCAGCAACGGGCCCCGCCACTGCCTGATTGGGCGCTGGATTTTCCTGCGTGCTCTCGCTGGAATTTATTTCTCAGCTTTCTTCTCGCTGCTCTATCAGATCAAGGGTTTGATTGGACCTCAGGGCATCCTGCCGGCTCAACGGTATCTCTCGGAAGTCGCACGGATGATGGGCCCTCTGCGCTATTGGTATGCGCCGACGCTGTTTTGGCTTTCAACCAACTCGCACTGGCTGATGGCGACAATGTGGATCGGCCTGCTGGCATCGATCCTGGCATTCCTAAACCTTTGGCCGCGGTTGTGCTTCTTCATCTGCTTTGTTTGTTTTCTGTCCTTTGTTGCCGCCGCCGGCGATTTTTCGAGCTACCAATCCGACGGCATGTTGCTGGAGGCCGGATTCCTGACCTGCTTTTTTGCTCCGCCTGGACTTCGGCCTGGTTGGGCTTGGAGCCATCCACCAGCGCGAGCGAGTTTGTTCTTGTTGTTATGGGAGTGGTTCCGGATCTACTTCGAGTCGGGATTAGTCAAGTTGCTCAGCGGGGACCGACAATGGCGCGACTTTACCGCCATGGACGAGTACTACCAGAACAGCCCGCTGCCGACCTGGATCGGCTGGTGGGTGGAACACCTGCCGCACTGGTTCCATGCGTTCATGACGGGCGGGACGCTCTTCCTCGAGCTGGGGGTGGTGCTCCTGCTCTTTTTCTCGAAGCGGGGCCGCCTGGTTTGCTTTCTGATTGTGACTCCATGGGAGTTGGGTGTCATTCTCACTGGCAACTATGCGTTTTTGAACTATCTGGTACTGGCGCTAGGTTTCCTCCTGCTGGACAACCGGATTCTGCAGCGCTGCGCTCGCGGGATCTGCCGCCGCTGGCTTCCAGCTCCGCTAAAGAAGGTTCTTGCTTCCATCGTTTCTGTCCCCATCCAGGCAGATCCAGACGACCATTTGGGAGAGCCCAGTCGTAGCGTCGGGGCCCACTTCAAGGCGCTGCGGGTTGCCCTGAGCGCAGTCGTATTGGGATGGATTGCGTATAACACCACTGCGGAGTTGATTAACATGCCGTTCCGCACGGTTTCGCTGCCGGACACGCCCATTCGCGCATTGGACCCATTCCGCATTTCTAACCAATACGGGCTCTTCGCGGTGATGACACGCGGGCGCTACGAGATCGAATTTCAAGGCTCAGACGACAACCTGAGCTGGATCGAATATCCCTTCCGCTATAAGCCCCAGGCGCTTAATGAGCGGCCGCGTATCTATGCCCCGTACCAGCCGCGCTTCGATTGGAATCTATGGTTCGCCTCGCTTGGCGACTGGGAGCAGAACCAGATCGTTCCGCTTACCCAGGAGAGGCTGCTTGACAACGATCCCGATGTCCTGGAGCTCTTCAGAAGTAATCCATTTGCTCAGACCCCTCCACGCTATGTGCGCGCGGTCCTTTGGCAGTACTGGTTTACTTCAATCCGAGAGAAGGGGACGACGGGAAACTGGTGGCGCCGGCAGCTCCTGGGCCAGTACTCTCCGACATTGTCGCGCGGAGCCGATGGCAAATTCGAGGCGATTGCATGGCCAGGTACTTTACCTCGCCACGAGTGAGCACGGAACGCTACTGTCATTGTTCGTCTTCGGGATCCGTCTTCAGGCAGATTTGCTGCTCGGCTCGCTGAGCTCTTCCAGACTCTTGCCCTTGGTCTCCGGCAGCATCGTGGAAGTGACAATCAGACCAAGCACACACACGGTTGCCGCTGCCGATTCAGCCGCGAGCAAACCTTTCCAGTGCATGAAGATGGGAAAGAGGAAGACCCCCACAAAGCCGCCCAACTTGCCCATGGCGGAGGCGATGCCGTGCCCGGTGGTGCGTTGTTCGACGGGAAAGATCTCTGAGGGATAAACAAAGGTCGTCGAGTTGGGGCCGAATTCGGTGAAGAAGAAGCTGATCCCGTAGATGATCAGGAACGGTACAGCCTTTTTCTCCAGGCCCGGCACAAAAGCCATTGCGGAAAACGCGGCAGCCATCATGAAGAATCCCAGGTTCTGGATAAATTTCCGCCCAAGCTTGTCCATGGTCAACGCCGCAATTGCATATCCAGGCGCGGCAAAAACAGCGAAGATGCCTAACTGAGTGAGGGTCTTCTTGATCAGCGAGTCATTTCCTCCCAGCGCGCCCAACACGAGCGGGCTAGAGACCGTGTTCCCGTAATAGGCAAAGTCCATCAGGAACCAGGCGAGGCTGGCGCCAATCAGGCGAATCCTCAACTTGGGATCTCCGAAGAGCGAGCTGAAGCCGCTCGAGAAGTCGCTTTTTGCCTTCGGAGATTCTTCATCGCCTGAAGTATTCTTGTTGCCCGGGCCGCTTTTTTCATCGGAGCCATCTTCCTTCTTGCCTGCAGCCTTGAGGTAGCGCGGCGATTCTTTCATGCCGCGGCGCTGCCAGTAGACGGCCAGGGCAGGCACGGCGCCAAAGCCTACCAGAATGCGCCAGATAATATTCTGCGAGAGGGGCGTTGCCAGCAGAGCCGAAGCGAATAACGGACCGACGATCAGCCCGGCGGCCTGCATGGCAAAGACCAGCGATACGAGCATGCCCCGTGAGCTCTTCCCAGCGTATTCACTCATGATGGTCGCGCTGACCGGGTAATCCCCACCAATTCCGATACCGAGGATGAAACGGAGCGCGATCAGCCAGTAAATATTGGGCGAGAAGGCGCAGGCGATGGCTCCGGCAGCGAGGACCAATACTTCGACGCCGTAGATGCGCTTGCGGCCGAGCATATCGGCCACCCGGCCGAAGAGCAACGCACCTATGGCCGAGGCGAGCAAGGCTGTGGATTCGACCAGGCTTTCATCCAGGTGAGAGACATGCCATTGTTTCTTGAGGATGGCCATGACGACGCCGATGATGAAGAGGTCATAGGCATCAGTAAAGAATCCCATTCCGGAGATCCACATGATCTTCCAATGAGTAGCGGACGGTTTCGCATCATCCATAGCCTGGAAGTCGGCAGTTGCTGAAGAAGTGGCCACGATTATTCCTCTGGGTCTAGAAACTGGGGAGCCTCGATCACTCAGCCCTTTTGGTGGATGGTTGCCATTGTTACTGGCGGATGAACCTGGTGTGAATTTGCGCAACCTTATGCAATTTAGCGACTGCGGGCAGTGGCTGCTCAAGGATTTTGCGGCGGGATGTAGACTCCGAAGCCAAGACGTCGTCTACATAGAAGAATGAGTTACGCCGCTGTAAACCAGATGGCAGTGAGGGCCGACTCGTCTGTCGAGGTCAAGGCAACGCTTGGACTCGACGATATTGAAGGAGTCATGCGGATCTACCGGGGCCGCATTCTTCGGTATGCCATGTTTGCGGTGCGGGACCGGGACGCAGCGGAGACCATCACGCAAGAGTGCTTTTTGAAAGCTTACCGGGCGCGGGAGAGCTTTCGCGGCGAGTGCAGTCTCAGCACCTGGCTTATGCAGATCGCGGTGAATCTGGTCCGGGACTACGCGCGGAGTAAGCAGTTTCAGTTCTGGAAACGAGCCCAGAGCTCCGCGATCGACGTGGCCGAAGTTACTGAATTTCTGGCCCATCCGAGCGCCTCGGCCGAGACCGGACTGCTGGCGCGGGAGCGATTAAAATCCGTCTGGGCGGCGGTGGAAAAGTTATCAAAGATGCAGCGCGAGGTGTTCGTCCTCCGGTTTGTCGAAGAGATGGAGCTTCTCGAAATCGCGGCAGTAATGGGCATGAAGGAAAGTACGGTGAAGTCTCATCTTTACCGAGCGCTGAATACCGTCAGGACACGGGTTTTGGCGGGAAAGGAGGATGCGCAATGACATTAGATATGTCGAGGATGGAGAAGCATCTTACCTCGAACGAGATCTCAAGATTATTGGTGGAAGGGTCGTGGCTCGAGGCGGAGGAACATCTGCGGCAATGCCGGAACTGTCAAGCGCAGCTGGCCGGGATCAAGGAGCCTCTGGTTGCATTCCGGACTGCAGTGATGGACTGGAGCGAGGCTCAGGAGAGTAAGCCGATCCGGGAGACCGAGACTTCGCTTACGGTGCGCGAGCGGTTGAGTTTCATGAATTGGGCGCCGGCACTCAGTCTGGCATTTGCGCTTGCCGTGTTAGCTGCTCTGCTGGTGTCGCCGGCGGCATTTCACCCGGCCTCCGCACCGCTCCAGGCTGGTCTTGCAGCGCCCTCCGATACGGTCCTGATGGAGCAGGTGGATCAAGAGGTCTCAGAAGCGGTACCGGATGCATTGGCCCCATTGACCGACCTGGTGTCGTGGGAGTCAAGTGCAGGGAGTTCAAGCCTAGGGAAGTCAAGTGCAGGGGTAGTGGATTCAAGTGCAGGGACTATGCCCAGGAGATCGCCTGGAAAATCCACTCCGAGGGCCCACGCGGGTCAGGCGAAAGAAAGCATTCCCGATTAACAGGACAGAGATGAACGAACATTGCAGGACTGAAACAATGCGGAGCGGGACGCGGACGAGGCGGATGTTGTTAGCTGCCGTGGTGATGCTGGCGGGATGCTGGGGGGGGGTTGCTCGGGCACAGGATAGCGGCGCTCCGCCGCCTCCCATGCAAGCGAATCGGCCCCCCATGGAGCGGGCCTTTCACGGCCATGGAGGCCCGGGGCACGGGCCGATGGGTCGGTGGTGGGACAATCCCGAGGTAGCGAAGGACCTGAATCTAGGGAATGACCAGAAGCAGAAGATGGACGACATCTTTCAGCAGAGCCGTTTGAAACTGATCGATTTGCATGCATCTCTCCAAAAGGAAGAGGCGATTCTGGATCCGCTGATCTCAGCCGATGCTCCTGACGAGGGGAAGATTCTGGCGCAGATTGATAAGGTCGCCCAGGCCCGGGCAGAGTTGGAAAAAGCCAATGCGCGAATGCTGTTGTCGGTCCGGCAGGTGTTAACCCCCGACCAATGGACAAAGTTGAAGGCGGCGCGTGCCGAACGCATGGCCGCCGGAGGACCGGGACACGGCGGCCCCGAAGGACCGGAATAAAAAGTTTGCAGTAGCGAGCGAAGCGCCTTTGGCTTATCCGGCAAAGGCGCTCTTTTTTGCCCGTTTCCTGCCTTGGGCGCGAGCTCACACAGAAAAGTTACAATAGAAAAGGATCGGGGCCGCTCACGCGGGCTAAGGACACTTTCACGGCAATTGCGAAAAGTGCTCCACTCCGGGCGAATCTTTCTTCGAAGATCGAGTGGTTGCTTCGATCTCGACGCTCGCAATCCAGCTGATTCTGACTAGTAACTTCCCTGCAAGGAGTGGCATGTACGAGGTCACAGTAGAGGCGGGCTTTTCCTCCGGACATTACCTGCGCAACTACAAAGGTAAGTGCGAGAACCCGCATGGGCATAATTACAAGGTGTTGGTCACGTTGCAAGGCGCAACTCTCGATCATGCCGGATTGCTCCTGGATTTCAAGGACCTCAAGCACGTGATGCGCCCGGTGGTCGACCGGCTCGACCACCAGATGATCAACGATCTGGAGCCCTTCACGGAGATCAATCCTTCTGCTGAGAATCTTGCGCGATATTTCTTCGAGGAGACGAATCGTCAGCTGGCGGAGATGACCAAAGGCCGGGTGCGGGTGAAGGACTGCACGGTGTACGAGACCGATACCAGCTTCGCGAAATACTACGAGTAGGATCACTTTGTATCTCATCGAAATCTATAAATCTGTTCAAGGAGAGTCCAGCTTCGCCGGACGGCCGTGCATCTTCGTCCGTCTGGCCGGTTGCAATCTGCGCTGCTCATGGTGCGATTCGGAATACACCTTTAAAGGCGGTTATAAGCTCACCGAGGATGAAGTAGTGGCAGAGGTGGAGAAGCTGGCGCCGGTACGGCTGGTGGAGTTCACCGGCGGGGAGCCGATGCTGCAACAGCGGGAGCTGGTTCCGCTCATGCAACGGCTCCTGGCTGCAGGGTATGAGCTGATGATCGAGACCAGCGGGGAACGTCCGCTGCAGAGTGTACCCGAAGAGGTCCACAAGATTGTGGATGTGAAGTGCCCCGGATCGGGGGAGGGCGGGACATTTCGCATGGAAAACCTCTCCGCCCTGACCAACCGGGACGAGGTGAAGTTCGTCATCAGCGACCGGAGCGACTATGAATTCGCGCTGCAGTTTGTGCGGGCCCAGGAGTTGGAGCAGAGAGTCGGCTCGGTGTTGTTCTCGCCTGCTTTCACCAAAACTCCGTCGCCGGTGCGGACCGCAGAGAATTGCCTGCTTGATCCCCGAATCCTGGTGGAGTGGATGATGGCGGACGGAGTTGAGGCCAGGCTCAGTTTGCAAATCCACAAATTCGTCTGGGAGCCGTCCAAAAAAGGCGTTTGAAAAGGGAAAGGCGTCCGAAAGAGAGAGGCGTCTAGAAGGACACCCTCAGTTGGACTTCTTGGTTTCGGCAGACCCTGCTAAATATTTGTCGAAAGGGATTTCGAAGTAGAACAGGTCCTTTCCGTCCGCGGACTGGAGGCGTCGCAGATAGAGCTTGGCGCCTTTGAGCGGATTATTCAGCCCGTCGATGTCGTAGAAGAGGAATCCGGCGCGCGTGGTGTGGGGCTCGACCACGATAGCCTGGTATTCGAACTCATGGAAGTCGGCCTCGATCTTGGGATCTTTGGACTTGGGTTTGCCGGTCAGTCCAGGAATCGGAAGTCTGACGCCGTTCGACGGATTCTTGAGATTGGTTGCGCGGCGCTCCACGTCATCGGGTTCTGCGGCAGCGATTTTGCCGCCATCGGCGGTGATGAAATTGATGCGCGCCTGCTCAAGGCTGATGGGCTTGTCTCCGTCGTTAGTGACGATGATTCGGATCGGCAGAAAGCCAAGTTTCAAGTAGTCGAGGCGGAAGCAACTTGCCTTATCTTTCGTGTTGTACGGGTCGGCGGCAATGGTGACGTGTTCCTCAGCGTGCGCGTCGAAGGCGGGGTAGGTTGAGGCGGCGGTAGCCGGCGGCGGAGCATGCTCGGCGGTCGCGAGCTCGAGGCCGAGGAGAAAAAAGCTGCTAACAAGAAAGAGCTTCAGAAAACGACGGGTCACGGGGACGATTATCATCTTCGATTAAGACTTTCGCAAAGCGGGATTCGCGAGCGAGCGTTCCTGTTTCAAGATATGCGCACGATTTTTTTGGAGTGAAACATCTGCTGATGGTTCTTTACAGCTTCGCGTGGCTGGTGGTGTTGGGGATCAGCGCACCATGGTGGCTTTGGAAGCTGGCCACGACAGACAAATATCGCGATGGATTGCGCGAGCGGCTGGGCAGAGTTCCGGCGAGGCTGCTTTCAGCCGGCGATACGCGACCTGTCATCTGGATCCATGCGGTCTCGGTGGGCGAGGCCATCGCCGTGAGTGGGCTGGTTCGGGAGCTTCGAAGGCGCGCTGCCGGATACCGGATCGTAGTGTCGACGACCACAAAGACCGGGCAGTCGCTGGCGCGGGAGCGATTTGGCACCGGCGACGTTTTCTACTATCCGCTGGATTTTGCCTTTGCGGTGCGGCCGTACCTGCGTGCTTTGAAGCCGCAGCTGTTGGTGCTCGCGGAGACGGAGTTTTGGCCGCGCATGTTGTGGGAATGCCGTAGGAGCCACATCCCGGTAGCGGTCGTGAATGCGAGAATCTCTAACCGCTCTTATCCTAAATATCTGCGACTTCGATTACTTTGGCGGCGAATTCTCGCCCAGTTGTCGTTGGTCCTCGCTCAGAGTGAGGAGGACGTATTGCGGCTTCAAAGGATTGGAGCTCCGGCGGAGCGTGTTCGGTATGGCGGCAACTTGAAGTACGACGTTCGAGCGGTCGCGGATGCGCCCGTCGCGGTTGCGCTTCGGGCGGCGTTGCCGGCCGGCGCAGAATTGTTCGTCTGTGGAAGCACGCTTGAAGGGGAAGAGCAGTTATTGCTACAAGCCTGGCCGGTCCTCATTGCCCGCCATCCGGAACTGCGAATGTTGCTCGCGCCTCGTCATCCGGAGCGCTTTGCTGCGGTCGCGGAGTTGTTGGAGCAGAGCGGGATATCCTGGGAATCGCGATCGCAGTGGATGACCCGCGGCAGCCAGGAATTGGCTCCGGGCTCTATTCTGTTGCTGGATTCGATCGGAGAGCTGGCTTCTGTGTATGGCGTGGCGAAGGTGGCGTTTGTGGGTGGAAGCCTGGTTCCAGCGGGAGGCCATAATCCGCTCGAACCCGCGCAGTTCGGCGTGCCGATTCTGATGGGCCCGCACTATGAGAACTTTCGCGAGATCGTCGACAAGCTACGAGCGCGACACGCAATCAGCATTGTCAATCCCGTGGCGGTGAGTGCGTACATTATGGATGTCCTGGAAAATCCTGCTTCGTTAACGGCGATGGGCGCCCGGGGAGGCGAGGTCTTTGCTGCGCAGGCGGGCGCAACCGACCGCGCCGTGAGCGCGCTCCTGGCTGTGCTGCAAATGACAGGAGAGCGAAAATGACGAAAGGCGAAAGTTGAAGCTTGGCTGGTTGGCTCCGCTTGCACCGGTTTATGGGGCTGCCGTTGCGGCCAAGAATGAGGCCTATCAGCGACGATGGCTCAAAGCGCATCGGCTGCGATGGCCGGTGATCAGTGTCGGCAACCTCTCGGTGGGTGGCTCGGGAAAGACGCCGCTCACCATTCGTCTGGCGGAGCTACTTTCAGCCGAACATGTCGTCGTCGATGTACTTTCCCGCGGATACGGACGCAGGTCGAGCAAGGCGCAACAGGTTGATCCAACAGGAGACGCGGGGCGGTTCGGCGACGAGCCGCTGCTCATTGCCCGCCGGACCGGATGCCCGGTGTTTGTGGGAGCAAGCCGGTATGAGGCCGGATTAATTGCCGAATCTGATGCCGCGAGAGAGGACCAGTCGAGTGAGCGCCACAAGCGGCCGCATCTTGAGCAGAACGATAGCGATCGAGAGGGGGCGGTCCGCTTCGTCGCAGGAGATCATCTTCATCTCTTAGACGACGGATTTCAGCATCGTCAGCTGGCGCGCAATGTCGACATTGTGGTGCTGCACCGGAGTGACTTTGCGGAACGGCTGCTGCCCGCGGGACGGCTGCGGGAGCCTCTGGGCGCTCTACAACGCGCGCATTTCGTGGTGCTGCGCGAGGAAGATGCAGCCTTCGAAGCCGAGCTTCGACGTCTTGGCATCGCCGCCCCGGTGTGGTTGATGCAAAGGTCGCTCGCGCTTCCCAAGAACATGGCGGGGTCTCTGCAACGAGTCGTGGCTTTCTGCGGCATTGCACGGCCAGAAGAATTCTTCTCCTCCCTCAACGCCCTAGACGTCAATCTCGAGTTGACCATCACTTTTCCTGACCATCATGACTATCAGGGTGAGGACATGGCGGAGATTGCGAGAGTAGCAAAACAGGTACGCGCCGAGGCGTTTGTCATCACTGAAAAAGATGCAGTGAAGCTGAATCGAGCGATGCTGGCGGTGCTCGAGGAGATCGCCCCGGTCCACGTTGCGGCGCTGAAGTTGGAATTGAGGGACGAGACGGCGGTTACCCGGCAGCTGGCAGCCTCGATTGACTTGTCGCTAGAGAGTCGCTTACCGCCAGAGTCCGGCGCGGGTCGCATGAGAAAATAGAAGATTGTGCGCTGAACGCAAGCTTCGTGTCCTGATCGTCCGGCTGGGAGCCATGGGCGACATTCTTCATGCTCTTCCGGCGGCGACCGCGCTGCGGCAAGCTCATCCCGAGTGGTATTTGGGCTGGGCGGTTGAGCCCCGATGGCAGGCGCTGTTTCGGGCGGACTCCGGGAGTTCAATACGAGATGGAGCTATGCCGCTGGTCGATCGCCTTCATCTCGTCGATGCGAAGAGTTGGGGCAGGCGACCACTTTCTCCGTCCACGCTGCGCGACATACGGCGGGTTCGAATGGAATTGCGCCAGGCAAACTACGATGTTTGTGTCGACTTGCAGGGCGCAGTCCGTTCCGCTGTGATCGGTCGCTGGGCGGCTGCGAATCGTATGATCGGCGAGGACCAGCCGCGGGAACGCGCAGCGCGGCGATTCTTTCGCGAGCGAGTTGCGACGACTGGGCGGCATGTTATCGAACAGGCGACCGAAGTGCTCGAGGCCATCGCAGGCGAAAAGTTATCTGGAGTTCCACCACTCTTGCCGCAGGACACGGCAGCCGAAGATTGGGTCGCGCGTTTGTTGGCCCGGCATGTAAGCTCTCCGTTCGTGATCATGAATCCTGGTGCAGGATGGGGGGCGAAACGCTGGCCGGCGGAGAGATATGGATCAGTGGCCAAACAGCTTGCCCGCATGGGGTTCGGCGTCGTGATCAATGCCGGGCCGGAAGAAGTGGAATTGGCTGCAGAATTGGCAGCCGCCAGCGGCGGAGCGGCTGTACCGATCAATCCGACTATGGGTGAGTTGATCGAACTGACGCGCAAGGCGTCCTTGACGATCGCCGGGGACACGGGTCCTTTGCATCTTGCGTGTGCCCTCGGGAAGCCGGTTGTCGGCATCTTCGGTCCGACCGATCCGGCGCGCAATGGACCATTTGGCTGCTCGTTCAAGGTGCTGCGTCATCCTGAAAGCAAGCGCGATCACAGTCGCCGCAGCGAGCCGGAATCAGGACTGCTGACCATTATGCCGGATGACGTGGTGGCGGCTGCCGCAGAGTTGCTCAAGGAACAGGGGGCCGGCCGTGGCAGGTGATTGGGGCAGGATCGCGCGGCGCATTCGGGTTCCGATGGGGTTTGTCGTGGCCGCGCTGTTCCTTTGGCTGGCGCGGCCAACCTGGCTATCGCTTACGTGGAGCTTGTGGGTGGTGGTTCCGGGTGTGTGGCTGCGAGGGTATGCCTCAGGGTACGTAAAGAAGAACGCCGAACTTGCCGTCTCCGGGCCGTACGCCTATACGCGGAATCCGCTTTATCTGGGTTCCATGCTGATCGCGTTCGGATTTGCCGGCGCGTCGCGCAGCGTGTGGATCTTCCTTGCTCTCGCTATCTTATTTGCTGTCATCTATGCGCCGACGATCCGCTCGGAGGAAGAATTCCTATCCAGCCATTTCCCCGAGTTCAGGGAATACGCGCGGCGAGTCCCCCGGTTGCTGCCGAGAGTGACACCTGGGCCTGCGCCGTCAGGCGAGTCTGGCCGGTTCTCTCGTGACCTGTATCTGCAACACCGCGAGTACAATGCGCTATTAGGCACAGTCGCCATTTATGCAGCGCTCGCGTTCCGCATTTACTTCCATCGTTAGATTAAGCAGGGCACTGGGAATTTACGCAGGGCATTGGGTGCAAGAGGCGGTCGAGCGTGCAGGAACAGATGGTCCGGGACGACCCGAGTGAGGAGAATTCGCGATCTACCGAAACTTCATTAAACCCGCAACACTGCTCCTGGTGACGGCCGGCTGGATGGTCGAGGCAATTCAGGGACAAACCGCATTGCCGGCACTGGCTCCTCCCCTATCGAGCTATAGCTTTCCGGCGAGAGAGACGCTGAACTATACCGTCGACTGGCGGGTCTTTCCCGCAGGCACGGCGAGCATTCACCTGGAGCAACAAGGCTCTACTATGCGGATCACCGGGTCAGGGGAGACGATTCAGTCACTGAACTTGCTCTTCCGGGTGAGTGACAAGTATCAGTCGACCTTTGACCTCAAGACCGGCTGCTCTTACGGCTTCAGCAAGCAGATCATCGAGGGCCGACGGCAGGTCAATACTGATCTCAAATTCGATTATGGGCAGCATAAATCCACGCAGACTGAAAAGAATCTAGTTTCGGGGATCAGCAAGCATGAAGAGGCGGCGATCCCAGGCTGCGTGACCGATCTTCTCTCGGCGATTTTCTATGCTGCCTCGCAGCCAATCCAAATGGGCCAGAGCTTCCAGATGCCGTTAGCTGACGCTCTGCATACTCTGTCCGTCGCGATCAAGCCGCTCTCCCACGAAGAGGTGAAGACTCCTTCCGGGACATATCAGACGATCCGGGTGCAGCCAGTGGCTACTTCCGGGGTGGTTAAGAACAAAGGGGAGATCTGGATCTGGTATACGGATGATGCGCGGCACATCCCGGTGCAGATGCGCGCGCGACTGTTCTGGGGGACCTTGACGATGCGGCTCTCCAGTATTGACCAGAAATAGGTTTTGCGGAAGCGACTTTATTGGATTCGGTAGCGCTCGCGCATGAGGCGCTGCAATCGAGGCTTGTAGAGAATATTGAAGGCGAGTTCCTTGTCAGGAAACATGGCGAGCGCGGCGCGTTGGCTGTCCGCAACCATCTCAGCGGCTTCGTCGATGGTCAGGTTTGGGTCCTGGCCGATCACCGACATGACCATGTCCATCATGAGTTGAAGGCGGCGAATCTTCCGTCGCTCCTCGAGTTCTTCCTCGCGGCCCGAGGCATTCAGGTTGGCGGCGTTCGGGTTCAGGGATTCTGCATTCGCACTCGGATTGTGGCTTTCTGATGCCATCCAGTTTCCTCCACGGAGCGGCCTTGTTCCCGGATGGAGATGGCCCCCAGGAGGGAATCATCGGCTGCTTTGAGCGAATCGTATACTGGAAAGCTCGCTGAGAGAACAAAAAGATGTTCCAAAATACCTGCCCAACGGTACCTGTCTTGATCCGCACTCTTAATGCGAAGCTGGCATCGGCGCCGGCAGGACCCGACTCCCGTCAAGGTAGAACATCGTCAGTCCCAGCGCATCAGTACGGTAAGTGTGAATTTGGCCTGCTTCCAGTTCATTCAGTGTTTCGAGGCGAGGATGCCCGTAGAGATTGCGGCTGCCCACTGAGATCACCGCATAAGCGGGGTCGACGGCAGCCAGAAACGACGGCGTCGTCGAGGTCCGGCTCCCGTGATGGCCAACCTTGAGCACGTCGGAACGGAGACCTCCTTCGTGGACCATTCGATCTTCGCTGGGGGCTTCGGCATCCCCCTCGAGCAACGCTGAAGTGTGGCCATACTGAATCCTCAGGACAAGGGAGTCGTTGTTGGTAGGGGCTGGTCCCGGATGGTAGTCGATATTAGGCGCTAGAGTCGTTACATCCATCGTGCCGAAGGTGAAATGATCTCCTGCGGTGTGGTGGCGCACGAGCGATCCCACCGCCTCGCCTTGGGCGAGGAACAAATCGTAAGCCTCAGAGTGGGGATTGTTGCCGATCCAAATTTCCCGCGGGCGAAAGTTGGCGAGCACGGCAGGCATGCCGCCGATGTGGTCGGCATGTGCATGCGTGAGCGCGACCGCGTCGAGGCGGCGGATGCCACGGGACCATAAGTACGCGGACACAACTTCTTCTCCGATATCAAAATTGGCCACGCCGGGCGGCGGCCCAAAGGGAGAGCCTCCTGCATCGACGAGCAAGGTTTTGCCATCGGGTGTGACGATGAGCAGGGAATCACCCTGGCCGACATCGATGGCGGTGACTTCAAGGACCCCGGCATGGCGCTCGACCGGGCGGGGAAAGAGCACGGCGGCCGCCATCAGCGTCATCGCTGCAATGCAGATCGGAACGGCCAGGCGGCGTAGTCGAGCGGCAACGACAACGACGGCAATCAGGAGCACAAAGATGGCAATCGCCGCGGTCGAGGGTCCGGGTATGCGCAGGTCGCTGCCGCGCATTGCCGAGAAGACATGAATGAGTTTCGTCACGGTGTGCAGCAAGGCCGCAGTAAGCGCCGCGGGTATCACGGCGAACCGGGTAGAAACCAGCAGCGCGACAAAGGTCAGAAGTGCCGAGGGCAAGAGCAATCCGAGAAAGGGCACGATCAGGAAGTTGACTGGAAGTGCGAGGATGGTGACCCGATGAAAATAGGTCGCCATGGGAAGCGACATGACTACTTCGACGACAATCGAGACGAGCAGGAGTTCCCCAACACGGAGCAGGGTACGGATGAGAAATGCCGGCAGGCTCGAGGCCAGCCCGCTTCCGATCAGTGGCTTGAGATGTGCGGCCAGCAGTCGAAGACTGACCCGGAACTGCGCGATCTTAGGGGGCAGAGCCGGATCGATCGCCACCAGCGACAGGCGCTGCGTCGCGCGCAGGTAGGGAGCCAGGGCGCGCTCCGCGAGGGGAGCGGCGATTCCCGCGATTGCGACAACCGAGAGCAGCGTCATCTGAAAGCCGGCCTCAAAGAGGCTGGGCGGATTCGCGGCGAGCAGGCAGACTGCGGCAAATCCGATGGCGTTGAGGGCGCTACGTTGTCTCCATAGAAGACGACCCAGCAGGTAGAGTGTGACCATCCAGAAGGAGCGCTGGACGGGCTGGCCGAAGCCGGTAAATACGGCATAGGCGAGGGCTGCGGCAACGGTCAGCAGCGAACTCCACACCCGCGGGAGACTGAGGCGCTGGGCGAGCCAGAAGATGATTCCGGCGAAGATCGCCAGATGGAGGCCCGAAACCACCAGCAGGTGGAAGGAACCGGTTCGTTCAAAGCCGATGCGAGTTCGGCGCTGGAGCCAGGTGCGGTCGCCAGTGATCATGGCGGCAAGCATAGAGGCGTCTTCTGCGGTGAGACGGAAGAACGGAGGGAGCCCCATTGCCGGAGCCGCATCTTGATCGGCAAAGCTCATGATCTTTTCGCTGGCGGCTTGCTGGAGCGCCTTGAGCCGGCAGGTCAGCGACGGATGTCCGGCACGGGCGACGGTCCTGGCCTCTGCAGCCTTGCCACTTGCGGTAGCGCCGATTCCTTGTTGCAGGAGATAGGCGGTCGAATCCCAAACACCCGGATCGTTGTACCGTTCCGGAGCATGGATGGCTGCGAGGGGAGTTACGATATCGCCGCACTGGAGCGGCAAAAATGCTTCGACTCCGTTGGAGTATAGAGTGAGCCTGATTCCTCCCGCGACCGGGCGAGGCGCCCCGGAAGGTTCTCCAATCGAATGCAGTTTCAGGTCGAGCGTCTGCGATTTCTCCCGAACCGCGTGCGTGGCAAAGGGCGCGATAGAGTCAGTCGTCCGGACTGGCCCGGCGCGGATGACCTCGCCTCGCAGCAGGTGCGGACTCCTGGATGCGTAGGAGAGTAGGGCTGTTTGCGGCGGCGGGTAAGGATGGATCTCCGCACAGAAAAGGCCGGCAGTCAACCAGGCGAGGCACGCCGGGGCAAGCGCCAGGCGATTAGCGAAGCGGGCCGAGAACCTGGCGACGGCCGCTGCCAAGATGATCGTCAGCAATGCTAACGGGGGTGGCTGGTAGGTGAGCCGGCTGAGCAAGATCCCTATAGCGAAGCAGACCGCAGCAAAGAGCGATGGCGCGATTTGAAAGTTCAGCCGCTCAGTGCCATGAATGCCTGGCTTGGCGAGCGTCGCCGCTTGATTCCTGGGCGGTGTTCGGCGCGGCGCAATGATGGTGGACATACATACCAGCGTCCGCGGGCAAGCGAGTCATCTCCGCGTGAGCACGGAGACGCTTTCCAGGTGGAAGGTCTGGGGAAACATATCCACCATCGTGATTGTCCGGAGGTCGTAGCCGGATTGTAGCAGCGCGAAGAGGTCGCGGGACAGCGTCGATGGATCGCACGAGACGTAGACGATGCAAGTCGGCTCGATACCGCTGAGCAGCGAGGTTATGGCTGATCCGAGTCCGGCGCGGGGTGGATCAACGACGACGAGGTCTGGAGGCGTCGAAGACTTGGCGGAAGCCGGTTTCTGTTTACGCAGGAAATCGAGGGTCGTCGCCTGGATGATCCGGTTAGAGGTGTTTTCCAGGTTGCGACGCAGATCCACGGCGGAGTTCGGCGATGCTTCGACGGCGATGACTCGTTCGAAGCTATGGGTCAGTGCACGAGAGAAGAGGCCCACGCCCGCGTAAAGGTCCCAAGCGAGGCGGCCCTTTCGGCCAAGGGTAGCCAGGTCGGTGAGGGCGTCCACCAGGAATCGATTGACCTGAAAGAAGGAGCCGAGGCTCACCTGATAGCCAAAATCTGCCGCGTTATACGTGAGAGACCGCTCTCCCCAATTCGCGGTGAGGCTCGCCGGCTGGTGTCTCCCTCGCGCAACGAAGAGACCGGTCCCCTTGAGTTGGGGGAGATGCTTTTGCAGCGCTTCGGATATCGCTCTAAGTCTCGCCGGCAAATCGCGGGCGCTTCCGTTCGAATAAAAGGAAAGCAGCAGCGAGTATTCGTCGCTGGCAGTAAAAAACTCGATCTCCTCGCAGAAGCTTTCCAGTTTGAGGGAAGCTCCCGCTTCTGTAACTACGGTAATTGCTTTTTCAAGGAGCGGCGCGGCGATAGGACATTGCGCGATGGGGAGCAGTTGGTGCGAGCGGCGCTCGCGATAGCAGAGTTGGAATGGGTTCGCCTGAAGATGCAGACGGATGCGGTTCCGGTAATGCCACGACTTACCGCTTACCGAGTAGATGGTTGGAATGTTCGGCAGGCGCGCGCGCTCGAGAGTTTCGCGCAGGATGGATGTCTTCATCTCCAACTGATGGGCATAGACGGCGTGCTGATAATTGCATCCTCCGCATTCGCCGAAGTAGGGGCACGCGGCGGTCGTCCGGAGCAATGATGGTTCGAGAACTCCCTCGACTTCTGCTTGAATAAAGCTGCGTTTATCTTCGGCGAAGCGGGCCTCTACCAGTTCTCCGGGAAGGGTAAATGGGATAAAGACAGCCTTTCCGGCAAGCCCAGCTTCGGTATCCCCGACGCGGGCTAGGCTGGAGCCACCGTAAATTGCTTTGTCGATGCGCAGTTTCATGGCCGCTGCCTCAAGCCTGGCTCATGTAGAAGAGGCTCAAACGTGGCAGCCTCCATCTTTCGAGCAGACGCTTATGGAGAAACTGCTGCTCGATCTGTCGAATTTGAACAGTCTTCATCCGGCCGCGATAGGGCGCGAGTTCGCGAGCAGCTTGTTCGCGCATCCCGACCAGGTCTGCGTCGGATGTGGTCGCGGTGAGGGCGGCGAAGAGTTTCTCTTCCATGACGGTGAGGGTTCGCTCCAGAGACTCCAGGTTCGCCGGCGTGGTTCGTGATTCCACGGCCAGCTCTTCAAGACGCGCAGCCGACAGCGAGGCCGTCTCCTGGGCGATGCCAATGAGGTTTGCCTCGCGCAGGATATGAGCGCAGCTCTCGAGGTGGGCGGCGATGCGCTCGTGTTCAAGGCCGGGAGCGGCGCTGGCCGGGTTATTTTCTGTCGATGCGCCGATCGCGGCCTCCTGCATCTCGTCGACCGCCTTCATCACCTCTTGAGTGCACCACGCGAGACCGTTGATGCGACGGACGCGGGTCTTTGCTGTCGCCTTGCGGGCATCGTGCTTGTCAAAGGCCGCGTCGATGCCGCGGAGCACGGCAGGGAGCGGCACGGCAGCTTCCCGCCAAACCTCGATCAGCGCCCAATCGAGGGTTGAAAGCATGAGCAGGGAGCCACGCCGGCGTTGAAAGTGCTCCTCGATCTCAGTGAAGTAGTTGTAATAATTTTGCACTGCTAGCTTGCTGTTTCCTTCATCCGCCTGGCTCGCGGTGCGTGCTTCTGGGTAAGATTTCTTTGATAAATGAGACGCAGACCGTCGAGCGTGAGCAAATGATCGACGCCGGTGATGTACTTCGAGTCGTCGGCAATCAGATTGGCTAAGCCGCCAGTGGCAATCACCTTCGGAGCGCTGTTCGAGGTCGCCCTCAGTTCGTCGATGACTCTTTCAAGAATGCCGTCAACCAGTCCGATGTACCCATAAAAGATTCCGCTCTGCAGGTTGGTGACGGTATTGGTGCCGATGGCTTTTGCCGGCTTTTTGATGTTGACGCGCGCCAGTCTCGCGGCGTGCGAGAAAAGCGCGTCGGCGGAGATGCCAAGGCCGGGAGCGATGACCCCACCGAGGAATTCCCCTTTTTCGGAGACCACGTCGAAGCTGGTCGCGGTGCCGAAATCGACCACGACGCAAGGGCCGCCGTAGCGCTCGAAAGCCGCGACTCCGTTGGCGACCCGATCGGCGCCCAGTTCCGCAGGATTGTCGATGAGCAGCGGCATCCCGGTCTTAATGCCTGGCTCGACGAACAGCGGTTTGATTTTGAAGTAGCGTTCGGAGACGCGGCGCAGGGTCGAGTCGAGCGGCGGCACGACGGAAGAGATGATGACCCCGGTGACCGCCGCCGGGTCGATCTTGTGCAGGGACAACAGGCTCAAGATGAGTACGCCGAATTCGTCGGCGGTCTGGGTTTTTTGAGTTGTGACGCGCCAATTTGCCACCAGATCGCCGGGACGATCCAGCTCCAGGTTATAGAGCGCGAGGACGGTGTTGGTATTGCCGACATCGAGGGCGAACAGCATGAGCTTCCTATTCTAAAGCTCGCGCACTCCGCCGGAAAGCACGGTCTGGAGACCATTCGCTGTTTGAACAAGAAGAAAGCCGCGCCGGTCAAGACCAGCCGTGGTGCCGGTGTAGCCACCGCCTTCTTCGACCTGGACGCGCTTGCCGCGGATCCAACTGGAGGATGTTTCCAGGCGATTGAGAATGCTTTGGGTGGCTTCGCCAAGGCCGGTGCTGTTGGTGAGAGCGTGGCTTTCGCGCGAGATGGCCTTCAGCAGGGCGACAAGAAGTTCCTGGCGGGGCCAGTGTTTGCCGGTTTCAATTTGCAAGGAGGTAGCGAGTGGGCGAAGCTCTTCGGGAAAGCCTTCCTGGTGGACGTTGATGCCGATGCCGATCACCAGATGGCGAACTCGGGTGACTTCGGCATTGAGTTCCGTGAGGATGCCACAAAATTTCCGTCGGCCGAAGAGCAGGTCGTTGGGCCAGCGAAGATCGGCTTTGAGCGAGGTGGTTTGATGTACTGCTTCTCGAACTGCAAGACCGGCTGCGAGCGAAAGCCAGAGAACATCCGCGGGCGCAATCCGAGGACGAAGCAAAATACTGACATAAAGGCCGGAGCCGGGCGGGGATTGCCAGGAGTGCGCCCCGCGGCCACGCCCGGCGGTTTGTTCGTCGGCAAAATAGACCATGCCCTCGGGTGCTCCGGCTTCGGCCTCCTGCATGGCGAGGGTGTTGGTGGAGTGGATGGTTGGAAAATAGCGGAGATTGCCGGAGAAGGGAGTGCTTTTCAGGGCACTGTCTAATGCGGGGATATCGAAGGGATCTTCAAAGGTTCTTGGTGGAATCATTCTTGGTCGATTCGAGGTGAAATCCCATCTCTCAAATACAAGACATGGGGCACCCGATTTCGCTCACTCCGCAAAGGTCCTGATTAATAAATCTCTGCGGTGATTTTCATGCTCATGTCGACGGCGGGGGCGGAATGCGTCAGCGCTCCCACCGAGATGGAATCGACTCCGGTAAGCGCGTATTTGCGGATACTCTCGAGCGTGATCCCGCCGGCGGCTTCGAGCGGAATGGTCAAACCGCGTGCGCGCACAATGCCAACGGCCTTCTTGAGGTCGGCGGGACTCATGCAGTCGAAGAGGACCGCCTCAGCGCCGCCATCGAGCGCAAGATTGAGTTCGTCGAGATTGCGAACTTCTATCTGAACGGTCCGCCCCGGTTCGCGATTTTCCAGGGCTTTGGCCAGCGTGCGCTGGAGACCGCCGGCGAGCGCGATGTGATTCTGCTTGATGAGAATGCCATCGGAGAGATCGAGGCGGTGGTTCTCGCCGCCACCGCAGCGCACGGCATATTTATCGAGGAGCCGCATTCCAGGCATCGTCTTGCGGGTGTCGAGTATCTTCACCCTGGTGCCCTTGACTTCGTCGACATAGCGCCGGGTCAAGGTAGCGATGCCGCTCATGTGCTGCAGCAGGTTCAGGATTACTCGTTCGCAGGCCAGAATTACGCGGGCATTGTGACGGATCACGGCGATTGCCTGACCAGCCCTGAGCCGCACGCCATCGAATATCTCCGGATGGCTGATGACTTCATAGCGCCCGGACTGTTTTTTGTCCAGTTCGGAGAAGATCTCAAGGAACCGGGGAATGCATCCGACTCCAGCGAGGATGCAATCCTGCCGGGCGACGAGGACACCCGAGGCGCGCAGCTTGGGGTCGATGGTGATGGCGGTGGTTGCGTCTTTGCTGGCCTTGTCTTCGCGCAAGGCTTGTTCGAGCAGGGCTTCGACGCGTTTGCTTTTCCAATCCATAAATGTGATTAGACCTGAGCTGCAAGGCTATCGAGAGCGGCGACGGTTTCCTGCCGAAGAACCGCCATTTCGGCAGCCTGTTTCTTGAGTCCGGCGACGATATGCTCGGGGGCCTTCGCGAGGAACGCTGCGTTGCCGAGCTGACGCTCCGCGCTGGCAAGGCCCTTCTCATACTGCTCAAGTTTCTTCGTAAGCCGGTCACGTTCCGCGGCGACGTCGATCTGCTTTTCGTATTTCACCCCCACGGTAAAGTCTGGAGCGGTGCGGGTGTTGGTTGAGGGCAGCTTCCATATCGTTTCGGTGTCGATGGAGGAGATGCGCGCCAATTTTTGAATGACGTCGGCGTTGTCGATGAGCAGCCGGTCGATGTTCTCAGAGGACAGGAAATAAGCCGCGACCAGTTCGCGCTCGGGCACCTCCAAGTCTTTCCGCAAGGCTCGAAGGGTCACGATTACTTCTTGCAACAGCTTCATTTGCCGTTCAGTTTCTGGATCGATGTGTTCGGCCACCGGCTGTGGATAACGAGTCAGCGCGATCGAAGCGGCGGGGGCCTGCTGATTGTAGAGCGCGTGCCAGATCTCTTCGGTGATAAATGGCATGAAAGGCGAAAGCAGCCGAAGCGCCGACTCGAAGACGCCAATCAGCGTGGCGAGCGCGGACTGCGTCGCAGTTTTATCGGCGTTCTCCCCAAAGTCGAGGCGCAGCTTCACGATCTCCAGATACCAGTCGCAGAACTCTCCCCAGAAGAACTGGTAGATGATGTTGGCTGCCTCGTGAAAGCGGTATTCGGCAAGCGCCTGGTTCACCTCGGCCGCGGCTGTGTTAAGCCGGGAGACGATCCAGCGAGCCTCGATCGGGCTGGATGGCCCAAGCACCGGGTCGGTAAGCAGCCGGGAGGGATCGACGGTCAAGCCAACTTCGGCGGCGCGATTCATGTTTGTAAAGACCAGACGGGCCGAGTTCCAGATCTTATTGGCGAAAGCGCGGTAGCCTTCAGTCCGAGCTTCGCTGAAGGCGATGTCAGTACCCGGCGACGCCATCGCCGCGAGCGTGAACCTGACGGCATCGGTGCCGAAGCGCTGGACGATCTCGATCGGGTCGACGACGTTGCCCTTGGTCTTCGACATCTTCTGGCGGTCCGCGTCGCGGACCAGGGCGTGAATGTAGACCTGGCGGAAGGGAACCGCATCTTTCAAAGTCCGCTCAGAGCCGTCGGGCATCGGCATGTCGCTCATGAAGTGACAGCCGAGCATGATCATTCTGGCCACCCAGAAGAAGAGTATGTCAAAGCCAGTGACGAGCAGCTGGGTCGGATAGAAAGTGGCTAGGTCGGCAGTCGATTGTGGCCATCCGAAGACAGTAAAAGGCAGCAGGCCCGACGAAAACCAGGTGTCGAGAACATCGGTTTCCTGGGTGATGTGAATGCTAGCGCAGTGTTGACAGGAGCTCGGGGTGTCGCGGGCGACGGTGATCTGCTTGCATGTCAAGCAATGCCAGGCGGGAATGCGATGCCCCCACCAGAGCTGCCGGGAGATACACCAGTCGTGGATGTTGCGCATCCACTCCATGTAAGTCTTGCGGTACTGGTCAGGGGTGAAATGGATGTAGCCCTGCTCTACAGCGGCGATGGCCTGGTCGGCGAGCGGCTGGATCTTGACGAACCACTGCGTGGACAGGCGCGGCTCGACGACGTCCTTCGAACGGTCGCAGCGGCCCACATTGTTGGTGTGCTCTTTGATCGAGACAAGAAATCCGTGCGCTTCGAGGTCGGCGACAATCCTGGCGCGAGCTTCGTAGCGATCAAGCCCGGCATAAACTCCGCCGTTCTCGTTGATATGGGCGGTCTCATCCATCACGTTGATGGACGGCAATCCATGGCGTTGGCCGATGACGAAATCATTGGGATCGTGAGCGGGCGTGATCTTGACCGCCCCCGTCCCGAAGTCGCGGCTCACATAATCATCCGTTATTACTGGGATTTCGCGACCTAATAATGGCAGCCGCAGCCGCTTGCCATGCAGGTGCAGGTAACGCTCGTCGAGTGGATGGACAGCGACGGCGGTATCGCCCAGCATCGTCTCCGGGCGTGTCGTGGCGATCGTCAGGTATGTCCCTGGCTCCTCGATGACTTCATACCGGATTTCCCAAAGGCTGCTCTTTTGCTCTTCGTGGACGACTTCAACGTCGGAGATGGCGGTCTGGCAGCCTGGGCACCAGTTGACGATGTATGCGCCGCGATAGATCAGCCCCTGTTCATGCAGACGTACGAAGGCCTCTTTCACCGCGACAGAGAGGTTCTCGTCCATGGTGAAGTATTCGCGCGACCAGTCGACGCTCACGCCGAGGCGCTTCATCTGGTCGAGGATGGCGCCGCCGTAGAGCTGTTTCCATTGCCAGACGCGTTCGAGGAAGGCTTCGCGGCCGAGTTGCTGGCGGGATTTGCCTTCGGCCTTCAGCTGCCTTTCGACCATCATCTGGGTGGCGATGCCGGCGTGGTCGGTACCGGGAACCCACAGGGCGAGATCGCCCCGCATGCGGCGCCAACGGGTGAGGATGTCCATCTCCGTCTGGTTCAGCATATGGCCCATGTGCAGGCGGCCGGTCACATTCGGTGGAGGCAGGAGAATCGTGAAGGGGTGCGCTGCGGTCGACGATCTTGCTGCGGAACGCTCAAAGCGCTCTGCCCTGGTATCAAAAAGCTGCTCTTGTACCCAGTATTCCGCCCAGCGATCTTCTATGGCGGCGGGGTCGTAGGCTTTGGGTAGTTCGCGTGGCATATCGCTACTTCTTTCTGCTGGTACCTTTGACGATAGCATGGGCAGCATGAAAGTTGGCCTGGGAACCGGTCGCCTCCCCCTGCAAAAAAGGCCGCATTAAGCGGCCTTTTTCAACGCATACCCGCCATCTTTTAGAACGGGTTCAGCTTGTCCAGGCCTTTCTTTTTCTTGTGCTTGCTCGATGATTCGTCCTTGGGATCGAACTTGCCGCGGTCGCCTTTCTTGGAGGCGGCGGCTGCCGAGGTAGTTCCGGTGGTGACTACTGCCGGAGCTGCCTTGACGTCGTTGACCTGGGAGGGCGCTTCGGCCGGCTTATCGACCGCAGGGAGCGTGGTCGTATCCGTTGGGCCCACGGCACGGAGGCCGCCATTGTCAGGGACGGCCGTCGGAACCGGCGCCCCGTTGACTACGGCCGGCGAGGCGGCGCCGTTCGGCGGATTTGCCGGTGCAGCGGCGGGAGGATTCGCATCGGTCGGCGGAGCCGCGCTGGTGCCGTTATTGGAAGGCGTCACGATCTCAGCGCCAACCCCGGTGCCGCCGCTATTGGGAACATCTTCAAGGCGGGGCGCGGGCGCCGGCTGATCGCTCCGTGGCGGCGCGGTGCCGTTCTGGATATCAGTCGATGCGGCCTGGACGGGGGCTGCGGGGGTCTTGCCGGCGATCACCGCATTGAAGGCAGCCATGGTCGCTTTGCTTACCTGGGGCGCGTAGGTTGCAGGAGGATCGACCATCGTCGGCTGACCGACGTGGGCGGCCGCAACTGTGGATGGCGCCTTGGTGAAGAGCAGAACTGCGCGTTGTGACAGTTTTACCGGTACGCGGCTCTCTTCTTCAGCCTGACTCTCGGCGAGCTCTTCCTTGGTGGGCTCGGGGACCGGATGACCGAGGGCGAGCAGACGGTCTTTGGCGTCCTCAACGTGCGGCGCCATGGCGTATTTGGTGACTACCCGGCTATAGGCGGCGGCGGCCTGGTCATTGTAGATGCGGATGAGCTGTTCTTTCGGGCCTTCAGGCATTTTGAATGCCTGCGTAGCCCGCGCCTCGGCGGCAAAAGCGTCGCCGAGCGCGATCAGGTTCAGGTCGCTGTGGCTGAAAAGCGGATAGCTGTCAGCGACGGTCTGGAGGCGGGCGATGCTGGCGGCCCAGTTTTCGTGACTTTCATAGAAAGTGCCGATCTGATATTCGCGCTGGGCGAGGACTTCCTGAACATCGCGTAGATGCTGCTGGGCCCGCGGGATCAAGGTCGAATCAGGGAACTGGTTGATCATCTGCCGGTATTCCTGCTCGGCACGCTGCACGTTGGTATAGTCCCGGTCGGGCTTCTCCATCTGCATGTAGTAAATGTCGGCTACGCGCATCTGCGCCTCGGCGGCTTCGGGGACATTGGGGAAGAAGGTGATGAAATCCTTGTACTCCGATTCCGCCTGGGTGTACGCCGCGGAGCCGCCCTCTTTGAACCAGCTGTCGCCGACCGCCAACTTGGCGCGCATCTGATATTCCGAGTCGGGATAGGTATTCAACAGGGTTTGCAGGTCAAGGCGGCAGACGTCGTAGCGGCCTTTCTTGAGCGCGACCATCGCCTTGTCGTACAACTCCTTATCCGGTTGCTTGGAGTCGAGGTTAGCGAGCGGATTGCTCGTGTTGGGCTTGCTGCCTGACTTTTTCTTGCCGAAAATTTCGCCGTGTGCGGGAGCCACTAGCGCCGTAAGCAGCAGGGCGCCGGAAATGCGGAGTAGGAGACGCTGCATAACACCTCAAAACAACTACACTTCAGTCTATTGCATGGAGCCCGCGGTTTGCTATGCTCCTGCCTCAAATTGCTGTGCTGCTAGCTGGCTTTGCCAACAGCTTCAGGCTTCTTCGCCTCGCGGGCTTGTCCGGCCGCAGTCAGTGCTGCCAGGGTGAGCTCGCGGGTGCCGGTTTCGCCATCGCCTTTACCGTAAACCGCATTTCCCGCCACCAGCAGGTCGGCCCCGGCTTCGACGACCGAGGCGATGGTTTCGTGATCGACACCGCCATCGACCTCGATATGGAAGTTCAGCCGGTATTCTTCGCGAAGCTCCTTCAGCCGCCGGATTTTGTCCAAGGCGAAAGGAATAAACTTCTGTCCGCCGAAGCCTGGATTCACGCTCATGACCAGCACATGGTGAACCATGGGAAGCACGTCGATGAGGAAGTTGACGCGGGTCGCGGGGTTGATGACGACCGCCGGCTCCATGCCATGCTCGCGGATGTGCTCGAGGGTGCGATGCAGGTGCCGGCACGCCTCGTAATGCACGCTCACCCAATTGGCCCCGGCCTCGGCAAAGTCGGGAATAAATTGATCCGGATTCTCGATCATCAAGTGGCAATCCAGGGTGAGTTTGGTGGCCTTGCGAAGCGATTTCACGACCGGAGGGCCAAGCGTAATGTTGGGCACGAAATGGCCGTCCATCACGTCTACATGAATGATCTTGGCGCCACCCCGTTCGGCAGCGGCGACCTCATCGGCGAGATGGGCAAAGTCAGCAGAAAGAATGGAGGGAAGGACTTCAACCATGGCGTGACTCCTGGGGGAAGTTTATCAGTTGGATGCCGCGAGAAATCGGGAGCAGAGGATGGCGGGTCTCCCGATTCGACCCGGTTCGTGTCGCAATAATTTCCTGGCGCGTCACCGATGCGTCACGTTGCCTTAGTATGGCTGGTTCTTCCAGATCAACGGAATGTAGTAGACCTCAAGATAACGGGAGAGCAGGAACATCAGCACCGTTCCAGCCAAGGCCCAATAAAAGAGCTGGACCGGCAGAGTTCGCGTCACCGGGGGTTCCGATCGCTCGCTGATACTGAAAAGCAGTCCACTCGCGAAGCAGACACAGGCGCACATGGCCAGGGTTTCGACCGCTCCTGCCAGCCTATACTGCCAAGGGCTTCCTGGAACGAAGAAGGCGCTGCCAAGCAAGGCATAGATCGACACAATACTGAGGATCAGGGCGACGGCTTTGGCGAGTTCGCGGAACACGGTCAAGCCTCCCTCCGGGCAGAATTGCCGTCAGGGAACTTTCTGCCTCAAGTATAGAACTGGTGGGCGGCACTCTGAAAGGGGTTGGGCTCCGTGATTCCGCCGCATAGGCTGTCCTCCGCGGCTAGAGAGAACTCCATGGAGGCCCGTGCCCGGATCGTCCTCCGTCTCGGTCGCTACTCCGCCTGAATCACGGTTTCAAACAGCAGCAGTCCGACGGTCGTAAAGATCACGTCGTAGCCGGCGAGGAACTTGATCCAGAGCGTGGGGTCAGCTTCTCCAGTGAGGATGCCGGTGGTGGCCAGCACCATGGCGAGCAGCGCCGGAATGTAGATGGGGAAGAGAATGAGCGGAAGCAGCAGTTCGCGATTGCGGGTGCGGATCGAAAGTGCGGCAAAGAATGTCCCGTTCACGAGCAGCGCCCAGGTGCCGAGCGGCAGCACCAGGAGCAGCGGCCATGCGGGGCCGACCGAGCGCAGGTTGTAGAAGATGATGAACAAGGGCGCGAGCACCAGCTGAACGATGGTGACAAAAAAGAAGTTCACCAGGACTTTCGCCAGGAAGAGCGCCGAGGCGGGAGCCGGGGCCATGCGTTGGGCATCGAGGACGTTGTTGCGAATTTCGCGGGCCCAGGTCTGGTTAAGGGCGGTGACCGAGGCGAACATGGTGGCGACCGAGAGGATGCCGCCGGCGATCTGGCGGGAGACTTCTCGAGTCGGGTCGAAGGCCAGCGAGAACAGCACAACGATGATCAATGCGAAGAAGAGCATCGAGTTGATCGCGTCTTTCGAGCGCCACTCGATGCGGAGATCGCGGATGAGGTGGGTGAGAACGTAGGGGCGGTTCATTTGGAGAGGTCGGCGAGCTTGGTCGAGCCCAAGGACTCCGCGGCCCTGAGGTAGTCGGTGGGCGCGAGGATCAGTTGAACCCCGCGGGCCCCGGCGGAGACGGAGATTCGGTCGAAGAGTTCGAGGGTCTCGTCGATGATTACGGGGAAGGCCTTTTTCGCGCCAAAGACCGTCACTCCGCCGCGGACGTAGCCGGTCAGGGGAAGAACATCTTTGATCGGTGCCATTTCGGCCTTGCGCGTGCAGGCTGCCTGGGCGAGCTTTTTGAAGTCGAGTTCGACGTTCCCGGGAACGATGGCGAAGAGATGATCGCGTTCGTGGGTCGCGCAGAGCAGGGTCTTAAAAACCTGTTCCGGCGGCATGCCAATCTTGTGGGCGACGGCAACCGCGGAAAACTCCTCCTCGCCAAGTTCGTACTCGCGCAGTTCGTAGGCGATGCCGAGCGAATCAAGATAACGGGCGGCATTGGTCTTGGTTTTGGCTGGAGGTTTCAAACGGTCGCTCCGGCGGCTTGCTCGACCGCGATCACCGCTCCGGCCTGCATCGTAATGAATTCGTCGGCCAGGGGTGCGGCCAGTTCGCGCTGATGGGTAGTGAGGATGATGGTCTTGCCCTGGGAGCGGAGGTTGCTCAGCAGGTCGAGCATCTGCCTGGCGCTGGCTGCGTCCATATTCGAAAAGGGCTCATCGAGAAGCAGAAGCTCGGGCTGCGGCAGCAGGACTCTGGCCAGCGAAGCGCGTTGCCGCATGCCCTGCGAATACTGGCTGATGGGCCGAGCGAGCGCCGGGTCCAGGCCGGTTGCCTGCATCGCTGCTTTGGGCTCGAGGCAAGGCCGGGTGCGGTAGAGGCTGGCGAAGTAGCGCAGGTTTTCAAGCCCGGTGAGCTCGTCGTAGAGCATCGGTGCGTGGCTCATGTAGCCGATCCGGTCACGGCCATCGGATGGAGCGGCTCCGAAGACAAGGATTTCGCCAAAAGTCGGTCGAAGCAGGCCGGCGATGGTGCGGAGCAGCGTCGATTTGCCGGCGCCGTTTTCACCCAGAAGTAGAGAGCAGCGACCGGAATCAAAACCGATCGTGATTTGGCGGAGCGCGGCGAAGGTTCCGTAAAGACGGGAGACGCCGGTTAGCTGAACGATCTGGGGCTGGATGCCGGGCACTTCAAGGAGTATAGCGAGTCGGCAGAGCGGCCATCGTGGAACGCAGCGCCTTTCGCGAAAACTGTTCGCCTCAGCGACTGAGCGGAGCGGCCCCTAAAGACGCCGTCTTCGCTGCAGCGGGAGCGGGCGACATGCCTGGAGTCTCGCCTGGCTTGGGCGCATATTTCGAGGCGCATTTCGCTTGAAGCGCCGTGGCGTGGAAGACGCCGTCGCGGCCGTAGGTGCCGATGGCGAGCGCCTGGGCGTTGTCTTTAAAGGTGTCAGGCGGCGGCTCAGTCCCTTTGTAGTCGACCTTAAGGCGGTTGTTGTTCTCGACGAGAACGAACTGGGCAGTCGTGCCGGAATGTTCGATGCTGCCGGGGGCAACGTTGCCGGCGACCCGCAGATGGCGGGTGTAGGCGTCGCCTCCCATCCCGTGGAGCTCCGAAATGGTGACGTAGTAGCTTTTATTAGCCTTGACTCCGCTAAGCGCGAGATAGCCGATTGTGCCCACGATGACTACAACAGCGATGGTGATGCGGAGAGCCTGTTTTCCGGACTTCATACCAGTCCATTGTAAGCGCAGCGGGCGCTGTTTGGGTTCTCTTTCGACGTCGTTGTTTCCGTCCCGGCACAATAATCAGCCCGGCCGAGGACATGCTTCCATCTGAGCACGGTCACTTTCGCCTGAGACGAAAGAGGCGGGGTTCAGGGACGCGGGAATTTCCTAGATATAATCGCACTCATATCGAGACAGCGAACATCCAAGGCATTAAGACGAGACGGCGTGACGATCACACGGCAAGACGCAGACGATTCCGAGGTGAATATGAGTTTGAATGGCAGCAGCAGAGTGGATTCCACGAACAATCCCACGAACGAGATTTTGAGGCCGCGGGCGGAGTGGATCGTGAATCGCAAGGCCGAAGTGGCGCGCACCGGCGATACGAATGTGTCGCAGATGCACTTTGCGCGGCAGGGCAAGATCACTGAAGAGATGGCCTTCGTCGCTGAGCGGGAGGAGATTGACGCCGCGCTGGTTCGGGATGAAATTGCCGCAGGGCGGCTGATCATTCCAGCCAACATCAATCATCCGGAGCTCGAGCCGATGGGGATCGGCATCGCCACCCGCTGCAAGGTGAATGCCAACATTGGCAACTCCGCCATCACTTCAAATATCGATGAAGAGCTGCGCAAGCTGCATATGGCGGTGCAGTACGGCGCCGACACGGTGATGGACTTGTCCACCGGCGGCGATATCCCGGAGATCCGGGACACGATCCTGCGTCATTCGCCGGTGCCGATCGGCACGGTGCCGATCTATGAGGCGCTCAATCGGGTGAAGCGGGTTGAGGACCTGAATATTGATGTCTATCTTGAGGTGATCGAGGAGCAGGCGCAGCAGGGCGTCGACTACTTCACCGTACATGCCGGGGTGCTGATCCAATATGTGCCGATGGTGGCCAAGCGCATTACCGGTATCGTGAGCCGCGGCGGGGCGATCCTGGCGCAGTGGATGACCCATCACCATAAGCAAAATTTTCTCTATGAGAATTTCGACCGCATCACCAAGGTGATGGCGAAGTATGACGTGAGCTATTCGCTGGGGGACGGGCTGCGCCCCGGATCGATCGCGGACGCGAGCGACGATGCGCAGTTCGCCGAGCTCAAGACACTGGGCGAGTTGACAAAGAAGGCCTGGGAGTCGGACGTGCAGGTGATGATTGAGGGGCCGGGGCATGTGCCGCTCGACAAAATCAAGGAGCAGGTCGATAAGGAAATCGAGCTTTGCTACGGGGCGCCGTTCTATACTCTGGGGCCGCTAGTGATCGATATCGCTCCCGGCTACGACCACATCACGTCTGCGATTGGTGCGGCGATCATCGGCTGGCATGGTGCTTCGATGCTTTGCTATGTGACTCCCAAAGAGCACCTTGGTTTGCCGAACGAAAAGGACGTGAAGGACGGGATGATCGCCTACAAGATCGCGGCCCATGCCGCGGACGTCGCCCGCCATCGGCCAGGCGCGCGCGACCGCGACGACGCCATCAGCTATGCCCGCTACACTTTCGACTGGGAGAAGCAGTTCGCGCTCTCGCTCGATCCGGAGACGGCGCGGGCGATGCACGACGAGACGCTGCCTGATGATTACTACAAGGAAGCGGCTTTCTGCTCGATGTGCGGCCCGAAGTTCTGCTCGATGAACTGGTCGAGTAAGGTGGATGAGTTTAATGCAAAGGAACATGGCTTGGTGAAGAAGGACTTGACGGAGTTGGTGAATCTGCAGGCGAGTGTTTTGAGCGCGAAGAACTAGCGGGTCAGGGAGTTAGCTGAAGCGCAGCTAGCTAAAGAGCTAAGTTAGCTAGAGAGCGGCTAGCTAAAAAGCAAGTCAGCTAAAGAGCGGTTAGCTAAAAAGCAAGTCAGCTAAAGCGCGGTCAGCTACGAAGCAAGTCAGCTAAGGTGCGGTCAGCTATGAAGCGATTGGTGCTTTATACCGAGGAGAATATGAGATGGCAGCCTTGAACGAACTTTCGGCCTGGAAGGCCTTAAGCGACCACCACAAGCAGATCGCACCGATCCACCTTCGCGAATTGTTTGATAAAGATCCGCAGCGGGCGGAGAAGTTTTCGGTTGAGGCTGCTGGAATCTTCCTCGACTACTCGAAGAACCGGATTACCGATGAGACGGTGAAGCTGCTGCTGCAGTTGGCGGAGGAGTCGGGGGTCAAGGCGCGCCGGGACGCCATGTTCGCCGGCGAAAAAATCAACATCACCGAGAAGCGGGCAGTTCTGCACGTAGCGCTGCGCGCGCCCAAAGACGAGAAGATTTTAGTCGATGGCGAGGATGTGGTTCCCGCGGTCCATGAAGTTCTCGACAAGATGGCTGCCTTCAGCGATCGCGTTCGCAGTGGAGAATGGAAGGGGCACACCGGCAAGCCGATCAAGAACATCATCAACATCGGTATCGGCGGCTCTGATCTCGGCCCGGTTATGGCCTACGAGGCGCTTAAACATTACAGCGACCGTGCGAAGATCTTCCGCTTTGTCTCGAACGTCGATGGCGCGGATTTTGTTGAAGCCACCGTCGACCTCAATCCTGACGAAACGCTCTTCATCATCTCGTCGAAGACCTTCACCACGCTCGAGACCATGACCAACGCCAACTCGGCGCGCGAGTGGGCGCTCAAGGGTCTTGGAGGTGATGAGTCCGCGATCGCCAAGCACTTCGTTGCGGTTTCGACCAACAGCGAAAAGGTCAAGGCCTTCGGCATCGATACGGCGAACATGTTCGGCTTCTGGGACTGGGTCGGCGGCCGGTATTCGATGGATTCGGCGATCGGTCTGTCGACGATGCTCGCCATCGGGCCGGAGAATTTCCGTGCGCTGCTGGCTGGCTTCCACGAAATCGACGAGCATTTCCGCACTGCTCCGTTCGAGAAGAACCTGCCTGTCCTGCTTGGCCTGCTCGCTGTCTGGTACAACGACTTTTTCGGTGCGCAGACGGTAGCGATCCTTCCTTACGAGAACTACCTCAAGCGCTTTCCCGCCTACCTGCAGCAGCTGACGATGGAGAGCAACGGCAAGCATGTCACCTTAGCTGGGGAACACGTCAACTACGATACCGGTCCGATCTACTGGGGTGAGCCGGGCACCAATGGGCAGCACTCCTTTTACCAGCTCATTCACCAGGGAACGCGGCTCATCCCTGCCGACTTTATCGCGTTCGTGAAGGCGATCACGCCGCTCGGCCGCCATCACGACATCCTGCTGGCGAATGTTTTTGCGCAAACCGAGGCGCTTGCCTTTGGGAAAACTCCCGAGCAGGTCAAGGCCGAGGGAACGCCCGACTGGCTGGTACCGCACCGGGTCTTCGAAGGCAACCGCCCATCGAACACGATCCTCGCGGAAGAACTTGATCCGAAGACGCTGGGCAAGCTGGTTGCTTTGTATGAGCATTCCGTCTTTACTCAGGGCGCGATCTGGCAGATCGATTCCTTCGATCAATGGGGTGTGGAATTAGGCAAGGTCCTGGCGCAGAGGATCCTTGGCGAGATCGAAGATGCGAAGGCTCCACTGAAGCATGATAGTTCGACTACGGCGTTGATTGAGCGGTACCGGAAGTTGAAGTAGTGAACCCCCGGGACCGCGTGAAGGCGCTAAGAATGAGTTCGCTCAAACTTGGGGAGTTTCTGCTTAACGTGTCCCTGTGGTTGAAAGTTCGGAGGTACTTTATAATGTTGGCCTTCGGCCGGATTTTTAGACAAACCGCAGATCCTTCGCTTCGCTCAGGATGACAGTATTGTTTACGGGCTTATCTTTTAGAAGAGATATCATTCTAGTTTCCCTGTCGCGAAGCGGGTATGAAAGTCAGCCGACTCCACGATCAATACGACATAATTCCGCGAATAGACACAACACGATTCTGCAAATCAACACAACAAATGTCATCCTGAGCCAAGCGAAGGAGCTGCGGTTGAATTTATTGGCTGACCCCAACCTTCGCTAAGATCCACCCACGTTGGGTTGGATATTGCAATTAGCTCGATCTTCCTTGCCCTACGCCAGCCCTTCAGTTCCTTCTCGCGAGCAATGGCCGTCCCCGCGTTGCTGTACTGCTCAAAGCAGACCAGGCGATTGCAGTTGTACCTTGCCGAGACGCCTTCGTATTCCTTGTTCCTGTGTTGCCAGATGCGTTGTTCCATATTGCTGGTGACTCCGACGTAGAGGGTGTGGGAGCGGCTGGCCACCATGTAAGTGAAATAGCTTCTTGGCATTGGGGAGTGAGATGAAGGATGCGCCTGCGGCGCGATTTACGCAAACCGCAGATCCTTCGCTTCACTCAGGATGACATTCCTGCGGAGGGTTTACATCTGTTAAGGCCGACCGAGTGCTGGACGGAGCGAATTTGCCCTCCCACCTTGCCACCACCACGCTTGCTAGGCAATTCCCAGTCACGTTGATGGCTGTCCGGCCCATGTCCATTAAGGCGTCGACTCCCAGGATGAGCACGATCGGTTCGACCGGAAGGCGAAAGCTCGCGGCCGTTGCCATCAGTACAACGAGACTGGCTCGAGGCACTCCGGCGACGCCTTTGCTGGTGAGCACCAAGGTTGCCAGCATCACCAGCTGCGTTTTCCATCCAAGATGAATGCCCCCGGCCTGGGCCACGAAAACCGAGGCCAGCGCGAGATAGATCGCCGTGCCGTCGAGGTTGAAACTATAGCCGGTGGGGATGACGAAGGCGACGATGTTTTCGGGAACTCCGAGAGCTTCCATGTTCTCCATGGCAATCGGGAGCGCTGCTTCGGAGGTCGAGGTTGAAAAGGCGAGAAAGGCGGGCTCGGCCACTGCAGCGAGAAAGCGGCGGATGGGCACTCGCGCGATCAGCGCTGCAGGTAGCATCCCCACCAGAATGAAAGCGACGAGAGCGCCGTAGAGCGTTGCGACAAGTTTGGCAAGCCCGAGGATTGCGCCCGATCCAGAGTGGGCGATGGTGTAGGCGAGCGCGGCACCAACCGCTAGCGGCGACACGAACATGACCAGGTTGGTGAACTGGAACATCGCCTTAGTGAACGACTGCGCCACGGTCAGCATCGGCAACCGGCTCTCATCCGGCAGGCGAGTCAAAGCCAGTCCGAAGAGAACGGCAAAGACAACCACCTGCAGGATTTCGTTCTCTGCGATCGACTTGGCGATATTCTCTGGAAAAACATGGAGCAGGAACTGGTCCCACTTAGGTATAGATTGCGGAGAAGTCTGCTGCACGGGGAGCGCCAGTCCAGCGTTCTTGTTGTTCGCCGAGGCAGGCACTTGCAGACCAACGCCAGCGCGGCTGATGTTGATGGCGGCCAGTCCGACCAGCAGCGCAATCGTAGTGAGGACTTCAAAGTAGATCAACGACTTGATGCCGAGCCGGCCCACTTCTTTGAGGCTGCCATGTGAGCCGATCCCGGAGATAAGCGTACCGAGAATCAATGGCGCGACGATGGCTTTGATCAGCCGCAGAAAGATGTCGCTGAAGACGTGAAGCTGGAGCGCGAACGATGGTGCATCCAGCCCAAGTTCGATGCCGGCAAACATAGACCAGAGGATCCAGATTGTCATGTTGCGGCGGCGGATGGCGTATCCGGCTGCGAAGGTGAGGGCAGCGATACGCAGGAGCTCAACGACAACCCTGATCGTCACCAGGCGGGCAGCCTCGAAGGCATGATTGGCGATTGAGAGCGATCAGCCAAGTCAGGCAACCCTACTTTCTCCCCATTGTCTTCTTGATCGTCATCCGCTTATGCGCCAAGCAGCAGGTAAGACTCCGCTACATCCCTTACTATAAAGGAGAGCGCCTTTGCGTCGTTACGGTGGCCTCTCTTCCCCCTATGACATCGATCGCCTATTTAGAATGTTCCCGTTGCCACTCTCATATCTCCGCTGAAACCCCGCAAACCCTCTGCCCGGTCTGTCCGACTCCACCGGCAGGCTCGCTGTATGTCCGATATGACTTTTCCGCCCTGCGCGGATCGTTGCCCGGGGCCGCGATTGCGGAAGGCACACCAGCTAACCCATGGCCGGGCATGTGGCGCTATCGCGCTGTGTTGCCCGATGTCGAGCCGATCACTCTGGGCGAGGGTTGGACCCCGATGCTGCGGAGCAAACGCTATCCGAACGTGTACCTGAAGGAAGAGGGCGCGAATCCTACCGGTACCTTCAAGGCGCGCGGGCTAGCCCTGGCCGTTACCATGGCGCGCCACTACGGTTTGCGCAAGCTGGCCGTGCCGTCGGCGGGCAACGCGGCAGGCGCACTGGCTGCCTACGCCGCCGCTGCGGGCATGGAGGCCCACATCTTCATGCCACGCGATGTTCCATTCGCGAACTACGTCGAAGCCGTTGCTTATGGAGCGAACGTCACGCTCGTTAACGGGCTGATCTCCGACTGCGGACGAATCGTCGCCGAGCGCAAGGCAGCCGAAGGCTGGTTCGACGTCTCGACGCTGAAGGAGCCGTTTCGCGTCGAGGGCAAAAAGACGATGGGGTATGAACTGGTTGAGCAGCTTGGCTGGGAGTATCCCGACGCGGTCTTTTATCCCACTGGCGGCGGCGTTGGCTTGATCGGCATGTGGAAGGCCTTCGGTGAGCTCGAGGAACTCGGCTGGGTCAAGCCGGGCAAACGACCGAAGATGATTGCGGTGCAAGCATCCGGCTGCGCGCCAGTGGCTCGGGCTTTTGAGGCCGGGGAGAAGGCCAGCGAGATGTGGAAGGATGCGGCGACCTTTGCTTCCGGCTTGCGGGTACCCAAGCCCTACGGCGACGCCATCATGCTGGACATTCTGCGGGAGTCGGAAGGCATCGCCCTGGCGCTCAGCGATGAGGTGATCTTAACGTCCATTCTCGATTGGGCGCGCAACGAAGGAATATTTCTCTCCCCGGAGGGCGCGGCTGCGACTGCGGCCTACGATCGCCTGATTGCGGATGGTTTTCTGCAAGCTTCCGATCGCGTGGTGTTATTCAATACTGGCGCCGGATTGAAGTATACCGATGTCACCGCCGAAGCGATGGGACTGAAACGCGATCCGCAAAGCTGAATGAGGATTAGTCAACTCTCATCTATGGCGCTGAGTCAGTCGGGAGTGCGGCGTCAGTTCGCCTTTCTTCCTCTCGGCTCGAGGCCGAGAGGGAAGTCGGGCGCTTGCGATAGGAATCCATCAACCTCGAGATCAGTACCGCCAGGTAGAGGATGCCGAGGATGGATTCGATGACCGTGAGCGACCGGGCCTCTGGTGAAACTGGGGTGATTCCCGCAGCGCCCAGCGACGTCATCGTTCCAAAGCTGTAGTAGACGAAGTCGAAGCGGTCCGGAACCAGATGCCGGTTGGTTAAGGGATCGAGGTAGAACGCGTGCGGACGGAAGTCGGAGATGAGCCCGAAGACACTGGCGAAGCTGAAGCCCACCAGCAAATAGATACACAACGCGCCAAAGATGGTCTCAGCGTCGGGCTGTTGGTGGGCAAAGACGCGGCGAAAGATCACGACGACGATAAAGACGTCAAAGGTGAAGCTCAGACCGATCCTGATAATCGACAGCCAATTGGCATCGATCCGGTGGAACATCACGGTGTGCTGCAGCAGGGCAGGGACAGCAAGCACGACAGCGAACACCACCAGACTGCGACGGAAGCTGACCGCGTAGACACTCAGCAGAATGACCACAGTACTAAGGAAGCGGAAGAGGTAATACCGGGATCCGTTGTCGCCGGCGAGCGGATAAAGAACCAGACTGCCGAGCAAGAAGATGAAGAGCAGAAAGAACTTCCGCGTGGTGAGCGTGTCTACGTGCCTCGACTGCAGGAACAGGCGCGCGCGATTTTGCATCAAGAGAGCACCGTGATTTCTGGTGCTGATACTAAAACATTGTCCGAGCAGCAACCAGCGTTTTGGTCAGCGCGAGCCATGCGCAGGAACAGCCGCGAAGGGACTGCCCGCTTTCAGAAACTCGACTGGCACCCCTGGGAACAAGCCTTGAAGCCACTTGGCGCAATACTCCATGCCAGGTTCTTCTGAGACCTCGTGTCCCACCAGAATCAAGGCCTTATGACGGCCTTCGGCGATTGCGTCGCGGGCGTACTCGACCGTCTCCCACTCGGCTGCTTCGCCAGCGACCAGCACCTCGACATCATCGCGTTCGAGGAACTCGACCTGCTTGACTTCGCCGGAAGCTCCCGGCAAGAGCGCCACCCGGCTTACTTGCATCTTCCGGTCGCCAACCACGCGAAACAATTCCGCTCCGAGTTGCTGTTTCAGGTTTGTCTCCAGATCGCCAAGCGTCTGTTGGGGAAGCTTGAACAGATGCGGCTGTCCCGGAACCTGGAACTGCTCCCAGCCGAGCTTTGCCGTCACTCCCTCCAGAATTCCGTCAGGATTGCGCAGGTGCCACAGGTCGTGAAAGCGCCAGACCACCAGGTGATGGTCGCGGACGAAGGCTTCTTTCTGCGCCTGCACCGGATCGTTCCCGAGGATGCTTTTGTCGTCGGTGTGCGTGTAGAAGGTGGGTTCATGGGTGATGATGAGGTTATGCCCATCGGCTGCGGCCTGCTGCAAGACAGCATAGGTGTCGAGAAAGGTGGTGGCGATGCCGGTAACTTTTTCTTCCGGGTCGCCCCCTTTGAACGTGTCGACGGTCTGCGCCGGGGATTCGGCTCCGGTCGCCTGCTTGATCCGTTCGATCACCTGCCGAGCGGTTAATTGCTGGGCAGGAGCGGTCAGGTTAGCGGCTAACAGGACCAGGCCAAGGCATCGGGCCGGTAATCGCATCGTCTTCTTCATCGTTGGAAGGCCCCGCCATTTTCCGAATCGGAGTGCATCGTTACGGCAAAAATTTACTGATCAGATAGATCGAAGCGACAGCGCCTTCGGGCAGCATCGAGCCGCCACCTAGACGAGAAGAGGCTGCCGGGAGTTCGGCAGCCTCAGGGGGTGCTCTCAGAGTTCGTCTTACTTGGTAAAAGAAGCAATCGCAGTCGCTTCGTCGTCCTTCACGTCGAAGACGGTGTAGAGCTTGGTGATTTGAAGCAGGTCATGGACCTTCTTGGTCAGATTGAGCAATTTGAGCTCTCCGCCTTGATTGCGTACGGTGGTGTAAGCGCTGACGAGTTCGCCGATACCCGAGCTGTCGATGTAGTTTACGTCGCCAAGGTTGAGCAGGATATGCTTGGAACCCTTAGACAGCAGGTCGCGGACCGCGTCGCGCAACTGGACGCTGCCCTCGCCGAGCGTGATGCGACCGCTTAAATCGAGAATGGTAATACCGTCGACCTGACGGGTACTGAGTTTTAGGCTCACTTAGAAGGTCCTCCTTGAATGTCTAAACTAAAGAATGAAGAGAATTTTTCAGAAACAACTGAGGCTTTCATTCCGCCGCATGTTCCGCGCCCAAATGCTTGATCAGGGTAAGTTCTGTGCCTGGATTTAGCAACTTGAAATGTACCTCATCCATAAAGGAGCGGATAAGGAAGATGCCGCGGCCGGAGCCGCGCAGAAGATTTTCGGGGGCCAAAGGATCGGGAAGAGTGTCGGGATCGAGACCGACTCCCTGGTCGGCGATGCGAATAATCAGATCGCTACCCGTGTTCTCAAAAGAGGCGGTAATGTGCTTCTGCGGGTCGTAGGAATTGCCATGAAGGACAGCATTCACGGCTGCCTCCCGCACCGCCATCGCGATGCGGTAAACCTCATCCTCTTCGACGCCCGCCTTTTTCGCGAGTTCTTCAGCTGTCTGCTCGACCCGGTTCACGCTATCCAGCGAGGACTCGAGCGTATATGTGATCCGGCTTGCCTGTGATTCCTTCAATCGCTGACCCTCGGGCGCTGCCATGAAACAAAGCCGAGCAGGCTTGTTTCGCATTCCCGAAGTGTGCTTGCACAAGGCGGCAATGTCAAGCTTTGCAGCCAGTTCGAACAAACTTCCTTCTTCCTTACCGCCCTCTCAGCAAATCTCAATCACTCATGATGGTCAACCGCCAGCGCAAGCACCCGGGTCGAGCGCACCAACGCGCCTCACAAAACTTTGGCATTGGCCCCAGGGCAGCAGCTCGAACTGATAGCGCTCCTCTAGTCGCCACCTTGACTTCTAGCCACCCTCACCTCGTCCTGGCCAGTGGCCACGGCCGGGTGCGGCGCTTGCCTCGCGTGAAACTCTCTCCCATGAGGCAGTCAAAACTGCCAGCATGACGCAATGATGCCGCAAGGACCTCCGGGTCTGGCAGGTGTGTTTCCTCTCCTTCCGTTAGACTTAGCAGTTGTTTTCAGGAGAGTCATGAACAGAAAGTCGCTGCTTCTTCGTTCTACCCTTCTGTTTGGCGTCGCTGCTTCTTCCTGCTTCCTTTCTGCACAGACCCCCTTGCCCATTCAAGTCACCGTCGATGTCACCGATGCTCCCCGCCGGATTCTTCATGCGCGGCTTTCCATCCCCGTGGAGCCGGGTCCGCTCACCCTGCTCTATCCAAAATGGATACCCGGGGAGCATGAACCCAGCGGGACGGTCGATAATCTGGCGGGTCTCTTCATTGCTGCCAACGGCCAGGATCTCGCCTGGCAGCGAGACGACGTCAATATGTTCGCCTTCCACCTGACCGTGCCAGCTGGGGTGACGACGCTCGACGTCAAGCTTGACTTTCTCGCTACCGCGCCTGCGACCGGTTCTTCGGCCGGCGCCTCTACATCGGCGAACCTCGCGATAGTGAATTGGAACCAAGTGGTGCTCTATCCGCAAGGGAAGCAGGCCGAGGCGATCCAGTTCCAGCCGTCGGCGCGCATGCCGCAGGGATGGCAGTATGGAACGGCGCTCAGCAAAGCCTCCGACGACAACGGCACGGTGCACTTCGAACCGGTATCGCTCGAACAATTAGTCGATTCACCGCTGCTGACGGGAAAGTACTTTCGCGAAGTTCCGCTGGCGCCGGAAGTGAGTCCAAAGCATTATCTCGATCTGGCTGCAGATGGGCCTGAGGATCTCCAACTGAAGCCGGAAGCGCTTGCTGCCCTGGATAATCTGGTGCGGGAAACCGGCGCTCTTTACAAGTCGAGACACTATCGGGGCTATCACTTCCTGGTCACGCTCAGCGATCAGGTGGCGCACTTCGGCCTGGAGCACCATGAATCGAGCGACGACCGCGCGGCCGAACGGACCTACATCGACGACAACCTGGCACTGGTATCGGCAGATCTGCTGCCGCATGAATTCACTCATTCCTGGAACGGCAAATATCGTCGCCCGGCAGGTTTGGCGACTGGCAACTATGAGAGCCCAATGCGGGGAAATCTTCTTTGGGTCTATGAGGGCCTGACCCAGTATCTCGGGGATGTGCTGGCAGCGCGGAGCGGCATCGAAACAGCCGCTCAGTACCGCGACGCCCTCGCCCAGAGTGCGGCCACCTTCGACCTCAGGCCGGGCCGCACCTGGCGCGATCTGCAGGACACCGCGACCGCGGCCCAGACTCTCTATGAGACTGTGGATGAATGGGACAACTGGCGCCGGAGCGTTGACTACTACGACGAAGGACAGCTGATCTGGCTGGAGGTCGACACTACCATCCGCAAGCAGAGTAAGAACAAGAAAAGCCTTAACGACTTCTGCGCGTCGTTTCTCGGGCTTGGCGGCGACACCCCGCCAAAGGTAGTGACCTACACCTTTGAAGATGTAGTCAACAGCTTGAATGCGATTGTCCCTTTCGATTGGGCGTCCTTCCTGAATGAGCGATTAAGGTCGAAGGCGAATCATGCTCCGCTGGCCGGCATCGAAAACGGCGGTTACCGGATTGTCTATACCGACCGGCCCAATGACTTCACCCAAGCCACGGACCTAGTCAACGGCGCCACAAACCTCTGGTGGTCGATTGGGATGACGGTAAACACCAATGGCCGAGGCGACGATGGCGGCAAGATCGGCGACGTGCTGGTCGATTCCCCCGCGGATAAAGCCGGCCTTGGTCCAGGGATGAACATCATCGCTGTGAACGGCAGGCAGTACTCGGGTGAAGTGCTGAAGAATGCAATTGCCGACGCCAAGGCAAACTCCAACCCCATTGAATTAATTGTCGCCAATACCGGTTATTACAAGGTCATTCGACTCGACTATCACCAGGGATTGCGCTATCCCCACCTAGAACCTATCCCCGGTGCGTACCTGGCCCTGGACGACATTCTGCTGCCGCTGCGGAGAATTTCTGCAGCCCGATAGCGGATTCACCGACAGCAGAAACATAGAGACTTTCGCAGGGCAACCGGGTTCCGAAACGATGGGGCGGCGGCGCGCATTACAGTAGCTGGACTTCTGCTCTATAATTGCGGCCACGATCTCCAGTGTTCAAGCGTAATCATTGTCCTGGACCTTTGGCCCGGGAAAGGAGTCTTGCTCCCGGCCCAGAATGGCCGGTGGCCGGGCAGTACAATCGCGTCGGTTGCAGCATGCACCTTGGACCGGCAGCTAACAGCCAGACAGGCAACTAACAGCCCGACAAAGGAATGGTAAGACCCATGATCAAGACGAAAGCAAACCCACTCATTCAATGGATCGTCGTGTGTGGACTAGTCTTTGCAGGAGCCGGGGCGAGCGCGCCCGCCCAGATGCCCGGACACCATCCAGCTTATCTTCATGCACTGCGCAACCTGCGGGAAGCACGCAGCCTGCTGCAGACCAACTTTGGCAATCCGGTGCATGCACAGGCGGCGGCGCAGGCCCTCAACGAAATAGAGCATGCCATTAACGACCTGAAGAACTCGGCTGGCGCCGATGGAAAGGCCCTGCAAGACGTCCCCCCATCCAATCGGAACTTGCCACCCGCGGGACGCTTTCATCAAGTGGCCGATCTATTGCGGGCCGCGCATAACGATGTCAGCGGTGCGGAGAGCGACCCGGCGGCCATCCAGAACCGCGATGGCGCGGAGCGGCGGATCGATTCGGCCTCTGCGATTATCGCGCGGGTGTTGTAGCCTCCATTGGTCTTCCGGAGGCTGAGCTTCGAGAAACGATCTTCCCTTATCCAGCTGCGAGCGAAGGATTTGCGTTTTCAGGGATAGGCGCTACGTCCCTGTCGTCAATTCTCGAATGGAACTTCAGACACGGGGCTCTAGAAGCTTAAATGCTCTAAGTGAAGGCAGAGCAGCCCTTCCCAGATACCCGCGGCAACGCTGCCTTTCTAAGCCGAGGAGTGTGGCGGATGCGAACTCTGCACCGCCGCGGCCTCCGCGAGCCGAAGGTCTTCGATTTCCAATTCAACGCCCCCGAAGTCGGGATGCTGGTTGTGGCGAAGCCGGTAGACCACATCCAGCAAGGCGCCGTCGCCGACTCCCATCGCCGCAAGCCTGCCGGCCCAGCGCCAGGCGAGAGCGGGTATGGCACCTTCGCCCGGGCCTCGAGCCAACTGCAGTTTGACATGAAGCTCCTTCAGGATGCGGGGCTGTCCCACCACTTTTACGTTGGTAGCGACAAAGCGCGGATCTTCGTTGTTCATGCCGGTAGGGTGAAGGCGCTGCAGGCATGCATAGAGTTCTGGAGTGATCTGGTCGAGCGGCAAATAAGCATCGCACAGCAGCATGGGCTCCAGGTCCTCCTGCCTCAGATGAATGCCGGCATAGTCAGTGAGGCGCTGGCGCAATTCCGGCACCCGGCTGGATGGCAACGAGAAACCGACCGCGTGAGCATGGCCTCCGAAGCGAGTGAAGAGTTCGTGGCAGCTCTCGATGGCCTGAAGAAGATGAAAGCCAGGAATGGAGCGTCCCGATCCATGCGCCTCAGCCTCCCCTGCGTTGTCGCCGCCCGCAGCGCCGACGTCTGCCTCGTGAGTAATCACGATTGCCGGGCGTCCCGTCTGCTCGACGACCCGCGAGGCAAGGATGCCAATCACCCCGCGATGCCAGCCCTCTCCGTCGAGCACAATGCAGGGGCCTTCCCGAAGCCGAGGATCTTGCTTAAGCTGGGCTTCGATCTTGTCGAGAATGCCGGCCTCGGTGTTGCGGCGATCGGAGTTCAGGCGATCAAGCTTCTCTGCCAGGAAGCGGGCGCGCTGGGAGTCGCGGGTGGTGAACATCTCAACTACCTCGGACGCGATATCCATGCGCCCGGCGGCATTGATGCGTGGGGCCAGCCGGAAGGCGATGTCGGTCGAGGTGAGACGGCGCTGCACGGGGTCGAGCTTCGCCAGCTCCAGCAGCGCCCGAAGCCCCGGGTGTGCCGGGCGGCCGAGCTGCTCGATGCCGAGAGCCGCAATCGCCCGGTTCTCGCCGAGCAGCGGAACCGCATCCGCGATGGTGGCAATCGCCAGCATCTTCAGGAAGGATGGCAGGATCTTTTCCCGCGCTCTCACCCGGTCATGGGCCTCAAGCAGTGCCTGGGCCAGCTTGAAGGCCACACCCGCGCCGCAGAGATGCTTGCACGCATATTGGCAGTCCTGCTGATTGGGGTTGAGCACCGCAATTGCCGGTGGCAGTCCTCGGCCGAGATCCGGCAGATGATGGTCCGTGACAATCAGGTCGATGCCGAGACTGGCGGCTGCTTCGGCTGCTGCAAAAGCCCGAATTCCAGTGTCGACGCTGATCACGAGACGGGCACCGGCGGCCACGGCGGCTTCGACCACCTCGCTCTTCATGCCGTAACCCTCGCGGAGCCGGTGAGGCACGTGGAAGCGGACGTCACTCCGTCCCGGGCCCGCGATCATTTCGATTGCCGTCTTGAGCAGGACCACGGCCACCGTCCCATCAACGTCATAATCGCCGTAGATCAGGATCGGCTCGCGGCGGGCGATCGCCGCCTTGACCCGCGCCACCGCCACCGTCATCCCGGCCATGCTGTAGGGATCGTGGAGGTGATCGAAGCTGACGTTCAGAAACCGCTCCGCTGCCTCCGGGGAGTGGACGCCGCGCAGCCGTAAAAGCTGAGCCAGCACCACTGGGATGCCGGCGCTTTGCGCGAGCTCCCGGGCCGCATCGATGTCAGTCGGCGGCACGACCCAACGCACTCTTCGCGGCAGGGTCGAAGCGGGGACAATACCCGGCGGGACTGAAACGGGCAATGAGGGGGCTACTGGTGAAATTGAGGGGGCTACTGGTGACATCACGACTCTTCGTCTTCGTCGCCGCCGGTTTCTAAAAGAATGTCGCTGAACGACTCCACCGCTTCCAGCATCTGCTGATAGCGGTCATACCAGGGGGTCGAATTCTCGTGGATATACACCACCCCCTGGTGGGCAAAGCCGAGTTGAATGTAGCCGAGCTTGCCGACATAGCTGACGAGGAACTCCACGTCATGAACGTCGGATCCGTCTTCGGCAGAGAAATCCTGATCGCCGAGGTGCTCGATGAGAATCTCGAGGTCTTCTTTTTCCAGAATGACTTCGCTCATGGTGAGAAACGAAGCCGAGGCAGTCTTGGCCATCTCGACGAAATCTTTCCAGCTGTCGGGATTGGAGTCGTCCTCCCAGAGGATCGTGGGCACATCATCTCCGGCAAAGCCGGGAAAACGCCGCATGCCGTGGCCTTCGATGAAGGCCACCATGTCGTCTTTGAGGGAAAGCAGATTGTCCGGTTGCATCGTCAAGAAGGTATTGTCGCAGATTTAGCAATGGGTAGCGACCAGCAATTTGCCCACTTTCGCCATCATGGGTTCGCCGCGGCCGTCATTCGGAAGGCATCTATCGCTGGCAATCGTCCGCCTCGGTCCCGCAGTGGTCCTCATGCTCAGAATGCATTGGTTCCTGGTGATATGTTTAGCTCAGTTCGAGAGGAGTCGCCATTGCCTGAATTCGACCGGCACATCTTCGTATGCACCAATCGCCGCGAGCCGGGCGCGGCCCGTCCATCCTGCAGTCCGGACGGCAGGGGCGAGTTGCACTCCCTGCTGAAGGACAAGCTGAAAGCCGCCAAGCTCCCCGGCGTCCTGCGGGTCAACAAATCCGGGTGCTTGGAGCAGTGTGAGCACGGCCCGACGATTGTGGTTTATCCCGAGCAGGTCTGGTACGGGTTCGTCCAGCCCGAGGACCTCGATGAGATTGTGGAAGAGCATCTTCGCCATGGCCGGCCGGTCGAGAGGTTGCGATTGGCATCCGAGTGTCTCAATACCCCTTCCTGCCGGCATCGGCCCGCCATGGTTTCCCCAGCTTCCGGAGCCCCGTCAGACGGCCCATCGGGGCGGTAACGCCTTCTGAGCTAAGCCCTTCGGTGTGCTATATTCCCAATTGGATCAATGATTTTTTCTAGAGAGTATGTCGGATATCTGGCTCGTCAGACGGTAAAACATTTGGTCGACGCGAAGATGATCCACACCGAAAACCTGAAGAAGGTCGAAGACCGCGTCACCCAGGGCCTGATCGAAGAGCTCTCTCTGGAGGACCGCATCAACGAAGAGGTGCGGGTGATTCTTGACGCCTACCAGGACGACATGCGGCGAAGCGGCGCCAGCTACATGGAGATGTTCAAGAAGGTCAAGATTGAACTGGCGCGCAAGTATAAGGCGGTCCTATGAGGATCACGCGCGACAAGTTGAACAAGCTCGCTCACGTCGTCGCCGATACCCTCGCTGAGACCGATGAGGCCGACTTTCTGGAGGACCGCAATACCATCCGCCAGGAGGCGCGCAAGGCGCTCGAAACCCTGCTGCTCGCCGAATTGAAAATCGACCAGGCGGCCAAGCAGAAGATCGCCTCGCAACGGCGGATCATCCAGGAAGGCAGCCAGGAGTGGGACATTCTGTACCGGAAGTACTACAACGAAGAAGTGAAGAAGCTGGGTATATAGAGAACTAAGAAGTCCGGGTATTCAGCCGTTGGTCTCGGGGGCATCCGATACCGATTTCGCTTCGACACCAACCGTTGATATACTTGAACAGTCAAAGCCACTCGGCTTCTGTGGCGTCATGGTGTAACTGGTTAACACGCCGCCCTCTCAAGGCGGAGAGTACGGGTTCGATCCCCGTTGACGCTACCAAATGTCGTTTTCCCGCTTGAAGCGGTGAGTTTCGCCGGTTCCCCAAGATCGAATCCAGCCTTCCCACCGCATCCCCCAAGGAAGCCCGCGACAGTTGTTGATAGCGCGCCGCCATTCGCAGTTCCTTGTGGCCGAGGAGTTGAGCAACGGTGTGAATGTCGGCGCCCTGCATACGCATCCAGCTCGCAGCCGTGTGTCTCGGGTCGTGGAATCTGAAGTCGTCGATCTCCAGCCGACGGCAGACGGTCGCGAATCCCTTGCTGACGTTGTCGGGAGTGCAGTCTTCGGCGAGCGCAATCACCCTATCTGTCGGGTGCACGCTAGTGGTCCATGGCTCTTGAGTACGTTGGCGGCTAATTGATTTAGGTACACGTGCGACCGTCGCCATTCTTCGTTTGCGGTAACGGAATGCGCGACCCGTTGATGTCCACGTCGCGCCAGCGAAGACTTAGTACTTCGGCCCGTCGCATGGCAGTAAAGGCCGCCAGGCCCGCGATCGGTCGGAGCCAATCAGGGCAATCTACAAGCAACGCTCGTAATTCCGTAGGCTGCAGATAGCGAAGTCGACCAGCGGGCACACTGGGCGCTTTGATCTTCACTGCCGGATTCACCAGAATCAATTTCCATTCAAGGCCAAGCCCAGCAGGTGTTTGAGGACATTCAGCTCCTTTGTGACGCCGCCGGCCGAGATTTGCCCTGCACGCTCTGTCACATACTCCTGGATCTCCGCTCTGCGAATGCTGGCCATCGGCATCGAGCCAAAGAATGGACGTAATTGGTTCTCGACAATGCCTGATGTTCGTTCATAGCTGCGCTGTCTCAGCCTTGGCTTCTGGTGCTTCAGGTAGTGCGGTAGCAGGGAAGCGAAGGACGCTTTCACCGGCTCGGCATATCCCTTCGTCACCATCTCGTCCATCCTGCCGCTTCGTCTTCGCCAGCCATCAACCACTGTCCAGGCTCTAATCCGTGCCGTCTGGCTCAGAGAACTAGAAAGGGATAACATCTTGCGCGCTCACGGACGCGCGAGTGGGTCATAGGCGGGAGAAGTGGCGCTGCTAAGCGCCTTGATATGAATCGCACCTCGCTCGTCTACAGGATGCAACAATTGGGCATCGGCCGCCCTGTACATATCCGAACCGCTTGAATCTCAGCCGGAAGGCTTGGCCCCCTATCGAACTGCTGCCCGGCGGCGGCCCGCGACGGGACGCCGTCAGTGGCGAAATGCTGTCATCAATCCGTCGGAACCGACAGGCCGTGTTCTGTCCTCACGTTCAGTAACGTGCTTCGTTCGTATATGTTACGCGGCTTAGTTCGATTGCTCCCGCCAGCGTGTAAGTTGGCCATTCGCTTGCAGCATGACGCTCACGAGTGTCTTGGTCTATCTATCTCGGCGATGACCGGAAGATGAGCCGTTAGGCCAGAGCGTTACGGATTCAGATTGGGCGGCACCCAGATCAGCGGCGGGATCGAAAGGAATTGCACTAACCTGCGAGAAGGCATCGTACCGGGGCTATTCTCCTGGACTGTGAGCTGACCGACCAACTGCCCGCGAGCTAGCCGAACGACAAAGCTCGGCGCGATCCATGAGCAGAAACCATGACGATAGGAGAAACAACAATGAGCAACGACAATGATCGAGCAGCTACACCTCCGTGGGATGCCTCTCTTGTAAACCTAACGTCGAAGGAACTATCTCCTGGTGTCTTAGCGGTACTGCCAGACGACGTCTTCGACAAAGACCACGTGGCCACGACAGCAGGGTTCGTGATCGGGGAGCGGGCGGTTCTGGTGATCGAATCCATGCTGAATGGCGATCTCGCTTCGCAGCTCATTGGTCTTGTGCGGAAGAAAACAAGCAAGCCCATTCGGTTTCTTGTAAACACGAGCTATCACGGAGATCACGCGTACGGCAATTATGTCTTCCCGGAGAGTACGGTCGTCGTTCAGCATCCCGCCACCAAGCGGTACATGGATGAACATTTTGAAGAGGACCGCACTTTCATGCTCGGCCTGATGGGCAGAGGTAAAGGCATCGAACGGGTTCACTCACGCAGCGCTGACGTCGTGGTCCCCGAAATGATCACAATTGATTTGGGGGGTCGAAAGGTCGAAGTTCGGCATCTCGGCTTCGCCCAAACACCGGGCGACCTCGTTGTTTGGGTACCCGATGCCAAAGTGCTATGGGTGGGCAACATGATTCAAGCACCTTCTCCCGCTCTCCCCTGGCTCCTGGAAGGCCGGCATCACGACACGATTGAAACTCTAAGTCGCGTGAAGGCATTCCTTCCCGAGGATGCGACCATCATTCCCGGACACGGCAAGCCCATGCGCCCGTCGGACATTGACTTTCCTCTCAACTATCTTCGTGAACTTGACGGCTCGGTGCGAAGAGCGATCGATGAGGGACGCTCCGCAGAGGAAACTCAGGATGCAGTTGCGATGGCTCACTACGGCGACTATAGCCTCTTCGAATGGGCACACAGGACGGTCAACGTTCCGGCTGCTTACAGTCATCTTCGAGAGAACACAACTGAGTAGTTCCAAACAGATTAGAGACAGCGACTGCATATCGGGCCATGGCCTACCCGATATGCAACGACGCAGAGGTGAACATGAGCACAGCATTTAGCGGCAACTCCGTTTTCGACCATGTCCAAATTGGGAGCATCTATAGCGTTCTCGCAGACCTATCACCACCAGCGAGGCATCACTGATAAAGCTCAAGCAGAAGCGTGGGAGCCGATTGTTAAGGGAATTAAGAGACATGGTGCTGTAGCCATCGCCCCGCTGATGCACGCTGGAGCGACATGCCAAGGGAACCGCTTCGTGACCCGCACGGCTCTCGCAAACCCAGCCTTCCCTCTCACTCTGGCATCAGGCTTTTCGTCGAAGGCATTTGACGTCACGATGCTCCTCCCGATCGCGAACATCAAAGAGCAAGAACTGTCTTGACGTATGGGGAGATAGCTTACACCTCGCACAACGCCTACAAGCCTTACCGCTCACCGAGTGAGTTCTTTCGTCTAGTGTGTCTTATGAGAATTCGGGTAGCGCGAGTAGAACGCTACCATGGAAAAACAAGTCTCAATCACTTTTCAGCAACTATGTTGAGCCGTTGGATCTTAGGAGCCTCAGAAAACAGTTCTTGAGCCTTTGCCATCAGCGCCTTCGCAAGCTCGCCCTCCAGGTGTTCGTCGCGGCCGACTTCATCGTTGAAGGTATCGACTATCCGATATACTCCTGGCTTGTCTTCTTCTTTCAGCCCATACCAGCTCGCCAGTCCGGGTTCTGCACCTGCCATCACGGCACCCTGCTTCAGAAATGCTTCGACCGCTGATTCTTTTCCGGGTTTGGCCTTCAACTCAACATGGAACGCAAACTTTGCCACTTGGACATTCTCCTTTGTAGGTGTTAGCAGAACTTTGTGATATCCGACCTTTCGGTTCGTCAGAGAACGGATAGATACCATGGTGCGTTCGAGAATAGAAGCCGCTGTGGGCTACCATGCCGAGACGAGTTGCACTTCAAGTTCCAAAGATGCACATTGTCACAATTGGCGATCTGTCACGAAAGCTCCTTTGCTAACGCTCACTCCTCTGCTCACTTCGTAAAAGCGTTCCCATCAGCGAGACGAATTAACATCTGAATTCCGTCAGTGGCAAAATCGCCGCGACATCTCTGTCGCGACCATGCGGGAGGGTCGTGCACATTCATGTTCGGGCGAATCTACATGCGTGTCGGGAAAGGAGGGATCATTGTCAAATGACAATCATCCCTCTCTCTGTTGCGGCTCATTCGGAGAAGGGTTCGCAAGGCTTCGATACGTTCGGGCTGAAGCAGTTCAATTGCCGCGGCGGAAGAGTTCATATTGGCCACGATCATTTGCGGCATCCCCAATCTGGCGTTTCATCGGGGTCCAGGAACTTCCAGATGCTGTCGAGTAAATCTTGAACGGGCTTTCCCTTGTCTAAGCATCGCGAGAAAAGCACACGATCTTCGTAGGAGAGTAGTTCTAAGCATCCTGTTAATAGAAGTATTGGATACGGCACACCGAAGGCCCGCATGCGCAGTAGGAGTTCGCGGCCATTCATCCCCGGCATGTGAAAGTCGAGTAGCGCAAGGTCCACTGCAGAAAGATCACTTTCAAGTGCCTTAAAAGGGCAATGAAACAGACTGACCGAGTAACCGTGTTCGCGAAGGATTTCGGCTCGTAGTGTTGTGGCAACGACCTCGTCGTCGACGCACAGTATTCGATGAGATGTTCTCGTTCCGGACTGAACCAGCATACCCAACTCCCCTGAACCAACAGCATTAAAGGCGTTCCATTTCATCGATGATGGTCGGGGGTTCATAGGACAAATAGGAGCGCCCGACCTCCGCAAGACCACCCTCGCACTGAGCCACTTAGCAAGCCGGGTCGGTTCAACCGGAAGCCACGGTTCTTCGTACGTCGGTCGGAGAGGCTTTGAGAAAAACAGATGCTTCGTATTCGCCGAAGCAAGCGCTGATGACGCTGTTCGCGTTAATACCTCGCAAAATGCCACAGGCATCAACTTGCGAGTCGACGTCACTTTCAAGCAGCTGATCTACCTCTTCATCTAGGTGCGCTCGAAAGTCCCGAATTTCTTGAAGAGACGGCCGGGACAATGACCTCTGCAGATATTCCCGTGGAGTCCCGCCGTTCAGCGAGTGGTAATAGCTTGTAAAGAATTGCTGTAGTTTCTCTTCATAGATGCCGTGGTCGAAGAGATAGGGCCGCAAGACGAAGTTCTCGAGGAACCCGGTCGGCATAGCTTGTCGCCACTTCATCGAGTTTGTTTCGGGAGGCGCTTGCATCGTCTGATCTTCGACCGATAGATTCACTCCCAACGAAGCCGTAAGTGAGCGAACAGCTTTGTACTGAGATTGGAGCATAGACATGATCGATTTACCCACCGCTGTGCTTTCGGTTCTACCTTAACGTTCTCGCGACAGACGCATACACCACTGCACTCAGGCGACCATCGCAAACGGCACCTTGGATAGTGAAGCAAACGGCCTCACCATCTAGTTCTGAACCGTTTCTCGCCGCGCAGTTGATCAGAGCTTTTTACGTCAAAAGCACGGCCGAAAATTCGCCAAAGACAGTATTTCGACTCCAAACGGTTACCGCATCGGCGTTTTGGCATATCCCTTTCGAGGATGATTTAGCTGAGCTTTACCAGACCGCCTTGATTAGCCGGCGCGGCACACCTGGCAGGTCCCTCCCACTATGCGAGGTGACCATCCGTGACGAGACGAAATCCTGTCACTGTCAGGAAGTTGTCGCGGTTCCGGCGCTTCGACCTCAGATCGATCTCGTCGCCCCCTCCAACTAACTGGGTAATTTTGAAGAGAAGCAGGATCCTGTCGGATAAAACAGACATTCGCGACCAATGGTCTGCCAATTGCATTGTTTAAACGCACGAGTCCGAAAAGGTCTTCTCTTCGTTTGTCAAGGTGACGGCGAGCAATGCGCTTGAGAGAGCCCGACCGGCAGGCAATAAGGAGCAAACAAAGAAGGTGGATATGAAGGGTACGTCCTCCCGTCAGAAGTTACACGATGAGTTGGTGGCTAACGTTCCGCTCACTCGCCTATCAACGTGTCTGGTTGGAGCCCTTATAACGACGCCGATCTACTTCGTCACCGGCACCATGCTGCTTTCCACGCCGGGAGCGACGATCGAGTGTAAAGGGTTGCACTCCATGAATAGCCTAGGGCTTTCTCTGTTCAAGGATGTAATGTCTTTCGGCGTTTCGCTTTACTTCATCAGCTATCACGGTCAAACGGCGATGCTTGCCGAGAGCAGAACCAACGCGTGAGCCAGCTTTTTCCCTACAGCAGCACAAACGTATCAAGACTACGGAGATAAATTCATCATGGAATCTCATGGGCAAAGGCCCACCATTGTTCTCGTACACGGGGCCTTCGAAGATTCGTCGATCTGGAGTGGCGTGATCCCGCGGCTTCGGCGTGAGGGCTTTCCTGTCATTGCCTTCGCAAATCCGCTACTCGGAGTGGCAGTCGACACAGCGTACCTGCGAAGCGTGTTGAATAGAATTCAAGGTTCCATCATCTTGGCGGCTCACTCCTACGGCGGAGCTGTAATTACCCAGGCTGGCGCAGAGGACCCCAAGGTCAAAGCCCTGGTATACGCCGCCGCTATCATGCCAGCGCCCGGGGAAGCCGCAACCGATCTGCTCGAACGCTTTCCTGACAGCACATTCCCGACGTCGGTCGAACCGGTTAACTATATGCTCCCCGACGGAACGAATGGCACATATCTGCTCTACCAAGCTGACAAGTTTAACAACAACGTCGCCGCAGATGTACCCGACAGTGACGCCGCACTCATGTTCATCACTCAACGCCCTATGAATCTAGCTGCCTTAAATCAGAAAGTGACGGTCGCCGGTTGGGAAACCAAGCCAAGCTGGCAGGTCAGAACCCTCCGGGATCTCGCGATACCCCTCGAAGAGCAGAAATTCGAAGCAGATCGCGCCCATGCTCATGTACTTGAAGTCGATTCCTCGCATGCCGTAACTGTCTCCCACCCGGACGTTGTGGCTGATGCAATCGAACAGGCGGCCCGTGCAGTCTCGAACTAATGAAGGATCATCTTGGAGGACAAAAGCGATGGAGTCTCAGACCCAGATTGAGGATTACGACCTCGTCATTTTAGGGAGCGGCGCTGGCTCGAAGCTGCTGGCATGGACATTTGCAGGAAGCGGAAAAAGAGTCGCAGTCATTGAACGGAAATATGTTGGAGGATCGTGTCCGAACATCGCGTGCTTGCCCAGCAAGAACTTGATCCATACCGCTCAAATTGTGTCCGATGCCCGTCGAAGTGGAGTGTTTCGCTCGGCTTGTTCTGATGGCTTTGCCGTAGAGATGCCGCGCGTGACAGATCGGAAGCGAACGATGGTCAAAGGTCTCGTCGATGCCCATCTCGCGTTGTACAAGGGAAGCGGCGCGGAACTGATCATGGGATCAGGGGCGTTCACGGCGGCGAAGACACTTAAGGTCGAACTCAACGATGGCACGACGCGAATGCTACGCGGAGAAAACGTCATCATCGGTACCGGAACGCATGCGAAAATCGATGACCACATCCCAGGCATGCTCACTGCGCGGCCCCTCACTCATGTTGAGGCACTCGAGCTGGACGTATTACCAGAACATCTCGTGATCTTGGGTGCCGGCTATGTTGGGCTGGAATTTGCGCAGGCTATGCGCAGGCTCGGTAGCAGAGTCACGGTGATTGACCACAATAGTCACGTTCTCCACCATGAGGATGAAGACGTCGTTGAAGGATTGCATTCTCTTCTTATTGAAGAAGGCATTGAACTTGTCCTCAATGCGAAAATCAATGGCGTCTCTGGGGTCTCAGGGAAATCTGTGCTACTCCATGTCGAGGTTCTTGGTAGCCCCATGGCGATCGCGGGGACACACCTATTAGTTGCAGCCGGAAGGATGCCGAATACCAGAGACATTGGACTCGAAACTGCGGGTATCGAACTTAGCCATGAGGGCTTCGTCAAAGTTGACGATCGGTTGCGGACGACAGCTCCGGGAGTCTGGGCTGTCGGTGAGGTCGCCGGAAGCCCTCGATTTACCCACGTAAGCGTCGACGACTTTCGCGTTGTCCATGACAATCTGCTGGGGGGTGAACGCACCACCACAGGAAGGCAGGTGCCGTTCTGCCTCTTCACAGACCCTGAGTTCGCAAGAGTCGGACTCAGCGAAAAGGAAGCTGTGGCGAAAGGTTTTGACTACCGCCTATTCAAGATCCCTATGGCGGAGGTCTTGAGAGCGCAGAGCGTAATGGAAACCCGAGGTTTCATGAAGTGCCTGGTCGAATGTCGGACTGACCGCATCCTGGGATTCTCGATGTTTGGTCAAGGCGCAGGCGACGTCATGACTTGCGTGCAGATCACTATGCTCGGAGGCCTCCCTTACACCGCACTCCGCGATCTGATGATTGCCCACCCAACGTTCGCTGAAGGATTAGGCTCACTGTTTTCTTCAGTCCCGACATCGTCCTAACCAGCACGACGCATGTTTGAATCAATACCGCCTCGGCTCGACGGAGACGGTCTCTATTCATCACAACTTTGCCATCGGCTGCACTAGTGAGGAAGCGCATGGAGGATAAGACAACACCCGGATTTCTACCGATGCGGGAGAGCGTTCGCGCGGGCGAAACCACGCTGATTAGCGCTGCTCTGCAGGGTGACGGTGACGCATATCAGGAGCTATGCCGACGACATTCTAGGCAGGTCTTTCGCACTGTGATGCGAATACTCCACAACACAGAGGATGCAGAGGATGTCGTTCAAGAGAGCTTGATCAAGGCCTTCATCAATCTCCCTTTCTTCAAACAGACGAGCACGTTTTCGACGTGGCTTAACCGTATTGGGATTAACTTCGCATTGATGCAACTGCGTCGCAGGCGAAGTGGGATCAATCGTCTCTTGACGTTCCCCATCGAATCGGAAGAAAGCTTCTTGATGGATGTGGCTACGGACTCTCCTTCTCCAGAAGATCTCGTATCGGCCGCTGAGCAACATCACGCTCTACTTCATGCCATCAGCGTTTTGCCTGCGTCTCTACGCGGAATTATAGGTAGTCGATTTCACCAAGAGGCTAGTATCCGGGAGATCGCAACCGCCATAGGTCTTTCAGAACCAGCAGTCAAATCTCGACTGCATCGTGCTCGATCTAGATTGCGACAAACAATGGCAAAGCGAAACGGGGTCGCTCAGGAGACTCAAATGAAGTTCAAGCCGGACTGACACTCCACTGGACGCCAATGCCGATGCAAAACGGCTGAGGCGGGCGGACCGGCTGAATTTGACGCGACGGGCGAGGCCATGGCAATGGCGACAATTCCACGGCGTGGGCGTTGCGATAGCAGGCACTTTCGCGGAAGAAGCCTGGTTGAGCCGGGGCGGCTTGGCATAGACGATCCATATTGCCGATAAAGCTTGCGCAGCAAGGAACTATTCCGTAATGACGCGATCAGCCCATTCGACGAGCGAGACGAAGATCGCCGGATTGCCGAACTTTGCCCCCCACTGATCCAGGTCCATTTGCAAGACCCCTCGCGCACGGCTGCAGGCGCCGCAGGCATAGATTTGGACATGTCTTTCAGCAACCTTCGTCATGGTTTGCTCTAGCGGTGGCCAGCCCACCGGCACGACTGCCCCGGCAAGTGATTTCCGCATCAGTGAGACCGATTCGCCAAGCAGGAAGATCTGCACGGAATGGCCCGCCTCGGAAAGCGCGAGGCCGTGAAGAAACGGAAACGCCGCCTTGGTCGGATCATCCGACCCCCAGGCACTTTTCATCATGATGTTCAGGGACTTATGCGGAGTTCCTTGACCAAACGAAGACGCTACTCCAGCAAAAGGTAACGCGACGAGTTGACGAAAAAATGACCGACGTACCATGAGACCTCCCAAGAAAGAAGCCGAAGTATACCATTTGGTCGGTCGAGTTACTGAAAGAATACCGATAACGCACTCACATTTCATTTGTTCTGTTAACGAATCCGCTCCGTGATTGTGCTGATGCGTTGGGAGATCTTACCCGCCAAAGCAGTCGGCCCGAACGGATTCAAGACTTTCTCGACAACCAATGTACGCGCTAGTGCGGTAAATATATGAGATTGAAAGCTCTTGGGTGGGCCAAAGCGGTTGACCGGGTGCGAAACGGGATGCCAGTGACCTGAGCGGGTCTTTAGGGGTGAACCTGCGGTGAGCATGGCACTCGAATTCGCCGGCAGTAAGGGTCAACCTGAGGCGCCCAATCTTAATCCCGACGCGGGAAGTTACGCTCCAGGCGCTCAAGCTCGACCAAAGCAGTGGGTAAGAGCTACGTTGTTGGAATGGCTGGATCTGTTTTACTGCGGCTCGTCGAGCAGGTTTGCTTTGGAATCGAACAGGAAAAGATAGCGAGTCTCTTTCCCCTTTGTGACAAGTTCGGCCTCAGCGGACTTGCCTTGAAACCGGGAGATTGCCTTCGCCCAAAACTTTTGGGCTGGCACGTTGTTCGCCATGACACGAACTTCCCATCGGCCAGGAAATTGACGCCAAAGTCTCTTTGCTACCTTATAGCCGACTCCTTTTCCCCGTACGCCACGAACGATGAAGAAGTCAGCCATGTCCCATACTTCACGATCGCCTGAGAAACCGGATCCCCTTTTAACGAGTGCGAAGCCCCCCAATTTCCCATCAACCCAAACGATGAATGGGAACCGATCTGGATCCCTCCAATATGGCGGGAGCGGGTCGTAGTCAAATCTGCCGTCGATTCCGAGCGGTCGCTCTACGAAGTCGGTGAAGTCGTGAATGTAAAGCTGGTAGAGGTTCGAGAGGACTGGCTGCTGTCCCGGAGTTGCAAGCATGATTTCGACCGACTGATCTTTTATAGTCACATCCATATCAGGTCTCGTTTGAATGATATGTGTTTGGCTCGCCCGCATGAAGAAACGCTGAGTAAGCCAACGCTCCATTCCTTTTCAGTTTGCGTGCCGATTCGACTCCGTGTTCTTCTTCATCGCAGCCTCAATTTCCTTGACTAGGAACTCCCATCGTTGGCAGTTCAAGGCCATTCATATCAATGAGGAAACGGGGAGAGCCAATCGAGCCCTGAAGCGAGGGGTCGCATCCTGCCTCATAGCCGCAAGCCATACAGCAAAGCGATGAGTGACTCGGCGGTGAGGCGTCGTCGAGAGATTCGTCGCCGACCAGCGTGCGCCAAGACACTGGGTCACCACTCATTTACGGAGACGAATGATTCGCCAAGTTATGAAGTGGGCCCGGCGAGTTCGCGTCGTTGCTCCTCGTCTCGATCGGACCGCCGTGCCAACAGTGGAATAATAAACAAGATGGCCAGCAGCGTAGTCACCATGCCGCCGACGACCACCCGCGCCAGGGGCTGCTGGGTTTGTGCGCCGATGCCGGTAGCGACGGCTGCGGGTAGCAGTCCGAGACCAGCGGCAAAGCATGCCATTACGACCGGGCGCATCTCGTCGAGGCAGCCCATGGTCAGTCCGGCTACAGGGCCATCCTCTTCCTGGGCGCGACGGATTCCCGAGAGAAAGACGACCGCACCTAGCGTTGCGACGCCGGTAAGCGACGTGAATCCAACCGCCGCCGAGATGCTGAAGGAGGTGTGGGTGAAGAACAAAGTAAACACGCCGCCAATGGCGGCAAACGGAAGCGTGCCTACGATGATGAAGGCATCGGTCCAGGTCCGGAACTGAACGTAAAGCAGGACGAGGATGATCAGCACACTCACGGGAATGATGATCGCAAGCCGTTTTTGCTCTTTGCGAAGGCTGTCGAACTCGCCCGCCCAGGTGTAGTCGTAGCCGGTGGGTAGTTTTACCTTGGCGGTCAACTGCTGCTGAAGGTCCTGAATTGCGCTGGCGAGGTCGCGTCCCCTCACGCTGAACTTGATTGGGATGTAGCGGCGGCCGCCTTCGTGATAGATCGTGAAAGCCCCGTTTCGCAGGTCGACATCGGCCACGGCACTGAGTGGCACCTGATTGCCATCGGGAGTGGAGATGAGGATTTTACTGATGGCGTCGGGCGTGTCGCGGAATTCAGGCGAATACCGGACCGCGAAATCGAAGCGTCTGTCCCCATCGATGATCTGGGTAATGGGTGCGCCACCGACCGCTGCTTGAACGACGTTGTTCACATCCTGGGGCTGAAGACCGAAGCGGGCGGCCTTGGTTCTGTCAATGGATACGAGGAGACTGGGCTGACCGGTAACATTGAAGACTCCGACATCGGTAATCCCTGGAACCTTGCCCATGATTGCTTGAATCTGATCAGCAAGGCGAGTCAATTGGTCAAAGTCCTTGCCGAACAACTTCAAGGAATTCTCGCCTTTCACGCCGGACATGGCTTCTTCGACGTTGTCCTGGATGGTCTGTGAAAAATTAAAGTCAATGCCGGGGTAGCGCTCGAAATCCTTCTGAATGGCGCTGATCAGTTCATCTTTGCTTCCGTGGAATTGCGGACGCCATTGTCCGGCCGGTTTGAGGTCGGCGAGGAATTCGGCGTTGTTAAAAGTGCTTACGTCGGTGCCGTCGTCGGGGCGCCCCATCTGCGAGAGCACCTGGCTTATCTCCGGGTAGCTGCGCAGGATGACGCGAATCCCATTGGCGATGTCTGCCGATTGCTGGAAGGAGATGTCCTGCTGCATGGTGGCTCGTATCCACAAATTACCCTCTTCCAGCGGGGGCATGAACTCCCCGCCTACGAACTTGAAGAGCACAAAGGCCGCGACCAGCGCTCCGATCCCGATGGTCCACGTGATCTTACTGAAACGCAAGGCATTTTTTAGTGAACGCTCATAGTACTTCCTTAGGAACGCGCTGAGGCGGGTTTCCCCAGCCTCCTCCCGCGTGCGTCTCTTTGGAACCGCAAAGGAGCCCAGGACAGGCGCAAATACGAGCGCAAAGATCAGTGCGCCGGTCAGCGCGAAGCCGTAGGTTACTGACATCGGCGCAAAAATCTTGCCTGGAACTCCCTGCATGGTAAAGAGCGGAATGAAGGCCACCAGGATGATAAGCGTGGCGAAGAGCACGGGTTTCGCCGCATCGCTGACCCCTTCGGTGATGAGCTCCCCGATGTCGTCTACTTCGATGTGGCGGGAAATTCTGCGATGGACGCTCTCGAGCACGACGATCGAGGACTCGACAAGGATGCCAAAGTCGATCGCCCCGATTGAGATCAGGTTTGCCGACTGATTGGTGAGCACCATCATGGCGAAGGCGAAGAGAACGGCGAAGGGAATGGTGATGGCCGCAATGAGGGTGATGCGTATATCGCCGAGCATGCTCAGCAGGACGAGGGTGACTAGAATCAACCCAAAAATAATGACGTGCCGGACGGTGGTTGTGGTGGTTTTGATCAGCCTGGTGCGATCGTAGATAGTCTTAATCTGCATGCCTGGCGGCAAGAGGTTACCGGTGTTCAGGTCATGAATCTTCTGGCGCAGCCCCGCCAGTGCAGGCAGAGAATTTCCGCCTTTCTGGAGCAGCACGATGCCCTCGACAATGTCTGGATTCTCGTTTCTACCAACAATACCCAGACGGGGCTCATGGCCTTCTTTCAACGTGGCTACATCGCCCAGCAAAACGGGGGTGCCATTGCGTTCGGCGACTACGATATTGCTCATATCCGTGAGCGAGCGCAGCAGTCCTATGCCGCGGACGTTCACGCTTTGGGCACCCAGCGAGAGGTAGTTTCCGCCCGCGTTGGCGTTGCTGTTCTGAACTGCGGTGACGACTTGCGTCATGGTGACGCCCAATCCCCTCAGTTTACTTGGGTCCACTTCCGCCTGGTATTGGCGCGTAGTTCCGCCAAAAATCGCGACGTCGAGGATGCCTGGCACCTGCTTCATCTCGCGCACGAGCAGCCAGTCCTGCGTGGCCTTCAGTTCGTTGAGTGAATAACCCGGCCCGGTCAGCTCATAACGGTAAATCTCGCCGACCGGAGACTCGGGCGAGAGCTGCGGCTGTAAGCTGCTTGGAAGGTTCACTGACTGCAAACGGTTCAGAGCTTCCTGGCGATCGGTAAAGTAGTCGCTGTCGAAGGTGAAATACATCTTCACATCGCTGAGGCCGAAGATGCTGATGGAGCGGATCTGTTCGAGCTTCGGCGTCCCGTTCAGTCCGGCCTCGAGCGGAATCGTTACCTGCTGCTCCATCTCTTCAGCCGACCACGATGGATTCTGCGTGATGAACTCGACCATTGGCGGGGACGGATCGGGATACGCTTCGATGTCCAGCCGAAAGAAAGCGAACGCCCCCACCGCCAGCGACGCGAGGAACAAAATCAACACGACGTTCCGGTAACGCAAGAGTGCGCGGATGAACCCGTCCATGACTAGTCCTCCGACTCGCGCAGCAACTCGGCTCCGGTAGATACGACCTTGTCGCCGTCCTCAAGCCCGTGGATAATTTCGTCGGTGGTGTCGTGGACCGCGCCGAGTGTGACATCCCGGCGTACATACTTGCCAGGTGAACTCTGGACAAAGACGAAAGTAGCCTTGCCATTCTGAATCACCGCTGTGGATGGAACGACAATGGCGTTGCCTTTCTGATTGGTCACCGCGATTGTGGCATACATTTGCGGCTTGAGCTTGTGCCCCGAATTTGGCAGCACAATACGTACTTTCAACGTCAACGTCGCGGGATCGACGGCGTCGGAGATGTTGTCGATGACGCGGTGGTATACCTGTCCCGGATATCCGGTTACGGTCACATCCACCGGCTGGCCGACTTTGACCGACGCCAGATCGCGCGGATAGAGATCGCCTACCACCCAGATCGGATTGATGTCCGCAATAGTGGCGATTGCCGTGGCGTTATCGAGAGAGCGCTGCAGCTCGCCCGTGCCCGTGCCGACATCAAGAACGACTCCGGTTATCGGGGAGCGGATTGGAATCACATCCGACGTAGAGTCTTCAGAGAAGCCGAGCATCACGAGCGCCTGCCGAGCTCGATTCAGCTCGGCGTGGTCGGCATCGTCGAGGGCTTTGAGGTCATCGTAGTCGCGTTGGGCCAGGACTTCATGCTGCAGGAGCTCCTTACCACGCTGCAATTGGAGATCCGCGCGCGCGGCTTCAATCTTCGCTTTCTCAAAGTCCGATCGTGCCTGCGCTGCATTGCTGCTCTGTAGCATGCCGAGCTCTTGTCCTTTGATGACTTCCTGGCCCGGCAAAACCTTGAGCGCCACAACGCGTCCGCTGATTGGAGGGAATAGGTGAACAACAGAGGTGGGGTTGGCCATGACATGTGCAGCCAGCAACAGCTGATTGGAGACAGGTTGAGGATGGACGGTGATTGTCTCGATGACACTCTGCACTTGTGCGGACCCTTCGGTCGGGGACTCCTCGTGTTTGCAGCCCGCAAGAAAGAAAAGAGGGGATGCGACAGCTACGGCTAGTGTGCGCCATTTCATGGCAATATCTCCGTGGCGGCAGCAAAGCTGAGTTGATGAATGCTAAGCCAGACCTGCTGGTTGGCCGTCAAAGCGCCCAGATTGACTTGGCGGTAATCGCGCAGAGCGTCGAGGTAGTCGAGCAGCGTCGTGCCTCCGTGGCGATAGCTGTATTCAAGATTGTCCCGGACCCGCTGCGCTTCGGCGACGAAGTGGTTGTTGTAGCGCGTAGCCATCTCGACAGCGGCTTCATAGCCTGCCCATGCTTGATCGACGTCATTGATCACCTGGTTGCGTGCGGCCGTCTCCGCAAAGCGGCTCGCCTGTGCTTCATAACGGGTGCGTTCTTTCTCACCCTGGTTGCGATCGAAGACGCGCAGCGGGATGGATATTTGAAATCCCGCGCTGTTGTAGGTCGCGGTGCGCTCGTATTCGCCGCCGACGGTGGGGTCCGTGGTCCCCTCGGCATCAGCCAAGTGAATGCTGGCGTCGGCCACGCGCACCGACTGCACCGCAGCCTGATAGTCGGGACGCGCTGCCAGCGCGGATTGCTCCATCTGCTCCAAGGTCTGAGTCAGAGCGGGAGGGTCGAGGGTGCCGGTAATGTCAAAAGTGGTGGTAGACCTTGCGATGCCCAGCAGCAATTGAAGCTGGTCGCTCGCCTGAATGAGATCCAGCTTTGCAGCGTTGGTATCGGCTTCGAACTCCGCGAGCTGCAAGTCGATGCGATCGAAGTCGGTGGCGCTTATGTCTCCGGCATTCAGTCGTGCTTTGCTCAGGTCCACTGTCCTACTGTAGCTGGCCAGGTTATCGCCTGCGATCTTGAGTGCGGCTTTAGCGGCCAGCATGTTGGTGAAGGCTTGTTTCACCTGCAAGATAGTCTGGCGCTCCGTATCCCCATACTGGCTCTGCGTAACATCGGTCGCAGCGCGGGCGACGTCGAGACGCCACCGCCGTTTCTCGCCGCGCTCGAACAGCCGAGAGACGTTCGCGGTATAAGAATACGGATTGGCGGGGTTGTTGGCCGGCAACGAAACGTCGGCGCCGGAAAGCGTAAAGCTGGGATTCTGCCGAAAACCTGCTGTCACCTCGCTGGCTCGGGTGGCGGTGACGTGCTGCCGCCCCGAAAGCAAAGAAGGATTCCTGGTGCGGGCCAACGCGAGAGCCTGTTCCAGGGTCAAAGGGGCAGGCGCCGTCTGGGCACGGAGGGCAAAGCCGCCAAGGGCCAGTGAGAGCAGGATGACCAGGCTTCCGAATCGGCCACTGGTCATAGCACCGCTGTCAAAGCAGCGTCTTCATCGCCGAGAAATCGTAAAGAATTTAAATAGGACGTGCGATACATGTCACCCATCCAAACCAGTGTACCGCCGGCGGAATCTATTCATGCGCACGTTCCTTAATCTGGGCTCGCGCATCTTGCACCATACCCGTGAACCTCCGAGCTAGCTCACGTATCCAGGTTTCCTCACGGAGCTGGAGTGCCTCCAACGGCAGCAGTTCAGCTCCAATCCCCAACGCGGAAGCACCAGCCAGAATGAATTTTTGCGCTGTAACCTGATCGACGCCTCCAGATGCGATCAACGGTATTTGCGGCAGAGGCACTTTGAGGGCTCGGATGTACTTATGCCCTCCAACTGGTTCGCAGGGAAAGACCTTTACGAAATCGGCTCCCGCCTTCCATGCTGCAATCACTTCTGATGGCGTCAGAGTGCCGGGAATGACGACCACATCCTTCTTCCGGGCGAATTCCACTACCTCTGGAATCAGACCGGGACTGGTCAGGAAGCGTGCGCCAGCATCTAGGCAGCGGCTCGCGGTCTCCGTATCCAGAACGGTGCCCGCACCCACAACGAAATCCGGATGTCTTAGTGCTAACTGGGCGATCACCTCGACCGCGCCTGGAACAGTCATGGTGATCTCTGCAATTGGAATGCCGGCGTCGTTTATTGTTTCCGCTGCGAACAGCGCGAGCTCGGCCTTCGACACTCGCACCGCAGGTACGATTCCGATCTCCTCGATTTTTGCCCGAACTCTTTCTCTCTTCATTTGCCCCACTAGCCTCTCTTGCGTACCGCTCGGTCACGGTTCTCAAATGGAATTCCGCTTCAACTAGCCTGAATCAACAGCTTGATCGCGCACTCCATCATCGCGAAAAACAGCAAATTAAGGAAGCGTGCTGGCCGGCATTTCTTCACGGCCTAATCTGCCGTGAAGGCTATCGCGCTCGCGTAATAATCATGAGTCGAGTAATAGATGTTGCGATCAGCCCATTGCATTCATCCAGGCCGCGTGCAGCAAGTTGTTTAAGTTCAGATCGAATCGTTGACAAACAAAACTACATCTTGACCGCAAAGTCAGTTCACCCTGATAGCGAGCTCGTTTGGTATGAATGCCCGGCGGCTCGCACAGCGGAGTAATGTTTGATAGGCACCTGATCGGGAGACGGCACGTCTGGGAAGAATAATGGAAAAGTCATCTCACGGCGGGACTTGCAGCCGACGACAGCTTCAGTCTAGATTTCGCGACGGGTAAACACGACCCTCGACCCAGAACCCGGCGACGTGAAAATACCAGTGTTTTTCCGGGGACGCTGTGGGGACTCCAGAGGTGATAACGAGGTGCGAACCAATGCAAACCCAAGCAAGGTGGGATCCTCCATCATTACAACCGCCTGAGCGGCAAGTAGCGAATCCTTACCTATCCATGCAAAGTAGTCCAAAGTACGTTAAAATGCCCTCTCAAGGCGGAGAGTACGGGTTTGATCCCCGTTGACGCTACCAAATGTCGTTTTCACGATTTTAGCGGTGAGTTTCGCCGGTCCCCAAAGATCGAATCCGCCTTCCCACCGCATCCCCAAGGAAGCCCGCCGACAGATGTTGATAGCGCGGCCATTCGCAGATCCTTGTGGCCGAGGAGTTGAGCGACGGTGTGAATGTCGGCGCCCTGCGTACGCATCCCGCTCGCACATGCGTGTCGCATGAGGATCAGCCCAAGTCTCTGGGCTATTAAAGCCAGCCGAGCCGGTACCAAGATCCGGTCTTGCAGCGTGAGAGTTGCGGCTCAGACTTCATCGAGAAGCTGTTAGTGGGCTTCCACTGCGGCCAGGACGGTCAGCAGTTTTGGAATTTTCGGTGCCGTATTCACGGATATCCAGGCGCTGCCTTCGTGGAGGATGTGATGGGCTTAGAGTAGGGCAGGCGAGCGGTGGGGGGTGAACTCATTGAACATCGGGCTGGTCGTCGCCAAGCGGCGGCTGCTCTTCACAATCGGTAACATCGGCGAACTATGAAGAAACTCCCGGAGTTCCAACTAAGACTGTGTTATTACAAGGTCATGTCGCTTAGTGAAGGTTAAATCATCTAAGTTTGTTCAGCCTTGAGGAAGCACAGATCTTATAAATGAATCAACAAAACAAGTCCGTCGGTATAGAGCGTTTGTGGTTGCTTCAAGAGCTGAAGGCGATGAGCGACTTTGGTAAGCCTGCGAATCGCTCTACTAAAATAGTCGAGTTAGGGAACATTATTCGCAACTCTCCGCGCGGGATCAGCCGAATTTCCGCTAACATGTCCTCAACTTTCTGGCGCGAGGGTCGCTTCACTAAGGCCCATACTGAAAGCCGAAGGGCATAGCGGCGGATAGGCTTGGGGAGCCAGTGGATAAATGGCGTGCTGTAATGCGGCTCCACAGGAAAGCGGGGATCGGGTGTTTGAACCCAGTATCGTTTAGCGACCCGGCGTATCTCTGATGCCATCGCGCATTGTTGCGGGATAGTGCCCAGATGTTCAATCACCGAATTTGAAAATGCCAAGTCAAACTGGCCGTCTTCAAATGGCATGTTAGACGCATCTGCTGTTATCCAGGTGCATCCTTCTGGCGGATTCCCTCGCCGCTCAGTATTGTTCAAGATTACAACCCGCGCCGGGAACGGCAAGCCAAGATCTTTGACTAATCGCCAAAAGTATTCTCCCCCGCCGACATCTAAGACAGTTGTGGACGAATTGATTCCCATTTTTTTGTAGCAGAGGGCGATCCTCTTGCTTCTGAAGTACGACGAACCTACTCGCTTAGCATTGAGAATTTCTAGCATGGCATGTTCTCCTTTTTGTGTGTGAAGTACTGTTCTTTCACCTGGGTTCCGGTGTGCTACACGTTATGTCATGGGTCGCGACGCGTCAAGCACGAAGCGACGAAAATAACGTCTGAATACTTACACGCAGATGGGTGTAAATACTACGCGGGAGATGCATTACTTAACCGACAATGAGATAAATGGATGTAAACTGATCCGAGATCCTATAAACACTACACATTCGATATGAGTTGAAAGTTGAGTTTATTGATTTGACTAGAGCGATGGCAGCCATCATTTGTGATTTATGTACTTATGGTCGCGGGGGCTGCAATAACTTCATATAGAGATCGAAAGCTGTCTTCTCTGGTGGAGTGGGACCCATCGCCTTTGCTCTTTATTACGCACAGCGCGTCATCATTCAGGACAATCTTTTATTCGCCCTGGTTTCAAGCGGCGCTATAATTTCTATCAATGGCGACGACCGTGGCAGCTAGCCGGATTGCAGAACGAAAATTGCGTGACAAACAGGCCAGGCGAGCACAGATCATCAGTGCGGCCAGACGAATCGCGGAGCTTGAAGGATGGGCCAACGTAACCGTTCGGCGGCTCTCCGACGAAATTTCATACAGCCAACCTGTCCTGTACGCTCACTTTGGAAGCCGCGAAGGAATACTCGCCGCAGTTGCGATCGAAGGTTTTCAGGAGTTAGGCGTGGCTTTGGAGAAGGCACGGAAACGGGTTAAACGTGGAAGTACGGTTGAAACGGTAGCGGCTACGTATCTGGAGTTCGCCGCGTCTTCAACAGCATTGTATGAAGTCATGTTTTCGCTCGGCCTGAGTGTGCCATTCGACGAAGCGGCTACTCCTCCGGAGATGCGATTCGCCTTTTCGCAGCTCCTGGAGTTATTCCAGGGGCAGGGCTCGAAGCCAGAGGTTCTATCGGAACTGTTTTGGGCGGCCCTTCACGGTATCGCCGAGCTCACAAGAACCAAACGATTTCCGCGCAGCCGTCAGAAGGAGCGCGTGAGGGCCCTCGTCGAGCTCTTCACTTCCCAGGATGAAAACCGGTGATCCAGACTGCGGCTGCAGTACGGTTTCAGACCGTCACCCTGATTACCCGGCGTGACATAGCTGATAGGGGGACGAAGCGAGACATATCTGCAGCACGAGGGAACTACCAAAGGCTTTTGCTCATCCATCTGCGGAGGAGTATGTGGCGCTCGAGGACATCCAGCGACCCTATTCACGTGGTCTTCTTCCAAGAGAAAGCGGGAATAAAGGGCGGCGCCAGAATGTTGAAATCTATAGAAAGCTGTTCGTGACAGCAACCGATCGCTGATCACTTCGTTGGGTGCCGGCTACGCTTCTGTTGCGAGTATTGGAATCCGCCGCCGCGCACGTAGACTAGTGTGGTTGGGTTTTTCCCCACCCGAGATGTCACGGACGGACACTTGGCCGCGCCACGATGCCGGGTGCCTGAAGATTGCCAGCTGTCGTAATCGGGAGAAAGGTCTAGAGATGACTGTTACTGAATACATTATGGTTCGCCTGCAAGAGTTAGGCGTCGACCACGTCTTCGGCGTCCCTGGAGACTTCAACCTCTCGCTCCTCGAACAGGTAACGACCGCTGGTGAGTTTACATTTGTAGGCTGCTGCAACGAGCTGAATGCTTCCTATGCGGCAGACGGATACGCGCGCGTTCGAGGGATGTCGGCCCTCGTTACGACTTACGGTGTGGGGGAGCTCTCCGCTCTTGCTGGAGTTGCCGGCGCCTACGCAGAGAAGGTGCCCATCGTGTGCATCAACGGTACGCCACCGCTGCGGGCGGTCGAGAACGGTGCGTTAATCCATCACACCATGGCAGATGGCAACTATAGCAACATGCTCAACTGCTACCGGAACTTCACCGTAGCGCAGGCACTTCTCACGCCTGCTAATGCCGGTGAAGAAATTGACCGGGTGCTGCTCGCTTGTGTGTCCAAGAGCCGGCCAGTTTACCTTCAAATCCCATCGGATGTGGCTGGAGCGGAGATCGGAAGACGCCCTCAATCTCTCAATCTCGACACCGTAGGCGATGCGGCGGCTACGGCGCTTGCCGTCGAGACCATCACGGAAAGACTGAACCGGGCCCACAAGCCCGCGATCCTCGTCGACGCCGACATAGGCCGCTTCAAGCTGCTTGAGATGGCTTTGTCGCTTGCAGAACGACGCGGCCTCCCAATTGCCTATTTGATTCCTGCTAAGGGCCTGATTCCCGAGAGTCATCCAAACGTCATCGGAATTTATCGAGGGGCTGCCTCGTCGCCGGACGTTCTGGATGCGGTCGAGGGAGCAGACTGCTTGATCTGCATCGGAGCACGCTTTACAGATGTTGCGACCGGTCTGTTCAGTCAAAATCTTCGAAAGCAGAACTTGATTGATGTTCAATCAGACCACGTAGCGGGGGATAATTTTTTCTTCGATAACATCCGTGTCGCTCAAGTTTTGGAGCGGATAACGGAAGCGGGTGAGACGAGCATCAGGAGGTTCAATCGGGTTGATCACGCGCTGCCACCTCATAGATCCACCTATGCGGATAGTGCCAGCGTCAATCAGGACAGCTTCTGGCAGCTCATTCAGACGTTCTTGAAGCCTGGCGACATCATCGTTTCAGACACCGGCACGGCGTTTTTTGCCTGCTCTCAGTTGGACTTTCCGGAGCAAACGAACTTCCTGGGGCAACCGATCTGGTCGGCGCTTGGCTACGGTGTTCCCGCGTGCCTTGGCGCCTGTTGTGCCGCCCCCAGTCGACGGGTCCTCTTGTTCGTCGGCGATGGTGGTCTCCAGATGAGTGTGCAAGAACTGTCTACTCTCTTTCGCCTGGGTCTCAAGCCGATTATCTTTCTCCTGAATAACGACGGTTATACGATCGAGAGGTTGATCTATGGCGCCGGATCCGTGTACAACGACCTTCAGCCGTGGGACTACCCGCTATTGCCGCGCGTATTTTCTCCCTCTGGAGGGTGCGCAGTGAAGACGGTGCGCACAAATAACGAAGTTCATGAGGCGCTCAATTCAACTGCCGGGAATGACACGCTCCAGTTCATTGAGGTGATCTTGCCGCGGCTTGATGCGGCTCAACCGCTCAGTCGCTTCCTACAACGAGTAGCCGAATTCAACTTTTCCGATGCGGGAGTTGAAGCATGATCCGCGGGTCTCGACCCCTCACGACCGCGGGCCATCGTCAGTCCGGGAAGAACAAGGCGTTAGCTCAAGACTTTTAGCGAAGTCGCTCCTGGAGCAAATGGTCGGAGACACGAATGGCATTGGCGATGATCGTCAGTGATGGATTTACGGCGCTGGCGGAGACGAAACAAGACGCATCCGCAACATAAAGATTGTCGAGATCGTGTGCTTTGCAATTTGCATCCAGCACACTGGTTGCAGGATCGTTCCCCATCCGGCAGGTGCCGTTTTGGTGGCCAATGCCTTCGAGCGGAATGCGTTTTTTGAAGTAGGCGTGCAGCGGAACGTGTGTCGTGGCGTGGCCTGCCTTCTTCAGAACGTCGACCCAGCGGTCTTTCAGGCGGTCGAACGACTCCACATTGTTCGGCGTATAGGAAAGCTGAATCCGATGCGGTGCGGCGTCGTTTACTGGCTCTGATTCATTCGTTCGTCCTGTGTCTCCGGAAGGATGGGCGCCGACAAGTCCCGGCTGCGTGCTCTCGACCGAGAGCGGCGTAGCATTGTGCAGCGTGACCCGGTTGTCGGCAGCCGGAAGGTCTTCCGTGGTGAGCCACCATGGCACGGCGTGATGTTTCATCCCCTCGAGCACGAACCCTGGGGTAAGCGGCGGCGCATCTCCCTTCATCATCTCGAAATGAAAACTGCCTACTGGCTGAACCTGTCCCAGCGGATACGGGTAGGCAGGATCTGTGTCCTTGATGTAGAAGTCATTGGTTCCCCAGGTCTTCATGTAGGAGTCTTCATTGCGTTCTGTCGAAAGCGCGAGCAAAGCATCTGCCTGGTGATACATGAAATTGCGTCCGACCTGATCGGAGCTATTAGCGAGTCCGGCCGGATGTTTGTCGTTCGCAGAAGCGAGCAGAATCACTGCGGAGTTGATTGCGCCGGCACAAACTGCAAAGAATCCAGCGGTGTACGTGGCGGAGTTCCCCTGCTTCGATGCTGGTGGCGCATTTGTCTCACTTGGCGCCGGAGCGCTTCCATAGGTCTTGCCCGAACCCGAGTGAATGACCTCGACCGCTGTGACTGATGTGCCGTCCGCATTGGTGAGCAAACGAGTCACTCGGGAGTTGGTCATCAAGGTGACGTTCGGCAAGTGCAGAATCTGCCGGATGCAGTTGATGTCTGCGTCGGATTTCGCATGTACGAGGCATGGGTAGCCGTCGCAGGTATCGCAGCGAACGCATTGGGAAGCGAGCGGATCGGCTTCGTTCCGCTTCAAGCCAAGCGGTATGGGAAACGTATGGATGCCGAGCTTGCGAACGTCGTCCTCGATGCTTTGCATACGCGGTTCATTCGAGAAAGCGGGGTATGGATATTTCCTGGAATGAAATGGCTCTGTCGGATCAAAGGACGATCCGAAGCCGCCGGAGACACTTGGTGCGGTGCCGAGATCGCCGTGGACATGGAAGAGCTCTTCCGCGCGTGTATAGTAGGGCTCGAGGTCGGCGTAAGAAATCGGCCAAGCGGGCGAGATGCCACCTTTGTGCTGAATAAATCCGAAGTCCTCGGCACGCATGCGAAACATGGCCGCACCGTAAACCTTCGTCTGGCCGCCGACATAATAGGCCTGCTGAGGATGCAGGTCCTTACCGTCCTTATCCTGCCAGACCTCTTTCGTGTGATAGCGATTGTTCAGGAAGACTGCCTGGGTATCCCAGTTCAGCTTTTCCTGCGGCATGAACGGTCCGCGCTCTAAAATGAGGATGTTTTTGCCGGCCCTTGCCAGGTGTAGAGCGAGCGTCCCGCCGCCAGCTCCTGTGCCGATGACAATCGCGTCGTACTGAATAGACATAGTCCTAGGATGTAGGAGAAAACGGCCATCCTGAAAACATCCGATTATTTTTGTCGTTCAGTTTGCAGAAGTGATTGGCACACCCTGACTCGGGAGATGAAGACAAAGCAGTCAAGCGGAACTCTGCAAAGCTACTCATCTCACAATAAGCTGCGAAGAGGACTGTTCGATTCCCATTCGGCGTTACTAAATTCAGGGAAGAGCCTCCTGCATTGCGCTCACCTGTAGATTCTGCTGAGCGGCGCGGCGGTATTCGAGAATTCCGCCGCGTCCTTAGGGTGTGCCAGTTATCCTTCCAGGAACTTGGTCAGCTTGTTGAATGCGCTGCTCCAGCCCTGGTTGTGTCCTTGTGCAGATTGCGGGGTGAGGAACTTATCGTGGGTAAAGTCCATGAGTGTGCCGCCGTCTTGGGAGTCGCTGAGCCGCACCGTCACCACACTCTCCTCGTCTGGAGCCCAATCGGCGCGCCAGGTGAAACGCACCAGCGAATACGGCTCAATATCGAGATAGGTGCCCCACGAAGCGCCGGTTACCTCGACCGGGCGGTCGGCCTCGGACCTCGGCTTAGGAGTGCCGCGCACGACGACGCGATGCTCTCCGCCGGGCCGCGAATCGGATTGCGCCTCGAGCACCTCCCAGCCCTCGGGGCCTCGCCACTTCAGCATCTGCTCGGGCCTGGTCCAAGCCTCGAAGACGCGCTGCCGCGGAGCGCGGAATGTGCGGCTGATGTAGATGGACAACGGCTCCTCGGCCAACTCGGCCGCGGCCCCGGCATACTGCATTTGCGTTGTACTCATTTGCCTTCTCCTTCGAGGTAGTTCTCGAGTTTGTCGAACTGCTGGTTCCAATAGCGCGAATAGAATGCAATCCATTCCTCCGCCGGTTTGAGCGATTGTGCTTTGAGCCTCACGATTTGAAAGCTCCCTCTGCGCTCACGCGCGATGAGCTCCGCGCTCTCCAGCACCTTGAGGTGCTTCGAGACCGCGGCGAGCGACATCTTGTGCGGACGCGCTATCTCCCCCACCGTCTTCTCATACGACGCCAGGCCGCGAAGAATCTGGCGCCGGGTGGGATCGGCGAGTGCATGAAAAATAGAGTCGAGCCGCACTGCTGAAGACTTAACCATACGGTTGAATGTACGCCCGAACGAGCACTACTGTCAACCATTCGGTTAAATAACTTTTAGCGATCCTATGATGGTGGCGCCTGGGTAAGCAAGAAACCTGATAAGGCTTTCAGCTCATCGCCTCGACAGCTTGTCCCTTACGTAAGTGAGCGTCTGATGGATGATGGAAAAGAAAGCCTGCACGGTCGCCGGATCGTCCGGGTCGGCGGCATACCAGTTGATCGCGAAAGCAAAATACGCCCACCGCCCGTCCACATAGAGACCACCCGCGATCGAACGCACGTGGAAATGGGGAAAATCGGCGTTGCCGCTCTTGGCATAGACGCTCATGCCGAGCGGCAGAGGGATGAGATAGATGTATTCGCACAGAGTCAAAATGCGGCGGAACTCGTCCAACGTCTCGCCATGCTTGAAAAACTCGCCCTGCAGTGCCCGGGAATAGTAGGAAACGAAGTCGTCCGCTGAAGAGGCCAGCGTCTCGACGTCATTCAGAAATGGGTGCTCTGGTTTCTTTCCGCTCTTGACCAACTCATTCAGTTGGTCCCAGGTGATCGTCAGGTAATTGCTTGCGCCGAACACATAAGCGGTCAGCGCCCGTGTGCTGTCTGGAACCAGGGTATTCTTCAGGCCTGCTGAGGCGATGAACCTGCGCACCTTCTTGGCGCCGGCCAGCTTGAACATCATATCGGTGGCCGTGTTATCGCTCCGGGTGATCATCGCTTCAAGGGCCGTGCGCTCGGAGACGACGCCCGTAAGGTTGGGCGGGTCGAAGGTCGGGCTGCCGAAGGACCAGACGGTGTCGTCGAGCGCCAGCGGGGTTTGCGTGATCTTGCTCACGACGTCCGGACCGTCCGCCTGGCGAAGCGCCTCGCAAAGGACAAATGTCTTGATGGCGCTCGCGACAAACAGCATTTTGCTTGCATTGGACTCAATCAGAATCTGTTCCTTGCCCTTTACTGCAGGCGCGAAGATCTTCAGCGATTTGTCGCCGGGCAAATCTTCGAAACAGCGCACCAGCTCCGCGCATGACGTGTCATTCTCCCAAGCGTGGGCTGTTGAAGTTGTCAGCGGAGCGGCAGCAGCGACGGCAGCAGCAGCCGCGAGGAAATTCCTTCTTGAATGATTCATCATCGCCTCGCTTGATTGTGCATGGGTGTGGTTCGCCGCTACGAGCGAACGCATACGAACTCGACACAAGCCTATACCCGTTCCCCAGGATTGAGTGAACTTTCAACGCCGGCAATACCAAGGAATTTGGCGGAAGGCCCTAAGGTCTCGCGCCGGGGCAGGGATTGCATGTTGTATAGCTTTCGGACTGGATAACCTGACTTGTAGATTTTCCTGGCGTTACCGATCCTTCTCAAGCAGGAACTTAGACACGATCGATCCCCAATAAGACAGCTCGGGGTGATAATAGGGATCCGCATGGGAGAGCTTCGGCACAACCACAAGATCTGCATGCAAAGCGCAGGCGTTCTTCAGATCGATAGCCATTTGCACCGGAAAAAGCTGGTCCTTCTCCCCTTGGACCAGAAGCACCGGGACGCTGCAGCAGCGCAGCGCCTCGATAGTGCGCCAGAGATCCGGAACCAGGAAGCCAAGACTCGCCGGGAAGCCGACCTTCCATGCAGCCTCTCGGAACGAAGTAAAGGCGGCACAAAGGACAAGGCGGCGCACTGGTACATGGTGCAGGATAGCGGCGGCGATACCGCTTCCCAGCGAGAATCCCAATATCGAGATCGGGAGGAGTGGCAGAAGCTCCTGCAGGCGGGTGAAGGCAGCGACTGCATCCTGCTCGCATCGGCGAGCACCGATCAAGCCGGAACTGCGCCCGTATCCCGAGTAATCGAAGACAAGCGAAGCAACTCCGTTGGCGGCAAGCAGTTGCTGGACGCCGAACCAATGTTCCACGGTCTCCCCTATCCCATGACAAATCAGCAACCCAGCGTCTTCCGGGCAGTTCATAGGCCGTACCAGAGTGGCATCGATAAGGCTGCTCCCGCTGGGAAAACTGATCCGGGAGACATTCCCTTCGGATTTTGCGGCCAATCGAATCCGCCGTAGTCTGCCGAAGAGCCGATCCCAGCCGAGAAGCACCCGGCTCGTGGAAGTCAGAACGATGGTAAAAAGAAGTTTGTGGAGAAGCTCGCGGGCACCCGTCATACCGTCTGCGACCTCGCGTCAGGAAAGGGGTAAAAGCGGGGTGCCTATAAGATCCCTGACTTTCCTGAATGGCGATGCTCAGAGCAGAAGTGCAATACTTCTGCTCTAAAAACTCTTTTGCCGCTTCTGCGGATACCAGGTGAACTGTACGGCCGCCGTGGTGTCGTTTTGAACGCCAGGCTTTAAGAGAGGCACATTCCAGCGCTCGTACTGCAACCAGGCGTGGACCTCGAGGTCCTCGCCGAAGCGCTTCACCGCGTCGACTCCGAAGATGTTCTGGGTCGTGCCTCCCTCGACTGGAGCGGGTCCAGTCGAGCCGGGAATGAAATCCTTCGCTGCTTTCGCGTTCCGGTAGTTGATCTGAACCCACTCATCGGGGCTGAGATGATAGGTCAGCCATGCCTGCCCTCCCTTGGCTTCGCGCCCGATCCAATCACCCGTAATGTTGCCTTTATTGGTGTAGCCCTGCACCTGCACCGCCTCCCAGTACATGAATCTGCCACCGACGCTGCGCGCCTGATCGGGATCGGTAGAGACCACCTCGACGCGAAAGTCCAGCTTCGGGACCCCGGGGACGTGAGAGAGATAGAGCCCTGTCCGAAAGGCGGCCCGGCGAGGAGCGTCGATGGGATTGATGTCGTCATGGGCCTCGGAATCGGCGATCAGGGTCAGCCAATTGCGCAAGTAGGGCAAGCGGTAATTGAAGTCGAAGGAGCTGAAGCGGGCCCCGGGATCGTCCCTGCTGAATTTCGTCGAGCCGTTAACGCTCGCGGTGCTGAAGAAGCTCCTGAGGAAGGTATGAATCGTGATAGGCACGTGGCCTTTTCCGCCCCAGATGACCGTCCGCTCAAAGCCAAGTTCGAAGTTTGGCGTAGGTTTGAGAGAGATCTTCTCGACATGCACCCAGGGGTCGTTCGGCTCGGTATGCCCTTTTAGGCTGCCAACAAAGAATTCATACCGGATCGGCCCGAAAAGCTTGGCAAAGCCCGGAATGCGCAAGGGCTCGACGCGATCGATGCGGAAGGTGTAAATGTTCTCCGCATTGTTGCTCCAGGCGAAGGCCCCGCCCTGCCCGGGACCGAGCCATGCGTCCGTCTTGCCAAAGGAAATCTCATGGCCGATGAGATGGTAAGCAAGATCGGCTTCGACGATGCGAAAGCTGTTGACTGAACCAATCGGGCCTTGCGGAATCGTTGCCTGGTTCGCGCCGTATGGAACGATGTCCACAGCCGACAGCGTCTGAGACACGGGTATCGAATAACCCGTCGCGGAGGGCGCATGCTGGTATTCGCCCCGGAAGTAGAGGGAGAACCTGCCCGCGGCCGCGCGGCTGCTGAAACCGGTGATGTTATTAAAGCCGGACTCGTAGGGCCGGCCATAGTCGTTGATGATGGTCTGGCCAACATGGAAGCTGTCCCGCAGTGGAGTTCCGGCAATTCCTAAGGGCCGCGTATAAACAGACTCCAGCGTTGCGAGGCCGTGAGGCGCATCGGCGATGGCGTCCAGGTCCGAGTCCATCTCCTTCTGCAGCGCGGCAAACGTCTCGCGCGCATCGTCGTCGCTGCTGTCATTGATCTGGTCGGCAGAGAGTTCGAGAATGTGCTCGACGCTCAACCGCGTCCAGGGACGCATGCCAAGGAACGCAGAGCTGACGAACCCTTTGGAATACAGCCGAAGGATGGCAGGATAGATCCAACTGTCGACCGGAATGTAAGTGGATCCGGAACGCGAAAGGTAACGTGCCGGAGCAGCCGGTGTGCTTGCAGGCGCGGCTTGCCCTGCGGGATCCGCCTCCGCCAGCATCGGGCTGAGCTCAGAGACGGGGGCTGAGTTAACGGCCGCCAAGTCGACGAAATGGAAATCCGGTCCGGCGGGGAGCGCGGCATTCTGGGCGTTTGCCGCCAGGCCCAGCAGAAGTATGCTGCCTGCAGCAAAGAAGGAACGCGGGATACGGATGCTCAAATGCACCTCAGGGAAATATGAACAATAGAGGCAAGCGGATGATCGGCTCCTGCCCCTGGAAAAGCAGCCGTGGCCCGGCGCAAACCTCTTTCAGTTTAATACCGCTCGGCGGCGAAGCCTTTTCGATGCTCGTTTTTTCATATCCTGAGCTCTATCCAGCATCGAAGTCGGCCGCCGCTGCCGTCATCTCGCTCTTGCCTCGTCCGTGTTCATCGAGAGGGCGATCTCTTGGTCGAATTTAGCAGTGATTTGCTGCGTCAACTTCGCTGAGAATAGATTCTTAGCGGCCATGAAACCTTCAAGCTTGACGATCGGGTCTTCCGGTCGGATAGCATTCGGCTTTGTTCGCCCCGAGGTTCTCGAGGAGATCGCTTCGATGAGCGTCGGGCCGCCGCTGTGCCGCGCCTTATGAATGGATTCGAAGGCGACGCGATACATGGCAATGACATCATCCCCGTCGACCGGAATGATGGGATAGGCGGCATCTCTACTCCTCTGGGGGCCACGTTTGTCCCTGGCAGCTGCGCTTACCGAGACCACAATCAATGGAAGCTGATGGTCCGCGGCATAGCTCAAGGCTCGATGGGCAAGAACCTCAGCACGATCGGCAAGCGAGAAGACCATGACCACGCTGCCGCGATTACCGGCCTGCATCCCCAAGGCGATGCCAGCAGCAGCGTCGAGCAGCGCTCTCGATTTCGGGACCGCTGCCGGGATGATCCGGTGAGACAGTTGGTCAGAAATCTCACCAGAGAAAATTTCTACGAGCGGAACCCCCCTGATCAAGGCAGGCAGCAAACTTGGTTGCGAAGTACCGATCCAGTCGTCGCGGCGAAGATCGATAGCTGACCCAACCAGCGTCGCCTCCCGACCGCGCAACCAGAAAGCTTTCGGCAAGGGAACTCTTCTGCCGTCTTCGTGACGGACTCGCCAGCGGCGCGCCGACCCTTCGAGCATCCGGCACCGGAGCATCATCGCGTGCAACTGTCTCAGCTTGGCATCACTGATGAGCGAGGCGCCCTTCGATGGAGGTGTCGTCGTCACCGTCCCTGACTTACTTTTGGTGGCCATCCGTAGTGTTGTCCCTCGAGGATCAAAGTCGTAAATCACTGCCGGTGCGAGACCGGCTTGAATGCTGCTGCAAACTTCTTTGAGCTTTCAGCATCTCCGTGCCCAAATCTATGCAATTCGCGGCGTTGCGTGTGGGGAGGTGCGAATCTCTCCGTATGCCATCAGGACTTGGCTTTCTTTCGATGGCGTACTTTTTTGGGTCGGCTTCGAGCGTCCCCGTCAGGTCGAATAGCTGGCATTGATTCTTACGTATTCCGCAGTTAAGTCGCAGGTCCAGAAGCGGCAGGATCCATGCCCGGCACCGAGATCGATGCGCACTCGAAACTCGGGTTGGCTGATGTAGGTATGGGCGGCTGCTTCGTCGAAGCTGGCGGAGCGCCCGCCGTTCCGGCAGATCTCATGCTCGCCGAACCAGATGCTCACGCGATCGGGGTCGATGTGGACGCCGGAGTAGCCGATCGCCGCGAGAATGCGGCCCCAGTTCGGATCGGTTCCAGCCCAGGCCGTCTTCACCAACGGCGAATGCGCGATCGCTTTGGCCACCTTGAGAGCTTCAGCGTCGCTTGTTGCTCCTTCAATCTGAAGCTCGATGACGTGGGTGACGCCCTCCCCATCGGCGACGATTTGTTTCGCAAGATCGGTAGCGACGGCGTACAGCGCCTCTCGAAATTCGGCGTGGGTTGCATCGACCGTCACCCCCCCGGCCCCTGAAGCTAGCAACAGGACTGTGTCGTTGGTAGAGGTATCGCCATCGATTGAGATTCGATTAAAGCTGCTTTCAACTGCTTCGCCTAGAAGTGCCTGCAATGCTTCGGGAGCAATAACAGCATCGGTGAAAATGTAAGCGAGCATGGTGGCGTGAGGCACCAATTGCGGATGGATCATGCCCGCGCCTTTGCAGACACCTACAATCTTGACCTGCTGGCCATCTGCAGTAGTAAAGTGGCGGGCACTTACCTTGCGTCGCGTATCGGTGGTGAGAATGGCATGCGCGAACCGGTCGAAATGGCCGCTGGTTCTGCCCAAATCGCTCTTCGCCAGGGGAAGCGCGGCGATCAATTTATCTCCGGGTAAAGGGACGCCGATGATGCCGGTTGACGACGGAAATACCTCCATCGTCTCGCCACCGAATGTCGCCGACGCTCGCGCGCAGACCTCGCGGCAGACTGCCACACCCGCTTCGCCGGTGGCGCAATTCGCATTCCCAGCATTGACGACCACGACCTTCACCCGCCCTCCGGAAGACCGCAAATGTTCGCGTCCCACCGTCAGCGGCGCCGCGGTCACGCGGTTGCTCGTGAACATGGCAGCCGCAGAGGCTGCTTCGTCGGCGACTACGATGGCAAAGTCGGGCTTCCCGCTGGGCTTGATGCCCGCAGAGACGGCAGTGAATTGAAATCCGGATGGAAGCAGAAAGTCGGGTATATGGGGGGAAGAAATCATCGCAAACTTTACTGTATCAATAGATAGCGAGGGTTGCGGTACTGGGAAAGAGTGGGGCAGGGAAGTGAGGAAGAGTGGGTCAGGAAAGTTACGAAGAAGTGCAGCAAAATGGAAGAAAAGGCTCGACTAGTCCTGCTATCGAAGCCGTGAACTTCGAAAGAAATTTCAAATCTAAGTGCAAAGGGCAGAATCCTTGAAGGCCAAAAAGGCGTTGGCGAAAACAATGCCGCCGAAGGAGAAATCGGGTCGCATTCAGGCGGGGATCAGACAGCAGGAGGCGGTAACCTTCCTGACCATGCAGCATGTGGAAGTGGCCCGCGGCGAGACCATCGTCCTGCATGACGTCAGCCTTGAAATCGGGCTCGGCGAGCATGTGGCGATTCTTGGGCCGAACGGATGCGGCAAGTCCACGCTCATCAAAACGCTGACTTGCGAATGCTACCCCATCGTGCAACCGCAAACCGTCCTTCGACTCTTTGGCCGTGAGCGCTGGGACGTTTCGCAGTTGAGGCGCCGTTTGGGCGTCGTCTCGGCGGATCTTCCGGGGGAGCGAACGCCGTTGACTGTAGGACGAGACGTCGTCGTCTCCGGCTTCTTTTCCGCCTCGACACTTTGGCCTAACCTGCAGGTGACCGACGACATGCGCGTGGCGGCCTCGGAAGCGTTGGAGTTGATGCAGGCGGAGCACCTGGCAGCCAAGTTCGTCGGCCAAATGTCCGCCGGCGAGCAGCGCCGCATCATGATCGCTCGCGCGTTGGTGCATCGCCCCCAGATGTTGCTGCTCGATGAACCCTCGAATGCGCTCGATATCGCCGCGCAGCGTGAACTGCGCGAAGCCTTGCGGCATGTCGCCCGGCAGGGAACCGGCATCCTGATGATCACGCACCATCTGGCCGACATTCTCCCCGAGATTGATCGAGTGATCCTCATGAAAGCCGGCAGGATCTATGCCGACGGCGCGAAGGAGGAACTGATCACCCGCGAAACGTTGAGCGAACTCTTTGGCGTCGATCTCGATCTCACCGTCCGGCACGGCTATTTCCACTCATGGTGAAAGGGAGAGGAGTGTAGCCAGGAAATTTGGCAGCCACGGATTGGAGGCCAGCTGCTTCTCCGACTCTGCGATCGCTTTCCGAAAAGCATCCACTGCAGGGACGGATGGCGATTCCAGAGCATTCCTGGCCATGTATCGCCACACCGCCGGCGCATCAAGTGGCGACCAGTTCGGGTCATCCTTATTTTCGCGATACACGACGAACGTATCCTCGGTCGGGCCGGCTTCGATCTGAGGTTGAGGATTGGACGGTTGGTCCCCCGCTGGCAACGCCTGCCTGCCCGCGTCGTAGTCTGCGTCGGGGTCGTAGTCGAGCCCACGTTCACGGGAGGAACTCCGGTTGCAGGCGTGCCGCCGATTGTGGGTTGGACCATCTTCCCGTTGCTCTTGCGGACCAAGACAATCAGATCGGCTGGAAATCCTATTTGTACGGGCATAAGGCGCCCCCATTTTTGCAGGGCTTGCTCTACGTCGGTGCGCGCAACTTGATTGGCGTTCGGGTCTGCGGCGCCGACCCCTGCGGTTGGATCGACAAGCAGTTCGGAGTCTTCCCTTGGACAAGCTACAACCTCGGATCATCCGATTCGGGCGGGCACGAGAAGCTTGACTCTCGACCCAGCCTGCTGAAAATGCTTAAATTGGTTTGTGACTCCGCCAAAACAAGAACAGTCAGTCGCGCCTTTCCGGGTCGCCCCATACTTTCGCACCCGTATCTGGGGGTTCCACGATCTTTCCCCCTGGTTCGACTTCCAAACCAGTGGTGAGCCGATCGGCGAGGTGTGGCTTACCGGGGACCAGTGCACCGCCGAGACAGGTCCTTTGTCGGGCAAGCCGCTGAGTGAAATTGTCAGCGACTACGGTCCGGCGGTGCTTGGCGAGCAGTTCGCGACAGGCGCGTTTCCGCTGCTGGTCAAAGTCCTGTTCCCGAAGGAGAAACTCAGCGTCCAGGTGCATCCTGACGACGACATGGCACAAAAGTATGGAGACCCTCGCGGGAAAACGGAGTGCTGGTATGCGCTCGACGCCCAACCTGGCGCGCAAGTTGCTTTGGGCATCAAGCCCGGAGTTCCGCCCGAAAAAGTACGCAGTGCGATTGAAGATTCAACCCTTGAAGATCTCCTGGAGTGGCTGCCGGTCGTGAAGCAGGACATGATCTTTGTGGATGCCGGAACCGTCCATGCTATTGGTCCTGGTGTGGTGCTGCTCGAGACCCAGCAGAATTCGGATCTGACCTACCGCATGTACGATTATGGCCGCCCGCGAGAGTTGCATCTGGACCGTTCCATGGAGGCTATGAACCTCCTGACCGGAGCAGGAAAAATCAAGCCGGTCAACGAGAATGGTCACGTTAAGTTGATCGACAAGCCATACTTTCGGCTCGATCGGTTTGCTCTGGACGCGGCTGGGTCTATCCCTAAGGTAGCGGACTTCGAAAGCCCCTTTCGCGATCGCGTACAGATCTTTTTTGTCGCCGATGGAGCAGCCAACCTGAAGGTTGCTGGCGCCGAGCCAATTTCGCTGAATCGTTGCCAGATCGCGATCGTTCCAGCAAATGCATCCGGCTGGAGTCTGGAGCCGAGAGACCGGGCGGAAATTATCCGCATCGTTCCTCAACTCGGCGATGAATCGTAGTAGAAACGAAGAGCATCGCTAACCATTCTGACTTGGAGCCGAACGACTTGACGAAAGCGAACACGGAATTTCGCCCGATCATTCTGGCTGGGGGCAGTGGCACCCGGTTCTGGCCTCTCAGCCGCCGCGCTCGCGCCAAACAGGTGCTGGTCCTCGACGGCGACCGCAGCATGATTCAGCAGACGGTTGACCGGCTGGCCCCGCTGGCTGCCGCAGACAAATTCTGGGTAATTACGAACAGTTTGCTTTCAGACACCATCGTTGATCAGCTAAGCGGCCTGCCCGCTGAGCAGATTCTGAGCGAACCGGCGGCACGAAATACGGCCCCTGCTGCTGGTCTAGCCGCCTTTCTGCTTGAGCGGGAGTCGCCGCATGCCGTGCTAGGCATGTTTCCGGCTGACCACGTTATCGGCGATGAACCTGCTTTCGTCGAGACGCTGACGCGGGCCATTCAACTGGCAGCAACGGGAGAAAACATCGTTGTTCTGGGCGTTACTCCGACTCGCCCGGAAACCGGGTATGGCTATGTGGAAACCGGCGCCCCCGATGCTACCGGCGCCATGCGAGTTCGCCGGTTTACCGAGAAGCCCGACCTCGAGCGTGCCACCGCGTTTCTGGCGGCAGGGAATTACTACTGGAACAGCGGCATCTTCATCTGGAGCGCTCGTACCCTTGCCGAAGCCATTCGTGAACATCTTCCCAGCACTGCGAAGATTCTCGAGAAGATAGCAGCGGCCTTCGGGACACCCGACTTCGAGAGCACGTTCGAAGAGCTCTATCCTCAATGTGAAAACGTCAGCGTCGATGTCGCTGTACTGGAACCTCGATCGGCCAAAGGTGAGGGCCAATCGAATATTTTCTGCTTTCCAGCTGATTTTGGTTGGAACGACCTGGGCTCGTGGACCACACTGTACGATCACACTTTCGCCAAAGGCGCCCATACCGATGCGGACAACAACGTAGTTCAGACAGCCGATAGTCTTGCGGTAAATGCTACCGGCAACTACGTGTTCAGCCCGAAGAAGTTCGTCGCCCTCGTAGGAGTCAAGGATCTTGTTGTGGTGGAAACTGAGGATGCGATCCTCATCACGACGCGAAGCAATTCGCAGGACGTTGGCAAGGTGGTCAAACACCTGACGAGCGTTGGAAAGACGGAGTTGGTCTAGGACAGTTGGTCTAAGACAGTTGGTCTCGGACAGTTTCCTCTAGGGACAGCGCTCAACTCAGCTTTTGCGAAGAAATCGAGTCATGACGAACCGTGCTTTGTCTGCCCGCGCGGTTACCGGTAGCACACTGCTGCTCATTGCCCCTGCAGCTTCGTCCAGCAGAGATCTTGGACTTTCCCGGCAGTAGTTGACTATTTCAGGAGAGAATGACGCATGGCTTCTTCAACACAGATCTTGGGATCACATTCTGCGGAAACGCAACCTCCGGCGACACCCATCAAGTTCGGTACGGACGGCTGGCGCGGTGTCATTGCTGAAGACTTTACCTTTGAGAATGTCCGTATCGCCGCCGCAGCCATCGGCAGCTACATTCTGGAAAAAGAGGATGCTTCAAAGGGCATCTGCATCGGGTATGACACCCGCTTTGCTTCTCGTGACTTCGCCATGGCGGCTGCAAAAGTCTTGGCTGCAATGGGAATTGCGGTCTCTCTCGCCGACCGGTATACACCAACGCCGGCGCTCTCCTATGCGGTGCTCCATCGTGGCGCCGCGGGCGGCATCATGATTACGTCAAGCCACAATCCGGCGCAGTGGAACGGGGTGAAATACAAGGCGGCTTACGGGGGTTCCGGAAGTCCCGCGATCATGACGGAAATCGCGAGCTATCTCGGCAAGCCCATTCGCCCAGTTGCAGAACCGGCTGCCATTACCGAAGTCGATTTCCAGACCCCTTACGTTCACGCGATCTCTAACTTCGCCGACCTCGCCCTGATTGCAAAGTCCGGGCTGAAGTTTGCCGTTGATTGCATGTATGGTTCCGGACGCGGCGTCATCGCGGGAATTCTCGAGCCGCTAGGCGTGGATCTGGTCGAGATTCGCGGGGAAGTGAACCCGCTGTTCCCCGGCATTAACCCGGAGCCGATCGAACCCCACATCCGCGCTCTCGAGGACACGGTGGTCGCCGAGCAGTGCCAGGCTGGACTCGCGACCGATGGGGATGCCGACCGGCTTGGTGCGGTCGACGAGCATGGCAACTTTGTCGATCCTCACAAGATATTCTCGATTCTTCTTCGCTGGCTGCTGGAGCGCAAGAAATGGCCCGGCGATGTTACCCGGGCCTTCAACACCACCAGCATGATCGATCGCATCTGCGCGAAACACGGTCGCAAACTCTATGAACATGGGATCGGGTTTAAATTCGTGGCCGACCTCATGCTCGAGCCCGACAAGGACATTCTGATCGGCGGGGAAGAGTCGGGCGGCATCGGCATCAAGCGGCACCTGCCGGAACGCGATGGCTTGCTGAACTGCCTCCTGTTGGCCAACATCATGGCCGAAGAAAAGCAGACCCTCGGCCAGCTGGTTGCCAGCCTGCAGGCCGAGTATGGCGAACATCAGTATGGCCGGATCGACTTGCACATCGACGATGCCATCAAGAATGCCGCCATTGCCCGGGCGCTGGCAGGCGTGGACTCGATCGCCGGGATGAAAGTACTGCGGACCTCAACCCTGGACGGGGTCAAGTTCTTTCTCGACAATCCCGAGGCTCGAGGCAAGTCAAACCCGGCCGAGACCTGGCTATTGCTTCGTGCCTCTGGCACCGAGCCTTTGCTCCGGGTCTATTCCGAATCGTGCTCCACAGAGTCGGTCTCCCGGGTACTGCAGGCAGGGAAGGATTTTGTTCTCTCAAGCAAGCCCTGACCGAAAGGGAACACCATAACTTTTTTCTCTCCCGTGGGTTTACTTCAGTGACGCTCAAAGCCGCCTCGCACGTCTATAAAGATGTAGTTGGACGTGAAGAACAGACAGAGCGTCGCAGTAGGGATTTCGGAGAGAAACTATGTTGGGCGAACGGGTTAACCAAGAATTCAATTTCACGCGCCTGAGCGCGCGACTGGCTCTGGCGGCGATGCTGTCGACCGGGCTTACTGCCGCAGTGGCTACTCCTCAGGCATGGGGGCAACCGGCACAGGCCGCTAGCCGTGCCGATGCCGACATTCAGAGTGATGTGGCCTATGCCATATCTAATTCGGCTGCTTTGAAAGGTCAGGCAATTACCGCGGCGACGGTGGAAGGCGACGTCACGATCTCCGGGCATGTCAGGGACGCGGCATCGAAGGAACTTGCCGAGTCGCTGGTCTACCGGGTCAACGGTGTACGGTCAGTTACGAACAACCTGACCATTGGCGATGCGGCTCCGGCTTCGGCTGACGCTCAGGCAGCCGATCCAAATGCCAGCCAGCAGCAGGACCCGAACTACGACCCGGCACAGCAAAACCTGGCTCCGGCCGGACCGCCAGCCGCAGGAGACGATCAGAATCAGGCCCAGCAGCAACAAGATCAGCAGCAACCGATGCCGCCTCCTCAAGCGGGGCAACAACAGCAATATCCGTCGCAACAGCAGCAATATCCGTCGCAGCAGCCGTACCCGCCGCAGCAGCAGTATGGACAACAGTCTTACGGACAGCAGCAGCCAAATTATGCGCCCCAGGCTCCGTCTGGTCCGGTGACAGTGCCGTCGGGGACACTCCTCCAGGTCAGAACCAGTGAGCCCTTGGACGCCACTAAGGTGCAGCCCGGCCAGGTCTTCCAAGCGACGCTAGCTGCTGATATCTACCAGGGCAATGTTCTGGTGATCCCGCGGGGCGCGGTCATTACCGGCAGAGTCGTGGCGACGAAATCCAACCAGGGTGACCTTGCCGGCAAGCAGGGTCTATCCCTGCAGTTGACGAGCGTAAACCTCGGCGGGCAATCCTATCCATTGCCTACCGACACCTGGAATGGGCAGGGCCCGGGTAAGGCTGGGTATACCGCTGGAAATACCATCGGCGGCGCTGCGCTAGGTGCGATCATCGGTGGCATCGCTGGACGTGGTACTGGCGCCGCGATCGGCGCTGGAGTTGGTGGTGCAGTCGGCGCCGGCGCCTCCGCCGCGACCACCGGCCCGCGCATGTACCTGCCTGCAGAGGCAGTCGTCAATTTCCACCTCACTGCTCCGGTAACGGTGACGCCAGTGTCTCCGCAGGAAGCTCAGCGGCTCGCCTCAAGCACATATCCGCAACAGCCGCAGTTGCGCCCTCGCGGTCCGTACCCGTATGGGTACTATCCGCCTCCGCCGCCTCCGGGGTACTACTACCCCTATCGTTACCCGGCGGCGTACTACCCGTATTACTACTACCGGTACTAACCGTTTCGTCGTTGATCCTTGTTGCCGATAGGGAGCCACCGTGGCTCCCTATCGCCTTGTTGGGCGTCCGTCTGTTTAGGCCTTCGCTACGGGCAACTGGATCTCGGTGATGTACGATTCGTCATCCATACGCACTGGCCGCGACATCTGCAGGTAAAGCTCCCGCACCGGCGCAACGACGCTATACCCGCTGGTGCCAAGCCAACGCAATAGAGCGTCATAGGCTTCGGACAGGCGGTTGTAGGCGCCATGATGAAGTGTGCTGGCTACCGTGGCTGGCGGCAGTTCATGCACTCGAACCCGACCCGAAGCCGTGATTGGCTCTTTCAGCAAGAAGCCGGCCTCGGCATCCACATCTTTATCACGATGTTCGCGATCGTGCCAGATGGCGAGGCTTATACCAAAGGATCCGGGTGGCAGCGCTTCCGCGACTTCGCCGTAGAGCCGTCCGACTGCGGGGTAGTTGGGGATGGTCTCGCGCACCGATCCAATCCACTGTGCGGGAACTTGTTTGATTACCACTTCATTGGTCATGTCCTGCTCCTTTTCTATAAGGCTCAGTTGTGCTTGCAGCCGCGCCAGGCGTGCCTGCTCTTCCTCCACTCTCGCCTGCTGCTCCGCCTGCCGGAGGAGCAGCATCCCTCGCAGCTGCTCCGCGCCGATGCCGTCATTCAGGATGCTTGCGATCTGGTCGAGCGAGAAACCGAGGTCACGAAGCGCCAGAATGCGGTGCAGGCGAGGCAGTTGCGCAACGGCATAATATCGGTAGCCGGTGACGCCATCGACACTAGCCGGTGGGAGCAATCCCTGCTCATCGTAGTAGCGGAGGGTCTTGATGGAGACCTGCGAGAGGCTGGAGAAATCGCCGATTCTGAGCATGAGGTGGTTGTAAGGCCTCCTCTAAGGGGAGAGTCAAATAAGGGGAGAGTCAAAAACTATTTCGAGGGCTTGGCAGCCCGCAGAACTCTCCTATGGCGCTTTGGGGACAAACCAAAATCGGTTCAGCTTCTTTCTCGTAGCGCCTTCAACCTCAGACTATTCTCGATGCGATACCGGGATACTTTCCATCGCAAGGGAGCTTACAGGAATCGAGCGATTCATTCCCATAGTTCATCACCATCTCGGTCAGCTCCGGAGACGGGCGAGCAGATAGCCGGCTGCTAACCCGGCAACGGCGGCAAGGAGCACCTGCCGCGGCGTAGAGAAGGCCACATAGCGGGTGCCTGCTTCGCTAATCTCAAGGTAGCCCGCGGGCTTGGCGCCCACTCCGCCGCCGCCGCTGCCGCCGCCAACGTTCTCGCCGTCACGGCCGCCCGAGGTTGCTCCAAGACCATATCCGAACTTGGCGACCGGTATGATCGTGCGGTCGTATGCCTGGATGGGATTTCCGTATACGTTGCTCGCACTGGCGGTCAATGCCAGCCTCTCGCCTAAGGAAAGAAGGACATCCTCGGCACGGGTAGGTTCTAAGAACTTGGAAGAGTCTGATTCCATTTCAAACCTCTAAACAACAATGAGCTCAACCCGTGTAGTTTCCCCGTCAGCGAGAAAACGAAAGAAGGCGTCAGGAAGCACGCTGCGAGGCTGGCTTTTTGCCCAGCAAGAATATTACCGTGCCCAGCGCCAGTACCGATCCCATGGCCGCTAATCCCATGATCCTCAAGACGGAGACAGTATAGCGCCCTTCGCTAGGCGTGTAGTTGCAGCAATAGAGCAGCACCGCGTCGGTTGCCGTACCGATGTGTTCGTTGCTGGCTTCGATCAGCGCCAGGCGAACGTCGCGCGGCTGGTAGTCGATGCCGTTGAGGTACTTCGACATCCGGCCATCTGGTGTCGCGATCATGATCACGCTGGAATGAGCGAACTGGTTCATCTGTCCGTCTGGACCGGGAACCCTGATGTAGTGGAAACCGGTGGCCGCAGCAAGATCATTGATAGATGCCTGCGGGCCGGTCAGGAAATGGATGCTGGCAGCGGCGGGATCAGTGGCTGGGACACCCAGCTTTTGCAGGAACTCCTGTTTCGCCTGGGTAGCATCGGCGGGAGTGTCGCTGGGATCGATGCTGGCAACGATGATGTTGTATTCGTGTCCGGGATGAAATCCTGTCTGTTTCAGGGAGGCGGCCATGCCCCGCAAGACCTGCGGGCAGAGCATTCTGCATTTGAAGTAGACCAGCGCCAGCATGGCTGGATGCTTGCCGAAATAGTGCCCGAGCGGCATGTCTACGCCGCTCTCGTCGGCGAAACGGTCGGCTAGGGGCAGGGGGTGGTTCAGGTTCTGGTCAATGCCGGCGTGCTTGAGGTACTCGGGAGCATTCTGCGCCGCTGAGCCGAGTGCCTTCCGATCAGCGGCGTATTGCTGAGAGTAGGCGGTGCCGAGCCCAAAGGTGCAGACCACAAATACAGCAACGAACTGTAGCATTTGCTTCACTCTTCAGGATACCGCGTTCGGAGGATGGTCCAGCCTCGCTTGATTTCACCAGTCAAGCTACTGACCAGTTGAAGCGTCGGAATTGTGGCGAGTCAAAGCCGCTTCATCTCGAGGGTCAGATATACAGCTAAGATGTTTGCCGGATCCACATTTGAGAAAATAAGCCTATGACACTGAAACTGCCTGAAGGCCCATTCAAAGCCTACCTCTTCGATTGTGATGGAACGATCGTCGATTCGATGCCGTTGCATTACCTTGCCTGGAAGCGGATCTTCGCCGAACACGGCTGCGAGTTCAGTGAGCGCACGCATTATTCGCTGGGCGGAATGCCGACCGAAGAGATTGTTGCGATGCTAAATACGCAACAGGGTCTCGATATGTCGCCCTCTGCTGTCGCGCTCCAGAAGGAAGACTACTACTACGAGATCATCCACCAGCTTGAGGCAGTTCCCGAGGTGATCGAGCATATCGATGCCAGCTATGGCAAAATTCCGTTCGCCGTCGTTTCCGGCGGAACCCGCGATTCGGTGACCAGGTCGCTAAATACTCTGGGAATCCTCGATCGCTTTGAGACGCTGGTCTGCGCGGAGGATTATCAGAACAGTAAGCCGCATCCCGAGCCATATCTCACTGCCGCAAAGAGGCTTGGCATCGCTCCAGAGGACTGCCTGGTCTTTGAGGATACGGAGATTGGCATCCAGGCGGCGACTGCGGCGGGAATGGCGTCCGTGAAAATTCCCCAACCGTGGGAGAGAGCGAAAGCTGTCTCGGTCACTGCGGCAGGGGCTTGAGAGCGATAGTCTTTCCAGTCTTCGCCGACTCGCGGGTTGCGTCGAGTATTTGCATTACGACCATATTCGTGTCGAGCGCGGTCAGGTCGCCTTTCGGGGTAAGCTGGCCGCTGACAACCGCCTCCAGATAGTGCATGGAACTATCGTCCGGAGGATTCAAAGGCGGTGCCTCAGAAGAAGTCTCGTCCGCCTCTCCGGCAAAACGGAGCTTCAGGTGGCTGGGGCCTACGGTAATCGCATAACCTTTCACTCCGTAGACCTCTGAATCCTTACGCGCGAAAGACCAGTCCCATGACGGCATTAGAACCGCCTGGGCGGTGCGGTAGCGCAAAATAATGGTGGCGTCATCGTAGACGTTGCCATAAATTGCCGGTTTGTCGGTCTGACCGACGGCGGTCACCGAAATCGGCGCTTCTCCATGCATCCACCAGGTCATCAGATCGGCTCCATAGCAGCCGAAGTCGTAGAGCGCGCCTTCACCATTCTTTTCCGGGTCTTTGAGCCATTTCAGGAACTCTGGCTGAACACCAATTTCTTTTGGGCCCTCATGGCCGTCGTGAATGACCACCTTGCGCAGATCGCCAAGTTTGCCCTGTTGGATTAGTTCATACACGGCGCGATTGCTGGAATACCAGGTCGTTTCATAGTTCACCAGCACCTGAATGTTCGCTTTCCGCGCGGCTTCCCGAATGGCGATGGCGTCGGCCAGAGACATGGTGAGCGGCTTCTCGACCATGACGGTGAGGTGGTTGCGGGCAGCGTCTTCGATCGCCTTTCGATGGCCGGCGATGCTGGTATAGACAAGCAGCGCCTGCGGGTGCCGAGCCGCGATCATCGCGTCCGTATTCGTATAGAAGATCGAAGCGTCGAGCTTGTATTGGGCTTCGTACTTGGCCGAGAGCGAGGCGTCGGGCTCAACGATAGCTACGAGTTGAACTTCAGGATGATGCGGCAGATCGTGCAGGAAGCCGGCCACATGGCCATGTTCAAGGCCGACGACCGCTACCTGCAGGGGAGTGGTGGATTGTGCAACGGCGGGGAGTGAGAGGCCCACCGCCGCGATCGCGGAAAGGCATATTCTTCGACGGATTGAAAGGAATGTCACTGGATTGCGCCTCCCGCTGCATCAACGAGTTTCTGAAGGGATAGTAGGAAAGTGAAGCGAGTGAGCGCGACGGACTTGGCTGCTTCGTTGATGATTTGCGTCTGCTGTTCCCTCCAGCCAGCAGGCGCGGTCTTGCCGGGGAGCGCCTTGAGGGCCTGCAAGCCTGTTTGGCCAAGCTGAGCAAGCTGCTGCACCCTGGGGGCGGCGTCGGCCATTCTGGGCGATAGGCTTATCAGCGTATTCAGTGTCGCTGCCGCATCCACCCAAGACTGAAAACGTTGCCGCAATACTTCTCGCGCTGACCCTGCCGCTGCTCCGTCGGCCAGCGCTTCATTGACCGACCGCGACATCTCAAATCGCGAAGGCGGATCGGGCACCACGGCGTCGACTAGCCGGTCGAGCGGGGTTCGCGCATCGGTATGTTGTCCCTGGTACCGTTCATGAAAGCTGACCGGTTCGAGAACTGATGCGAGTGTGTCCAGATCGGCCGGCTGTTGCGACTGCGCGAGGTTCCGCAGCATCTTCTGCGGGCCGGAGATGTGGGTCAAGCCAACTGTCTCCAGCTGCAAGGAAACCGGCCACAACCGCGTATACATGCTTTCGACATCGCGATCGCTCTGCGGGGACCAGAATCGTTCGGCGATAGCCGCTGCCCGCGGCCAGATACGCGAGTCGATGGTTTGCGGATTGATCTGCTCGGCCCACATTGCCACTTCGCCGCCGAGCACGCTCTTCTGTTGCTCCGGCGTTAACTGGGTGTCGGCTGGAACCGGGTCAGCGAGGAAATGCTTTTCCGCCGTGGCCATCCCGTCGAGATAGTAGGGTGCGGCGAGAATGCCCTGATACCCTTGTGCGGCTGCCTTCGAGAGCGACTCCTGGCCTCGCCACGATTCGATCACGATGTCCTTCGGCAATCCGGGAGTAAAGACTTCATCCCAGCCGATCATGTGCTTGCCATGCTTGGCGACGATCTTCAGCAGCTTGCTATTGAAGTACACCTGCAAGGCGTCAGTATCCTTAATATCGTGCGATTTCATAAAGGCGACGATTTTCGGATTGGACCGCCAGGCATTGCCATTACTTTCATCCCCGCCGATATGGAAATAAGCATCCGGGAAGATCGCTGCCATCTCGCCGACAAGTGCATCAAGGAACTTGTAAGTGCTCTCGCGAGTAGGATCGAGAGCCTCATCATGAATGCCGAACCGGTCGGGAAGCGAGAACGGTCCGGAGGTGCTGCCAATATCCGGATAGGCAACTTGCCAGCTTAATGTGTGGCCTGGCATATCGAACTCCGGCACCACCCGAATGCCTCGTGCGTGGGCATAGGCGACAACCTCGCGCATCTCCTCCTGCGTGTAGAACTCGCCATGCGAGCCCTCTGCGGTCAACTTCGGAAAGCGCTTGCTCTCGGCGCGGAAACCCTGATCGTCGCTCAAATGCCAGTGAAAGACATTCAGCTTCACCAATGCCATAGCATCGAGATTGCGCTTGATGACCTCGACCGGCTCGAAGTGACGGGCGACATCGATCATCAGGCCGCGCCAACGAAAGCGCGGCTGATCATCGATAGTCACCGCAGGAATAATGGCGTGGCCGTCGCGAAATGTTGCGAGTTGCAGAAGCGTTTCGAGGCCGTGCAACGCGCCAACGACCGTTGTTGAGGCGAGTTGGATGCCTTGTGCGGTCACCGCCAGGTGATAGGACTCATCGTCGTCGACACCTTGCACGGCGGCATCAGGCCCACTGACGCTGATGGTCAAACTTCCCGCGGACGGGACTACTGCCGCATGCGCCAACGCGACGCCTGAGCTGTATTGCATCCGCGTCAGCGTCCTGTTCACTGCAGCAGTCAGCCGCTCATCGGGCGGGGTCGCATACGCAACCGTGAAACTGGCCGTCAACGGGAAACTCCCATCGCCCTGGCTGATCGTCGAAGGCAGCGGCATCAATGCGGGGAGTTCGGTAGCGGCGATCGCCAGGTGAGAAGTCAGCATGAGAGCGAGAGCAGTCGAGGCCAGCAGTGAAAAATGCTTCAAATGAGCGCCACCTTCAGGGGGTAAGAGTTCGATTTATCAGGAACTCCCGAGTATAAATGGAATTTTGCTGGAGTAAGTGGCAGCTGCGCGAAAGTGAACTGGATCCAGCGTTGACCGATGTGGGGCTCGCCGTCCGCTCCGGACGAGCCACCATCTAGCACCCTTCATTGGCAGAGATCAGGGACAGATGTTAGCCTCGAACTGTTCTGCTTTTGCTGGCCAAATCCTCTCTTTTCGGAGACATCCCGATTCATGCAAAACAGTTATAACGGTTTCCCTTTGCCGGAAGGCGGCGAGGCCATCCAGTACGCCGGCGGCAAGTTCCAAATACCCAATCATCCGATCATTCCATTCATCGAAGGCGATGGAACGGGCCGCGACATTTGGCGTGCTTCGCAGCGGGTCTTCGATGCAGCGGTCGAAAAGGCTTACGGCGGCAAGCGCTCCGTGAAGTGGTACGAGATCTACGCAGGAGAGAAGGCCTATCGGCAATTCGGAACATGGCTTCCGGATGAATCAGTGAACGCGGCGCGCGACCTCCGCGTCTCGATCAAAGGGCCACTCACAACCCCCGTCGGCGGCGGCATTCGCTCATTGAATGTGGCGCTTCGGCAGATTCTCGATTTATATGCCTGCGTCCGGCCGGTGAAGTATTACTCCGGCGTTCCGAGCCCGGTAAAACATCCGGAGAAGCTCGACATCGTTCTATTCCGAGAGAACACCGAAGACGTTTACGCCGGCATCGAGTTCAAACAGGGAACCGAAGATGCCAAGCGCATCATCGATTTCCTCAACAAGGACCTGCTGAAAAACACCAAGAAGCGCGTCCGTGAGGATTCGGGGGTTGGCATCAAGCCTATCTCCATCTTCGGAACCAAGCGGCTGGTTCGCTACGCCATCAAACACGCGCTTGAGTCCGGACGGAAGACCGTGACGCTGGTCCACAAGGGAAATATCCAGAAGTTTACCGAAGGCGCTTTTCGTGAATGGGGATACGAGGTCGCGGTCGACGAGTTCCGTGATTCCGTCGTCACCGAGCGAGAGAGCTGGATCCTCGGCAACAAGGATGCGAATGCCGACCTCAGCGTCGAGCAGAACGCCGCCTTGATCGAGCCCGGACTCGAGTTCGGCTCCGACGACTTTCGTAAAGAACTCTACGCCGAAGTGAAGCACGTGCTCGAGACGATCGGCGCTACCCATGGCAACGGCAAATGGAAGCAGAAACTCCTGATCAATGACCGGATCGCCGATTCGATCTTTCAGCAAATTATTATTCGTCCTGAAGACTACAGCGTTCTCGCCGCGCCCAATCTGAACGGCGATTATATTTCGGACGCAGCCGCGGCCCAGGTCGGCGGACTTGGCATCGCTCCTGGAGCCAACATCGGCGACGGCTACGCGGTCTTCGAGGCGACTCACGGCACCGCGCCAAAGTATGCCGACAAGGATGTGATCAATCCGGGATCGGTCTTGCTTTCCGGAGTGATGATGTTTGAGTTTCTCGGTTGGGGCGAGGCTGCGAAGCTGATTGAGTCCTCGCTGGAAAAGACCATCCAGCAGAAGTTCGTGACCTACGACTTCGAACGCCAGATGCAAGGGGCGACCAAGGCCAAGACCAGCGAATTCGCAACAAGAATGATTGAGAACATGTGAGTGGCCGTTCAGGCATAAGCGATATCTAGAAGGAGAAGTATGCGGAAGAAAGTAACAATCGTTGGCGCGGGAAATGTCGGTGCGACCGCGGCACACTGGATTGCTTCGAAGGAGTTAGCGGACGTCGTCCTGATTGATGTTGTCGAAGGCGTTCCACAAGGCAAAGGCCTTGATCTGCTTGAAGCGATGCCGATTGAGAAGCGTGATAGCCATATTCTTGGTTCGAATGATTACGCGGATACCGCCAACTCGGACATCGTCGTAATCACGGCTGGCATTCCGCGCAAGCCAGGCATGAGCCGAGACGATTTGTTGAACACGAATTACAAGATCATGTCCGATGTCGTCGGCAAGGTGGTTGCGCATTCGCCCGAATGTATTTTGATCATTGTCTCGAACCCGCTGGACGCTATGGCGCAGGCGGCATTCAAGCAGGCGGGCTTCAATCGCGAACGTGTAATTGGCATGGCTGGGGTGCTGGATTCAGCGCGCTTCCGCACCTTCATTGCCGAAGAATTGAAGGTCTCGGTCGAGAACGTGACTGCTTTCGTCCTCGGCGGCCATGGAGACACCATGGTTCCGCTACCCAGGTATTCGACAGTGGCAGGCATACCGATCACCGATCTCCTCGATGCGGCGACGATCGAAAGGCTGGTGCAGCGCACTCGCGATGGGGGCGCGGAGATCGTGAAGTATCTGAAGACGGGCAGCGCCTACTATGCTCCGTCGGCGGCGGCCGTCGAGATGGTTGAAGCTATTCTCAAAGACAAGAAGAAAATCCTGCCGTGCGCCGCTTATCTCCAGGGAGAATACGGCATCGACGGCCTCTATGTCGGCGTGCCTTGCAAATTAGGGTCGCGAGGTCTCGAACAAATCATTGAAATCAAGCTAACTGCCGAAGAACAGTCCGCCCTGCAAAAGAGCGCCGATGCCGTGAAGGAACTCTGCGCCGTGATTGGCGTCTAGACGACTAGTCGAGCGTACAAGCCTGCAGCACAAAGCCCGCTTGTTCAGCGGGCTTTGTCTTCTAATTGAGTCAAACTGGGGTAGGGCGGGCAAGCCCAACCAGGTTCCACTTACTTTTCTTCTATTCGTAAATGGAAAAGAACTCTAAGCGATCCGCTCGATCACCAGGCTCTCGATCACGACCGGCTTATGCGGTTTGTCCTGGCCATTTCTGGCGACATTAGAGATCTTCTCCACAACGTCCTGTCCCTCCACCACTTCGCCGAAGATGGTGTGCTTCCCGGTCAGCCAATCCGTATTCGCGACGGTGATGAAGAATTGAGAACCATTGGTATTCGGGCCGGCGTTCGCCATCGCGAGCTTGCCCGGCTTATCGAACTTATGCGGCGATCCTTTGGTCTCGTCCTCGAAGCGGTAGCCTGGGCCACCGGTGCCGACGCCGATCGGGTCTCCACCTTGAATCATGAAGTTCGGAATGACGCGATGGAAGATCGTGCCGTCATACAACTTTTCACCACTCTTCTTACCGCCGGTCGGATGAACCCAGTCCTTGGTTCCTTCCGCGAGCTCGATAAAGTTGGCGACCGTTTTCGGTGCCTGTTCAGGGAAAAGCTTGGTGGTGATCTTGCCTTCCGTGGTATTGAAGACAGCGTAAGTTCCGGGAGTAAGGGACATCTGTTTCTCCTGCTAAGTCTCTAATTGGTTTTGGGCGTGGCCGACGGCGAAGAGGATTGAGTTGTGGATGCGGCCGGCAGTGGAGGAAGCGGTTTGCCATCGGCGACGATGGTTACCTTCGTCAAAACGACATCTGTGTTTGGTTTGTCATTGCCGTCCCGCTCGACCCGGGCGATCGACCTTACGACGGCCACGCTCGAGTCATCGCACTGACCGAAGATCGTGTGCTTCTGGTTAAGATGTTCGGTGGGCACTTCAGTGATAAAGAACTGCGAGCCGTTCGTGTCAGGTCCCGAATTGGCCATCGCCAAGCGTCCCGGCACATCGAAGTTGAGGTTCGGATTGAACTCATCTTTGAACATGTAGCCCGGATCGCCCATACCGGTCGCGGTTGGGTCCCCACCTTGAATCATGAAGTCAGGGATCACGCGATGGAAGACGGTGCCGTTATAGAGCGGCTTGTTGTGCATTTTCTTGTGGGTCGCGGGGTCAGTCCAGTCCTTCTTGCCCTCCGCCAGGCCGATGAAGTTGGCAACCGTCTCTGGCGCTTCCTTGTCGAAGAGCTTGCACGTCATGCGGCCCATGCTGGTATCGAAGACAGCCGTCGGACCGGTAGGCTGCAGTACCACGGGAGCGTTCGATGACGGGGCGTCCGGCAGCGGCGCTGGCGCTGCGGGCGGAGGAGCGGATTGTTGGGGCGTCGGCGTAGACTGCTGCCCTAAGCAAACAAAGGTGCAAAGCGTCCAGGTCAGAGCAACAGCGGCAAGGTTCGTTATTGGCTTCATGCGGGCTTCCACCTTAGAGGTTATCGCATGGGTATCGATTAAGGCCAGCGCATGCCTGGTCACGGAACCGCTCACTTCTTATCGAAAGGCTGCTTCTCACTGATGCGAGGACGGTTTTCCGACTGCAACTGCTTGCTCACTTTCTCCACTTCGCGGAAGACACGGAGCAGATTTCCGCCGAGGATCTTCTCGCAATCGGCGGCGGAATAGCCGCGAGCCATCAACGCAGCCGTGATCTTCGGCAAGTCCGCGGCCGAGTCGATACCCTCCGGCAACTGACCGGAAACTCCATCGAAGTCGGAACCGAGCCCAACGTGATCGATGCCCGCAACCTTAGCCACATGATCGATCTGATCGATAAGCGCGCTCAGCGGTGGACGCGGGATCTTGTCGGCATAACTTCTTTGTAACTTCTCTAAATCTCCAAAGGTGACTTGCTTTCCTTCACTACTGGCTTTGTCTTTGAAAGCTTGTATTGCCTTATCGACTTCGGGCTTCTGCGCCAGGGCAGCATCGCGAAAAGCCTGGCTGATAAACGCGGAGTAGAAGACCACCTGCACCACCCCGCCGTTGATGGCAATTGCCCGAAGCATATCGTCCGTCATGTTGCGCGGAGCATCGCAGAGCGCCCGCGCCGCCGAATGGGAAGCAATCACGGGGGCGCGGCTGATCACCAGGGTCCGGAAAAAAGTCTTATCGGCGACGTGGGAGATGTCGACCATCATGCCAAGACGGTTCATCTCATAAACCACATCTTTACCGAACTCGGTAAGTCCCTCCTTCGTATGAGGCACCTTGGGATCATCCGGGTTCTTCGGATCGATCTGACCGGAAGAGTCGGCCCAGTCGGTCGAGTTCGACCAGGTCAGCGTCATATAACGAACTCCAAGCCGATAGTAGTCGCGCAGCAAGGCGAGACTATCTTCGATGGAGTGGCCACCTTCGATGCCCATCAATGCGGCGAGCTTGTGTTCGCGGTGTGCGGCAACGATGTCGGCGGAAGAGAATGCCATTCGCATCTTGTCAGGATGCTTGGCCGCCTGCTGGTAGACCGAATCGATCAGCTCCAGGGTGCGCTTGGCATAGTGGCCCTTCCAGAGGTCGGGTTCAACCCAGATAGAGAAGAACTCCGCGCCAAGATTGCCCCGCTTCGCTGAGTCGAAGTTGACCTGGCCACCGTTCAGCGGATCGCTGAGATCATAGCCCTCGTCCACAAAACGCTGCGGGGTGTCCGCATGGGTATCGATAATGATCGCGCTCGTTGGAGGTGCGACCGAAGTGGATTTCGTCTGGGGCACAGAATCCTTTTCGGAAGAAATTTGCGCACCGGATGACGCAAGAGTGGCAAGCAGCAGGAAGGTTCCGGCAAATGCTCTCATAGTTTGAATGCAACGCGTGTTACGAGGATTGTAACCCAGCATAGCAAACGGGCCATGCTCCGAGGGAGCAGTTGGCCCGTCGTTTGTTTCTTGTTGTTACTTTGAGGGTTTGTCGTCGCAGGGGGGGATCCGTTTCGACGCCTTGTACATTGCGTCTAACAGGTCCTGCGAGTGGCCGTCGTAGTCCTCATCGAGCGCCCACAGGAAGGTACCGCCCAGGCCACGCTCCCAATCCGAATACCACACCCGGATGTAAGTAGACTCAGCATCGTCGTAGGTGATGAATCCCGGCGAACCATCCTTCTTCAGGAGATAGGGAACCAAGGCGACCGGGTCGCGGTGCTCGACCCAGCCCTTCTTGTTGATCAGCTTCTTGATGTCGCTGCCATATCCAAGCGTCAACACCGTATCGTCGCAGTCCCCATCTTCCGTAGTTGAAGCATTGGGGCAGGTGCCGAACAGTTTCTTGACGTTGGTATATTCATAGCCGTAGAACGGGGTTCCTTGATTCAGTTGAGACGCAGGCGCGTCGGCGAGGAAGATATCAGCCGACTCTTGGTCGCTGGCGCCGGGTTCGCACTCTTCCGGATGAGGATTCTTCGGGTCCCAGAAGATCGGTGAATTCAATTGAGCATGCGCGGTCCACGGACCGGCGCAATCGTAAGTCATGATGTTGAACCAATCGATGACCTTTCTCAGGTGGGGGACGTCATAGGCCGGCTCGTTCCATGGCGCCGCATCGATCGACAGAGTGTAGCGAGGGCTGGGAAAGGTCGCGCGCAGTGCAGTCATGAGCTTAAGCAGCACCGCCGTGTCTTCTGCGCTCAATGGATATTCCCAATCGAGATCGAGTCCATCGTAATCGTGTTCTGTCACGAAGGTCTTCAGGTTCTTGAGCAAGGGCTTGAGCATACCGGGATTGGTCTCGAGCGCCGGAACATCTCCGCCGATCAGCAACACGACCTTCGTCCCGGCATCATGAGCCTTCGTAATCATCTCCGGCTCGATGAATCCGTCCGGTACTTGCAGGTTTCCTTCGGCATCGAACGGAACTCCGGCATGAATGATATGGGTGAGCTTGTGGTAGGGAATCTGGTCCGCGCCGTAAGGCGGGTTGTTGAACTTGCTGTAATAGGTGTAGTCCCCGACGATCCGCTTCTGGGGATGGACCGTCTTCGTGTCCTGCGCAACGGAGCAAGCTGGCAACAGAACCGCGGCGAAAGAAACGAGGACACCGGCGAGAGCAGAGTGACGGGAAGGGAAATGATCCATGGGCGGTCCTCTTGGTCGAAAGGTAAGTGCAGACTATTCAATCGTTTGAATGAAAGAATAATCAGGCACGGAGGGAGGGCCGTCAAGGAAAATAAAAAAGAAGGACGTGGAGTTGAAACAGGGAGTCGAACAAGTGAGTCGAATTCACCCCGGCGATGGCCAGCCGAAAGTGAATTCCACTCGAATCGCGAACGAAGGGCTTAGTGAGTGAAGAAGTCCTTGATGCCTTGCACAATCACATCACGGCTGACATCGGAGATGGCGCGGGTGAGCGGCAGTTGCTTGGGGCAGGCGTTGACGCAGTTCTGTGCGTAAGCGCAGTCGGCAATGCCGCCATCTCCCATCAGCGCACGCAGCCGGTCTTGCTTGAGCACCTTGCCGGTAGGGTTTTCATTGAAGAGCTTGACCTGCGCTATCGTGGCCGCTCCGACAAAGCCGGTCGACTCATTGAACTGCGGGCAGACCTCCATGCAGATCGTGCAGGAGATGCAATTGGAGAGCGGATAGCTCTCTTCCTGCGATTGCGGGAAGATGCGTGGTCCGGGACCGAGGTCGTAGGAGCCGTCGACTGGCACCCAGGCCTTGACCCGCTTGAGATTCTCGAAGAGGACACTGCGGTCGACGGCCAGGTCACGGATTACCGGAAATTTCGATAATGGCTCCAAACGAATAGGCTGCTCCAGGTTATCGACGAGTGCTGAACAGGCCATCTTCGCCTTTCCGTTGATCAGCATCGCACAGGAGCCGCAGATCTCTTCCAGGCAATTGGAGTCGTAGGCGATCGGCGTAGTGGCTTTGCCATCCGCGGTGACCGGGTTGGCGGCAATCTCCATCATCGAGGAGATGACGTTCATTCCAGGACGATAAGGGAGCTCGAACTTGTCCCAGTGCGCCTCGGCATCGGGTCCGCTCTGGCGCTTGATTTCGATTTTGATAGTGCGTTCGGGCATCATTTCTCCGGTTCTTTGCTGCCTCGCGGACCTAGGTCCGCTTGCTAACCCTGGGCGAACTCGCCTACTTTATTTCACGGCGTCGTAGCGGCGCGGGCGGGGCTTAATAAATTGCGTATCTACCGTTTCGTACTCGAACCTCGGTTCATCGGCATCCGGCGCGAAGTAGGCTTTGGTCGTTTTCAGGAACTTCTCGTCGTTCCGCTCCGGAAAGTCGGGTTTATAGTGCGCACCGCGAGACTCATCGCGAAGCGCTGCGCCCTGGGCGACAACCCGCCCGAGTTGCAGCATGTTATATAGCTGCCGGGTGAAGGCGAAGCTGGTGTTGGCCCACGAACTTTTATCGCTCAGATTGATGTTCCGGTAGCGCTCCAGGAGTTCGTAAATCTTGACATCGGCCTCTTTACAGCCCTTGTTGTAGCGGATCACGGTGACGTTCTTGGTCATGGTGTCGCCAAGTTCACGCCACAGCTTGAATGGATTTTCCGTGCCGTCGGACCGCATCAGGCCGGCATTCATCTCTTCCTGCCGCTTCTTTTCTGCACTGTGGCCGCCGTCGCCTTGTGCCGCGGGAAGCGCCTTAGCATATTCGAGAGCCTTGGGTCCGGCGACAAATCCACCGTGGATGCAGGAGAGCAGGGAATTCGCCCCCAGGCGATTCGCGCCGTGATAGTTGTATTCAGCCTCGCCCGCCGCGAAGACTCCGGACAGGTTGGTCATCTGGTTGTAGTCGACCCAAAGTCCACCCATGGTGTAGTGCATTCCCGGGAAGATTTTCATCGGTACTTCGCGAGGATCGTCGCCGACAAATTTCTCGTAAATTTCGAGGATGCCTTCTAGTTTGCGGTTGAGGGTCTCACGGTCGATGTGGGTGAGGTCGAGATAGACCATCGGTTGACCATCGATGCCCAGCCCAAGTTCGTAGACGACTTTATGAATCGCTCGAGTCGCCACATCGCGTGGCACCAGATTGCCGTATTTGGGATACCACTCTTCCAGGAAGTAAAAGCGCTCCGCAGCCGGAATGCTCTTCCAGTCGCGGCTGTCCCCAGCTTTACGCGGTACCCAGACGCGGCCGCCCTCCCCCCGCGCCGACTCCGACATCAGCCGAAGCTTGTCTTCGCCGGGAATGGAAGTTGGGTGAACCTGGATGAACTCGCCATTGGCGTAATAAGCACCCTGCTGATAGAGAGCCGACTGCGCCGAACCGGTGCAGACGACAGAGTTGGTGCTCTTGCCAAAGATCGCTCCGATGCCGCCGGTGGCGATGATGATGGCGTCGGCGGGGAAAGTACGAACCTCCATGGTGCGGAGATTCATCGCACAGATGCCTCGGCAAACCTTGCTCTCGTCAAGCACTGCCGAGAGGAACTCCCAACCCTCATACTTCTGGACCTTGCCTTCAGACTCATAGCGGCGGACCTGCTCATCGAGCGCATAGAGGAGCTGCTGGCCGGTCGTCGCACCGGCGAATGCAGTGCGATGGAAGAGCGTTCCACCGAAGCGGCGGAAGTCGAGCAGACCCTCTGGTGTCCGGTTGAATGGCACACCCATACGGTCCAGCAGATCGATGATCGCCGGTCCGTTGTCGCACATATTCTTGACCGGCGTTTGGTTGGCGAGGAAGTCGCCGCCATAGATCGTGTCATCGAAATGCGCCCAGGTCGAGTCCCCTTCCCCTTTAAGGTTCTTTGCGGCATTGATGCCGCCCTGCGCACAGACTGAGTGCGAGCGCTTGACGGGGACGATCGAGAAGAGGTCGACCTTGCCGCCAGCCTCGGCTATCTTCATCACGGCCGAGAGTCCAGCCAATCCGCCGCCGACTACGATAATTCTTGGGCTTGCTGCCATAAGCTATTTGGCCTTTCCAGCCGGGCCTGAAGGCCCCATTTCTTCTTCTACTATCCGTAAACTAAAGCGAGCAACCCTGCGACGGGGTGTCCCGTACTTCGCCAGTCTCCCCATATCTCTATTGTGAAGCAGGAGTATTCCCTCCAGCCGGGGGCGAAGCCATGGGGCCGGCTTCTATTTGCGCAGGAGTCAAATCTGAGGGTGCATTTTGGTACTGCGGGCCAACGAAGGCATAGAGGCTGGCGAGTCCGACCACGATCAACACCGCGCCGAGCGCTGCGCAGACATAGCCGAAGCGCTTGCGTGCCTTGTCTCCGGGAGTGAGACCCCATTTCGCGGCGAAGAGCCATATCCCATAAGCAAAGTGCCAGCAGGTTGCAATCATCGCGATCGCATAGACGGCCAGCATCCAGGGATTCGAAAGCTCCACCTGGACTTTGTGAAAGGCCGCTCCAGGATGTTCGGGCAAGCTGACCCCGGCAAAACGCTGCCTCCAGACATGCTGAATGATGTATGCAAACGCGATCAACCCGGTGACCCGCTGCGATAGATACATCCAATTGCCGGCCCAAGGATAGACGTTGACGTTCTGTCTTCCGCGGAAAGTGATGTAGAGGCCGTAAAGCGAGTGATAGAGGATGGGTAGAAAGATGAACGCCCACTCCAGAATTCTGACGAAGGGCAATCCATTCAGAAACTTGACTTGCGCTGCATAAGCGGCGGGTCCCTTGAGTGCCTCGAAGTTCGAAATCAGATGCTCGATCAGGAATGCGCCGATGGGCACTATCCCACTCAGCGAGTGGAGCTTGCGAAGCAAAAACGAATGCCCCTGCCCGGCGCGCAGGGGAGGAACGCCGCGCAAAGATGGAACAGCAGGGGGTGCGGTGGCAGTGGCCATAATATTGACTCCTAGAGTTTTCCCGTGGGCAGCCGAGCAGCGGCTATGGTTCTTGATCGAACAATCAGTTATCTACAATTCATGAATCTTTATTATTCGTGTCGGCAAGAATGCCAGTCAAGGCAGCCACGCTATTGAGTCCAACAGGACGAAACGGACAAGCCCTGTTTGCTCGTGATTTCCTAGTTTTGCCCGTGATCGTATGGTTTGCTCGTAAGTTATGGGAGAGCTAAAGCTTCGCCCACGCCCGGGTCGAGCATACTCCTTCGGTCAGAGCACCGGGTAAAGAGTCACGAGAGATGGGTCGCCAATTGTTCGAACAAATCACGCAAAGCGCTTCCCCGGTGACTGATTGAGTCTTTCATTTCGAGGTCGATTTCAGCCATGGTCTTGCCTAGCTCCGGCAGGTAGAAAAGTGGATCGTATCCGAATCCTCTGTCGCCCTGAGGTCTAGCGGCGATCAGACCTTCCACACTGCCTTCGGCAGTGACCAAACACTCTCCATCCCGCGCCAAGGCGAGCACACAGCGGTACCGGGCTGTACGCTTTTCATCCGCCACAGAAGCCAGGTTCTTGAGCAGGAGCCGGTTGTTTGCCTCGTCCTGATCGTGCTTTGAAGCTCCCTCCGCATAACGGGCTGACCTTACGCCTGGTTCACCCTCCAGTGCATCGACCTCGAGACCGGAGTCATCCGCGATAATGTCGAAGCCGGGAGCCAGTCGACTATAGTAGATGGCTTTGGCGCGGGCATTTCCCTTGAACGTCAATTCGTCCTCCGGAGGAGGCGGGATCCGGTCAAGGCAAGGCATCGGCGCGATCGCAAACTTATCTGCGGGCGAGGCAAGAGCCTGAGCGGCGGCGGCAAAATCGCGCAGTTTGCCGGGATTGCTAGTGGCTATGTAGAGGGTCTTTGCTGCCATGTTTTGAGAGTATCGCAGCTGTGGCTGCAACGGGAGTCCGACCCTTTGTCTCATCCACTTGTCATCACCTATTCTGCTCAATTATCGATCGAGCGCAGGGGCCTGCTAGCGAGCGCAGGAGCCCGCTAGTTTCTGTTTGAGCAGGCGAGGCATATAGAACGCGAAGAAGCCGTCTGAGTCGGAGCTTAGGCAGACGTTCGCATTCGCGTGCACATTCGACTGGGCCGCGACCTGGCGGGTGTAGCCGCGGGCGTCGACATCGACGTTCATCGGAGTGGTGGGACATAGAGCGGGTTCGATGCTGTAGGCGGCAGCGACCGCGTCGAACATGGTTGGGGTCACCTGGGAGGTCGATCGCGACCATTGTTCGTAAAGCAGCGCAAGCGCATCAGTAAGGTCGGTGCTTTGCGTGAAGAGCAGCCGGCGCTTGACCTCGTCAAGCTTGAGCTGAGTGGAGTCTAGCGGCATGACGAAGAGCGGTACGCCGGCGTGAAAGATGGCCTGCGCCGCAGCTGGATCCATGGCAATGTTGTACTCGGCGTCGGGACCGTGATCGGGGGTGTAGCCGAGATCGTCATATCCGCGGTGAATGGAGCCTCCCATGATGACGATCCGTTTCAGCTTTCTGAAGGTATTGGGATCACGCTGAAGGGCGGCCGCGAGATTGGTGAGCGGCGCGATGCCGATCAGGGTGATCTCGCCGGGATGCTGCTTGATCTGGTCGAGCAGGAAGTCGACGGCGGGGGTGTGTGTCTTCTCCGGCTGGCGTTCCGCCCAGCGAGCCTGGGAGAAGGTCGCTCCGCCCGGGCCATGTTTTTCGATGCCTACGGCGACCGGGATGTCGGCGCGTCCGGTCTCACACAGCAACCGATCGAGCATGCGGGCGCGAAGAGCGGTGTCACCCCACGCGGACTCGATGCCGAGGATTTTAAGTTCGGGACTCGAAAGCGCAAGGCCGATGGCGAGCACGTCGTCGATGTCATCGCCGATGTCGGTATCGATGATGACTAGCTGGGGTGCCTGGGCGAACGCTTTTGTCGCGAGGATTGTGAGGCACAAAAGGAAGGCGGCGAGGAAAAGGGCTCTTTTGGGCAGACCGAGCACGCGGGTAATCTCCTGGTGCGATTAGAGCACTTCCCGTCCTCCTCGGAAACTCTAGAACCGGGGACGCTAGAGGGAAAGCGTCCAATCTTCGAGCTTCAAATGGGAGATTTGGCGAAAGCCGTGATCGTTTGAGACGAGGACGAGATCCTCGGCCAATGCCTGAGCACCGATCATCGTATCCAAGCGCCCAGTGGCTCTCCGGCCTTCGAGGGTTGTTCGAATATGGGCGTAGTACCTGGCTGCTTTCGAGCCCATGCAAGATGGCGATCTGCTTTAGGATTCGGCCCACAACGGTCTTGAGTCGGGTCGCCTCCGGCCGGCGCGCGATGCCGAACAAAAGTTCCGCCTCGGTAATAGCAGAGATAGCAGTTTGCACAGGGCCGCCTGGGCGAAGCGTTTCAAAACGACGTCAGGGTTCCCGCGAACGATGAAGCTGGCCGTGTTGGTGTCGAGCAGGTAGGAAACAGAGGTCAAAAGAGGTCCCGTTCTTCCGCAGACTCTTTGGAGCGATCATCCAAGAAGTCTTTAGGAAGGTCGGAAGTGCGCACCAATTCGAAGAAGTCATCCCAACTCCCCGGACGACGGGAGAGGATGCCGTCGCCGGTGGTTTCATCGCGGCGAATGAAGACCTCTTTGCCTTCGAAGCGAAATCCCGCGGGGAGCCTGACGGCTTGGCTGCGTCCATTGAGGAAGAGCTTTGCGATACGGGCCATGCAAACTTTCTTCAGGAAAAAGTGGTATATACCGCAGGCTATCACGCACCGGAGGAGTGACTAGGACCGTCACGTGCTTCGGGATCGCGCACGGCCAGCAGCACCCTAAGGTCGCGCAGGTTGTTGCCGGTCGGACCGGTAACGATGCTGTCGCCGAGGGCGGTAAACAGGGTGCAGGTGTTGAAGCCGGCGAGGGTCTCTTCCGGGTCGAAGTTGTAGCTGCGCGCCCGGGCGATGGTGGTCGGATCGACAGTCGCTCCAGCGGCAGGACTGTCTCCGTCGATGCCGTCGGAACCTGCGCTGAGCATGGCCAGGTTCTCGCCTTCGTGGTGGGCCAGGTCCAGAGCGGCGGTGAGGACCAGCTGCTGATTGCGTCCGCCGCAGCCGGGGTGGGGGCCGAGACGGACGGTGACTTCGCCGCTCGACAGGAGGCACAAGCGCGGGTATTCGCGGCGGAGGGCGTGGAAGCGCTCGAGAAGGTAATGCGCAGCCTGGGCATAATCCCAATCGTCGCAGCTGTTGTCGATTACGACTTTGAAGCCGAGTGCTTCGGCGCGCTCCCGGGCCGCGTTGACGAAGTCGTGATTCGAGAGGAGGGTTATGAAACGCGAATCGCCAAAGACGGCGGCGGGATCGATTTCAATTTTCTTCATGCCGGGGAGGCGAAGGCCGCTGTGTACAGCGGGAGCAATGGTGACTGCGGGCTGATCGTCGGATTTATCAGTGGATCTGTCGGTGGATTTCTCAGCCGGCCTATCCAGAAGCTTGACGCCTGAGGTATCCAGACCGAGCATGGCGAAATGCTCGCGCACCTTGAAGGGAAACATTTCAAGCAAACGGTAGCGGGAGAGGATTTCCCGGCACTCCTCGAGCGTCGATTCGTCGGGCAGGGTGGGCGACGAGGCCACGGCGGCGCGATCTTTGAGCGGCACATCGGCGAGAAGCAAAGTTAGCTTTTCGGCGAGTGGAGCGGCCAGGGCGAGTCGTCCACCTTTGACCGCGGAGAAGTACTTGCGGACGGTATTGACTTCGGTGATGGTGGCGCCGGAGGCGACCAGGGCTTCGTGGAAGGCGATAGTGTCTTCGAGCGAAATGTGCTTGTTGAGCGGAAGCTCGTGCATGGCTGATCCGCCGCCACTGATCAGGAAGAAGATGAAGGTGTCCTTACGGGCAGTCTTGAGCAGGCTCAGGGTAGCCTTGGCGGCGGCGAAGGACTCTTTGTTGGGAAGCGGATGGCCTCCCGCGAAGTAACGAATCTGGCGGGTATGTTCTTTAGGAATTTTCGGGGCCGAGCAAACTCCGTGAACATTGAGCTTCTGCGGCAGGCGCGCGAGCAGCGCGTCGGTCATGGTGAGCGCGGCCTTCCCGAAGGCAATCACAAAGATCTTCTTGAATTGATCGAGTTCGATTACGTTCGGCTTCAATAGTGGCGATGGATGGAGGAAGAGCGTGTGTTCTTCGAAATGAAGGTAACGGTCGAACGCGGCTGGGATATTGCAGTCTTCGAGAGCGGTGGTGAAGATGTCGATGGCCGTCTCGGAGAGCGGTTTTGACGGTGCGACGGGATTAGATAGGTTCGATGAGTTCATTGCGGCCTTACTGCCAGGAAGTGCGCGTCAACCCAATTGTGGATGGCGTCTTGCATCCGGTCGAGTTGACCGGCAAAGAAGTGGTCCGCTTCCGGTATCCAGACTAACTCAGTGGGTGGCGGCGCAAGGCTGACGGCGGCTTCTACCAGGGCGACCGGCCCATACTTGTCCGCCGTCCCGCTGACGAAGAGCTTGGGAGCCCTGCAGTTGGCAAGAAATTCATAGTGATAGTCGCGCCCTTCGGCATGGACGGGAGTACCGAGGGCGACAAGTCCGTGCACCCGCTGGTCCCCGCAACAGGCTCGAAGGCCGACGTTCGCTCCGAAGGAGAAGCCAGCAAAGAGAATCGGAAGATTGAATTCGTTGCTCAACCAGTCGACAGCGGCGCGGACATCTTCGCGTTCACCGCGGCCATGGTCGTGGACGCCTTCGCTAAGTCCGGCGCCGCGAAAGTTGAAGCGGAGCACCGGAAAGCCAAAGGAACCAAACGCCTTCATGGCATGATAGGCAACTTTATTATGCATGGTGCCGCCGAAAAGCGGGTGAGGATGGCAGACGAGGGCGGAGTATGCAGCGGCGGGATTTCCGGCGTTGAGCAGGGCTTCGAGTTGGCCGGCAGGACCGCGGAGGTCGTCCACACTGCGAATGGCGGAAGACGCGAAGGTTGGATTCATGTTTCGGTTCTAATTCCCATTCAGTGGCTGTCGAGTTACTGGCTCTATTGTATCGACGTGGTCTCCAGGCAGGGGCCATGTATTCTGGGTCTTGATGGCACTCGATCCGGTTCATCTCACACGCAGTTTGATCGACATCGAATCGATCACCTATAACGAAGGCGAAGTCGGCGTCTGGCTCGAGAGGTATCTCTTTGGCCTGAAATTCGAGGTGGAGCGAATGGCCGTTCCGCAGCCGCCGGAGAGCCGTCAAGCCGGCGACCGTTTCAACGTGTATGCCTCGACCGACGGAGTTCAGCCGGACGTAGTTTTATCGACGCATATGGACACCGTGCCTCCATTTCTTGCGAGCAGCGAGGACCAGGAGTTCATCTATGGCCGGGGAAGCTGCGATGCCAAGGGAATCATTGCGGCCCAGACGGCGGCGGCGGTTCGCTTGCGAGAGATGGGCATCAAAGTCGGACTACTGTTTGTGGTGGGCGAAGAGCGCGATTCGGCGGGAGCCCGGGTGGCGAATGAACACCCAAAGGGAAGCCAATTTCTGATCAACGGGGAGCCGACCGATAATCGCCTGGCATTGGCCTCAAAGGGAGCATTGCGGGCGACGATCCGCGCTTCAGGGAAAATGGGTCATTCAGCCTATCCGGAGCTTGGAGAAAGCGCGATCCATAAGCTCGTCTTGGCTCTGGAGCGGGTGCTTGCGCTCGATCTCCCGATGGTCGAGGATGTCGGATCGAGCACGCTGAATATCGGGATGATCGAGGGCGGGCATGCTCCGAACGTCATTGCCGACGCGGCCGAGGCGCATGTACTGGTGCGGTTGGTCGGCCCTTCTGAAGAGCTTCGAGCGAAGATTGAGGCAGCGGTGGAGGGACTGGCAACGGTCGAGTTCACGCTGGAGATTCCGTTCATCCGCATGCGAAAGATCGAAGGCCTGGAAACCATGGTGGCCGCGTTCACGACCGATATCCCGGCGCTGACCAATTGGGGCGAGCCGCTGTTGCTGGGGCCTGGATCGATCCATGTGGCGCACACTCCATACGAGAAGCTGGCGAAGAAAGAGTTGTTCCAGGCGATCGATCTTTATACCGAGGTCGCAGTACGACTGCTCCGATGAGCCTCAGGGTGGCTGGGGCAAGAATTCGAAGATCGGTGCTGGCGGTTTTTCTGGGCTGGGCGTCAGCCATCGTGGTGACGCTCCCGATCGTGCTAGTGAGAATGCTGGGGAACCGGGATGGCGGTCTGCAGCCATTGACGGCGTCGCTGTGCTGGGGCGCCGCAGTGTGGCTGGCTTGGACTTTGCCAATTGCCGGGTTAGGGTGGCTATGCGGGATGCTGCCAGCTGCCCTGCTGCTTCGAGAGGAATGGTTGCTGAGCAATCAGAAGCGCACCATCTGGCTCAGCGCGGCGCTGGGGTGGACCGCGGTGCTGGTTGAGTTCAAGGTGTGGAGACTTGTGTATCCCGACACCGGTCTGGGGGTCTATCTCTTCACACTTTATTCGCTGTTGCTGGTGATCCTGGCAACGGTGGCGACCGCGGTTTACATGAGCCTGACGTCTCATCCCCCCACGGCGAAGGGACGGCTAACTTGATTTGCTCCGAGAGCAGTAGAGTGTCAGCGGATGATGTTTTCGGCTGAAGCGCTTCTCGGAAAAAAACCCTGGATAGTGAAACTTTTTGGATGATCTATCTTCGGCCGTGACCCTGCATAGATTGAACAACTCTGGGACGTTTTTACGCCTTCTAAGCTGCAGAGGTGTAAATGTACGTGCGCAGATTAAAGTATGCAGTGATTTCTGCATTCGCTGGTCTTTCCGTTCTTGCAGCAGCTGGCAAGCCTTCCGAGGCTCAAGTCAGCGTCAACATTGGAGTCGCACCGGTATGCCCTTATGGCTACTATGAGGCTCCGCCATATGCGTGTGCTCCCTACGGGTACTATGGACCTGAGTGGTTCCCGGGTGGAGTGTTTATCGGTGCTGGTCCCTGGTTCCATGGCCCGCACGACTTCCATGGCTATGTCGATAATCACTTTCATCCCGACCATGGTTACCACGGTCCGATACCGCATCCCGGCGATCGAGTGGAAGTAGGCCGAGAGCATCCTCCCGCCAACTTTCATGGCAATGAAATGCATGATGGACGCGGCCACATTGGCGGCAGGCGCTAGCTGAGCCCCGGTTAGAGTCGTTCGGCGAGAGGAGTGTGGTTTCGCGAATCCTCGCCTTTCGCCGAAATACTCTAAACTTGAAGCGATGACTACTGATTCCACAGTTCACGCCTCTAATAACTCTCTGAAAGACGCTTCTTCCGCCTACCTTCGCTCGGCCATGCATCAGCCGGTGCAATGGCATGAATGGAGCGAAGAGGCGTTTGCGAAAGCTGCTCGCGAAGATAAGCCCATTCTCCTGGATATTGGCGCGGTCTGGTGTCACTGGTGCCATGTGATGGACCGCGAGTCCTATGAAGACCCGAAGTTGGCGGCCGTCGTCAATGAGCACTTCGTTGCCATCAAAGTCGATCGGGACGAACGGCCGGATGTGGACAGCCGCTATCAGGCGGCGGTCCAGTCAATGAGCGGACAGGGTGGGTGGCCGCTGACGGCGGTCTTGACGCCCGATGGCAAGCCGTACTTTGGAGGAACGTATTTTCCTCCGGAAGAGCGCTATGGCCGGCCGAGCTTCGAGCGGGTGTTGCGGACCATGGCCGAGGTGTGGAAGAAACAGCGCACCGAGGTCACCGACACGGCTGGAAGCGTGATGGCGGCGATCGAACATGGCGAAACGTTTGCCGGCCGCTCCGGGCAGTTGAGCGCGACATTGGTCGATAAGCTGGTGAGCCATGCGGTGGGGCAGTTTGATGCGCAACATGGCGGGTTCGGGTCGCAGCCGAAGTTTCCGCATCCCTCGGCGCTCGATCTGTTGATTGATGTTGTAGGCCGTACCGGCGACGAGGCTGCGAAGAAGACGGTAGTGGTGACGCTCGAGAAGATGGCGCTGGGCGGAATCTACGACCAGCTCGCCGGCGGGTTTCATCGCTATTCGGTGGACGAGCGATGGGTCGTGCCGCATTTCGAGAAGATGCTGTATGACAATGCCGGGCTGTTGAAGAACTATGCGCATGCTTACCAGACATTTGTGAATCCGGAATTTGCGCGAGTGGCGAAGGACATCATCCGCTGGATGGACGAGTGGTTGACGGACCGGGAGCGCGGCGGCTTCTATGCCTCGCAGGACGCCGACGTGACGCTTGATGACGATGGGGATTACTTCACCTGGACACGCGAAGAGGCGGCTGCGGTGCTGACGCCGGAGGAGCTTTCCGTCGTGGAGCTGCACTATCACATCGGCCATGTGGGCGACATGCACCACAATCCGCAAAAGAACGTCTTGCATGTGAATTTCACGCTGGACGACACGGCGCGGCGGTTGAAGCTGCCGGTTCCGGAGGTGCAAGCGCGGATTGCCTCGGCGTCCAAGAAACTGTATGCGGCACGGCTGGAGCGGTCAGCTCCATTCCTCGATAAGACGATCTATACCTCCTGGAATGCGATGGCGGTCTCGGCTTATCTGCAGGCGGGACGGGTGCTGCATCTGGGGTCAACGGTCGCTTTTGCATTGAAGACACTCGATCGCATACTGGCCGAGGCTTGGAATGAAGAGTCGGGCCTGGCGCATGTGATTTCCTATGCCGGAAGTGACAAGCCAAAGGAACGGATTTGCGGGGTCCTCGACGACTATGCATTCACGGTGGAAGCTTGTCTTGATGGCTGGGAAGCAACTGGAGAGATAAAGTATTACAAGGCTGCCGAGCAGATAGGGGACGCGATGGTGGCGCGGTTCTACGATCTGGTCGGGGGCGGCTTTTTCGACGCCGAGCTGCCTACAGAAGGAAAGGTGCTGGGCGCATTGAGCGCGCGGCGGAAGCCGCTGCAGGATACGCCGACACCAGCGGGAAATCCTTCGGCAGTAATTGCGCTGCTGCGCCTGGAGCATCTGAACGGCCGCCAGGACCTTCGCGAAAGGGCAGAGGACACCTTGGAGAACTTCGCCGGAATCGTGGAGCACTTTGGATTGTATGCGGGGAGTTATGGATTGGCGCTGCAGCAATATTTACAGGCCCCGACGCAGGTGGTGGTGATTGGCGAAGGCGATGAGGCGCGTCGCCTGAAGGCAACGGCGCTGGCCGGTTACGCGGTGAACAAGAGCGTGATCCGCCTGGGCGCGGAGCAGATTTCGCCGCTGAGTTTACCGCCCATGCTGGCGGAGACTTTACCGGCGCTGCCCGGGATCGAGGATGGCGTGATGGCGGTCGTTTGCCGGGGAAATGCCTGTTTACCGCCAGTGCATGATGCGAACGCGTTATTGGCTGCCATGGCAGGGTAGCTTACCGGCGCATCGGGGATACAGGCGGGCTCGCATGGGGCTCGGCTCGCACGTGGCTGCACGGGTCTCAGCCGCATAGAGTTTGGTGGATCAGTGAGCCCCGGCGGGAGCCCGGCCCGGCTTCACTTTACGGAAGAGCCAGACGAGCGCCACGGCGCTGAAGCAGAGCAGCCCAGTCCAACGAAAAACGTCGACGAATGCCCATAACAGCGCTTGCGCATTGAGCTGCTGGTAGACCTGGCTGCGGGCTGCGGCGGTCGCGTTCGCGGGATTGGTCTGGCGGCCGAGATAACTGGCGATCTGACCAACGCGTTGTTGATAGTAGTAGCTGGACCGAGGCACGTAGTTCAGGATCTCGTTCTGATGGGAATCGGCGCGGCGTGTGAGCAGCGTCTGGGCCACCGAGATGCCGATCGAGCCGCCGATATTTCTCATCAGGTTGAAGATGCCGCTGGCATTGCCAATCTGCTCATTATGGAGCGTTCCATAGGCTTGAGTAGTGATCGGTACGAAGACAAAGCTGAGGGCGAAGCCGGTGATCACGATGGGGATGAGCAACGTGGTAGGACCGATGTCCAGATCGACATTGCCGAAGTAGATGGAGCAGAGGCCGAAGACCAGAAATCCGAAGGTCAGTAGATATCTTGGGTCGACTTTATTGCCCAGCCAGCCAATGATCGGCATGCCGAGAATGGACCCGATGCCGCGAGGGCCGGCGACCAGACCGGCGGTGAAGGCGGTATACCCGAGCAGCTCCTGATAGAAGAGCGGCAGCACGGTGATGGTGGAGTAGATCGAGACGCCGAACATGGCGATCAAGCAGCAGCCGATGGCGAAGTTCCAATCCTTAAAGATTCGCAGATTGACTAAGGGGTTCTTCTTTCGCCACGAGTGGACGAGAAACCACACGAAGGAAGTTACCAAGAAGAACGCGGCCCAGCGGATCCAAACGGCCCCGAACCAATCGTCTTCCTGGCCTTTGTCGAGGATGACCTGGAGGCATCCGGTCCAGACGGCGAGCAGACCGAAACCGATGTTGTCGAAGGGCGGCACCTTCGCGTTGGCGATGTAGGGAGGGTCCTTGACGAAGCGGCTAATCATGACGACTGCCACGATTCCGACGGGGATGTTGATGTAGAAGGCATAACGCCAGCTGTAGGTATCGGTGAGCCAGCCGCCGAGAGTGGGTCCAATGACGGGGGCGACCACGACGCCGAAGGCGAAGACGGCCATCGCCGCGCCGCGTTTCTCAGGCGGAAAGCTTTCGAGCAGGATGGCTTGAGAGAGCGGCTGCAGAGCGCCGCCGCCGGCCCCCTGAATGATCCGGGCGAGGAGCATGAGTGGCAGCGTCGGCGCCGCGCCGCAGAAAAAGGACGAAATCGTAAAGATAGTGACGCAACTGACGAGGAAATTCTTACGCCCGAATTTGAGCGCGAACCAGTTGCTCGCGGGGAGGATGACGGCGTTGGCGACCAGATAGCTGGTCAGCACCCAGGTGGCTTCATCGTTCGACGCCGAGAGGGAACCGGCGATGTACGGTAGGGCAACTGAAGCGATGGCAGTGTCAAGCACCTCCATAAACGTCGCCAGCATCACCGAAGTGGCGATGAGCCAGGGGTTCACTCCAGCATTCTGAGCTTGTTCAGGTGGCATCGAAGAACCAGCAGGCTAAAGAGTTAGAGCAGGGGCCGGAACGGTACATCGGGAAATTTTGATCTGAGTGTGGGATTCGTTGTATGCCGCTGCGGATGCTCACACGAGAGGCCGATGGCCGCCCCTCGTGCACATGTCGACCAAAGTCTGAGTTGGGGCTACGGCAGGAGTGTGATAGGAGGGGAGCCGAACCTATTTTCTGTTATCTAAAGGCTGAGTGACGATGCTGATGTTCGTGATGCCGGCTTGTTTCACGGCATCCATCACCGAGGCGAAGGCCCCGAAGGGGACTTTTTCGTCGGCTCGCAGGTAGATAACCTGCTTGGTTTCGTCTCCGTTCGATTTACGAAGGCGGGTGGGCAGGTCGGCCAGGTTGATGGGTTGGTCGCCAAGAAAAACGCGTTGTTCGCGATCGATGGTGACGACCTGGCGTTGTTCCGTGATCTCGCGGACGGTCTTAGTTTTTGGAACGGCAACCTCGATGCCGGATTGAAGCACCGGGGCAGAGATCATGAAGATGACCAGCAGCACCAGCACCACATCGACGAGTGGCGTGATGTTGATCTCGGCAAGTGCGGTCTGAGTGCGGAAGTTGCCCCCGTTACTAACGCTGAAGGCCACGAGCGGCCTCTCTTTCGGCTGGGTCTTGCGCGGGCCGAAGCGTGGAATCTTCCATGCTGTTGAGCAGCTCGCGGGCAAAGTCATCCATGCGCGCGCCGAACTCCCGCACCCGGGCCGTGAACTGGTTATAGGCGATCACCGCCGGCACCGCGACCACCAGCCCAGCAGCAGTGGTAATGAGTGCCTCGGAGATACCCGGCGCGACTGCCCGGAGGGTCGCGGTTCCCGCGGTGCCGAGACCGTGGAAGGCGTCCACGATGCCCATGATGGTGCCGAAGAGCCCAACGAAGGGCGAAACCGCCCCGATCGTGGCCAACCAGGTCATGCGGCGTTCCATGACGGTGAGGGCCTCGCTTGCAGCAGTCTGCGCGGAGCGCTCCAGAGAAACGATATTGCGCGGAGGTCCGGACCCTCCCGTCTGGCGCCGGTAGGTCTCGTAGACTTCGTCGAAGACGCTGACCAGGGGGCTAGGCTTGAACTGCTCGCTCACGGCGGAGATCTCCTGAAGACGGCCCGCCTTGCGGAAGGCGCGGAGAAAGCGCTGGCTCTGAGTGCGAGCTCGGCCGAAGCTCGACAGCTTAGCCAGAATGACGCCCCAGGAAAACAGGCTCGACAGCGCCAGAATGCCGAGCACGGTCAGGGCGATCGGACCGCTGTTTTGCAGCATTTCGACGATAGCGCTGCCACTGGCGGGCGGCGGTGCCGCCGCAGACGAGTCTGCCTGTAGCATGAGAATACTTGTAAAGCTGTGGATGAGTATCATTGCCCAGCTTTCACGTTAGCAGACTGGGCTGGGCGTTGAAAGTTGCTAGTGCAAATCCGGTTCCATCACAGGCGGCTTGTCTCTCCCTAACTCAGGGCGGCTGAACTGCTGAAGGGCGGATCCGGCCTCTTCTTCTCGACCTCGATGCCGATCTGGTTCATGCTCCGATACGCGGAGAGTGCAGCACCCTCTTGCCAGCCGCTCAAGTGGCTGGTGTAGTCCCCGGCGAAGTAGATGCGGCCGTCGGGTTCAAGCAGCCGCTGGATCGATTTCCCGCTGTAGTCGCTAAGCCAACCGCCCAGCGCGTAGGGGATTTTGCCCCAGTTGACGTAAAGCGGCCTGGTGAGTTCTTTACCGTGGCCGGGATGAAGCAGCTCGATCGCTTGGCGGGAGGCGCTTATTTTTGCCTCAACCGTTCTGAGATCGCCGAAGGGAGTGCCGGACTCGTTGTCGGCATAACCGCCAACGATGATGCCGGTGGGCGTAAACATTCTGGCGCTGGGATACCAGACGATCTCGACTGGCTGGCGAAGGTAAGAAATGCCACCGTAGATGTTGTAGTCCTGTTCCCAGAAGCGGCGAGACTCCCAGGCGATTTTGGAGGAGGAGTCATAGGCGCCGGCAGCGATCACCTCGCGGACATCCGGGGCAAAGTCGGCATCGATGGTTTGGAGAACCGGCAGGGGTATGTTGCAGATGCAGTAATCCGCCTTGATGGTCACGGTCTGGCCCGTCTTGCAATCCAGATAGGTGACGGTCACACCCTCATGATCGTGGCGTATCTTTTGGACGTCAGCCTGGTACCGGATAACATCTCCTAGTTGCTTGGCGAAGGCCTTCGGGATGAGGTCCATGCCGCCGACCGGCTGGAACATCGTGGCCTGCCAGTCGATGGCATCTTCCGAGAGCAAACCCTGCCATAGATCGGCATCGAGCAAAGCGTGCATCGGCAAGGGATCGATGGCGGTGGGATCTTCCTTGCCGGCGCCGGGTGGGATTTTGAATCCGGAACGGTCGGTGCCTTTGAAGAGAAAGTCGTGACTCAGGTCGCCATATTCGCGGAGGAAGGTGAGCATTCGCTCCTTGTCCTCGGAGGTAAGATCCTGATCGAGGGCGCCTTTGTTGATGGATTTGGCGAGAAGTTCGGAGACATGGCCCCGAGTGTCGTTGATCATCCGCCGTTGCTCGACCGCCGCGCCGCCGTTCAGCTTGTCGGATTGAAGAAGGGTGCAGCGTGATGTATTGACCTCAACCTCAAGCGGGATGTTGAGCTCGCGGCAATACCCAAGCATGGTGGTATGGATGGAGGGAAGGCGGCCGGGACCGAAGTTTTGATAATTTCCCTCCTCCCATTCACAGTTCTGAGTAAACCCGTCGGTGAACTCGATCTTGACACCGCGGCGGACGGTCCAGTTGCGGCCGCCGACGCGATCGCGGGCCTCGAGCAGAGTACATCGATATCCGAGCCTGCCGAGTTCATAGGCAGAGATCAGGCCGGCGATGCCTCCACCAAGGATCACCACGGTGGCGCCATTGCCTGGGACTTTTCTGAGCTTGGCTTGTTCGTGGGTCACCCCCATCGCCGGCAACAAGCCGAGCTGCTGCATGAAGGTGAAGGCAGCTCCATATCCGCCGAGCTGGCCAATGCGGGTGAGGAAGGCTCTACGGGTAACTGCCATCCTTCGGAGTAACTCCTCTATCGTCGAAATAGTGGGTTGAGACGAGCGAGATATCGGTGGGTAGTGCCTGGAAAAAGCCCGGCGCCCGCTGGGACGCGCGGGCGCCGGACTTTCGAAAAAGTAGCGAGTAAGCGTCTAAAAAATAATTTTGAGCGCGAATTGAGCGTTAAGCGGTTCTCCGGGGCCGATACCGGGATTACCCAGGTATGGTCCGATGGTCGAGCCGATCTGCCCGGTTTCGCCGGTGCTCGGGAAACCTAGAGGCGCGAGGTTGGTTCGATTGAAGATGTTGAAAATGTCAGCCCGAAACTGAGCAGTGACTCTTTCAACGATGGGAGTGTTTTTGAGAATGCTGAGATCCACGGCCGAGTAGCCTGGGTTATAGTTCTGTCCTCTCCTCGTTGGTGAATATTGGCCAGTAGGAGCATCGACGAATGCGCCAGGAACGAACCATTGAACGACCCCGGGACTGACGGCGCCGATTCCGTGCGGTTCAGCGTTAGGGTTAGCGACTACTTGGACGGCGCGGTCTGCGCTTTCGCCGTTGCCGCTAGGATTGCTGCTCGAGGTGACGGTGTAGGGGGTCCCGCCGTGGAAGCTCCACGCCGAGTTGAACTCCCATCCTTGGACCAGACGCTTCGGTCCACGGAAGTTGGGTAGAGCATAGTCGACATAGCTGACGAAGGAGTTCCGGACGTCATAGTCGGAGTTGCCACGCTCCGCTGTTTCGTTGCCTGGGTCTTGGGGAAGGTACGGAAGCAGACCGGTCTCGTAGTCGATAGCGTGGGACCAGGTGTAGGCGAATTGGGCAGTGAAACCGTGATAGCCCTGAAGCCGCAGGCTGGTTTGGAGAGAGTTGTAATTGGAGCCGAGGTTACTGGTGGCTTGATCGATGACGGAGAACTGTGGGAATTGGCTGAAATAGGGGCGGGAGCACTGGAGATCGTTCCCGGGCGTGGTCGGCGTAGCGCCGCTATACTGGGGCGCGCAGGTCGCGGAACCGTACGGTACTGCGACGTTCAGCGAGTTCAATGCTCCAGCGTTGATATCGGACATGCCCATGAGGTGGGTCCCCTTGGTGCCGACGTATCCAAGTTGCCAGACTACAGAGGAGGTGAAGCTCTGTTGAAGATTCAGATCGAACTCTTGCGTGTAAGAGGGGCGAAAGTTCTTGGCGAAGGTGGATATTTTAACCGAGCCTTGACCGGCGAGGGCGTCCCCGAAAGACTGGAAGATAGGTTGACCGGGTTGGACTACAACGTTCTGACCCTGCGCTTGGACAGCGATATCCGAGCCGGCCGGGTTCAGACTTGGGCTAAAGACCGAGATATTCTGCAAGCCGTTGTTTTGTAGCACTGATTTCATGTAGATGGAATCGTAGTAGAGGCCATAGCCACCGCGAATCACCATCTTGCCGCTTTCGCTCGGCTGGTAGGCGAAGCCGACCCGCGGGCTGACCGCTCCCCAGAATTTGTTATAGATGTTTGGAACATCCACGCCGGCGACGGCCAGTCCGCCCGGTAAGGAAGGATCGAAGGTGGAGAGGTTAGGAAAATCAGAATGGACCGGGCCTTCATAGTCGTAGCGGACGCCATAGTTCAGGCTTAATCGGGGGCTGACCTTCCAGTTATCCGCGCCATAGAGGTCCCAGGTGTTCACAAAGACCTGGCGCTTCGGATTACCAAGAACAATTTCCGAGGTGGAGGGATCAGGGCAACCTGCCAGGAAGTCGGCCAGAAAGGGGATGTTGGGATCGCTCGTCAGAGCGGCCGGGGCAGCAACGCCCTGGTTCTGGGTGGCAAGCGTGGCGCAGGCCGTGCCGCTTGTTCCCGTTGCCCACGGACCCTGCGTCCCATCGAAATAGATCGTGCCGCGCTGGCCGGTCTGGTAGAAGTCATCCACCTGCGCCTGCCGGAATTCCCCGCCAAAACTATATTGGTGAGCGCCTTTGGTCCAGGACAGCGCCTCGTCCAGGTGCCCGGTGATATCGTTGCGCCCGGAAGGGGCGGTAGGGCCGAGCGGGTCAAACCCAGTGCTGCTGGCGCTGAGGCCGACATTCGCGCCCGAGGGACCAATGATCAGATGGGGCGACCCGGGAAGCGAGGGATCGGTGACGCCGGTGTTCAGGCCGAGCCCGATCGGGTTGAAACCAGTATTTGCATCGCTAAACACCTGATTGAAGTAGCTGACGCCGGCCGATAACTGGTTGGTAATGGCGGTCGAAAAGACATGGTTATAGACGATCGAGTAATTCTGTACATGAATCGGCGCGTTCTCAAAGTAGTAAGGCAGTTCAGAGGAGGTGGGCGCAGTCTGCGTGCCCTGGCCGGCGAACCAGGAGGCCGCCAGGTGGTCGCGTTCCGTAAGTGTGAAGTCAATCTTAGCGATGCCGTTGAAGCTGTGGCCAGTAAGGTTTCCATTCGACTGGTAGTTGTCGGCAGAGGCAGGTCCGGTGAGCGCAGTCGCTGGCCACAGACCGGCAAGCGTGCCGTTTCCGTAGAGGAGATTATTCGCGACCGGGTTGTGGGGCACGCCATAAAAGTCGAGGAGCGAATAGGATGCCGCCTGGTACGCGGCCGACGGTTCGGTGGCCTTGTTAGCCGCGCCGATGAGAAAGTTCTGATGCTCGAAGGCTAGAAAGAAGAAGAACTTGTCCTTGATAACAGGTCCGCCGACAGAGAAGCCATAGTTCTGATTGCGGGAAGCCGGCTTGGTAGTCGAGAAGGGATTCATGCGCTGGAAGAATTCATTGTGATTGAAGTAGTAAGCGGATCCGTGTAGCCGGTTCGTGCCTGACTTAATCGTCAGGTTAGCAGTGCCGCCGGAGTTACGCCCGAGGGCGGTCGATCCCGCAGTCTCGAAAGAGAAGTTATCGATTGCATCGACCGGGAGGATGACACCGGCGATGGCCGAGACGCCGCCCTGATTCACGGCGGGAATGTTCCACCACAAATCGTTGTTATCCGTGCCTTCGATCTGCCAGTTGACCGAATTGGAACGGGTGCCGTTAACGCTGGCGTTGCCAGCGCCGCCGCCGGTCGAATAGCCCGCAAACCCGGGCGTCTGGGCCAGCATCTGGGTGAAGTCGCGACCGCTGTTGGGTAGGTTTTGCACCACCGCTTGGGGAAGGATCGTGGCCTGGGTATCGGTGGTCGTGTCTAGGGTCAGTGCGTCGGCGGTGACCTCGATCGTCTCCGACGAAGATGCAATGGTCAGCTTGATGGGGAGCGTATAGATTGCCCCCGCAGTTACCGAGACCTTATCAAATTTCTCTGTTGAGAAGCCCCTGGCAGTTACCGTCACGGTATAAGTCCCGAGCGGCAAGTTAGTGTAATTGAAGTCGCCAGCACTCGATGATATGGTGTCGTAGGCCGCGTCGGTAGCATCGTCAACGGCTTTAATAGTGGCGTTTGGGACTGTCGCGCCGCTGGAATCCGTCACCGATCCACTAATTCCTCCGCGAAAATTCTGCGCGTGAGCTAGTAGCGCTGACGAGGTAAGTGCGAGCAGGGAGATAAGGAAAAGTACTATAGGTCCGGTGCGGAAACGCATACGAGGGGCCTCCAGAGGGAAGAAGTTGATAGTCCGCCTGGGATGTGGAGAGGCCTCTTCAACTTAGCCTTCTCGAGCATCCAGGTAGTTAGAGGCGCTAGACTTGAATGCCTTATGCAATAAGCAGGGACAGCATCGACGCCTAAGTCACGCCTAAGAGCTTTGGGAGAAGCACTAACAATAAGTTCGGAGTGGCATGACCTAAACTAAAGGGGGTCACGATAAAATTGCAAGAATAAAATAGGCATTTCGGCGCTATCTGATCCTCGAACAGAACGCGAGTCCCTTTCATCGATGCGCGCCATAAAAAAGATTTATAGGCGATTTGAGTAGGTCCTAGAGAAGTCCGAAATCGTTGCCCGAGGTTGCTCAAGGCAAAGGATGGGCTGGCGCTCGTCGACGGGTGAACAGATCCCCGGAACCGTAAGTAACTCTAGCGGCCATAATGCGAATCTTTGGTATGACTCGCAAAGCGATTCTTAGGTCAACCGCGAATTCTTAGGTGGGAAGCGTCGCTGAAGCTCTCAATGAGTGCGACGAAGGTGGTTGCCCATGGAATGGGAAAGCTTCTCAAACTCGGGAGCGAATTCTTCGAAAAGGTTGCCGACAGCGAAGGTGCCCATCTGAATGCCGGTACGAACTCCAGCGTGCCTTAGGTCGGAGTAGTTGGAAGGCAAATAGGCGTTGCCGACGAATCCACCTGCTGCTGCGCCGATGAGATTAGCAAGAGCGGGACGTGCTTGCCCGGAATCAGAGCGGTCGATCAGGGTAAAGCCGATCGCGTGACCAACCCTGAAAGCGAAGCCGCGGTTCGCTGACGGATAATAGCGCGGATCTTCACGAAGAGCGACGTCCGCGACAAAGCGGCTGAATCCAGCAGTCTGCTGGCGGCCGAGTATGGCCAGATAGTTTCGCCCGTAGGCCGCGACGCCTTGTCTCCACGGATCGGGATAATGCTTGGGTGGCAGGATCATGGCGCCGGCAGCTTCGCCCGCTGGGCCGAGGACCGTGCCAAAACTGAGCAGATTGTGGAAGTAATAGCTGGCCTTGTCCCTGGCATCGAACTGGACGGGAGCAGTTGGGGCATAGTTCAGCACGGACGCGGTCGGAGAGGAGGTCTTTATCGAAGTCTCGCTGTTCGATCCGGCGGTAGCATCGGCGGCAGCAACGCTTTGAGCGCTTGCCGATGCCCCCGTTAAACAAGCGAGTGGCATGCAGCAGCAAACAATAAGGCCGAAGATGATGTCCGCAGGGCTGTAACAATGATGGCGCTGAAAATTTCGCATGATCCGGTTCCTTCAGAACGCAAACACGAGGATTTGGACTGAGAAGCCGTCCGCGCGCCACCCGATCGGCGATACGCACCAACTATAGGCTCAAAAGGGTGGAGATAGCTTTTTTTCTTACTCGCGCGAAATTTTTCCCGGCAGTCGGGGTTTATGGAAGTAGCTGCGTCTCAGATCAAGATTCGGCTGCGCATCCGGTAACCAGTTTGATTGTTACCTTACCGGGGAGAAATGTGAGTATGGCTACAGAACGGCAGTGTTCCGGCATAAAGATGCTGCTGCCTGGTTGAAGGCAGGAGGAACTAAACCGGTCATGCTGAGCGAAAAGGGTCGCAGGAAGACAGTAACGATGGATTTCGACCAGATAATTGTACGCCACCACGAACGATGCACGAAAGTAATTGACTGTTTACTCGATTCAGGGTTTTCTGTAGTAAGTTAGGTTCTGAAATGCAACATGCTGGTGGAAAAAACTTATCTACCTGAATATATAGATAGACATCCTGATTGAACGGTGAGATAATCCCGCCACTAAAGTGCGGCCCCCATAACACTTGTGCGAGGTCCATTAAAATGAAAGTCGATTTGCTGTCGCCTGGTTCGTCGCTGCTTGAGGTCAAGAATCATTCCAACGTCCATAATGGAGACGCACGGCATCTCCTTTCCGCATCGCTGATTGCCGACCGAATAGCGCTCCAGGCCTCGGTTGCACCCGATGCGCCCGCAGTGGTGAGCCCGGAAGGCGCGGTTTCGTATGCACAGCTGGACGCGCGAGCAAAGGCAGTCGCCGTCCGGCTTCGCAGCCTAGGAGTTCAGCCCGGCCAGCCAGTCGCTATTTACTTCGAAAGCTCGATCGATCTGATCGTGGCGGCTCTTGGGATCTGGAAAGCGGGCGGCGCCTATTTGCCGATCGACCCGGCTTATCCGGCGGACCGGGCGGCGTTCATCCTTTTAGATTCAGGCTCGCCGGTCTTGATCACTCGGCGGAAGCTTGCGCCGGCCCTCGGCAACGGCCCCTGGATCACGCTCCCGATCGAGGATATATCGCTGGTTGAAGAGGAGCCAGTAGAGAGCTTGTCCGCCCTCTCAGCGGATGATCTTGCATACGTTATTTATACCTCTGGCTCAACCGGCCAGCCGAAGGGCGTTGAGATCACGCACGGCAATCTGCTGAACCTTGTGGATTGGCACAATGGAGAGTTTTCGATTACCAAGGGTGACCGCGCCACCCAAATCGCTGGTCCTGGATTCGACGCTGCTGTCTGGGAGATGTGGCCTTATCTTGCGCAAGGCGCCTCGATTCATCTTCCTCCCCGCGAAGCCCGGCTTTCCGCCGCGCTGCTGGTTGAGTGGCTGGTTGCATCGAAGATTACCGTCAGTTTCGTGCCAACGGTCCTGGCTGAGGTGATGCTGCAATTGGAATGGCCTGCGAGCACCAGCCTGCGTTTTCTGCTGACCGGTGGAGATGCGCTGCATATCTATCCGCCAGCCAACCTGCCATTCGTGCTGGTCAATAACTATGGACCGACAGAATGCACGGTCGTCGCCACCTCCACGCCAATCGAGCCGAAGACGATCGAGTTGGAGACAGTCGATTCGGCGGTCGAACACAAGGCGCCTGCGATCGGCAACGCGATCTTGAATACCACCCTTTATATGCTCGACGAGTTCGGCAAGGAAGTTGCCGACGGTCAGGCAGGAGAGCTCTATATCGGCGGCCCCAGTGTGGGACGCGGTTACCGGAATCGTCCAGATCTGACGGCCGCGAGCTTTGTGAACGTGAACGTCGGCGGCCGCACAGAGCGGCTCTTCCGTACTGGCGACTTGGTCAAGAGGTTGCCGGATGGGCAGCTGGCATTCGTTGGCCGGGCGGACGATCAGATCAAGATTCGGGGATTTCGTGTTGAGCCCGACGAGATCGCTTTCGCCATCAATCGTCATCCGGCGGTCGCATCAAGCGCGGTCATTGCGAGGAGCGAGAGCGGCACGAAGCGCTTAGTCGCGTATGTGGTTGCCATCGATGGCGCGGAGCTGTGGGACCACGATCTTCGCGATATGCTCACCAAGAACCTGCCGGACTACATGGTTCCTTCGACGTTTGTACAGTTGGAGCGAATTCCGGTCACCGCTAATGGCAAGTTAAACAAGGCAGCACTTCCGACGCCGACCGACAAAAATCAGGTTCGGCGGGACAATTATGTAGCACCGCGGAGCGAGTTGGAAGAGATCGTGGAAGGCATTCTAAGACCGATTCTTGGTCTGGAGCGAATCAGCATTCACGATAATTTCTTTTTGCTGGGGGGCCATTCCTTGATGGGCGCTCAGGTAATTGCCAAGGTCAGGGACATTTTCGACGTCGAGTTGAACCTGCGCAACGTCTTCGAATGCCCCACGGTGGCAAAACTAGCGGCCAAGATCGAGGCGATACTCACCGCTAGACTGGAAGCGATGAGCGAAGAAGAAGTGAGTCAGGCGCTTCGCTCGCCGGCTGCCGCCGATATTCTTACCGGCAGTTCCAACACCCAGGCTGGGTGATTTCATGGCCGCCTTCGATCCTGAACTAAGCCTCACCCGGTTACTCAACCCGGAGGTGCTAGCTAACCCCTATCCCCTCTACGCGCGCCTGCGCGAGGAGGCGCCGGTCTACTTCGATCCCTTCCTGCATACCTGGGTGGTGACGCGGTATGCCGACGTATTCCAGGTGTTGATGACGTTTTCGGCGGACCGGACACCATCGCCGGAGCAGTTGAGCGCCATGGGTATGTCCTCCATCGGGCCGATTGCGCAGGTAATGGTCAAGCAGATGCTCTTCCTCGACCCTCCCGCCCACACTCGTTTACGCAGTCTGGCAGCGACGGTGTTCAGCCCCCGGAGAGTGAAAATACTGGAAGAACACATCCGCTCCATTGCGAACGACCTGATCGATAAGGTCCTCGCTCGAGGCAGGATGGATGTCATGACGGACATTGCGGAGCCGCTTCCCGCAATCGTGACTGCCGAATTGCTGGGAGTACCGGTCGAAGATCACGATCAGCTCAAGGACTGGTCAAAGGACTTCGCGGAGATGCTGGGGAACTACCAGCACAATCCGAATCGGATCCCGCGGGTTCTGAAGAGCACGGAAGAGATGACCAAATACTTCCGTGCGCGAATCGCCGAACAACGGGAGACTCCTCGCGAAGGGCTGATCCAGTCCTTGCTGGGAGCCGAGATCAACGGGGACCGGCTCACCGACGAAGAGGTAGTAGCGAATACGATCGTGACCATGGTCGGGGGTCAAGAGACGACAACCAACCTGATTGGCAATGGGATTTTGACCCTGCTTCGAAACCCTGAGGAAAAGAACCGCTTGATGTCTGATTACTCTCTGATCCCGTCAGCGATCGAGGAGTTGCTGCGGTATGAGAGTCCCAGTCAACAAACCGGAAGAATAGCTCGTGAGGATGTGGTGATCGGCGGTCAGGAGATTAAGAAGGGCCAAGCCGTTATCGCGGTGATGGCTTCTGGGAACCGCGATCCCGAACGCTTTTCAGATCCCGATACCTTGGATATTTCGCGGTCCGACAATCGACATCTTGCCTTTGGCTGGGCTGCGCATTTCTGTTTTGGCGCGCCACTCGCGCGGATGGAAGGCCAGATCATGTTGGAGACGATGTTGCGCAGACTGCCCGGCCTGGAGTTGGGAAGTAACGATCTCACCTGGCGCGACAATCTCGGACTCCGCGGACTTAACTCGCTGCCGGTAACATTCACATCGTCCGAGTCGAGTCTGGAACTGACGGGCCATCCCGCGTAGCGCAGAGCATTCCGGCAGAGTACGCTTCCGGACCTTGGCAGCAGTGTCCCTAAAGGTAGGTGGAAGACAGGAAAGAGATGCAAAGCACCCTCTCGGAGTCGAAGAAGGAACTGCTGCAGAAGCTCATGCGCGGCGGGACGAAGAACGCCAGCAAAAAGAGCGGTATCATTCCTCGCGCGCCCGGGAGCGATATTCCCATGGCTTATGCGCAACAACAGATCTGGCTACATTCGCAATTCTCTCCGCGCCCGATCTACAACGAGTCGGTGACAATTCATCGGCGCGGCGCGCTTGACAGGGATGCCTTGGAGAGAGCGTTTACCGAAATTGTGCGCCGCCATGAAGCGTGGCGCACCACCTTCGGCTGGAAAGGGTCGGAGCTGGTGCAGTTTGTTCAGCCGCCTCCGACTCACATAGAAATTCCATACCTGGACGTGTCGACTGTAGCAGTAGGTAGCAGAGAAGCCGCGGCTCTGAAGATTGCCCACGCCGACACGCTGACTCCGTTCGATTTAGCGATCGGGCCGATGTATCGCCCTCGGCTGATTCGCTTTTCTGAGGAGGAGCATCGACTCTACCTCACCTTGCACCATATTATTTTCGACGGCGTCTCCCTCTACCAGGCCTTTCTTCCGGAGTTACAAGAGTTATACGAGGCGTTCTCGCGAGGCCGGCCTTCTCCTCTCAAAGACCTTCCGCTGCAGTATGGAGACTATGCCATCTGGCAGCGGGGCTGGGTCGACGAAATTTCTCAACAGCAGTTAGGTTACTGGCGCGACAAGCTCAAAGGTATTGCATGGCGGGACTTGATCAAGACAGACTCCCCAAGAGACGCGATGCAGGGGTATCGCGGCGACATGATCAGGGTCGCGCTGGATTCGAGCACCAGCGATGCGTTGAAGAAAGTAAGCCAGGAGATGAATGCAACTCTCTTCATGACCCTGCTTGCAACTTTCTACCTCCTCGTCTGGGCTTATTCCGGTGAAGAGGATCTCGTCATCGGCGTAAGTTCGGCTAGCCGGAACCGTTCCGAACTGGATGGGATGTTAGGGTGTTTTTTGAATACTGTCCTGGTGCGGACCGACCTTAGTGGGGGGCCTACCTTTCCTGAGTTTGTTCACCGCTGTAAGGACGAACTTTTCGGTGCGCTTGCAAACGACGGATTACCGTTCTCTCTGCTGGTCAAGGAGCTTTCCGCTGGGAGAGACAGTAATAAACATTCTCTTTTTCAAGTTTTGTTTTCCTTTGAACCTCCGTTGGCGTCCCTGATGCCCGGATGGAAGTTCACACGGATGGATGTAAACACCGGCTCAGCGAAGTTCGATCTGCATCTCGAGTTGGACGAGTTTCCGGAGGGAATCGAAGGCCGCTTGATTTATAACGCCGACTTGTTTGAACGCGAAACTGTGCAACGCATGATGGCCACCTGGAGAGGGATTGTGGATCGGGTGGTCGCTGATGTTTCGCAGCCCATCTACGAAGTAATTCCACCGATGGCGGCGAAGTCGGAAGCCGCTCCGACGCGTGATGACATGAACGCCTCGTCGTCGCCAGATTCCGGCGGGTGGAGGCAGTCGATCCGAAGACTATTTGGTAAACAGAAGACCTCGAACTTGGCGAAGCAATTGAAATGAGTCGATTAGTTTAAAGATATTGTGAGTAGGAAGTCCTTCATCAGCAGCCGGTTTTTCAATCCATGTCTTAAGATGTAGGAAGCCCGGTCTAAGCTGAAGTTCACTGTCTAGCTGAAATCTTTGTGGTGAGGAAGTCTTCCTATCCCCCAGTACACGAAGGTAGAGGAATCATGGACAAGCATGGCAATGCTGCGGCTTTGAAGTATGACCGCAGTCGAGTGTCTACCGAACTTGGACCGCGTCTGGTCGAGCGTTCGACTCTGCATGTCCCCCCTGTTCAGGCATGCGAAGAAAGTACGCCCGGAGACGATCCGGCCGTGGTCGACTCTCTCACTAGGAACGACCCGGAAGCGAAGCTCGTAGTTGATCCCGAAGACGGTTTCGACTTGGCCACTTTGAGTCATGTTAATGAGGCTGTAAAGAACCAGGAAGTAGCGGAGCAGCTGCGATTTCTTCAACAACTGAACAACACCGCTGCTGATTTTCCCTGGGATCAGTGCGTACACCAGTTGTTCGAAAAGCAAGCTGCCCTGAGTGCAGAGGCGACTGCTCTGGTCTTTGAAGGTGCGGAGCTAACGTACGCTGAACTGAACCAGCGTGCGAATCGTCTGGCTCATTATCTAACGGGATTAGGCGTCGGTCCGGACAGCCGCGTAGCCATCTGCATTGAACGTAGCTTCGAGATGGTCATTGCCCTGTTCGCGGTATTGAAGGCCGGGGGCGCCTACGTGCCGCTCGATCCAGCCTATCCGGTCGATCGGCTGCGGTACATGCTGGAAGACAGCTCGCCGGTGGCGTTGTTAACGCAAAGTCATCTGGCCGGATTATTTCCGAGCACGAGTCAGACCATGCAGGTCCTCGATCTCTCTACGGCCTCGGCCCCATGGGCGCTCCATCCGGAAACGAATCCCATTATCCCGCTGCTTCAGCCGCAGCATCTTGCGTATGTGATTTACACCTCAGGCTCTACGGGCGCTCCTAAGGGAGTGATGATTGAGCACCGCAGCCTGGTGAATCGTCTCGTCTGGATGCAGCAGGCCTACGGCTTGAACTCCACGGATGCGGTACTACAGAAGACCCCGTTCAGCTTTGATGTTTCGGTCTGGGAATTCTTCTGGCCGCTGCTGTACGGTGCGCGACTGGTGATGGCCCGGCCCGAAGGGCATAAGGATCCTGGTTATTTGGTTGAAGCGATCAATCAAAACAAGATCACGACGGTGCACTTCGTACCTTCCATGCTGCAGGTGTTTCTAGAACATCCGGATGCCGCATCCTGCACCAGTCTCGTGCGCGTAATGGCGAGCGGAGAGGCGCTTCCACCTTCGGCTATGCGGCGGTTTCATCAGCGTCTTCCGCAGACCGAGCTTCACAATCTTTACGGTCCTACTGAGGCTACGGTGGATGTCACTGCCTGGGCCTGCGATTGGGATCCGGCTCGGACCAGCATTCCGATCGGCAAGCCAATCGCCAATACGCAGATCTATATCCTCGACGAGGACGGTGCTCCCGTGACAGTTGGGGCAACCGGAGAGCTCTATATCGGGGGCATCGGTGTTGCGCGCGGCTATCTCAACCGGGCCGCGTTGACAACCGAACGCTTTCTCTCCGATCCGTTTTCGGACGATCCGAGAGCGAGAATGTATCGGACCGGCGATCTCTGCCGCTGGCTTCCCGATGGGAATATAGAGTACCTAGGACGCAATGATTTCCAGGTGAAGATTCGAGGGTTTCGCATTGAGTTGGGCGAGATTGAAAGTCGCCTGGCCGAACATCCCGAGGTGCGCGAAGCCGTGGTCGTTGCGCGCGAAGATGTCTCCGGCGATAAGCGGCTGGTCGCCTATGTGGTTCTGGCGCCAGGAGCGAACCTCCGCGACCGCGATCTTCGCGACGCATTAGGACGAAAAGTCCCCGACTACATGGTCCCCTCGGCATTTGTGCTGTTAGCTGCCATGCCCGTGACGGTGAACGGGAAGCTGGACCGCTCCGCCCTGCCTTCGCCTACGGAGGCAAATCGCCTTGGCGTCGACTTGCAAACTGGCGCCGCTCAAGCAGTGGCTGAGGCGGGCAAGCAGCCGGCGGATTTCATGCTGGCTGGTGAAGGCGCTGATTCGTCGAGGCTGGACAATTATGTTCCGCCTTCCGATGAGCTTGAGGTCGAACTGGTACAAATCTGGGAAGAGATCCTGGGCGTCAAACGGATCGGTATTCGAGACGATTTCTTCAAGCTAGGCGGCCACTCTCTGCTGGCCGCCCGGATGTTTGCGCGCATCGGCGAGAAGCTGCACAAGAATTTGCCGCTGGCCGTCATGTTTCATGCTCCCACGATCGATAAGCTGGCCGGCGTAATCCGCGCCGAAGGTTGGAAGCCGCATTGGTCAGTCCTGGTGCCTATCCATGAGAGCGGGGACAAACCTCCTCTTTTTCTCGTGCACGGGTTAATGGGGAATGTGCTTAGTTTTTATGGATTACGGCACCACATTCCGGCCGATCAACCGCTTTACGGGGTGCAAGCCTACGGTATGGATTCGGGCCGCGCTTCGTCTGTAAGCATCCCGGAGATGGCGACCCACTACATCAGGGAGATCCGTGCGCTTCAACCCTATGGTCCTTATTACCTGGGCGGGTTCTCTGCTGGTGGTCTGGTCGCTTATGAGATGGCGCAGCAGCTTCACGCCGCCGGAGAGCAGGTGCAGTTTCTCGCCCTCTTCGATTCGTTTGTCGAGGCGGCGGGTGGGTATTGGCTGAAGATGTTCTATTCAAAGCGCGCTTTCCGGATGGCGCTCCTATCCCTCAATGCAAGTTTGAATATGGCTCGCAGGGACGGCTGGCCAGTCATGATTCGAAAAAAAGTGCGCGGCATGATGGGCAATATGCGAATTTTAGCTTGGCTGCTCTTGAACAAAGTCTCAGGAAAGTCGGCGGGAGCGGGAGCGCAACCGGCTGGCTTTCTTAAGCCGAACGAGGCTTTCTTGCGCGCCATTCGGATCTATTCTCCCCAACCTTATCCCGGCTCAGCGGTCCTCTTCCGTACTCCCTCGTCGTATTACCAGGATTCGGATCCTTCCGATGGATGGGGAAGTTATGTAGGCGGCCATCTGGAGGTGCAGGCGATTCGTGGGGGCCATGACGACATCTTCCGCAGAGCCGCACATCGCGGCCCTCGCCGATCAATTGATGGATGCGATGGAAGCCGCCCGCCTTCAGCAAGCGAGCTATCAGTTGCGTTAAAGCCGGCGGCCGCCAAAGATTCAGCTGGTTTTTGGGAGCCCTAAGTATTTCGGCCTAATCTCACTCTCATACTTGCCGGGAAGTTCAAAATTCCGCATCTGAGCTAGTCAGGAGGGTAGGGATGGCAACTGAATCAAATGCTTCCAACCGCTCAGAGGCCCTGAGCAAAATCAATGGCCTGATCAAAAATATTCGGATCGCGATGCTGACCACCGCTGCGCCGGATGGCAGTCTGCATAGCCGCCCTATGGCGACCCAGAACAGCGAATTTACCGGCGAGCTATGGTTCCTGACTCGGGACGACTCGGGTAAGGTTTTCGACATTCATCATGATGCGCATGTCTCCTTGACTTACTCCGACGGAAAGCATACCTATGTAGCGCTCACCGGTCTCGGCTCTGTCTCGCGCGATCAGGCCAAGATCAATGAGCTTTGGAACGCCATGTACATGGCCTGGTTCCCGCAGGGCAAGGAAGATCCGGAGATCCGAGTGCTTCGGGTGCGCATTGATTCCGCCGAATATTGGGACGCGCCGTCAAATGCGGTTGTTCGCAATTTCCAGATCCTGCTGGCAGCGGTGACTGCCGGACAGAGCAAAGTCGGCGAAAACGAATCCGTCAGCCTAAGGTAGAGGGCTTCAGCTTGGAGCTGGTTGAGTGGAGTTCTTTGCAGCCGATGTAAGGCAAACGAGAGCTAAGCTGGACGGACAATTGGCAAGAATCCAAGTGGATTGACTTGAGGGCGGCTTTCCTGCTCTGCTAAATCAAGGCCATTCCTTCGGGGCCAGCAGGGCGGATGACTTGCATATCTTAAGTTTTATTGCCGGTCTCGGATGCGTACTATCAGCTCTCCTCGACGCGTTTCAGACCGTAATCTTGCCGCGGCGGGCAACCGGACGCTTTCGGCTGACGCGTCTGTTTTACGTGTTCACCTGGACTCCGTGGTCGGCAATTGTCAAGCGGATGAAAGAATCACGCCAGCGGGAGACGGCTTTCAGCTTCTACGGGCCGCTCTCGCTGGTCTTTCTTATCGTGGCGTGGGCCGCGGCACTGGTGATCGGCTTTTCTCTGATGTTCTACGGGCTAGGTTCGCCTTTCACGGATTCCCTGGGTGGAGCGGCGGGGCTGCGCACCGACCTGTATGTCAGTGGTACAACCCTCTTCACGCTTGGTTTAGGCGATGTGGTGCCTCGCAGCGCACTGACGCGGGAATTGATTATCCTTGAAGCAGGGACCGGACTTGGCTTCGTGGCGGTAGTGATCGGCTACTTTCCCGTGCTTTACGGAGCTTTTTCGCGGCGGGAAGTCAGCATTTCGCTGTTGGATGCCCGAGCCGGTTCGCCCCCAACCGCGGTTGAGCTGCTAAGACGGCACTCCTTTGAAGGCGGCGATAACGCGTTAACGCTGCTGCTTGAAGAGTGGGAGCGATGGGCCGCAGAGTTGATGGAAAGCCACATCTCCTACCCTCTGTTGTGTTATTTCCGCTCTCAACATACGAATCAGAGCTGGCTGAGCGCCCTGACTGCGATCCTCGACGCCTGTTCTCTGCTGATTGCGGGGGTGCAAGGACATCCGGCGCGCCAGGCACAGCTCACCTTTGCTATGGCCCGCCATGCCCTAGTCGATCTTTCTCAAGTGTTCTCGCAGCCGCCGGTCACCAACGGGAAGGACCGTCTTCCTACGGAGCGATTTGACGTCCTCTATAAAATGCTTTGCCAGAGCGGAGTTCGAGTCTGCCGCGACGAAGGATCGATGGTGCGATTGAAGCAGATGCGCGGTCTTTACGAAGGGTACGCCGAGGCAATGAGCGAATATCTTTGTATGACGCTTCCGCCGTGGGTGGCGGAGCGGCCGCATAAGGACAACTGGCAAACTGTGGCGAAGCTGCGGGCACAGGCGGAAGAGGCTTCCGATGGCAACCCGGTCGCCATAACGCCCGGGCTGCCACTGGATTCAAGTGTGATGGCTGGTATTGATGAGCACCACGATTTCTAAACGGTGAAAAGCAATGTTCAGACTGGCCTCTTACTACTTTTTGAGTGCGGCGAGGATGAGTTCCTGGTTCTTCAGGATCGCGTCGAGCGAGGCCTGATTGCTTTTAATCGCATTCTGGTTCTCTAAAATCGTTTTTTGATTGGAGAGGATGGTTGCCTGATTTTCGAGGATCGTTTTTTGGTTAGAGATGATTTCAGTGTCTGACATATTTCCTTCCCGCGAGGTGTGAATACGGCCCGAACTTCACTGGGTCTTCACGGTAGTTGAACTCATTAAAGCGGACCGCGCTTAAATCTTAGTAACGATTTCAGATTGGGCGTCAATGGTCAACCATCCAAAGATTGAGATTGCTCCGTCGACCGGAGCAGGCGGTTCAATGTGACAGATAGAGGTGGTGCTCTGAGGAGCGCTGAGTGGGAAGAGAGTCGTGGGCGGGACTTCTGCATGGGAACTAAGTCGATCTCCATCGAAAGGTGGAGATGGCGCACCATCCTTTGGTTGACGACATCGCCACTATAGGCGGATTAGTCTTGGGGAGGTTTCGCACGCCCTGTGTCCGCCGTATGAACGTTGCGCCAGAGTGCGACTGCCCACTTGTTGAAGGGAGCGGTTAGATCGAGGGGCAGGATGTTGAAGGGTAGTTCGAGCATTGCCAGGGGATTCAGGCTAGAGGTGAAAGAATCCGCCTCTGAAGTACGCCGCACCCAAATCGCCAGCTTCTTGTCGATTTTGATCGTTCTTCTCCTGGTAGGGTGTCGCGGCGGCTTGCCGAAACCAGACTCTAGGAGCTATCGCGAATTCGTCTCTACCTTCTATACGGGCCTAGCGGCACTCCAGGTCGGGGATGATGTTCGCGCCGAGAAAGAGCTGGCCCGATGCACGGAAATGGTTGCGGCTGAACCCGCAGGCTGGGCAAACTGGGGAATTCTGAGGCTGCGACAACGAGATTTCGAAGCAGCAGGTGAGCGGCTGCAAAAAGCGAGAAAGCTCGCGCCGGCGAATGATCGTATCTACTACCTGCTGGGCCTGGTCGACACCGGTAAAGGGCGCTCCGCGGAATCCATTGCGGATTTTCGAAAGGCCATCGAATTGAATCCCGCGAATCTGATTGCCACCTACCAACTTGCGCAAGAGATTGAAAGGCAGGCGGACACAAACAGCGATGCAGAGTTCGAAGAGCTCATGCGCAAGATAGTTCGAGCACAACCAGCCAACGTCGCCGCTTTGCTCGAGTTAGGCCGTATGGCAGCCAAGCGCGGCGACGGTGTGGCTCTCGAGCAAGCCATCACCGCAATTAAGCAACAGTCCTCAGGATGGCCACCAGAGGTACAGCAGCAACTCGCCGCACTGGAAACAGCCGCGTCCAGTTCAGATCCTCGGAATGCGGCGTTGCGGACGACCTTTCTGAGAAACGTTCTGATGCGGCTTCCGGACTTTCGGCAAGAGCTTGCCGCGATCAAGCCTTCGCCCGGAGATGAAGCGCAGCCATTCACATCCTTTCTAAAGGTGCAAACTCCCGTCTTTACGCCCGCAACGGCGGACACCGAGATGAGATTCAATGCTGAGCCTCTCCCAAGTCCAAAGAATCAAGACTGGAACTGGATAGAGGCGATCACGCTTACCGATGCTGGTGCACCAACGACTATCGTAGCCAATGGCGACAGCGTCTTGACCGCGACCGGCGCAGAGTTTCCTTTTCCTGGAGGAACCGAGCGGACGCCACCGTCCCCCGAAGGGATTGTTCCCGTTGATTTCAACTTTGACTTTAAGACTGACCTGGTATTAGCGGGTGCCGGCGGCCTGCGTTTCTTACGTCAGGACTCCGTCCAATCCTTCACCGATGTAACCACTCAGACCAAACTGCCATCCTCAATATTGAATGGGCAGTATACGGGTGCTTGGGCGGTTGACATTGAAGCTGATGGGGACCTCGACCTGGTTGTTGGCTCAGAGCGTGGAAGCCCGGTAGTCCTGAGAAACAATGGAGACGGATCCTTCACCCCTATCTCGCCCTTTAAGGGAGTTAGCGGGGTAAGAGGATTTGTTTGGGCAGACTTGAATGGCGATGGAAACCCCGATGCCACTTTCATCGATGGGTCAGGCCATCTGCGGGTCTTTGAGAACGATCGATCCGGACGATTCAGCGAAGTGCCGGTTCCAGACCAGATTGTGGATGTTAAAGCAATTGCCGCCGCCGACTTGAGTCACGATGGAATCCTAGATTTGGTGGTTTCGACGGGGAACGGCTTGATTCAGCGCTTGTCTGAAAAAAGCGATAGGACCGGCTGGGATTCAGCGGAGATAGCGCATGTGACGCCCGGCTTTCTTGATGACGAAGTGCGGTTGCAGGCCGCCGACATTGACAACAACGGTGCGATCGATCTCATACTCGAGCGAGTGGCCACCAGCAACAGCAGTACCGGCCCGGGAGCGTTGTTATGGCTGGGGGATGAGAGAGGCGGTTTTCCGCAGCATGGCGAAGCGGCCGGCCCCACTAAGGTGTGCGCCGTTGCGGATGTCGATGGTAACGGCAGACTCGATTTATTGGGGATTTCGCAAGATAGTCAGGCGATCGTGGCGCGCAACATAGGATCAAAAAACTATCATTGGCAGGTGATTCGCCCGCGAGCTAAGCAAGCAGTTGGCGACCAGCGAATCAACTCCTTCGGCGTAGGAGGAGAAATTGAAATTCGCTCGGGCTTACTGGTGCAGATGCAGCAGATTACCGGTCCCCAGGTCCACTTTGGTTTGGGAGATCAGGACCACACTGATGTGGCTCGGATCATGTGGCCAAATGGCACCTTGCGCGCCGAGTTCGCGTTGAAGGCCGATCAGCAGGTCGTTACTGAACAGCGGCTCAAAGGTTCCTGTCCGTTCCTCTTCGCATACAACGGCAAGCAGATAGAGTTTGTGAAGGATGCGGTCCCGTGGGGTTCCGCAATCGGATTACGGATCGACAATCTCGGCACAGCCAGCATCGCAGCCACCGAGGAGTGGTACAAAATCGGACTGGACGAGTTGGTACCTCACGATGGATACTACGACCTCAGAATCACCGGGGAGTTGTGGGAGACCTACTATTATGACTATCTCGGATTGATGGCAGTCGATCATCCGGCCGGCACCGAGATCTATACCGATGAGCGTTTCATGGTTCCGGCCGCCAAGCCTAGGATTATTGCAGTTGCGACCCCGCACAAGATTGCTGGAGCTATCGATGACAATGGGCGCGATGTAACATCCGTTGTGCGCGATCTCGACGGCCAATACCTGGATACATTCGGCCGAGGTCAATATCAGGGTATTACACGCGACCACTTCGTCCAGGTGGACCTTGGCAATGAGCTTCCGCTTCAAGGTCCCCTCTACATCATCGCAAAGGGCTGGTTGCATCCATCGGATTCGTCCATCAATGTAGCGAGCAGCCAAGGCAGCGCCCCTTCGCCGAGGCCACTTAGTCTTGAAGTGCCTGATGGACATGGAGGCTGGTCGGTTGCCCGTTCAAACCTGGGCTTTCCCGCAGGCCGGAAGAAGATATGTGTGATCGACATCACCAACATATTTCACCCGGGCACGCCACACTATATTCGGCTAAGAACAAATCTGGAAGTGTACTGGGACTCGATTGAATGGGCGCAAGGAAGCTCCCAGGCGCCCGTGAAGGTCACGCGCCTGAGTGCATCGTCCGCCCTTCTGAGATATAGAGGGTATTCGGTGGTTCACCAGGCGAACGCGTCCTCTCCTGAAATACCGGACTACAACAGCTTGGCCGGGACACGCCAGCCGTGGCGCGACCTGGAGGGATACTACACCAGGTACGGAGACGTGCGGGAGTTATTGAAAGGGACGGACGACCGTTACGTCATCATGAATGCCGGTGATGAGTTATCTCTACAGTTCTCCGCCGTCCCTCCACCGCCAGCGGGATGGGTGCGGGACTACGTGATCGCAGGTGACGGGTGGATCAAGGATGGCGATTTTAACTCCACTTACTCTAAGACCGTTCTACCGCTGCCGCACCACGACAAGAAGGATTACAACAGCAGTCCGACAAAACTGGAAGACGAGTGGGTTTATCAGCATCACCCGGATGACTGGCAGACGTTCCACACCCGCTACGTTACCTCGCAGCCTTTTCAAACTGCTCTACGAAGCGGGGCGACCCAATGAAGCGCACCACTGTTGCACGAGCCATTCTCAGCGTCCTGTTTATAGGCCTGCTGACTGTCCCGGCGATCATGCGTAGGCTGACTTCACAACAGGTAAGCCGCCTAGACCGGGATACAACGCTAGTGAGACATGGGTTTTATCTGCAGGAGGTTTCGAAGGAAGCTGGAGTGAACTTCGTCCATCAGGCTCCAACGCTTGACGCAAAACTTAATGGGATTATGCCTCAAGTCGCATCGATGGGCGCTGCTGTCTCGATAGTCGATTTCGATCGCGACGGCTGGCCCGATATCTATGTAACCAATAGCGGGGAAGGTAGTAAGAATTGCCTGTACCGAAACCAACACGATGGTACCTTCAAGGATGTCGCTGGCGAGCTCGGCGTCGCGGATGTGAACCAGGCAGGTACCGGTGTGTCCATGGGCGCAGTATGGGGAGACTACGACAACGATGGATATGAAGATCTGCTGTTATATAAATGGGGCCGTCCTGAACTGTTCCACAATGATCGTGGTCACGGATTCACGCGAGTAAGTGAGGAAGCTGGGCTTCCTGGTTGGATCAACGCGAATACGGCGGTATGGTTCGACTACGATGGGGATGGATTATTGGATCTCTTCATCGGGGGATACTATGCGGAGGACCTGGATTTATGGCATCTATCCACCACCAGAATAATGCCCGACAGCTTCGAATATGCTCAGAATGGAGGGCGTAAGTATCTCTTCCATAACCTGGGCAATGGAAAATTCGAGGAGGTCAGCGAGAAGTTAGGGATCCATAGTCGACGTTGGGCGCTGGCCGCATCCGCGGTGGATCTGCGCGGCACCGGTCACCCGGATCTTTTTGTCGCGAACGACTATGGTATCTCGGAACTTTACCTCAATGACGGCCATCGCTTTCACGAAGCTGGGGAACGCACCGGAGTGGGATTCGCGCCCAAGAGCGGGATGAATGTCGCCTTTGGGGACATCCTGAACGACGGTCGCTACTCGGTATACGTCTCCAATATCTCCGAAGAGGGAGTGTTGATCCAAGGCAACAATTTGTGGGTTCCACAAGAGGGATCCAGCCGAACGGATATCAAGTTTGATAACCTGGCTCGCGACCTCGGTGTCGAGCTGGGAGGGTGGAGCTTCGGCGCACAGTTCGGCGACTTCAATAACGATGGCACGCTTGACCTTTATCTGGCCAATGGCTATGTTTCACTGGATCGAAATCGCAGCTATTGGTATGACTTCTCTCATGTTGCCGGCGGAAATAGCACTATTATCGGAGATGCAAGAAATTGGCCATCCATGAACGGCCGCAGCCTTTCGGGCTATCAGCAGAAGCGCCTGTGGCTGAATGATGGAGCAGGCAAGTTCGTCAACGTGGCTCAGGCGGTTGGAGCAAACGACACGTATGACGGTCGATCGGTAGCTGTAGCAGATCTATGGAACAAGGGAGCTCTCGATATTGTTGTTGCCAATCAACGCGGGCCGCTCTTGATCTATAGGAATACTGTGCGGCCGGAAAACAAGTGGATCGAGTTTTCTCTGGAAGGTGTCAGGAGCAACCGCAGTGCAATCGGCGCGACGGTCACGATGTACTGGAATGGCGAGCGGCAATCCCAGGAGGTCTCCGGAGGAAGTGGCTTTGCGGCGCAAAACGACAGGCGGCTTCACTTCGGCCTGGGTAAGGATCCGAGGCTTGAAAAGGCCGTGATCCGGTGGCCGTCTGGCAGAGTCCAGGAGATGGACGATTTACGCGCAGGTGAGATATACCAGATCAAGGAGCCGCGATGAGTCACCAGGCGCTTGCGGATGAATCCGTGCTACCAGTAAATGGATCATCGCGTTGGAAACAGATTCTTAGCATTGATAACCGATTCGTACCGCCGCTCTTTATTACCCTCATCCTGTTGGTGGGCCAGCTCTCTTTTGGAATGCTTGAGAGCTACAAGAAGACCCTGCTTGCGATAGGAACGAGCATCACTGCCGAATTGATCTTGGGCCGGACATTCCTGGGTAAGTGGCCTCATCTCGCCAGCGCTTATATCAGCGGGATCAGCGTTGGCATTCTGGTACGTTCGCCCGCCTTCTGGCCGTACGCTCTATGCGCGCTTCTCTCCATAAGTTCTAAATACGTCTTGCGGTACAAAGGAAGGCATCTTTGGAATCCTTCGAACTTTGGAATTTCTGCCCTCCTTTTCCTCGCCAGTGATGCTGCCGCAAGCCTCAGCATTCAGTGGGGCAATTACCTGTTGCCGATGATTGCCATCTGGGCGCTCGGATCCACGATTGTATGGCGAGTTCGCCGCTTTCACATCACCGCCACTTATGTGGCGTCTTTCTTGATCTTTGCCTTCATACGGGCATGGTTGACGGGGAATCCTTGGCAAGCGGAAGTTGCTCCTCTCACGGGTCCTGAGTATCAGCTATATATCTTCTTCATGATTACGGACCCAAAGACGACCGTCAAAAGCGTACGAGGGCAGTGTCTGGTGGCGTTCTCAATCGCCTTGCTCGAGATGATCTTTCGATTGAATCAAGTCGTCTATGCGCCATTTTATGCGTTGTTTCTGGTTGGTCCCACCGCCTTGTTGTTGGAGATGTGGTTGCAATCACGGAGTCATAGAGTTTTGGCCGCGAGTGTCTAAAGCCTGACCTTATCCATTTTCTTAAGGTCATCTCTTACTAAAACGCCTCACAGCGGAAATGAGTTTGAAGATTATCGTACAACGATTCAAGTGGGCTTGCTGTCTCTTGTTGCTTGTCGCTGCGGCCGGATGTAAGTCGAAGTCCTCAAAGGAAGGTTCGACGCGATCGAGCTCACACCCTCAATCCATGCCTAAGTCTGCTGTACAGCCGGATTTGAAGCCGTCAGAGGGATCGACACTCCGGCCGTCCGGACCTATTCAGTTCGTCGATGTTACTACGCAGGCGGGTCTCGCTTTTAAACACAACAACGGAGCGTTCGGGAAGAAGTATCTACCGGAGACGATGGGTAGTGGGGCGTGCTTTCTTGACTATGACAATGATGGTTGGCAAGACATTTTGCTGGTCAATTCAATGGACTGGCCGGATCACAAAAATCATAAATCTTACCCATCCCTTTATCATAACAACGGTGATGGCACCTTTACCGATGTGACCGCCGCGGCTGGATTACAGGTCGAAATGTATGGCATGGGGTGTGCAGTCGGCGACTTTGACAACGACGGCTATGATGATCTCTACATCACCGCCGTGGGAAATAATCGTCTGTTCAGGAACTTGAGGAACGGGAAGTTTGCCGATGTGACCGCAAAGAGCGGAGTAGGTGATCTGGGATTCTCGACCTCCGCAATCTGGTTCGACTATGACAACGATGGCAAGCTGGACCTATTTGTGTCGCATTACGTGAACTGGACTGAAGATAAGGATTTGTATTGCTCGCTCGATAACAAAAATAAGTCCTACTGCACGCCGGACGCCTACAAGGGAGAAAGTGCAACTCTCTTCCATAACAAAGGCAATGGCGTCTTCGAAGATGTCACCAAACGTGCAGGTCTCTATGATCCCACAAGTAAATCTCTTGGGATCGCTATGCTCGATTACGACAACGATGGCTGGATGGACCTGTTCGTCGCCAATGACACGCAACGTAATAAGCTTTATCACAACAACCACGATGGGACCTTTACCGACACTGGCGAGGTGGTCGGGGTGGCCTATGGAGAATCGGGGAGCACTCGCGCCGGGATGGGGGCGGATGCTGGCGACTTCGATCACTCGGGCCGTCAAGGACTTATAGTAGGCAACTTTACGAACGAGGGTCTTGCTCTCTATCGTGATGACGGAACAGGCTTATTCACTGACGAATCGCTCTCTTCCGGAGTTGGGCAAGCGTCATTAAACAGTCTCACTTTTGGCAGCTTTTTCTTTGATTACGACCTAGATGGATTGTTGGATATCTTTGCATTAAACGGTCATGTTGCCGATGACATCAGTGTTGTCAGGCCAACTCTCAAGTACGAAGAAGCGCCGCTGCTATTCCGGAATAAGGGCAAAGACAAGTTTGAAGATGTCACGAATCGGATGGGACCCGCACTGCGGCGCGCCGTGGTGGGGCGCGGAGCCGCGTACGCGGATTACGACAACGATGGGGATCTCGATCTGCTGCTCACCACAAATAATGGTCCCGCTCGTCTACTGCGCAATGAGAACGGAAATCAGAACGACATGATACGAGTGAAGGTTGTTGGAGTGCGTTCCAATCGGGATGGAATTGGGACCAAAGTCACACTCACTACGAATAAGGGCGTCCGGCAATTCGCCATCGTCAAAGGCGGATCAAGCTATATGTCGCAGAGCGAGCTTCCTCTTACATTTGGCCTTGGGAGGCCAGAGCAGAACAAGACTGTGAGCCTTGATCTCGTGTGGCCGAGCGGCAGGAGAGAGAAGATTCAGAATATTCAGCCTAACCAGTTTCTGACGATCCAGGAAGGCCATGGAGTTGTCTCCGCCAAGTCAATCGTCTTTAACCCTGGAGCGGCTAAGGCTGGGATCGAGAGATAGAAGCCGGCGACAGTGAGTGATTGTCATCGGGAAAGCCACAGCGCTGTAAGAGGGTTGATAGCTCTGCTGGACTGGCATTTACCTTTGCGTGTGACCTGATCAGGTCCTCTGCCAAAACGGGATACCAATTATTGCGACCGCTATCTCCTAAGCCAGCCAGGTTGAATGGTTCGATGGCTAAGTGGATCTGCTCGACCAACCTTGCCGATTGGTCCGTCGTTCGTGGCGCCAAAGATCTCTCCATCAGAGAGCGGCTTGTGGCGCCAAACAGAGGGTGGTCATGCAACAGAAACGACTCCGCCAAATGGGGTTTATCCAGTCTTCTTACAGTCTCGGAGAAACTGGCGGCGGCGAAATAGAGCAAGGTCAGAGCAGAGAAGACGGGGAAGTCATGCATGTTATGGTAGAGGCTTCCAATCAGCAGTGCGGTAGCAAGCAGCTCTTCCTCGGTCTTATGACCATAGGCCAGGAGTCTCGGTGCGAGATGTCTCTTTTCCAAGGCCCCCTCGATGATCTCCGCTAGCCGGCCAACTCCCAGGAGGGTGAGAGGAAAGCCCGTTGATAGAAGCGGGTCGATGAAACCCGCAGCTGACGGCAGCATTGCCCAGTTAGATCCAGCTATCTTGGAGCTATAGAAAGAGAGACGTGGGATATGAGAGAAGGAGGCTTCCGGCTTGGCCGTCTCAAATTGTGTATTCAACATCGGAATCTTTCGGAGTACTTCCCCCCACGCATTCTCCGAATGCGAGAAGTTCAATGAGGAAGCGAGCCGATCGGTTGCCGCCATTCCTGCGCTAGTCAAGCCATTGTTGAAGTGCAGGACCCAGATCCATCCGCCATCAAAAATATGATGTACAGCCGCATCATCAACCGGGTAGGGAGGCTGTTCGCCGCTGTCAGGGGAATGCGAAGCAATCCTGTTGACTCCGGAAAAATGATTGTAGATCGACTGAGTGTTTGGAGATGTAGGGAAGTTGCGCTCTGCCAAATCTAGAACTCTGTGCACGAAACCTCTGGGTCCGGACGCATCGATGAGGAATCTTGCGAAGAGACTCATTTCCCGCCCGCCGCGCTTACCTTCCAAGACGATACCGCTGTCTAACTCAACCATCGAACTTAGCTGTGTCTCGTCCAGGCAATTGACTCCCATTTGCCGACCCTGATTGACCAAGAAGTGGTCGAAGTCGGCCCGGTACCAATGAGTGTCGGCTAGCCGATCGTTGGGACTGGCCGCGACCAGAAGCTGCTGGCTGCGATCTGGCAAGTTGCTGATTGGACTAGCAAGATCATGATGGTAGAAGGTAAATCCGCGTTTTAGTCCACATGCTATGCCGGGATAGTCTCTCTGCCAAGTACCCCACTTTGTAAGTGACTTGAGGACTGGGAGATCATAGCGAACAGAGATCTCTTCAAGCAGCAAGTTAGTCAGCGGCGTTGAGGACTCGCCAATCACGACGCGGGGGTGCTTCCCTTTATCGATCAGCGCCACCGAATATCCGAGACGGCAGGCGATCATTGCCATGAGTGAGCCAGAGAAGCCCGATCCGACTATGGCGATATCGTATCGTGCTGTCAATTGTCGACTCCGCATTCTCTGCACGAGACAGATGCGAGTAAGACTTGTTGCAAATTCATCAACCTGAGGCGGTCAACTCGTTCCTCTCGACAAACCGGACAGCCACCTTGTACGCGTAGGTCCCAAAGGTCAGCAAAGACGCGACCTCTTTTCAGCGAGATTCCATAATCCAGGGCGGCTTCGAGGGTCGCTAATCGTGGGGGAGCGAAGTCTCCCGAGGTACTTAGTTGTTCGAGAGCACCGTTTCCGCCGCGGGTCGGAATCAAAGTCATTGCAGTGGCTCCGCACTTGAAAGCAAAGTCGACCGAACGAGCGGCCCATTCTAAAGCCTCTTCTTCCAGCATGAAAGGAGGTTTGACGAGGATGAAGACGCGAAGGTCGATATCATGCAGAGTTAGCTTTTCGGCTGCTGCAGCAAAGGACGCTAAAGTCATGCGCTTGTTGAGACGTTCCAAAACTCCTGGATTGGCTGTCTCAAGGCCCATGGCAACCTCAAGTCGTCCATCAACCAGATCGTGAAAGGCTAGACAGTGATCATTAATAAGAGCGGGATGACTCTCGACGATCACTCTCTCGAAACCGGTGCCTAGTTTGGCGATCGCTGCGTAGTCCGATGTAGGGATCGCGCGTGGGTCAAAGAAACTGCCGCTGTTATAAAGCTTGGTCTGGCGGGCGGGGGGCATCCGGGTCAGCGCAAAATCAATCTGTGCGGGGATGGCTCCCGGCGCTACCGTCCCAGGTAAAGTGTTCTTCCACAGATCGCACATCAAGCAGCGCCATGGACACTCCCGGTTTGTCAGAAAAATAGTCGCGATCGGGACGATCTCGCCGCTGGCTGACCGCTCATCTTCGACAAAGAAAGCGTAGGGCCGAGATGCGTTGACCGGGTTCCGAATAGAACGATTTGCCAGGATCCACGCATCGCGATCGGCAGGTTTCTCCGGATAAATCGAAAGCGACACAGTCGTCATTGATAGAGTGCTAAAAATTGCTTGCGGTACTCTGCTTCCTGAGATGGCAAGCGGCGGTTGAGCGCTTCTATGCTGATGGCGCCGTGCTGAAAGCGGCGTTTCGGAAAGGTCGGCATTTTGATGCCGGTAACTGCGGCGATGCCGCGCGAGACAATTTCGCCTTTCAATTCATAGAGACGAGCAACGTCGTACTGGGTCAAATCAATAAAGGGAACCGCTTCTGCGACCGCGATGACGCTCGGTTTTGTATATGGGCTGAAACCTTTGAAGCCGTAGTGATGGGCCGGCGCGTAGGTTCGGATGTACGAGCGGCTAAGTCCACCACTGTAAGTGAGGGAGTGCTTAATTTTGCCAACTCCCCAGCCTTCCTGATAGAGCATCTGGTTGTTGATGACACTGCGAATGGTGAGTTCGGGATTTTCCTCAATCGGATAATCTTTGAGGTTTTCGTCGCCTCCATCGCCATCGATCAGATGGATCCACTCGGGGTAACGCTCACGGATACCTCGACACAGGGCAATTGCCATAGTAGCCGACTGAATATCCAGCGGTTTGTAGTCTTCGAGCAGGCGGATTGTTTCGGTCACATCCAAATCCGATGGATCTGCTTCGATGGTTTCCATGAACAATGAAAGCCCAAGTTGGTCCAGGAAATTGCGGGCCTGCTGAAGGTCAGGTCCATTGCCAAGATCGAGTGTGAAGGCCTTCAGGCGCGCCGGGTTCATCCCCAGCTTTCGCAGCATGAAGTACGTGGTCAGAAAGACGCTCCCACTATCGATGCCGCCCGAGAAACAGACGCCGATCGGTGCGTGTTCCGGGATTGTCTTGAGCCAGAGAGCAATCTCATCGGCCAGCGCAGAGATATAGTTACGTCCGATCTCATCAAGGTCATTCGGAAGAGTCGCGGAGGCCGGAGCAAAAAACCGGCTATATAGAGGATCCGGATCCGGACAGCCGACCAGTTGGATCTCAACGACATAGTGGGCGGGAACCATGCGGGTGTAGCTCGGATGAAATTGACTGGCCAGACCTTCGGCCTTTAACCAGTCGTAGATTGTATCGATGCGGTGGGCGACTACTAGTGCCGGGCCCTCCTGCCGTTTGGCAAGGAAATACCGCATCGGGCGGTCAAGAGAGCGAGCCATCCTTACGGTCTTACCTTCGCGGGCTAACAAGGCAAAAGAACCTCGTATCTGTCCGACCGCCTCTGCAGGCTGGCTCAGTAGAATGCTTCGCGCCTCCTCGATACCGAGGTCGTATAGTTGATTGGCCTCTGGATCGGTGAGATCGACTACCCGTTCTATATATGCGTGGTTCACGGCTCAATCCCCGGAAGCGAACGTTGTTCCAATTGCACTTAGTTTACCTTCCGCATGGCGGTAAAATTTGCCGCTTCTCCGCTACCAGCGCGGCCGTTGAGTAGGTTTGTTGGAGGAGTCAACAACGCTATCGAAAGCGATTGCCTACTGGATGTCTGTGGTTCATTCCGCCGGCGCAAGATACTCCTCGTCCGTGACCTGCTCCATCCAGATGACGTCGGTGCCATGCTCGTCAGCCTCCTGAATGGCAAGATGCACCATCGTCCGTCCAGGCTCTGCGCCGTGCCAATGGACCTCTCCGGCTTCGATCCAGACGGTGTCTCCGGGGCCTATGCGCTGTGGAGAGCTTCCTTGTAGCTGGACGCGACCAAGTCCGGTAAGCACATGTAACGCTTGTCCGACAGGATGGGTGTGCCAGGCGGTCCGCGCGCCTGGCTCAAAGGAGACTCGATTGGCTTTGAGCTTCGATGGCGCGGTCCCGATGACGATTTCGTCGATCCAAACGCGGCCAGTGAAGTACGCGCCCGGACCTTGGCGGCTACTACGTGCTTGATTGAGAAGGATTCTCATGGTGTTGTGATTCTAGAGCATTTTCGCTTCTCGTCTGGACTGGTTAGGTGGACTGTCGCTATCTCTCGTCTGGATCGCTTCTATCTGGCGGACATGAGATGGCTTGAAGGGGTTGACGGACACAAACGCGGCAACTTCTTTAAACTGGATCTCAGTTGTGCGACTGGAGCTACGCCCTATGTACGTGCCGCCTGCTTTTCGCGAGGATGATCTACCGACTATTCACGCCGAGATGCAGAAGATCCAGCTGGCCACGCTGGTGACTCTGACGGAGAACGGGCTTGTCGCGACACACCTTCCACTCCTGCTCGATTCGGACGCCGGCGAATTTGGCACCCTATATGGACATCTCGCACGAGGCAATCTCCAGTGGCGCGAGACTATGCCTTCCGTCGAGGCGCTGGCGATATTTACTGCTTCGGATGCATATGTCACGCCTTCCTGGTATCCCAGCAAACTGGAGACGGGAAAGGTTGTGCCTACCTGGATGTATGCCGCTATTCATGCTTATGGGGCGGTCAAGTTCATCGACGACGCGGAGTGGCTGCGCGATCTAGTTTCCCGGCTGACGGATAAACACGAAGCATCGTTTCCGCAGCCATGGAAGGTCACCGATGCTCCCGGTGAATACGTCGAGGCGCAACTGAAGCGGATTATCGGCGTCGAGCTACCTATCTCCCGGCTTGAGGCCAAGTGGAAGTTCGACCAGCGTTCCTTGGAGGCAGATCGGCTTGGAGTGGTGACTGCCCTGGAGGCATCCTCAACGCCGGGGAACCTGGAGGCCGCAGGAGTGATGCGCCGGATTGAGGAGAAGAGGAAGGGGTGAATCCTGTCCAGGTGCGTCAGATGTTCGAGAAAAATCTAGCTCCGATTCCTCTATTTCTCGACCGGGAACGGCGCAGACTCTTCGGTGCGGGCGGAAATGACGGGGCTGACTTGTTGAGGCCTCGCCGGAGCGATGGGCAGGGTGAAAAGAAAAGTTGCGCCCAGACCGAGCTCACTCTCCGCCCGGATAATACCTCCATGAGCGAGCACGATGTGCTTCGCGATCGCAAGGCCTAATCCAGTACCTCCGGAATCGCGAGAGCGGGCCTTGTCGATCCGATAGAATCGCTCGAAGATACGGTCGAGGTGCTCGAAGGGTATACCAGGGCCGAAGTCCCGCACGAAGAACTCCACTTCATTTTCGAGTCGTCTCGCTCCAACGCAGACGCGTTCACCGCTCTTCCCATATTTCATAGCGTTCTCAATCAAATTCCCAAAGACCTGGTTGAGAGAGTCGGGATCGGCTAACACAAAGTCTGTGGTAGTTTCGGCGGCTTCGAGGGTTACAGGGGAGTCGAGCACCATGCCTGCGAGAGATTCGATGGCATCCTGGACGAGCACTGAGGCACGAACCGGAAGCGTCCTGAGCTTATAGTCGCCTGATTCGACGCTGGCCAGCGCTAGAAGATCTTCAGTAAGCCGGTTTACCCTGGTCGCATTTTTCAAAATGATCGAGAGGAAATCGCGAGTGTCCTTCTCTGAGTGATGACCGTCCAGCAACGTTTCGACATATCCGGAGATGGAAGTCAGGGGGGTCCGCAGCTCATGAGAGACGTTGGCCACGAAATCCCGCCGGGTCTTTTCGGCGCGTTCGACTTCGGTGACATCGTGAAGCACGGCGACAGCTCCGCCGCCGGGAGTCGGGGCGGCACTCACTTCATAGATTCTGCCCGGGGCAACAGAGGTGGCTCGTGCGCGGTGAACTTCACGGCTCTCAAGAGCGCCTTCCACGCAGGCGAGGACTTGCGGGTCGCGGATCGTGTGCACCAGCGAGCGGCCCTCGCGCACCGGACTTGGGGAGACGCGTTGCATCACCGCATTTGACCAGCTCACTTGTCCATGGGCGTTGACGGCGACAACCGCTTCTTGCATCGAGTCGAGCAACGCCTCCAGTTCGCGCCGGTTGGTATCGAGCGCATGGAAGCTCTGCTCCAGGCGGCTGGCGGTAGCGTCAAGCGCATGCGCGACTTCGGAAATCTCATCAAGATTGCCTTCTTCGACGCGCGCCGAGAGTTCTCCGGCAGCAATGCGACTGGCGAAGATAACGATGCGGCGCAGCCGGAGCGAGAAACGCTGCGCCAGCACAGCCGCAATGATGGTCGCAAGGACCAGGGAGATCATCGTCGCGATCAGTACATCCCGATGCAGGAGGTGCATCGTTGCGTTGATGTCAATGAGCGAGTGTTCGGCCTGCTTGCGCAGAGAAGGCTCAAGAATTCGACGTAGAGATAAATCCAGGATTGCGGTCCCGGCGCATAGGACCAGAACGAAAGAGAAGAAGACCTTGGTGAAGACACGCCCGGTCATTCTGCGCCTCGCAACGCATCGGAGGCGGCAGGCCGGCTTGGGCGGGGAGTGTCCATGATTGGGATCGAGAATCCCCCTTTCAAGCCGATGGGGCTATCTCCCTCGGCCAGGAGAAAAGAAATAAATACATGCAGTTAAGTATCGGCTCAACGAATGACAATTCTTAAGCAATGCTGTGTTGAGCTTTCCTTGAAGGAAAAGGTCTGCCGACCGACATCCTGCACTGTATCTATTGTGAAAATGCATTAAGCGGGCTTCGGAACCTCAAAACGATAGCCCGCGCCGCGTACTGTCTTGAGATAGCGGGGATTTTCAGCGTCGCCTTCGATTTTCTCACGAATGCGGCGTACATAGACATCCACGGAACGAGGAGTGACGAAGCGGGCGTCTCCCCAGACCGCATCCAGCAAGTGGTCTCGACTGAAGACCCGCCCGGGATGGCGGGCGAGATAGTCGAGCAGCCGGAACTCGGTCGCGGTGGTGGTTGTTAGTTCGCCGCGGACCCTGAGCTGCATCGCGCTCGCATCGATGACGATCTCCTCAAAGCTGATGATCGAGGGAGTGGTTGGACGCTCAAAGCGCCGCAGCACCGCCTTCACCCGGGCAACCAGCTCACGAGTCGCAAAAGGCTTGGTGATGTAATCGTCGGCGCCAAGCTCAAGGCCTAGAACCCTGTCATTTTCACCCGCGCGGGCAGTCAAAAAGATGATCGGAATAGTGCTCAAAGCGGGATGGTTCCGCAAACGGCGGCAGACATCCAGGCCGTCGCCGCCAGGAACCATGATGTCGAGGAGAAAAAGAGCAGGATTCTGACGCTCGGCGTCCGCGACGATGTTTGTGGGAGTTCCGTAAACGCGTACCGTGAATCCAGCAGCTTCCAGATGGTGCTGCACGAGGCGCGAAATGTCGCCGTCATCTTCTAAAACAAACACGATTTGGCTCAAGCCGTCTTCCTCTGTCTGCCGAGCAGTCGGAATCCTACAGCCGGCTAGACAGCCTTAGCGTAACTGATTGGGGCAAAGGAAATGCAAAAGGATTGTGAATTTGTCTCCGGACTGCAACCTTGTGCAACCTGACTAAAAGACTACATAATCCGGAAAGATTGGCCGCCAAGCCATATTTCTGCTGCGGGTGATCCGCCTATTGAGTGGGATCGATCAGCTTCATTCCCGAGGGATCGTCGGGCCGCTTCTTCAAGGGAGTTGTGTTTACGGTAACAAAGACTTCTAAGGTGGGATTTACGTTCAATTCCCACACATGGCCTCCCACGGTACTTCCATCCGATTTGCAGAGCACGACGTGCGTATGGACGATGGGCTTGCCGTTGAAAGTCGCGATGTCTCCGATCATGGAAACCACCTCCACTTGTTCGGTGACGGGGATCTGGCGATACATCTTCTTGGAAAGATCGAGCCAGCCGAGGGTAGCGCTACTCACCGCACCGATCGCCGTGAAATGCGCGTCTTCCACTTTGTACCGGTTGGCGAAGTCGTTCAACCCGCTTAATGCCTCGTCTCCTTTCCGGAAGACGACCGCATACACCTTCTCCTCAGGTGTGTCCTTGATCTGCTTTACCTGCATGCCTGGGGCTTTGCCGGCTGCGATGGGCCGTGAGGGCGAGATGTACTGGATCTCCGCCGATTGAGCGGAGACGGTGATGCCAACAAGAGCGGCAAATAAGATTGCGGAGAGGGCGAGACAGATTGAATTCGTGGCTGGCGCCGGCGAGCGGGACATCTCTGCTCCTGAGGATAAGTCGATTTTACTCTCCTGAAGAGGCGGCGCCGTTTTCGGGATCCGCGAACTCTATCGAGCCTGCGCCTACGGCGATTGATGATTTGTGACGGTTATACTGGCCTTCAGTTGAGATTTGCGCACATTCCGGTAGTGAAAAAAAGCTAGCCGACGGGGGACGATGAGACTCATTCGTTTTGGAGAGAAGGGGCAAGAAAAGCCCGGCATTTTATTGGGCGAAAAGAAGCGGCTCGACTTGTCGGGATTTTTCAAGGATTGGAACCAGGAGTTTTGGGCGGACGGCGGTACGCCGAAGATCGAAGAGTTGATGCGTAGCCGATCCGACTCTCTCCCTCAAGTACCAGAATCGACGCGTTGGGCGGCTCCGGTTGCACGGCCGGGTAAGGTGATCTGCATCGGCCTGAACTACTCCGACCACGCCGCCGAGTCGAACATGCCGGTTCCAGAAGAGCCGATCGTCTTCCTCAAAGCCTCGAACACAGTTGTGGGACCCTATGATGAAGTCCTCATTCCCCGGACCAGCGTCAAGACCGATTGGGAAGTAGAACTCGGCGTCCTGATCGGGCGAGAGGCGCGGTATGTCGATTCGGTTGAGGCCGCGGCTTCTCACATCGGCGGATACTGCATCTCCCACGATGTCTCTGAACGTGCCTTTCAGCTGGAACGCGGTGGGCAGTGGACGAAGGGTAAGAGCTGCGACACTTTCAATCCTCTGGGGCCCTGGCTAGCGACTCCAGACGAGATTTCCGATCCAGCGAAACTCTCGATGAGCCTCTCAGTGAATGGGCAACTGCGACAGCATGGCAATACCTCGACGATGATCTTTAATCCCGCCTTTTTGATCCACTACCTTTCCCAGTTCATGACGCTCGAATCGGGCGACCTGATCTCCACGGGAACGCCGCCTGGGGTCGGCCTGGGAATGAAGCCTCCGCAGTATCTGAAATCTGGCGACGTAGTCGATCTGGAGATAGCGGGTCTGGGAAGCCAGCGGCAAAGGTTTGTGAGTGCCTGAGCTTCTGAAAGACGATCGGCTCGCCACGATCACAAGAGGCTATGAACTGCTGCGCAACGGAGTAGCGCGCGGTCGCCTCTTAGCTCTTATGAGGGACTGATGGAATCGATCGAAGTTTCGCCGAGCTCCTCGCAGACGACGCGATTTCTTGATGGGGTTCGTCTCGCCACAGAGCTTCACGGAGGACAAACCAAGAAGGCGGGGGCGCCTTTTCTGGCGCATTTATTGGAGGTTTGCGCGTACGTGCTACGTGCAGGTGGCGACGGGGATCAGGCGATTGCCGCGCTCTTGCACGATGGCCCGGAGAAGAGCGGCGGCCGGGCGACTCTGAAGCGCATCGAGCAGAGCTTCGGGCCTCGCGTCGGTAAAATTGTCGCCGATTGTACCGACTCCTTCGATGACGAAGACAAACCCGGATTTCTGGTTCGCAAAGAGCAGCAGATCGAGCGCTTCCGCCAGGATGCCTTACCTGAATCGGGTTTGGTCTATGCCGCCGATAAGCTAGCCAATGCCCGGGAAATCCATCGCCGCCTGAAAGCGGAAGGGCCGCAGGTGTGGCAAGACTACGGCGGCGGCCGAAGTGGCCACTTATGGTACTTCCGGGCCATTTACGCGGCGATTCTGGAGCGAGGCGGAGTGAATCCTCTCTTGCCGGAACTGGACGAATGCCTCAAAAAACTAGAGCAGGATCCTATCAACCCTTCCGCAGCCTCTTCCTGACTTCGGCGACCGGCGCATCCTTCCAATGCTTGGAGTAGTTGTCTAGCGTGCAAAGGCTGCGCGGTTCCATCCGGTCGATATAGAGTGTCCCGTGCAAGTGATCGATTTCGTGCTGCAGGATGCGCGCGTACCAGCCGGACGCATGAATGGTTCGGGGCTCGCCCTTATGATCGAGACAGTCCACGCGAACCCGTTTCTTCCGTACCACCAGCGCGGTGAAACCGGGAAGGCTCAGGCAGCCCTCGAAGAAATCTTCATCGCTCGATTCTTCGAGATGCAGTACGGGATTGATTATCACGTGGAAGGGAACTGGTTTCCGTTCGCGTTCAGCGAGCAGTTCACGGCGAATGTCCTTCATGTATTCGGTCTTGTCTTCGATCACGGCGAGCTGCAGTCCGAGGCCGATCTGCGGTGCGGCTAGTCCGACCCCAGGCGCCTTGTACATGGTCTCGCGCATGTTTCCGATGATTTCCTGAACCTCAGCCGAGAGGATCTCGGCCCTGTCCAACTTGCGCGCGGATTCGCGCAGGACGGGTTCACCGGCAGACTTGATTTCAAGTAGAGTTGGTGTCATCTTTTCGTTGTAATGGTCAGCACAGGCAAGCAGAGCTGGCTAATCTAATCCGACCTTGGTTTCTTCCGCCATATAATCCACGACCGCGGCCAGATCGCCGGTCTGCTCAAATTTCTTCAACTGCCGGTCCGCGCCCGTGCCGATTTCAAGGATATGGCGGATGTAGTTGATCTCCTCGCGGCAGTTGAGTCCATCCACCACGTCATCGACAAACTCGAGGTACTCGCGGATCAAGTCGCGCTCCGGTACTTCAGTCTCCTTACCAAAGTCGATCAGCTTGCCGTCCAGCCCGTAGCGAACTGCCCGCCATTTGTTTTCCATCAGCAAGGCGCGGGAGTAGTTCCGGAAGTCCTGGTTGCGGGTATGAAGCTGGTGAATCTTGGCCGCGGTTGCCTGGATCAGTGCGGCGATGGCGAGCGTCTCTTCGGCCCGCAACGGCAAATCGCAAACCCGCACCTCGATGGTGTTGAAGAAGGGATGGGGGCGTATGTCCCACCAGATCTTTTTAGCATTGTCCAGGCAGTTCGTTTTAATCAGGATGTTGACGAAGTTCTCAAAGTCGCTGTAGCTCGAAAAAGCATCGGGGATATTGGTGCGTGGGAACTTGTCGAAGACCTTTGCGCGATAACTCTTGAGTCCCGTATTATCGCCGCGCCAGAAGGGGGAATTGGTCGAAAGCGCCAGCAGGTGAGGCAGGAAGTAACGCAGCGTATTCATGATGCGGATCGCTGCTTCCCGGTCCTCGATACCGATATGCACATGGAGGCCGAAGATGAGATTGGCGCGGGCCACCGTCTGCAAGTCTTCCACCACGCGACGATAGCGCTCGTCCGGATAAATCTCCTGCTTGCGCCAGTCGGCAAAGGGGTGAGTGGCTCCGGCGACCAGGAGCAACCCATTATCGTGAGCCAGTCGAATCATCTGCCGCCGGAGATTGAAGAGGTCCTGGCGCGCTTCTTTGATCGTCGGGCAGATATTGGTGCCAACCTCGACGACCGACTGGTGCATCTCGGCTTTGACCTGTTCATGCAGCAGCAACTTGCCATGCGCCAGCATTTCGGTCCCAATGTGCGAGCGCAAATCACGGGTGATCGGATCGACGGTCTGATATTCCTCTTCAATGCCGATATTGAACGTAGGCTGCATGATGAGACTCTACCTCGTGACCGGATAGTATCCTGTGCGGCGTTGCTTCATTTGTATGCGGGCTCGAGGTTTGAGGCAAGCGGATTTGCCTAATAGGCAGTGCAGGGAATCCCTGGCCTGCTATGGCAGGGGATCCCTAACCTCTTGCTATGATCCGCTCCAGCCGGGAAACACCATCTTTCCCGGCTGGAACTTCACGCCATCGGGGAAGCCGCTTCTGCGGCCTTCTTGTCAGCCTTCTTAGCCTTCGCAGACGAAGGGCTCTGCTTCTTGGGAACGGCTGCCTTCTGGACGGCTTTTGTAGAGACCGAACCCAGATAGGCTCCCCAGTGAAAATCGGCGACCGATGGTCCCTTTTTCGCCTTCTTCACTGCCAGTTCCGCCATCGCTTGCACGATCCACTCGAAGCTCGCCGCTCCGACTGAATGCAGGTCGGCATCAGGCGCGGGGTTCATGAAGTCAATCGCATATGGGATTCCATTTTCCACTGCAAACTCGACCGTGTTCAGGTCATAGCCGAGCGCCTTGCACAGGGTGAGCGAGTCTTTCTCGACCTGCTTCAAGAGCTTTTTGTCGTATGCCGGCGGGTCGAGGAGGTAGCGTTCCGCATACGGGCGCCGCGGATCGTATGGCATGATGCGGACCTTCTCCTGTCCAACCACATAACAGCGGAAATACTCCTGGAAATTCACGGCCTTTTGAAAAAGCATGCACAAGTCGCGACTGCAATCGTAGGCGTGGAAGAACTCCTCCCGATTGTGAACATGATAGACGTCGCGCCAACCGCCTCCATTGACAGGTTTTAGAAAAGAAGGAAAGCCGACGTACTCGAAGACGCTCTCCCAGTTCAACGGGAATTCCAGGTTCCGCATCGAGCGCTCGTTGGTTCCGGGAGGGAAGTGCTTGTGCGGCAGAATGACGGTTGGGGGAACTGCGACTCCTAGCTTGTCGGCCAGGGAATAGTTAAAGAATTTGTCATCCGCCGACCACCAGAAGGGGTTATTGATCACAATTGCGCCATTCAGAACGGCATGTTTGAGGAAGGCCCGGTAGAACGGGATGTCGTGAGAGATACGGTCCACAATCACCGCATAAGCGGGAGGCTTCGAGAGCTGTACCGCACCCGTATGGACGAATTCTGCGGTAATTCCATCGATGTTCATCGAGTTGATCCGCTCAACGAGCGCACCGGGGAAGGTATTTTCCATGCCAAAAAGAACGCCGATCTTTTTCACGAGAATCCCTTTCGGAACGATTGAGATGGTAGACATACGGAAAGCGGCATGTGCGTTTCCGCCAAGGTCTTTGCCCCACCTTAGCCCAGAATGTTCGTCGGATGCAAAGTCAGAAGGGAAATTTACTCGGCCGGCGCGAAGCTGACCATCCAGAAGACAAGCGTGTTCACGGAGGAGAGAGGTGCGAATACATCTGTTGGGTCAGGCGCGGGCAGAGTCCGCCGGCTGACGCGATTCTCCTGCGCCGGCGACAAGCGGAGGAAATCGCGAAAACCCGCTCCTCTGCCTGCACTGATTCCTACAGCCTCCAGAGAGGATGCAGTCTCCAAACGGCTTGATCTAACCGTTTGCTGAATAGAAAGATGCAGAGGGCGAGTCGGCGGTTGGTCAAGTGCCAGGTCCTCTTGTGTTGTCGCTGAAAACATATTCGAGTGAAAGAAACGACGTCGATTCACGATACTCTAACGGAATATGCCGCCTCGCCGGCCTCTGGAGGAGACCAGTCCGCAAAATGAACAGCCACCTCTCATCTCAGGCCCAATCGATCTTGTCTACGCCGTTTCCCATGGAATTCACCGCCGGTGCGCACAGCGCCGTTGAGACCTGCCTGCGTATCCAACCCGAGGAAAAAGTGACCCTGATTACCGACCACGCGACGGCGGCAATCGCCGGCTCTCTGGCAGCCGAACTGACTGCGAATGGTTGCAGATGGGATGGTTTCATCCTCGAGGAGCTGGCGCCCCGGCCGCTGGTCGACATGCCCGATGCAGTCCTGCAGGATATGGAAACCTCCGATATCAGCATCTTTGCCGTCAATGTTCAACGCAACGAACTCCATTCGCGGATGCAGATGACCAGCGTGGTCAACCGTCGCCGCATGCGTCACGCCCACATGGTCAATATCACCCCGCAAATCATGTGCGAGGGGATGCGGGCCGACTTCCATCAGGTGGACCGTCTCAGCCAAAAGCTCATCGAGAAGGTCCGTAAGGCCAGCTACATCCGTGCGACCACCGCAAACGGCACCGACATCCGCGCCGATCTTAGTCCGAACTTCAAGTGGGTCAAGACCTCCGGTATCATCTCACGCGATAAATGGGGGAACCTGCCCGGCGGCGAGATCTTCACCACTCCCGGGGAGGTCAACGGGACCTATGTGGTTGATGGAGTGGTTGGCGATTACCTCTGCGCGCATTATGGCCTGCTCCATGAAAATCCGCTCACGATTGAAATCAAGGAGAATCGCATCACCACCTGCCACTCCGAGAACAAGGCGCTCGAAGATGAATTCTGGGGGTACACCCATACGGACGAGAACTCCGACCGGGTCGGCGAGTTCGCGATAGGAACCAATCTGGGCCTGGAGAGAGTGATCGGCAATATTCTTCAGGATGAAAAATTTCCTGGTATCCATATCGCCTTCGGTAATCCTTATAGTGAACATACCGGCGCTCCCTGGACCTCCTCAACCCACATCGATGTGGTCGGACTGCAATTCAACATTTGGCTGGGCACGCCGGATGGGGAAGAGCACATCATGCAAGACGGACGATTTTTGATCCATGCTTAATCTTTCTGCCTCACGCTTCCGAAGATCATGAAGAGATCCCGATGAAAACAATCGCCAGCCGTATTGTTTACAGAAATCGATGGATGAGTGTCCGCGAGGACCAGGTACAGCGTGCGGACGGATCTCCAGGTATTTACGCGGTGATCGACAAACCGACGGCGGCGATGATCATTCCTTTGGAAGGCTCCATGGAGAACGGTCATCTTTACCTGATCGAACAGTTTCGCTATCCAGTGAGGGAGCGCTATCTGGAGTTTCCCGCCGGCGCCTGGGAGGATAATCCGGACGCTGAACCACTTGACCTCGCTCGGGGTGAGCTGCGGGAGGAAACGGGACTTATCGCCGGGCGCATGGATCACCTTGGCTTTCTTTATTTTGCCTACGGGATGAGCAGCCAGGGATTTCATCTTTATCGGGCAACCGAGCTGGTTCAAGGCGTCGCCATGCTCGAGCATACGGAACAGGACCTGTTGGTGAAGCGGTTCAGCGTAGCCGAATTCGAAGCGCTATGCAGAGACAACGTCATTAAGGATTCGGCCACTATTGCCGCATGGGCGTTGCTCAAGGCGCGTCAGGACCTGCTTTAGAGCCGGGGCGGGCGATCGAGGCCTAGGAGGCTTGCTTAAGCTCCTTTGAGCTCGATGTGAGCAACCAGCGCGCCGCGGGATATCATGCTCATACACAAACATCCATCCGATAGAGAAATTCCTGGAAGTGATCAAAGTCCTATGGCAGAAAGTAAATCACCCTCCTCCGTTCTCGCCTCTGTTCTCCCCTCCGTTCTACCCTCTGGTCTCTTGGAGCCAGCGGCCTCCGCCGCAGCTCTCAAGGTCGCCATCTTCGGATTTGGGACGGTTGGCTCTTCGGTAGCCCGCATCCTCTGCGATCTGAAGCCCGCCGGTCTGGAGCTCACCCACATCGTCAACCGCAACGTTGCCCGAAAGCGAGTCGATTGGCTCACTTGTCCCATTGTGTGGTCGGAGAATCCAGAGGAGGTGTTGTCCTCCGGCATCGATATCGTGGTCGAGCTGGCGGGAGGGCTTGATCCTGCCGGCCAATGGGTGCGGACGGCCCTGGAGGCAGGGAAGTCAGTCGTGACGGCGAACAAGAAGCTGATCGCAGCACAGGGGGTCGAACTCGAGCAGCTGGCGAGGAGCCGCAACTGCCAGCTGTTCTATGGAGCCGCAGTCGCTGGCGGCATCCCCGTGATTCCAGGTCTCCAGCAGGGGCTGGCTGGCGACAGTTGTCATCGGATTGAAGGCATCCTTAACGGCACATGCAACTTCATCCTGAGCAAAATGGAGTCGGGGGCCGAGTTCGCCGACGCCCTCGCTGAAGCCCAGCTGCTTGGCTATGCGGAAGCCGATCCGACCGAAGATGTTGGCGGCTTCGACGCTCGCGCCAAACTTGCCATCCTTGCCCGCATCGCACTGGCGGCGGAGATCGAGTTGACCGGGATTCCCGCCGGTTCGATCGTGCCGATCTCGGCCATCGACTTCGCTTATGCACATGAATTGAACTGCACGATCCGCCAGATCTCTCGCGCTCAGCTTGGCTATGATGCCGCCGGCAAGCTTGAGGTCAAAGCAACCGTAGGTCCCATGCTGGTTCCGCAGGCGTCGCCCTTTGCATGGTCCCGCGGCACCGAAAACATGGTGATCGTCACTGGCAAATACGGTGGGGATACCGTCTTTTCGGGGCATGGCGCTGGAGGGCATCCGACTGCCGTCGCGGTGGTCTCTGATCTGCTGGCGGTCGCTCGCGGCTCGAAGACTCCCGGCATCGTCAGCCACCGGGCCGGCGTTAGCGGGGACTTGCTCTTGCGGCACTATATCCGGTTCATCGTTCGGGATCGTCCCGGCATTGTCGCTGAGATTGCTGGCGGATTGGCCAGGCAAGGCATCAACATAGGGGCATTACTGCAACGCCCGGGCCACTCGGGTGAGAGGCTGCCCTTCGTCGTGACCGTCGAACCCTGCGCCACATCAGCGCTCCAGAGGGCGCTCAGTGAAATAGGCCGTATCGATTGCCTGATCGAGCCGCCACTCGATCTTCAAATTCTGGAACCCGAGACAAGTGGCAGTTGAACGGTCATTCTGTCAGACTAGAAGCTCCTGCTTCGAGGTCTCCGTTTTTCCTGGATTGCTGGTCTTGCCGGCGGGGAATTCCCGCTTGACGGCGCCGGTAGACTCGCGGGCAATCAACTGGGGCTGAAGCACGATCTCGTCCGGAAATTCCTGTGCGGGATTCGCGATGCGTTGGAGAAGCATCCGCGCTCCTTCCCGCCCCATTTCTTCGAGCGGTTGACGAACCGTCGTGAGACTGGGGGTGTGATAAGAGGCTCCCAAGATGTCGTCGAAGCCAATGACCGAAACGTCTTCAGGGACACGCAACCCGGCGTCCTTGAGCGCGCGGATCGCGCCGATGGCCGCGATGTCGTTGAAGCAGAAGATGGCAGTGAAGTTCGTTGTCCTCTCCAGCAGCCGCGCTACCGGCAGATATCCTGACTCCGGCGAGCCATTGTAAGCGGGAATCTGGAGCTGCAACTCCGGACCGGTTTCTATTCCGTACCGTTGCGCCACCTCAAGCATCGCCGACCACCGGTATTCCGAGTCGGGAATGATCTCGGGACCCTTCATCATCGCGATTTGCCGGTGTCCAAGGTCATGGAGATGGGCCAGGGCCAATTCGGCGCCGCGGCGATGATCCAGCACCAGGTTGGTAACTCCGGCGGAAGGGGTGTGGGCGGAGATCGCCACGACCGGCAGGGGGGTCTGAAAATCCGGATGAGTGTTCAGCAGTAGAAAACCATCCACCGCTCGCTCCATCATCCTGCGGGGATATTCCTTAATCAACTCGGGCTGCCAGTAGTGGCTCGCCGTGAAGTAGAAATAATGGGCCTCGATCAGAGCAGCCTGCACGCCATTCATGACCAGGGTAAAGTAGCCTTCGCTAAGATCCGGGGCGAGCACGGCGATCGACATGCTGCGGCTCTGGCGCAGGGAGCGGGCGAAGTAATTCGGACGGTAGTTGAATTTGCGAGCGGCTTCAAAGACCCGTTCCCGGGTCGGAGCCGGGATAGACTTTGCAGCCGGCGAGTCGTTGAGGACTAGAGAAATGGTAGTCTGGGAAAGTTGCAGTAGTTCGGCCAGCGTCTTTAGATTGACGCGCTCCGTACCAGATTCGCTTTCTGTCGTTCGTTTTCCCATGAGCGAGTTGTAACACGTTGTCCGCGCTTTAGCGCGATTTTTTCGGCTTGCGGGCAACAACGAGTCGAACCAGTTTCATTCACGATGGGGGTACTACTTCAAAGATTATGCATTGCTTAGTCACGGGAGCGGCCGGCTTTTTGGGATCGCATTTAACTCAAGCGTTATTGGCCGATGACCATATAGTCACGGGCATTGACAACTTCTCTACGGGAAAACGCGAGAACCTGACCGACTTCATCGACGACCCCCATTTCAAATTTGTTGAGCATGATATAACTCACCCGTTTGACCTCGGACGGGTCGACTACATCTTCAACTTTGCCTCGCCAGCCAGCCCAGGGGAATACATGCGGCTGGGCATTGAGACCTTAATGGTCGGCTCCCACGGCACTTTGAATGTGTTGGAACTCGCCCGGAAATACGATGCCGGTTTCCTTCAGGCATCGACCTCGGAGTGTTACGGGGATCCATTGGTCCATCCGCAACGGGAAGACTACTGGGGGAACGTAAACCCGGTGGGGCCGCGTTCTGTTTACGACGAGTCCAAGCGTTACGCCGAGGCGTTGACCATGGCCTACTACCGCTATCACGGCGTTAACACCCATTTGGTTCGTATCTTCAACACCTATGGCCCCCGGCTGAGCGTCGGAGACGGCCGCGTCGTGTCCAACTTTATCGCCCAGGCGCTGCGCGGCGAAGATTTGACTGTCTATGGCGACGGTCAACAGACGCGTAGTTTCTGCTACGTCTCTGACCTAATCGACGGGATCCTGCGGCTTTCACGGTCTTCCGAACATCTGCCGGTCAACATCGGCAATCCCCACGAGATGACAGTGCTCGAGTGCGCGATGGAAGTGCTCGCGGCCACCAACTCGCGCAGCAAGATCAGACACGAGGCATTGCCTCAGGATGACCCTACGCGCCGCCGCCCGGACATTTCGAAGGCAAACGCCCTGCTTGATTGGCATCCATCGATCGATCTTCGCCAGGGCCTCCAGCTTTCCCTTGAATATTTCCGGAATCTGATCGAGCAAGAGACCGCGGCAAAGACCGGTTAGGACCTCCTGGCCGTGCCTGCTGTTTTAGCACATGAGTCTAATTGGTTTTGCGACTTGTTGAGGTAACGGCCGCCATGATATGTGCAATTCTTCAGCGCTTCCGCATACTGCCGCATAAATTCTGACTTGACGGCCCATCGGGCTGCTAATACTTTCAAGGGATATTATTCGTTCGAACAAAACCTCAATACGCATCCGAGTCCACCCGGAACGCTCATAGTTTTGACGCAAGCTCAAGAGAAGCCACAGTCTCTCTACACCTTGCCCGCTTGCACCGGCGTGTGTCGTTGCGTTGCGGTGCATCTGTTTAGAAAGCCTGGTTAGAGATGCAAATGCTCGTTGTCCGATTCCGAAGAAGGTCCGGAGGCATTGCGGATGAAACTGAAGGACCAACGAGTTCTGGTCTGTGGCGCTGGAGGCTTCATCGGCGGTCACCTAGTTAACTATCTTCTAAATCAAGGCGTCAATGTGGTCCGGGCAGTTGACATCAAGCCGCTCGCGGACTGGCACCAATCATCGCCTCAAGTGGAGAACCTCGTCGCCGATCTGGGTGAGCTGGATGCGTGCCGCCGGTCGACCCGCCATGTGGACATCGTTTTTCAACTGGCTGCGGACATGGGTGGAATGGGCTTCATCCAGAACAACAAGGCGCTCTGTATGTTGAGTGTGCTCATTAACACCCACATGCTGATGGCCTCCCGAGACAGCGGGGTTCAACGTTTCTTCTACGCTTCATCGGCGTGTGTCTATAACGCGGAGAAACAGAAGAATGCCGATGTAGTCCCCCTCAAGGAAGAAGACGCCTATCCCGCCATGCCCGAGGATGGCTATGGATGGGAGAAGCTTTTCAGTGAGAGGATGTGCCGGCATTTTCAGGAGGACTTCGGCCTCGAATGCCGAGTGGCGCGTTTCCACAATGTCTATGGGCCATACGGCACGTACGACGGAGGCCGCGAGAAAGCTCCCGCAGCCATCTGCCGCAAGGTGATTGAAGCGAAAGCCTCGGGAAGCAATCAGATTGAGATCTGGGGCGACGGCAGCCAGGCACGCAGCTTCACCTACATCGACGATTGCCTCTGGGGAACTCTCGCCATCCTTGAGGGCGAGAGTTCTGATCCGATCAATCTGGGAAGCAGTGAGCTTGTGACCATTAATCAACTGGTTGACATCGTGCAAAATATTGCTGGCGTGACCTTGGAGAGAACTTATAGACTCGACGCACCGAGGGGTGTCAATGGTCGCAACAGTGACAACACCAAGATCTTGGCTTATCTCCAGTGGGAACCCTCGATCCCGCTTTATGCCGGCCTCACAAGGACCTACGAATGGATCGAGTCTCAAATGATGGCGTCCGTTCGACCATAGCGTCCCGACTGAAGGCGCTCCGGTCAAGCCGAATTCTTGGTATCGATTTTTTTTCAGGTAAGGCCGCCGATGCAGTGGTCCGGATGCGAAGGGGCGGCTTGCTGGTCGTCCCAGCGGCGCCCGCTCTCGCCAGTCTGCCATTCGACTCCGAATATCGAGAAGCCTTGCTGGAGGCCGACATGGCAATTACTGACAGCTCGTTTATGGTTCTGCTGTGGAACCTGCTGGAGGGTGAACCGATTCGACGGCTTTCGGGCCTGCAATATTTCTGCGAGCTGATCCGGGACGAGGAATTCCGCCAAACAGGAGCGGTCCTTTACGTGATGGCCAGTGCTGAAAGCGCCCACCGGAATCGTGCCTGGCTGCAGCGCCGAGGCATCATAGTTCCTCCGGAATTGGTATACGTTGCTCCTCAATACGAAAATGGCGTCGCCGATCGTACTCTACTTAAACAGATCACTGCGCTCCGTCCAAAACATGTCGTGATCACGATTGGCGGCGGAGTCCAGGAAAGACTCGGTCTTTACATCAAGCGTTCGTTGGACTACATGCCGTCAATTCATTGCATCGGGGCAGCGATCGCGTTTCGGAGCGGCGACCAGGTGTATATCCCGGAAGTAGCCGATCGGTTGGCATTGGGGTGGTTGTTTCGGTGCCTCTGGCGGCCCAAGGATTATGTGCCCCGCTATTGGGCAGCCCGCAGGCTGGCATGGCTGCTCCTTCGTTACCGGAGGGAGCTACCGCCTTTAGAAGCGGATCTGCTCTCCCGGGCGACAAAATCTCCGGCGTTTCCCGTCTGACAAAACTTTCCCCTGTCGGTCGGGTTCGTTCACTGTGTCTGGCAAAGGCCTTAGCCTCGTTCATGCGGAAGCAAGGTAGGTGGCGTTGTCATTGTTCGGGCGGACGGGGGCTCACCAATGATGACGGTTGTGACGGCCGCTCTTGAGCGTCGAACGTGGTCCTCGGTAGAATGGGTAGGTGGTGCGATATGAGGGTTTCAGCCGGCTGCGGAATGCGCGATAGAGTCCCAGGGGCAGTTGCAGTAATACATTTACGGAAAATGCACACCTCTCGACTCCGCGGATGGTACACTTCGGTTGTTGATGGACCGAAAAGCCACTATCCAGATGGCCCAGGATTGACAAAACTTGCTCCCCGCTGCGGAATTGATTTGCCAAGGCGCCCTAAAAGGCGTGTCCAATCTGTATAAGATCAGCGTAGAGCTGTTTGAGAATCGCTGAACTTCGGTTCTCTTCCCCGGCTCAGCGCTCCCGATCCTAATCTCAGCAAGCTGACCTAAGGAGAAGCAGTCATGGCTAGTTCAGACTTGATTCGCGATCTTACCGGATCCGACCGAAAGATGAGAGTGGGGGTAATGGCGGCAGGGGATGGCAGTTCACGCAGAGCGGGTCGGGCAATCGTGTCATCGGCATTGATGATGACCTCCGACGTGTTTGCCGTGTTGCTCGCGTTGATCGTCTCTCTGTATGTCGGTTCGCATACCGCGCCTGCGACTTCTGGCTTGCGCCACATCATGACGGTGGCCGGTATCTCGAACTCTGGCGGCCTTGGCTACTTGGTGTGGTTCGTCGTGACCCTGCTGGTAGTGAGTTGGCATTACGGTTTGTACGGTCCCATCCAGCTACGCACCGCCCTCCACGAGCAACGGATGACTGCCCAGGCCTGCCTGACCGCCGGTCTTTTGTTATCAGGCGGCCTCTATCTCACTGAGGGATATCATGTCTCGCGATCTTTAGTTCTGTTCCTTGTGTGTTTTACGGCGGTTATCCTGTGCGCCCGTCGTCTCGTCGCCCGGGTCATTACCTATCGGGAATATGAGCGCGGCGTGAATACTCGTAATCTTGTGATCCTGGGCTCGAATCACATCAGCGTCGCCTTGAAAGAGCACATCTCCCGCCGCATTCATCTTGGCTACACCTTCCGCGGTTTCTTGAAGTTGCCCGGTTGCCACGATCCGTCCAGCGTTCAAGACGAGGTGCTTGGTGGAGTCGACCAGATTCGCCAGATTGCCAAGCAATATTTCATCGATGAGTTGGTGATTGCGGAACCGTGCTCCGTGGAACAGGTCATATCGATCCTTGAGGAAGCTCGTGAAATCGATATGGATGTCCGCGTGCTCCCTGGCTATTACGAGTCCGTAACCGCCGACGCTCCGATTGAGTATCTGGGAGATTTCCCGGTAGTGGCCCTCCATCGCGGCCACGTACCCGTCTTTGCGATGGCGCTGAAGCGGGTCTTTGATATTGCTCTCTCTCTGAGTGCGCTGATCGCCGCCGCGCCCATAATGATCGCCATGGCCATTGCAATCCGCATGCAAGACGGCGGCCCGATTTTCTATGTCTCTGAACGTGTAGGAAAGAAAGCCACCGTATTCCCGTGCTACAAGTTCCGCTCCATGGTACTCAACGCCGACAAGATCAAGGCTCAACTGGCGGAGCAGAACGAGCGAGCAGGAATTCTCTTCAAGATGAAGAATGATCCTCGAATCACCAGGGTCGGCAGGTTCCTCCGGAAATACAGTCTCGATGAGCTCCCGCAGCTCTTCAACGTGCTTCAAGGGGATATGAGCATCGTCGGTCCGCGTCCCCCGATCGCCAGCGAAGTAGCCAAATATGAGATCGATCATTTCCGGCGTCTGGAGGTGTTACCAGGTCTTACCGGCTTGTGGCAGGTAAGGGCGCGTCAGGATCCATCGTTTGAACGGTATATCGCTCTGGATACCGCTTATGTGGAAAACTGGAGCTTCTGGTTGGACCTGAAAATCATTGTCCAGACCGCGGGGGCGGTTATGCGCGGAACCGGTGCCTAAGCTCATCCGCTCAGGTTGAGCGGTCCACAGGGCATGCTACGTACCTGCAGTACGGCAGCCAATTCTGTCGTTTGGCAGAGTGGTATCTGATTAGTTACTGCGGTAATCCTTTTCTCATTACGAAAAAGTGCATCAATAGCCGACACAAAGCCTTCCCAATCGTTGTTTCGGGATGCGATACTTGCTCGTTCGTTGACCTACTGTTGTCAAGGCGCGCTAGGGTCCATTCGGCTCCAATGTGGAAAGCCTCTGCAAGTGGTCGAGTAGTTAGAAGACGTCGCGGGTTTGGGTGACATCCAGTCTTGTGGATGCGTCCAATCGCTGGGGCGGCTGGCGGAGGAGAAATGCACGAATTCATCTCAAATTGGTCTGTAACGCTATACGCCTGGGCGCGAGCTGCGGTTGGGATTGTCCTATGGTTTTGGGTCATCAGCGGGGCTGTCTTCTGCCTTCGGTTCCTGGCCTTCGTGCTGCTGGATAGGAACAGCAGATCTTCGAAATTCGCGGCTGCATCGAACCTCGTCTCGTTCCCGATGGATCAGTTCGATGACAAGTCCCGTCAGTCTCCTGTATCTGGAGAGTAAAGGGTAATTCGCAGCTGCTCGGTCGGCTCCGCCGGCTGGTGTCATCGGCGGAGACGTGCCCTACCCTCTAGAAAGTCGATCCAAAGGCCGCTCCAGGTGCATCCCATAATGTATGAGCGCCGACTTTCCTGTTAAACATAATGAGCCGCAGAGCCGCTTTGAGGTCCTTCACGACGAAGGCACGTCGGTGCTCGATTATGAGCAAACCGGCGGCCAGCTAGTCCTTGTTCATACTGGCGTACCGCCGCCGCTCCAGGGACAAGGGATCGCTTCCAGCTTGGCCAAGGCAGCAGTCGAATATGCCCGGAGTCAGGGCATCAAGATCGTACCGCAATGTCCATTTGTGGCAGCCTACGTAGAGCGGCATCCGGAGTACGTCGACCTGGTAGATGCGAAACGGCCAGCTCATCTCGCTTAAGGCTCTGGCGTCCCTCTGCTTGAGGCCTTGGTGTCCCTCTGAATGGTCATAGATCGACGCGAATTGCTTGGAGAATTTAGATCAGCGATGTACAGTTTCATACAAAGTGATCAGCGGTAAGTCGAACGTCGTACTTACGAGGAAATGTCATGAAATCGAAGTTCGCTCTAGGTCTTGTGCTCCTCAGCCTGACTCTGGTTGGTTGCAAATCGAAGTCTGCGGAAAACAACGCCGCTCCCGCTCCGGATCAATCGGCTGCGGCTCCAGCCCCCGCTCCTGACCAAAGTGCAACCGCGGCGCCGACCCCTGCAGCTCCTGCACAGACCCCATCCGCGACACCGGCACCGTCTACGGCTCCTGTGCCGGCGGCAACGCCCGCACCCGCGACGGCTGCAGCGCCAGCTGCTCCTGCAGTGGCTCCGACCCCCCCGCCACCACCCCCTCCGCCGCCCGTCGTGCCAGCGGGAACCAGCTTGACCGTCCGTGTTTCCACCACCTTGGGTTCGAAGATCTCCCATCCAGGAGATGCTTTCCAGGGAACGCTCACCCACTCCATCCGGGTGAGAGGGGAGACCCTAATCCCCGCTGGTTCGACCGTGAACGGCGTGGTGGTTGACGCTAGAGAAAGAGGCAAGTTCAAGGGAGAAGGCGATCTGTCGATCCGCCTTACGTCGATTACCGTTCGCGGGCGTTCTTACCCGATCGAGACGGCCACCCTCGACCAGACTCTGAAGGGTAAGGGCAAAAGAACCGCAGTGACTACCGGCGGCGGCGCTGGTTTAGGCGCTCTCATCGGAGGTATCGCGGGTGGTGGGAAGGGAGCACTGATCGGCGCAGGCGCGGGTGCAGGCGCCGGAGTGCTTGGAGGAGCGTTCACCGGGAACAAGCAGATCGAGATCCCGGCTGAGACACCGCTCACCTTTACGCTCAGCTCGTCACTTCGTCTTTAGATTCCCCCCGGATCGAATCAGATCCAATAGCTTGCGAGCAGAAGAAACGCGCAGTTGCCAGAGTTCTGGCAATTGCGCGTTGTTTTTTGCAAGCCGGCAGATAGCTAGGTCAACACCACCGTATCTGAACCCAGATGCTGATTAATCAGCCTCGCCACCAAGGGTCGAAAACCAATATTGTCTTTTACCAGAACGAAGTCTCCCGCCTGCTCCGACCACTCAAGCTTGAAACTGGTGGAGAGGGCGGAGATCCAGATCTGGCGTACGGGTGCATTCGGGGTGATGACAAACTTCCCCGGGGGTTCCTCGAAGAGCACGTTCAAGGCGCCGCTATTCTCTTCCACCTCAAACTCTCCCCCCTCTTCCGCGGAGATCAAGCTTTTCTTCAGAGCTTCAAGGGCAGCATCGGCATGTCGGCGGAAAGTCAGTTCATCAAGCATAATGACAGTGTACCAACGCGCATCGCGGTTGACGCTGGGGCACATTCCGAGGCAAAATCCGGGAAGCGATGATCGAAAGCTCGTAAATTCAATCGAGATTTTGGATCCACTTGCCAGTGTGGGAACATCCCGGTTTTCACGCAAATTCACGCGGCGCTTGCTCTCCATGCCCCGCATTCGTGGCACTCTCCTTGCAGTGGTCTCAATTCTGGAGAGTTGGAGTAGACGATGCCAATGCGCGGTATCCTGACACTCGCAGCGATCGCCTTGACTTGTGGAGTCCCAGCTGCGCTCGCGGCTGACCCCTCGCCAAGTCCCGAGCAACTGATGCCTCCAGAACAGCTGATCAAGGATGTCGTCTTCAATGAGCTGAGCGACCACCAGCATCATGCTTTCTTTGAATACCTGGATTGCAAGCGAATCGGACAGCAAACCTTGGTGAAAGCCGAGGTGGAAACCCGGGGTGGGCGCGTCAATCGGATGCTGGAGCAAGATGGACATCCATTGACCGATGAAGAGCAGCGGGAAGAATCGCGGCGGCTACAGAATTTGCTTCATGATACGGGCCAGCAACAGAAGCTTCAGCGTGATTACCAGGGCGACGAAGACCGGATAGCGCGAATCATCGGCCTGCTCCCGGATGGATTTCTATATCGATACGATGGGATCGAGGGTGGGGAGATCAGGCTCAAATACCAGCCGAATCCTAGTTTCCGTCCTCCAACCTACGAAGCGCGGGTCTTTCATGGAATGGCGGGCACTCTGTGGATCGATCTGCGCGAGAAGCGACTACGCCGCCTTCAGGGCCAGCTTATAGCGAACGTTGACTTTGGCTATGGCCTCCTCGGCCGTCTCGATAAAGGCGGCACTTTCGATATGGAGCGCCTTGAAGTGACCACTGGCAATTGGAAGACGCGAGTGTTGAACGTACATATCAGCGGGCATGTCATCCTACTTAAAAATATTGGCAAGGATCAGGACGAAGTGCGGTCGGACTTCCGTCAGGTTCCTTCCAACCTGGACCTGCAGGGGGCAGAGGTTATGCTCAACCAGGTCCAGATACATGGCGGCCCCCCTGTCATCCAAACAGGCGCCGCAGCCAGCCTTGGGGGAGATGATCGTTCAAACTCTCCGGACGGTCTGGCTTTCAAGTAGCAGGGAAGTCTTTGTGGTAACTGACTTCAACGGTGCTTTCCGGCGCTAGAACGGGATGTCGTCGTCGGTGATCTCGGTTGAGTGGGCGTAATCGTCGGGCGAGCCTGACGGCCGCTGGTCGAACGAACTGCTGCTTGCAGCTGAACTGCTGGAGCGGGAGTAGTTGCCGCCGCTTCCCCCATCGCCCTCGCCGCGCCCGGAGAGAAGCGAGAGTTCGCTCATCACCACTTCGGTACGATAAACTTTCTTGCCGCTTTCCTTGTCGTCCCAGGAGCGAGTCGTAAGCCGCCCCTCCACGTAAAGCTTTGTGCCTTTTTTGACATAGTCGCGGATGATCTCGGCCAATCGCGCATAGGCGACCAGATTATGCCATTCGGTACGCTCCTGCCATTCGCCGCCCTTGTCCTTGAAACGCTCGGCTGTAGCGATTGAGAAGTTTGCTACTCCCTGACCGCTGGGCAGCATTTTGAACTCCGGGTCCTTGCCTACGTTGCCTAACAGAATTACTTTATTAACGCTCTTCGCCATGCTGACTCTCTTTTCGGTTAAAGGAGAGGATAGCAGAAAGCGGCGCGGCATCGCTGCCGCGAATGCCACCAAGAATCTGCCGGATGAGGCGAGTGGCAAATCTGGCATCGAGTGGAGCATGACGATTGAGGAGCCGGTACCACATGGCTCCGTAGAGGAGGTCGATCGTGACGTCGAGGTCAGTGTCGGCAGCGATCTCGCGTCGCTTCTGTCCAGCTTGAAGGATCGATCGCAGAGCCTCACGCCTGGTCGAGATGAATCTTTCCCGAAGCTCCGCCCCAAACTCCGGATTGGTCTGGCTCTCTGCCATTAAGGAAGCCATCGTAGCTCCCGCATGTGTCGAAGTCAGCGCTTTGAAGGTGTCGTTGAGGAAGGTATTTAAATCCGGCTCAAGCGCGCCGCTGTCCGGAGTCGGTACTGGACTTGGAGCGGCGCAGTAATAATCGAGCACAAGGTGGGCCTTTCCTGACCACCAGCGGTAAATGGTGGCTTTTCCGACGCCTGCCTCCCTGGCGACACCTTCGATCGAGAGCGCTGCATACCCATCTTTTGCGAGCAGTCTGCCAACCGCCCTGAGAATGAGGGTTTCGGAGCGCTGACTTCGCTGCCTGCCGTGCGTTATCAAAATTAACAATCCTCCGTGCAACTTAGACGATACGTATCGTCTCGAATAATCAGCGCGCCACCGGAGGGCGCCATCATGAAAGCAGTCTACCTCCAAGCGACCAATAAGCCTTTGCTTGTGAAAGATGTTCCTGAACCTCGACTCCGCGCTGGTGGCGCCATCGTCCAGGTGAAGAGCGCGCCCGTGCTTTCCTATATGCGTCAGGTGGTCACTGGCAAGCTGGGATACTCTATGCCTCTGCCCTTCATCCCCGGCAATGCCGGTATTGGTGAGGTAGTCGAAGTTGCCGACGACGTCTTCGACTTCAAACCGGGCCAGCTGGTGTTCATGGATCCATATGTAGGGTCACGGACGAATGGGGGCGAATATGACGACATTCTGATCGGTCTCACGGGTCTCTCCGCCGTCTCAGGCAGAATGTTCGATCTGTGGCATGACGGCACCTTCGCGGAACGAGCGCTCGTCCCGGCAGAGACACTCACGGTTTTCGATGAAGCCAAGAGCCTTGGTGCGGAGCGGCTGGCCGCGCTGACCCGGCTTGCGATTCCATACGGAGGCCTTTTAAAAACCGGTTTGCGAGCTGGAAAGACGATCATGATCGGAGGGGCGACCGGAAACATTGGTGCTGGCGCAGTGATGGTAGCGCTGGCCATGGGCGCGAGCAGGGTCATTGCTCTGGGCCGCGACAGCAAAGGCTTGGCCGAGCTGGAGGCGCTTGACTCCAGACGTGTGGTCGCAGTTGCGCTGGAGGGCGGCGATGTAGAGGCCCTGACGGCGCGGATTAAGGCGGCGGGGGGACCGATCGACACCTACTTCGACATGACGGGAGCGGCGCCGGATCCCACTCCGATCATGGCGGCGATCGGAGCTCTGCGGCGTGGCGGAACGGCTGTCTTTATGGGCGGGGTGCAGGCGACCCTGCCGATTCCTTACTCGCAGATCATGTTCAACGAACTAACGCTGCGGGGCAACTTCATGTATCCCCGCGAAGCTCCGGGGGATCTGCTGCAGATGGTCCTGGCCGGAACGCTGGACCTCTCGAAGATCAAGATCAAATCCTTCAGGCTCGATCAGATTGAAGAAGCTATCGATGACGCAAGTGCCGGGAAAGGATTGAACATGACGGTCGTCAAGCCGTGATCGAGATCCTTTTCGAATGTACGTGGTTTAGCGTCGTCGGTTGCGCAGCCACTTCAACGCTCCCAGCAGAAACAGCAGGAAGCCGAACGGCAGGCACATCATGGTCACGATGAGAGCCATCCAGCCGCTGTTGGTGTGCGGCCCCTGGGGACCAATGCCCCCGAAAACCGTCCTCGTCAGCAAGGCACATAGTATGCCGACGGCCAACGTTGATCCGCCCCACTTCAGCAGCTGGTGGGTGCCGTCGTCCGCAGAAGTTGGCGTGAGCCTCGCCGGCTTCTGCGCCAGCGCGTCAGCCTCTCTCCGGGCGTTCACTGGCGGTTTGATCGGCACGGGTTGGGTTGCAGGAGCCAAGGTTTTTCGCTGACCTTCTCTTTCTAATTTCGCTTACCTTGCCGCAACCAGCATCAGCCGCACGATCACTCCAGTCACCGAGACGTAGAGCCACAGCGGAAAGGTATACCTTGCTACACGGCGGTGCGCGGGAATTCTACCGCTCAGCGAAAGGTAGAACGTAATCAACACGACGGGAAGGGCGACGACGGCAAGCACGATATGGCTGATCAGCAGCGGTATGTAGATGTGGTAGACGGTGTCATGAACCGGGTATCTCTGGTCGCCATGCAGCGCGTGGTTCACGATGTAAGAGACGAGGAACAGCGATGAAAAGACAAATGCAGTCATCATGCTGGCGCGGTGGGCGGCAATCCGGCGATGCTTAATGAAATAGAAGCCAACCAGCAGGGCGACCGCGCTGAGACCGTTCAGCAGGGCATTCAGGTTCGGTAGAAAAGTGAATTGAGTTCCGTTGGCGTCGGCTGCCGGATGCACGTAGATCAGCCAGAACAGAAAGAGCGTGGCAACGGCGCTGACGGCAAGGATTACGGCTACGGGCGCCGTCGTGGTGTTCGTCGTAGGAGTGTTTGCTCGAGCGGCTTGCATGGTGGTGCTTCCTCAGGCTGCCGGTTGGTGGGTCCGCCGGTTCACGATCGCCCAGGAAGCGGCGAACGTCAACAGGCAGAAGCCAAGCGTGACGGCAAGGTTGGTGGTCAAAGAAAAATCGGTGGCGGCGGTCGGGAAAAGCGCATTCCGCAATGCGTCCACGCCATAGCTGAGGGGATTGAGGCGCATACAGAGGCGCAGCCATCCCGAGGCTCCACTGGCGGGGAAGAGCGCGCCAGAGAGCATCCACAGCGGCAGCAGGATGATGTTCACGATCGCATGGAAAGCCTGAGTTGAATCCATCGGCCACGCGACCGCAAAGCCCAGGGCGGTCAGCTCAAAGCTGATCATCACGATGACCAGAATAGCCACGCCAACCGAGGCAAAGGTGGGATGAACGCCGACAAAGGGAGCGAAGACCAGAAAGACAATTCCCTGAATCGCTGCCAGGCTTGCGCCGCCGAGGACCTTGCCTAGAACGATCGCCGAACGCCTGACCGGTGCGGCCAGCACGGATAGCAGAAATCCCTCATTGCGGTCCTGGATCAGAGACATCATGCTGAAGATCGCCGTAAAAAGCACGATCATCGCGACCGAACCAGGAAAGAAGTAGCCGAGGTAGTGCCCGGAGCTGCTTCCCGATTGGAAGCTATGGGCAAAGCCTGAGCCAAGCACCAGCCAGAAGATCAATGGGGAGGCGATCACGCCCACAACGCGGGCTTTTTGCCGATAAAAACGAACAATCTCGCGCTGCCAGAGCGAATAGGCGGGTAGCCAAACGCCGGGCTTCGCGGTGTTCGCAAGTCGAGGTGCGGTCGCGGTCATGGTCGCCATAACTTAATGCCCCTTTCCGGCGCGGGAACTCTGCACCGGCGCGAGATCTCCAGCGGCGACATCAGTCCAGAAGCGGTGGCCGGTTCGTCGAATGAATACATCTTCGAGGCTTGGTTTGGAGACAGTGACTGCTTCAACCATCCCCGGGAATGCCTCGACGACGGAGGTCACGAACCGGTGACCCTGGTTATGTTCCAGACGGACCGAACTGCCAAGAACGGCTGCTTCTGCGGTGAAGCGTTGCGCTAATCGCAAGGACAACGTCTCCGCTGCCTCCGGAGATCTGGTCTCGAAGAGGACCACATCGCCGCCAATCTGCGATTTCAACTCAAATGGCGATCCCAGAGCCACCAGATGGCCGTCGTTCAGAATTGCCAGACGGTCGCAATGCTCTGCCTCTTCCATGAGATGAGTGGTCACCAGAATGGCTACTTCTTCCTCATCGCGCAGCGTCTCAAGGTACTGCCAGAGGTCGCGTCGCGCGCCCGGATCGAGCCCAGTCGAGGGCTCGTCCAGTAGCAGAATGGATGGGGAATGAATCAACCCCTTCGCCAGTTCGACTCGACGCTGCATCCCTCCGGATAGCGTTTCGGCGAAATCATGCGCGCGGTCGAGCAGTCCGACCCTGCCGAGCACATCGTGGATGCGTGTTCTCAAAAGAGCGCCTTGCAAGCCATAGAGATTGCCCTGGTGTTTCAGGTTCTCGGCCACTGTCAGCTTCATGTCGAGGCTGCGGGCCTGGAAGACAATGCCGATCTGCTGCCGGACTTTGTTCGGCTCCCGCGCCACATCAAAGCCCTGGATGCTGGCACGGCCGCCGGTCGGCGTCATCAGCGTCGACAGGATGCGAAACAAGGTCGTCTTGCCGCTGCCGTTCGGACCGAGGAGCCCGAAAATCTCTCCGGCCTTCACCTCGAAGCTGAGATCATCCAGCGCCCGGCGGTCGCCGTAACTGTGAGTCAATCTATCGAGCACAATCGGTGCAAAGGCGCCGCGTTGGAAGCGGGTGGAAGGTGGACTTGCCGGAGACTCACTGACGGTTGCCATCATTGCTGTCCTGTCAAAATTTTCCTATAGCGTTGAGCATCATCGCGGTGAGCAGAAGCGGAAGATAAATCACGCTGACCTTGAGCAAGTCGCGCGCGTACCTTCTTGATTCGAGCACAGTTTGCGCCTTGGTGATGCGAGCGAAACGGATAGTGTAGATCAGATAAAAAATACCCAGCAACAATGCGGCCGCGCCGTAAAGGTGCCCGGCAATATGCAGATACACCGGAAGCAAGCTGACCGGAATCAAAAGCACCGCGTAGACCAATGCTTCGAGCACGGTCGACCAGCCGTCGGGTTGAACGACTGGAAGCATTTTGATGCCCGCTCTTCCATAATCCTCTCGGTAGAGCCAGGCGATCGCCATGAAATGCGGGAACTGCCAAACAAAAAGAATTGCAAACAGAGCCACCGCCGGCCACTCGATCATCCCACGCGCGGCGACCCAGCCAATCAGCGGAGGCATCGCGCCGGGGAATGCGCCGATGAATGTTGCCAAAGGGGTGTAGCGCTTCAACGGCGTATAGATCGCGACGTAGCTGAAGGCGGTGAGCAGCGTCAACGTGCCGGTGAGCAGGTTCGCTCGCAAGGTAAGCCACACCGCGCCGATGGCAATGGCTAAGAGCCCCAGCAGGATGCCGTGAGCCAGATTGATCCTTCCTGAAGGCAGGGGGCGGTCGGAGGTGCGAATCATCTTTGCATCCGACTTCCGCTCCAGGGCTTGGTTCAACGCGCTCGATCCGGCTGATACTAGTCCAATGCCCACCAGGGTCTCGATCAGGCCTGGTTGAACACTACTGATCCCCGACCGCATCGATCCAAGGTAGAACCCTGCCCACGCCGTGATGACGACCATCGTAGTCACCCGCACCTTGAACAATTCTCGATAATCCGCAAGCCTGGAGGCTACGTCGCTATGGTCGGCAGTCGTCGCCTGGGCCATCGGAAGAGTCGAAGGGGTCGTCTCATCCGCAAAGGCTGGAGCCGGGCTTGATGAGGCCACGGGCGTCACTGGGCGATCATCCTCGGGCGCAAAGTCGTGCAAGCGGTCGACTTTTTTAGGTGGGGGTGGGATCTCACCTCTCGATGATAACAACTTCATCCAGCTTCTGCGGCCGTGCTGTTGACAGCGCGCGAACCGACTCTCGGGCGGCTAAGCCTTTGGAAACGGGCTCTGTGGGGCGGTTTCAGGGACGGGATCCTTGGTCTTGACGAAGTACTCCTCGAGAAGTACGGCAACCAAAACAGCGGTCGGCACAGAGACCAAGGCTCCCGTGACGCCAGCTAAGGCGGCGCCCAGCAGTAATGCGATCAAGACCGCCAGTCCGGCCAAATCAACACTCGATTTCATGATACGCGGCGTCAACAATGAATTCTCCAGTTGGGCATAGATCATGTAGAAGATCAACACGCCAAGCACCCGCCCCCAGGAGTCGATCGCTGCGACAACCAGAGCCAGCGATACGGTAATCAGAGCTCCCACGATGGGAATGATGTTGAAAATCCCCATGAGCACGCCTAACGCATAGGCGTAGCGAATCTTCAGCAGGACGAAGACCACGGTGCTGGTTACGCCCAGGATCAGCATGAGCAGCCCCTGGCCGAGCAGCCATTTTCCCATTCTGACCTCAGCCCGCTGCAGGGTACGGTTCAGCCGATCGCGCTGATCGAGGGGAACGAACGAAAGAAACCATTCGTAAGCATGTTCGCCCTCGAGCATGAAGTAGACGGTGAGGATGACTCCGGTCAACAGGTCGAATATTTTGCTAGCCCAGTTGGTGAGCGATACCAGCAGATAACTCGCGGAGTTCGAGGCGACGTCTTGAATCTTGGCGTTCAGGGCGCTCAAATCCACGTGCCTGATGAAAGGAAGTTGTTGAGCGCGAAGTAGAAGTTGCGGTCCGCGGGTGGGTAATTCTCCGGCGAACTGCCGCAAATCGCTTACCACCGGAGGAACGGCAAATGTGAAGAAGAGAGCAGCAGCCCCGCCCACAATTAGAAAAAGCACCAGGATGGCGATCACCCGGTTGGGATGCCACTGCCCGAGACGAACCCGGCGAATGCCGTTAACCACCGGCAGCAACACCACAGCAAAAAGGGCGCTCACATAGACAATCAGGAGTACATTGCGCACCAACCATGCCAGGTAGAGGCCGATTGCGAGGGCGAATGTAAACGTGATGTCGGCACGCGCAGAGTGGCGGACGGCGGGTGCTTTGTCAGGAGCGGTCGAGGTCAAAGGCTATCGCTTTCCGGAGGAGTGACCAGCAAGGGAGGACAAATGAAACGGACCGTCACGTAGCCGGTCCATGATCCGATCAGCTACCGTTTCAGGAGAGAGTCCGTGGGTGTCGATTGTCACGTGGGCGCGTTCATAGTGTTGAAGACGGGAATGGAATCGCTCGCTCAACGTTTCACGCTGTTGTAAGATGGGCCGAACTGCGGCACCCGGCTGGCTTTCGCACCGCTCGATCAAGACAGCGAGTGGCGCGTTCAGGAAAACTACGCAAGTGCCAGTCGACTCCGATAACAAGCGACGCGTCGAGTCGGTTTCGATGGCGCCTCCTCCGAGTGCAAGTACGACTTCCTGTCGTTCGTGAAGCTCGGCAATGATCGTCGCTTCCATCTCCCTGAAGCCGGCCTCGCCCTGACCTTCAAAGAGTTCTGCGATCGTCTGTCCGGTTCTGCGGGCGAGACATTGGTCAGCGTCCATGAACTCCCACCCCAGCCGCTCAGCCAGAAGAGGGCCCGCCGTCGATTTCCCCGCGCCCATAAACCCTACGAGGACAATACGAAAGATCTCTCTCGGCATAAGGCGTTCCGGCTCCATTCGCTGGGTTGCATTATAACGACAGCGAACTCAACCGGACGCGTACGCGGGACAGATATCGCCTGCTTCTTAGCAAGGAGCGCTAATTCTTTGGAGGTTGCGGCTTGAAATCACCCGCACCGGATTCCTCTTCTTGATGCAGAGAGCCTGTGATCTTCTGCCATACCTTGTCGCTGGGTTCATAGGAAGGCAGCAGACCCTTGGCGATGTCGACGATGTATTCCAGCTCTTCTAGAAGGGCGGTGCAGCGGTCACAAGTCTTCAAGTGCTCGTGATCGCGGATATCATCGCCGATTAAATCCTTCATCTGGTCCTGAAACTCTTCGCAGGTCATGCCTCGGCCATTCCGGGCGGCAAGTGCCGACCCTTCTTCGCGCTCCCGCATCTGGATCATCATGCTACTTCCTTGCGTTGTCCGGAGTGCAGGAGGTCGCGCAGCTTCATTCTTGCCTTATGCAGTTGGGATTTGCTGTTGCCGATGGAGCAATCCAGCATCCCCGCGATCTCATTATGCTCATAGCCTTCGACATCGTGAAGCACAAAGACCAAACGGTATCCCGGAGGCAGGTTTTCCACCGCCCGCTCCAGGGTGACGCGATCGATCGACCCCGACAGCGTCAGGTCGCGCGCGCCAATATCGCGCCGTGGTCCATCTTCCTGGGAGGGTTCCAGCGTCTCCTCGAGGGAGACTTGTGGAAGGCCCTTCTTCCTAAGGTGCATCAGCACGACGTTGACCGCCAGACGATGAAGCCAGGTTGAAAAGGCTGAATCACCCCGGAATGTGCCAATCTTCCGATACAGCTGCAGAAATGCTTCCTGGGTTAGGTCTTCCGCCTCTGCCACATTGCTCAACATGCGGAGACACAGCGAATAGACGCGCCGCTTGTGAAGGGCATACAGAAATTCAAAGGATTTTGCGTCGCCGGACTGGGCGGCCTGAATGGCTTCTGCTTCGCCTGCAATCGGAGGATTGCGACGCATGTGCTGGTTGGCCGGCTTTGGTTCCGTCTGAGAGGCGCTCATCCGTGCTTCCTCCGCTTTATCAAAAACGCCATTTTCTCGTACTCCAACGGGTGTGGGATTGAGGCAGAGGATCTTAGCCATATCGGGAGAGACCTTCTTTGTACCTGTTGCGTCTGTATTCCCACGTATGAAGCTACAATGCCGGGAAAAGTTGCTTCCAGAAATGAGTTAGCGGCATTCCACCCCGCAGTCCACCCCTAGGAGCCGATGAACCGAGCATACAGGGATCTGGCCACGGCCGTATCCGTCGTGCCCTGAATCAGCGCCCGGCCGTCGGTGAAAAGCGTGATCGTGTGTTCTCCACGCTGAAAGCGGAGCAACATCTCATTTCGTCGAACAGTCCCATGCGGCTCCAGACGGAGCTGCATGGCAGCAAGATCCACGGGCCGGTTGTGCTCATGAATTTGCACGGAGTTTCGTCCGCAGAGGGTGATATGAGGGCGGCCGTCGCCGCGGAGATAGGTGAAGTCCCGTTTGCCGCAGACCTCGCAACCTGTCCGGGGTGCGGCTGTCGATATCTCGGAGCGATCGTTCGTCCATAGATCGACCGCCAGGAACGATCGTCGCATGGCGTCGCGTGCGCCAGCCAGCAACTTCAGCGCTTCGGTCACCTGGATCGACGCGGTAAGATTGACCGCTGTGTTGAGAATACCCGCGGTATCGCAGGTATCGACCGGCCCTGAGGGCGGATGAGGGAAGATGCAGGCGAGACAGGCAGTCTCGCCGGGCAAAATGTTCATCGTCGCCCCATAGGCGCCGACGGCAGCAGCGTAGATCCATGGCCGCTGCATTTCGATCGAATAATCGTTGATCAGGTAGCGGGTCTCGAAATTATCGGTTCCATCGAGAATGACGTCAGCGCCGCTGAGAAGCTGGTGAATATTGCGGGGAACGAGATCGGCGACCTCCGCCTTCACCCTTACTGCACGATTAAATAAAGCAATCTTGCGCCGTGCTGCCTCGGCTTTAGGCAGGGCCGACTGTGCGTCATCCTCGTCGAAGAGCACCTGGCGTTGCAGATTGCTCTCCTCGACATAGTCGCGGTCGATGAGAGTTAAAGTGCCGACTCCGGCGCGGGCAAGCAGGCTTGCGGCTGCGGCGCCGGTCGCCCCGCAGCCGGCGATTGCGACGTGTGACGCGGCGAGCTTGTGCTGCCCTGCCGGTCCAATCCCGGAAAACAGGACCTGGCGCGAGTAGCGCTCGTCCAACGGATTACCAGCGTGGTCCGGCTGACTGACCCCGCAGCTATTCAATGACGGCATGGTGTCCACTAGTTAGTATAAGAGTGCCTGAGGTCTTCACGAGGAATTGTCCAAATTGAAGCGCAGTCGATCGTCTTTCGTGCGTGACAAGCGCGCCCTCGGGGGTCTGCCGGGTGGGCGCAGTGTCGTATCTGAGCAGTCTGAAGATTTGCCCTGGGTTCCTTCGAACACAGCATTCAGAATGAGCACGAGGGATTGATTGTCTTTCTCAAGGAAATCGGGACAAAAGAGTTGGCGATGCTTGCGAAATGCGCGGAAAGAGAGCGCTCGATGGGCGGTAGTCCTCTTCCTTAGCCAATTCCTTATCCTTTCGGCGTCAGCCCAGACGACGCCCATGGGTACGGGATCCAGTACAGGTTCGGCGAACCGGCCATCGACGACCTCGAGCCAAAGCCCCGCTGCCGGGCAGGCCTCGACTCCTCTTACTGCGAGTTCCGCGACGCTGGCGCCGAAGGCTCAGGTTCCGGGCTTGCGGGCCTGGGAAGGCTTGAAAATCGCAGCCATTCAATTCCGCGGAGTGGGGACGACCACGCTCGACCCATTGCCAGCGGGCTTGGCGCTGCAGCCCGGCATGGCGCTGGTCAGCGACAAACTGCGCGACAGTCTCCGCCGCCTGTATGCCACCGGCCTCTACGATACGATCGTCGTCGAAGGCACACGCTCCGGTAATGAGGTGACGATTATTTTTACCGGCGAGCCGCGAGTTTTCATCGGCACGGTCAGTGTTCGCGGTGTCAAGGATGACCGGCTTACCTCGCAGCTCCAGAGGGCGACAAAACTGGATCCGGGCACCACTTATTCCCAGACCAAACTGGACCGCGGCGAGGAACTCATCAAGCAGTTCCTCGAGCAGAATGGGTACTTCCAACCCACCGTCACGGTACAGACCCAGGCCGATCAGCCCAACTCGCAGATGAACATCACTTACATCGTAGGGCTGGGCAAGAGCGCCCGTGTCGGGGATGTTCATGTCGACGGCAACAGCGGCATGTCAATCGAAGAGTTTCGCAAGAAAGCCAAACTCAAGCTCAACAGCAAAGTGACTCGGGATACCAGCGACCGCGCATTGAGCGGCCTCAGGAAGGTTTACCAGAAGCAGCAGCGCCTGGCGTCCAATGTCGACCTCCAGTCGAAGGCATACCAGCCGCCATCAAACCACGTCAATTATTCCTTCGGCGTGGACCGAGGGCCAATCGTCAGCGTCGTAGTCGACGGCGCGAAGCTCAGCAAGACCATCATCAAGCGGCTGATTCCCGTGTATGAGGAGGGTGCAGTCGACGAAGATCTATTGAACGAAGGCGACCGTAACCTCCGCGACTACTACCAGCGTGCTGGATATTTTGACGTGAAGATCAACCATCAGAACCAGGTCCACACTGCCGACCGGGCTGACATTGTGTATACCGTGGATCGCGGATTAAGGCATCGCGTGGTGAATGTCTCGATCGTGGGCAATAAGTACTTCAGCTCCGAAACCATCTTGGAGCGACTGAGCGTCCAGAAGGCAGACATCTTCCAGCACACGGGCCTTTACAGCCAAGCCCTGGTCAATACCGATGTGGGAGCCATCAAAGCTCTCTATCAAAGCAATGGCTTCAGCAACATCACGGTATCGCCGGAAATCACCTCGAGCGACGAAGAGGCCCCGGGAAAAAGCGCAAAGGTCGGGTCTATCGCCGTTAAGTACCTGATTGATGAAGGCGTTCAGCAAAAGATCGGAAGATTCGAAATCACCGGCGCGAGTAAGGTGCCGCTTTCAACACTCACCCCGCTGCTCAATACTCAGGGAGGGCAGCCGTATTCAGCAGAAAACGTCGCCGGAGATCGGGACGCAGTTCTTGGCTACTACCTCGATCACGGCTTCGGACAGGCACAGGTCAGCGTGGTTCAACAGGACGACCCTGCGGACAAGCAGCTGGTTAATGTGACTTTCAACATCACCGAAGGCGACGAGATCTTTGTAAGACAGGTCCTGGTTTCGGGACTTGAACACACTCGTCCAAAGACCGTCGATCAGTTGGTAAGCGTCCATCCGGGCGACCCGTTGAACCAAACCGCGCTGCTGAACACTCAGCGTCGACTCTACGACCTCGCCTTGTTCAACGAAGTAAATACCGCGGTCCAGAATCCGAACGGCGACGAATTGCGCAAGAATGTCCTACTGCAGCTTACCGAGGCGAAACGGTGGGACTTCAATTACGGCTTTGGCTTCGAAGTGCAGACCGGTAATCCGACCAATACATGCCTTAGTTATCAGACGTTGATCATATTGGGAATCAATCCGGCCACTTATCACTGCGGCACCAACGGCAACACCGGAGTCAGCCCCGCGGTGCTTTTTGAAGTGACTCGAACCAATGTCCGCGGCACGAACCAATCGGCCACCCTCCGCACCGCATACGGTACGCTTGAACAGCGCGCCACGCTGATCTACCAGTTTCCTCATCTGTTCGGATTGCAGAAGTTTGACGGATCCCTCTCCGGCGGATACATCAACTCCCAGGATGTGACCACCTATTCCTCTTCTCGGCTGGAAGGCTCCGTCCGGGTTACGGAACGACCCGACCGCCGCAACACCCTCATCTACGAATTCAGTTACCGGCGGGTGAAGGTCGCGAGCGTACAAGTGGCCCCGAACCTGGTGCCGCTCTACTCGCAGCCGGTGCGTGTCGGGGGACCGGGCATCACCTGGATCCGAGATACTCGCGACAATACCCTCGACGCTCATCGCGGCACCTACACCACGATCCAGGATTTTCTTGCCGACTCCAGCTTTGGGTCGCAAGCCAACTTCAACCGCCTTGACATGACCAATTCCACTTACTACACGGTCGGGAAGCGCAAATGGGTGATCGCCCGGAGCACTCGTTTTGGTACGGAGGAGAGCTTCGGATCTCCATCGTTTCTGACTATCCCGCTTCCCGAGAGGCTCTATGCCGGCGGTGCTCAGTCCCAACGCGGCTTTGGCATCAATCAGGCTGGCCCGCGCGACGAGGAGACCGGTTTCCCCATCGGCGGCTATGGAGTCTTTGTCAACAGTCTCGAGCTGCGGCTTCCAAATCCAACTTTGCCGTTTGTCGGCAACAATCTCGGCTTTGTTCTATTCCACGATATGGGAAATGTCTTCAACCAAACCTCCGATATCGGCCCCAGCTTCCTCCGGTTTCATCAACCCGATGTGGCGACGTGCAAGGACACCTCCACGCCCCCGGTTGAGAGCGGTACGCTGACCAGCGGTAAGTGCAGCTTCAACTATTTCTCTCATGCGGTAGGCCTAGGTCTTCGCTACCGTACGCCGATCGGGCCAATCCGTTTCGATCTCGCTGTGAATCTGGATCCATCGTATTATCCGGTGTTCATCACCTATGCGGCGTCCTCGTCGACAGCGGTTTCCACGCCGCCTTACCATAGCAATTCGGGCTATTTCAACTTCTTTTTCAGCATTGGGCAGAGCTTCTGATGGTACTTCGCCAACGTTATCTGCGTGCCGCCGCCGTCTCGGTCTGGTTCACAATAACCAGCGCCTTGTTGTGCGTGGAGGCCCAGTCCGTTGCCAATCCCTCTCCTCCACAACAGGGACTGAATTCCACGCCGGTTGTGCTCGATCGCGTCATCGCCGTGGTCAACGGCGATGTGCTGCTCCAGAGCGATCTGCAAAGTGAAGAAGACATGGCTGCGCTGCAGCCGTTAAGCGTCCCCGCCGGCAAGGGCTTCGAGCGGCGAGTCGCAGAGCGGCTTATCAACCGCGTCCTGATTCTGCAGCAGATGCAGAGTCAGGGAATGGTGAAGGAGGTCAGCAACGAGGAAGTCGAGAAAGACCTCGATGCGCTCAAGAAGCAGATCCCGGTCTGTATCCAGTATCAATGCCAGACAGATGCAGGATGGGCAAAGTTTTTGAACGCGCATAACCTCACCTCGGAAGAAGTGAACGAACGCTGGCGGCAACGGATGCAGATCCTGAGCTTCATCGATACCCGCTTTCGCACCGGTGTTCGCATTTCGAAACAGGAGATAGCCGAGTACTACAACAAGACCTTTGTGCCGCAGTTCAAGTCCCAAATGGACAAACCGCCGCCCCTCGATGCGGTATCCGATCGCATCGCCGAGGTCTTGTTACAGCAGCATGTCACCCTGTTACTGCAGGATTGGCTCAAGAGTCTGCGCGACCAGGGAAGCCTCATCATCCTTGACCCGAGTCTTGGCCAAAGCAATCCTAGCCCGGACAACGACGACGATGGAGGCGCCTGATGTCCGCGGATCAAGATCTTCAGTCGGCGTCCTCGACCTCTCCGCGAAATCCTCGGCCGCTTTTTTGGACGATGCTCGTGTGTTTGGCCTTGATCGCGCTGGCCGTCGGTGCGGCAAGCTGGTATGCCACCACCCCCTCCTTTGAAGCCATCGTGAGGAACCGGCTCGTTACGACGCTGGAAAAGGCGACGGGCGGACGAGTCGAACTTGGCGCCTTTCACTGGCGTCTTCTTCACCTGGAATTCGAGGCCGACAACCTCACGATCCATGGCCTTGAAGCTCCAGGCGAGGTCCCCTACGCGCATATTGACCGACTCTTTTTACGGGCTAAGATCAGGAACCTGTGGGAGGCAAAGATCGGGCTCAATTCCCTGGAAGGGGATTCCCCGGTCTTTCACCTGATTGTCTATCCAGACGGCGCGACCAATCAGCCGAAGCCGAAGACCGTCAGCCATCACGGTTCGGTGACCGACACCCTCTTCGACCTCGCGGTCGACCACACGCAGGTCACTCATGGGCTTGTGCGAATAAATCAGCAGGCGATTCCGTTCGAATTATCAGCAAACGACCTTGGCGTCCTCATTACTTACGACCCAACTCTTGACCACTACCTGGCAAAGGTGCGAGCGGCGGACATCAGCGCGGAACGCGCAAAGCTGCCCCCAGTCCACTCGCAACTGGAGCTGACCGCGGACCTTTCCCGGACCAATGCCGTCATGTCGCAGCTGAAGTTACAAACCGGGGATAACCCCAGGCAAGCTTCTGTTCTAGAAGCATCTGGTTCGCTGAACGACTACGCGAATCCTCAATTCGAATTAAAGCTAAAGGGCAACATTGACGTCCGCGAAGTAGAGGCGCTGACGGCTGTGCCCGGCCTGAGTGGTGTCGCCGGGCTGCAAATTCAGGGCAAGGGCAACCTGAGCGCCTTCGTCGTCGACGGACAGGCTAAAATCACCGGCGCTGAATATCGTATTCCCGAGGTTCGAGTCAGCGGCGTCAACGGCTCAACCAACATCCATCTTACCCAGGATGAGATTGCTCTGACTTCGCTCAAGGCACGTTTGCCTGATGGCGGCAGCGTGGATGGAGAGCTCCATCTGCTCAACTGGCTGGCGCCAGCTCCGGCTGCTCCGGCGATGAAAGCGGCGGTTTCTACCGCAGCAAAGAAGGTCCAGAATTTACCCGCGCCGCCGGCCACAATGACCGGCATCATTCGCGCCAAGATCGACCGAGTCAGTTTGCGCAGCGTCATGGAGATGACGGCCCCGCCGGGCTATCACGATCTTGGTTTCGACACCGCCGCCAGCGGATTGGTTGCGGTGGACTGGGCCGGCACGGCAGCCGATTTGAAGGTCTCCGCCAACGTGACCATGGCCGCAGGAGATGGCCGTTATGGCGCACCGCTCGGTGGTTCGCTCGACGCGACCTACTATAACCGGCGTGGGGCGGTCGACATCCGCCACCTGCTCGCGCAGACACCTGGCAGTCACATCCAGGTGCAGGGTTCGCTGGGTGTTTATCCTCTCAATCGCGATTCCGCCATTCAGGCGGACCTGGTCACGACGAACCTGGGAGAGTTCGATAAGACTCTCGCCGATCTTGGAGTCTCGACTACAGGAATGCACGGTAAGCAGACTGGCGTGCAGGCGATTCCAGTCCAGTTGCATGGGGAAGCAGAATTCCATGGGACGGTCACCGGGAGTCTCATGAAGCCCGATGTGAAAGGTCATCTGACCGCAAACAATTTCGACACCGTCTTTGACTATGTCGGCCCAGCTGCTCCTCCAGCAGCGGTGGCGGCCTCAACACAGGTTTCCAGTGGGACGAGCCCTCTACCGGCGTCCCCAGCTTCTGAAACAACTCCAATCAAGACAACCGACATCCACTGGGACCATCTCGACACGCAAGCTGAATACACTCCCGAAGTCATCTCCGTGCAGGAAGCCACGCTGCTCCGCGGCCAGACCACAATCCACGTCAGCGGGCAGCTGCATGCCCACCAGGTCGCTCGCCACAGCAGCTACGACGATGACTCGTCGATCGACGCTAACGTCTCCATGCAGAATGCCGCCATCACCGACTTGCTCAAGATTGCGGGCGTGACGACGCCGGTCTCGGGGACATTGACGCTCCAGGCCAGGATCGGGGGATCGCTGAACAACTTCAACGGCGGCGGCCATGTCGCTATCCTGGGCGGCCAGATTTATGGGGAAGACTATCGCAGTCTGAACACCGACCTCCGTTTCAACGGTCAGGAGCTCGATGCCACGAATCTCATATTTCTGCAGGATGGAGGTCGAATCTCCGGGGATGGAGGCTACGATCTTCGCCATAAAACCGTGCATTTCAAAGCTGCTGGCAGCGGTTTTGATCTCGCTCACCTCCCGCAGCTGCAGTCGGCGAAACTTTCGATCGGCGGTATGCTCGACTTCGAGGCCAGCGGCTCAGGGCCGGTGCAGAATCTCGTAGGCGAGGCCGATCTGCACGTTGTGCAGCTGCTCATCGACCACGAATTTCGAGGGTCCCTCGATGCTCATGCAAATCTGGATCGCAAGACTCTCAATTACCGGGCGAATTCCGGGATTGATCTGGCGGCCTTTCAGCTTACCGGCAAAACTGAGCTGATCGGCAATTACCCAACCCAGGCCTATCTGAGGGCGAATCAGCTGCACCTGGACCGCTTGTTCCGCCTTTTCAATGTGACCGATGTCTCGAGCCGTTCGGTGATGTCGCTCCAGGCCACGATCAGCGGACCGGCAAAGCAGCCAAAGCTGATGGAGGGAAGTTTCAATCTGGACCCCTTCGAGGTTTCCGTCGGGGGAGTCGCACTGCGCAGCGCTTCGAACGTCAGCGCGCAGCTGCACAACGGCGTGCTTCATCTCGACCCTCTGCAAATTCTAGGCGACGACACCAACATGAAGGCACTTGGGTCGGTCGCGATCTTTGAAGAGTCACGGTCGCTTGATCTTCATGCCAGCGGTTCCGTCAACCTGAGGTTGGCGCAAAGCTTCGATCCGAATATTACGTCGTCAGGCCACGTCGACTTCTTTGTTGATGCCACCGGCACCCTGCAGCGCCCCAATCTTGGTGGACAGGTCAAATTCACGAATGTCGCCATGTCGCTCGGCGATCTGCCGAATGGGTTGAGCCAGATGAACGGCACACTCGTTTTCGATCAAGACCGGCTCACCGTGCAGCAGCTTTCAGCCGTGACAGGAGGTGGACGATTGCAGATCGGCGGTTCGATCACCTACCAGCAGGGCATTTACGGAGATCTGACTGCAACCGGCAAAGATATTCGCATCCGCTATCCCCAAGGTGTCAGCTCGATGGCCAACGCAAGCCTTCGCCTCCAAGGCACAGAGACGAACCTGCTGCTAAGTGGTAATGTGCTGGTCACCCGTTTCTCGATTAGTCCTAACCTCGATCTGGCGTCGCTCAAATCCGCCACCGCCGCCGGACCGCTGCCCGATCCCAATTCGCCTTCCAATCATGTTCGGCTGGATGTGCATATTACCTCAGCACCGGAGCTGAACTTTCAGAACTCTTTCGCCAAGCTGGCCGGCGATGTCGATCTGCGGATCCGGGGCACCGTGGCTGACCCGTCCCTGCTCGGTCACATCAGTATCACCGATGGAAGCGCCACCTTTGCAGGCACTACCTATCAACTGCAGCGGGGAGAGATCTACTTCAGCAATCCCATCCACATCGACCCGGTCATCGATCTCGATGCCACCGCGAGGGTGGAAGATTACGACATCGAGATCGGCGTGCATGGCACGCTCAGCAAGCTCGGCCTGACATATCGCTCGGAGCCGCCGCTCCCCGAAGCTGACGTTTTTGCGCTCCTCGCCCTCGGCCGCACCCAGGAGGAGCAGCAGATATATTCTCAGGAACAGCAGGCCGCGGGGGTCAACTCGACGGCCGACGCGTTGCTGGGTGGCGCCTTGAATGCCACCGTGAGCAATCGCGTCTCAAAGCTCTTCGGCGCCGGCAGCGTGAAGATTGACCCCACCTTTGTCGGCAATCTAGGCAACTCGACCGCGCGCATCACGGTCCAGGAGAAGATTGGGAAGAACGTCACTGTCACGTATGCCACCAATGTAAACTCGACCGCACAACAGTTAATTGCGGGTCAGCTCTATCTGACTCAGAACGTCTCTGTCGTTGCTCAGAGGGACGAGTCCGGGGTCTTCAGCTTGGTTCTCAAGATCCACCAGCGTCGCCGATAGAGAAAAAGCCTTCTCTTGCAGTTGCCGCTTGTTTTCCCGCCATCCATGCTGCAAAATTTCATGTGGCTGTGCGGGGACGGGCATCCAATCTAACGATTTGGTGTCTATATATGCGGCAAATGTCTGCGCTGCCAAGAGTCATAGGGAATGCAGGTGGCACGGACTTGTTATTCAGGCGGCCCTGAAATTGATTCACCGATGAAAGATCAAGGAGAATTTCAATGAATAAGCTGTCGAAAGGGAAGTTTGCTGAATCTTCGAAGCTAAGTGCGTTGATGATCGTGGCGTCTCTACTATCCATGGGATCCGCTATCTCGGTTATTGCACAAACGTCGAATGCGAACGACGCGAAAATTCAAGCCGAAGTAACGAAAGCCTTAAACAAGAAACAGTTTTCGGGTGTTCAGTCGACGGTGAGCAATGGCGTAGTCGATCTGACGGGAAGCGTAAAGGTCTTCGCCGATAAGGAGGAGGCCGACAAGCGAGTGCGCCGCATTAAGGATGTTGCGGCAGTCCGGAATGACATCGAGGTGGGCTCCGGGGAAACCCAGGTTTCCGATCAAGAGCTTCAGCAGACAATCATCAAGAAGATCTCTTATGACCGGGTCGGCTACGGCACAACCGCCTTCAATGCGATCGGGGTCAATGTTCAAAATGGTGTGGTCACGCTATCGGGAACGGCGTATGGGCCGGTCGACAAGTCCTCAGCAGTCGCCGACGCTTCTTACACACCTGGCGTCAAGGACGTGGTTGATGAGATTCAGGTAGATCCGGTTTCGCCGATGGACGATCGTATTCGGCTCGCGGTGTTCCGCGCTGTTTATGGATTCCCCTCGCTGAACAAGTACGCCATCGACCCGGCGAAGCCAATCCGCATTTCCGTGCAGAATGGGAACGTAACCTTGTTCGGCGTAGTCGATAGTAAGGCCGACAAGGATGCCGCAGGCATTCGCGCCAATGGAGTTCCCGGAGTATTCAGTGTAAAAAACGAACTCCAGGTAGCCGGCCAGCCTGCTGAAAACAAGTAATCTGAAAGACGCTTTAAGGGCCCCCGCTTCATGCGATTGAAGCGGGGGCTTTTTGCCTCTGGTGTCTCCCGATAGACTAGATACTAGGTGAGTGCCGAGAGGACGAGAGGACATTCCTCTTGCCTATGTGCAGCAACCGCCGGCGCTCCGCCGTCATTTTGCCTAGAAATGTGGGTTGAATTGGGTTTCTTCAGAAAAATTGGGACCACACTCGAAATGATCAAGTGGGAGCACTCTATCTTTGTGCTGCCTTTTGCCATGGTGGGGGCGATGCTCGCTGCGGGTGGTTGGCCGCCGCTCGTCAAGCTGCTGTGGATCATTGTCTGCATGGTGTCGGCGCGCTCCGCGGCGATGGCTTTTAATCGTTGGGCGGATGCCGCTATCGACGCGGCCAATCCGCGCACCGCTGGTCGCGCGATTCCCGCCGGTCTGCTGAGTCGCGGTTTCGTCGGTGGGTTTACGCTGGTGAGTGCCGCGGTTTTCATCCTCGGCGCGGCCCAGCTCAATCGAGCCAGCTTACTCCTGTCGCCAATCGCGCTGGCTATTGTTCTCAGCTACTCCTACACCAAGCGGTTTACCCGCTGGTCCCACGTGTTTCTGGGCCTGGCGATGGGCATAGCGCCTTCGGCAGCCTGGGTTGCGGTACGCGGGAACCTCGATCCCAGGATCCTCATCCTGACCGCCGCGGTACTCTTCTGGGGTGCCGGATTCGACGTACTGTATGCATGCCAGGATTTTCAGCACGATCGTACCGTCGGTCTGAACAGTATTCCCGCCGCCATCGGAATACCGGCAGCTTTCCTGGTATCGCATGCCATGCATGCCCTCATGATTGGACTACTGATTGCCCTGGCGAGGGCCTTCTCACTCGGACCCGCCGCTTGGTTTGGGATTGCTGTCGTGGGAGGCCTGCTCCTCTACGAACACCTGATCGTGTCACCGCAGGACCTGCGCCGGTTGAACGCCGCGTTTTTCACCATGAATGGAGTGATCTCCATTCTCTTCTTTATTTTCGTGGCGGCAGACTTGCTGTTGAGAAGATAGCTCGCTCGACGCGGAAGACTGACGCGAAAGACTTCAGACCCCGGCTTAAGCCAAATCCCTTTTCTAATGATGTGGAGAAACAGAAAGCCCCGCGCACAGCGCAGGGCTTTCGGAGCAGATAGCTAGAGAAGATGTGGCGGAAAACTACGGCTTCCGGCTGGAGATGACATCGTTAGCATAATCCCGCGAAGCGTCCACCTTGTCGACCACGCCAGCGCGGGCGCTGTTGGCGTGCTCTTCAGCTGCAAGACGTTCATTCTCCGCACTCTGATGGACGGCATCTTTCGCATTGCCCCAAACTTCCTTAGCGGAGCCCTTCACCTGATCGGCCACGCCCTCGTTCGCAAGGCGATCATTTCCAACCGCTTCGCCAATGCCTTGCTTTACTTTTCCCGCTACCTGATCGAACTTACCGCTAACCTGATCTGAGTTCATAAAAACTCCTTTCCGTATTGCAGTTCTTGATACGTTCAGTACAGCCTTGGATGGATGCAACCCAATCGGATCAAACTACCGATCGACGACCGCCGATCAACTGGATCAGCAGTACCACAAGGGCGATGACGAGCAGAACATGGATGTACCAGGCAACCACATGGAAGCCGATAAACCCAACCAGCCAAAGAACCAACAGCACCACAAAAATCGTCCAAAGCATCTTTGCTATCCCCCGAAATTCCTTCCGTCTCTACACTGTGTTATGTTGCGCACTGGACGGCGAAGGTTGCCGTTCAACGATACGAAAATTAGGACGACCCTGATAAATGCAGATAGCAATTCAAGGGGAATTGGGTTCCTTCAGCCATGAGGCTGCACTCCGCATGGCGAACGGGCTCGAACCCGGCAATTCCGGTAGCGAGGATATTCAGATCGTGCCCTGCTTCCACTCTCCCGATGTCTTCCGGTTGGTCGTGGAGGGAACAGTTGATGCCGCCGTCATCCCGATAGAGAATTCTTTAGCTGGTCCCGTCGCCGAGCATTTCGACCTACTTCTCAAGGAGGAGGTTGCTATTGAAAGTGAGTCCCAGCTAAGGATTCGTCATAATCTGATCGGTCTACCCTCGGCAACCCTCGCTAGGATCAAACGCGTCTCGTCGCATCCCGTCGCCCTTGCCCAGTGCCGCCGCTTCCTCGAATCCCACCCGGAGATCCTGGCGGTGCCGTTTTACGATACTGCAGGAAGCGTCAAGACGGTGATCGAAAAAGGGGAGCTGAGCGCCGCAGCGATTGCCAGCCGCCAGGCGGCCGATCATTACGGCGCGCACATCCTTGCGGCTGATATCGAAGACAATGCGGCCAACTTCACCCGGTTTTTTCTGGTTCGCCGCGCCGATTTGGTTCGACCCGATCGAGAGGCCGACAAAGTCTCGCTTGCCTTCACCGTGGAAAATCGTCCCGGCACCCTGGTAGAAGCGCTTCGGATCTTTGCTGTCGAAGGCACCAACCTGACCAAGATAGAGTCCCGCCCGGTTCAGGGTAGGCCTTGGCAATATGTGTTTTATGTGGATTATCAGATGGCGACAGCCGCTAGCGCCGATACGATTCTGGCTGCGCTTCGCCGTTCCTGTTCGATGGTAAAAGAGCTTGGACGGTATCGCTCGGCGCCCATGAATTTCGACAATCAGACTAATTAACGTCCCTCATCTTAATGTTTCTTCATTGATTTTCCGCCTTGAGCTCTCCCGAGCTAGCGGGCAAAAGTCACGTCCATTTGGGATGAACTTCGGAGCGGCATGGGCCGATAACCCTTCCGCAGGATCCTGGTTTCGTCGTGCATCCTGTAGGGTTGAAAAGGCAGGGAGTATCATCAAAAAGAATGAAAGTCAAGGGACGCACCTGGGCTGGGGGCAAAATTGCGAGGAGTCATCTGCGCAGCGGCGCCAAAAACTGCTGCGACTTTCGAACATGTGCTGCGTCTAATATCTGATAACTTGATAGAAGGATACTCATGGCTAGCGATTTTCTAAGTGTTATACATCCCAGCGATCCCGCCACCAAGCGTGGCGAAGGCGCGACGCAGCGCGTTCTTCCTGTTTTGCCGGTCCGCGACACCGTCTTATTTCCCCATGCTGTGCTGCCGCTGACCGTAGGTCGCGAGAGCTCGATTCAATTAATTCAATCACTTGGGGAAGAGAAGACCATCGTCGTCGTAGCCCAGCGCGACGCCCGCATGGATTCCCCACAGCCGAGCGATCTGCATACCATCGGTACGCTCGCAACCGTCCACAAAGTGGTGAAGATGCCCAATCAAAGCCTCTTTGTCTTCACTGAAGGCACTGAGCGTGTGAAATTGGGCGAATTCTCTCAAATAGAACCCTTCATGACGGCCAGCATTGAGCCTGTGGCCGACGTGCAGCCCGCAAAGGGGAGCGAGCTCGAAGCGCTGCTGCGCAACGTCCACTCCGAATTCCAAGCGATCGTCACCGCCTCGCCGACGCTCTCCGACGAGCTCCAGACCATCGCCCTTAATATTGAAGAGCCTGGCCGGCTGGTCGACTTCATCGCCTCGTCGCTGCCGTTCCTCGCAACCACCGATAAGCAGGAGCTGCTCGAGACCCCGGACGTCGGCGCACGCCTCGAGCGCATCAACAAGCACCTTGCCAAGGAGCTTGAAGTCCAGCAACTGCGTAACAAGATCCAGTCCGAAGTCCAGGACCAGGTGCAGCAGTCGCAGCGTGACTATTATCTTCGCGAGCAGCTGAAGGCCATCCAAAAGGAACTCGGTGAGATGGACGAGGGCCAGAAGGACATCGAAGAGCTGCGTCAGAAGATCGAGAACGCGGGTATGCCGGAGGACACCAAGAAAGAAGCCGTCAAGGAACTCAACCGGCTTTCAAGAATGTCCCCGATGGCCGCCGACTATTCGCTCACGCGCAACTACATCGAGTGGCTCGCCGTCCTGCCGTGGGCGAAATCCTCCGGCCAGGAAGTGGACATCGTCAAGGCCAAGGAGATCCTCGACGAAGATCACTACGACCTGAAGAAGGTGAAGGACCGCATCCTTGACTACCTGAGTGTCCGCCGCCTCAAGCCGGACATGAAAGGCCCGATCCTCTGCTTTGTCGGACCTCCAGGCGTCGGGAAAACCTCGCTCGGCCGCTCGATCGCCCGTTCGCTCGGACGCAAGTTCCAGCGCATTTCACTCGGCGGCATGCACGATGAGGCCGAACTCCGCGGCCATCGCCGTACCTACATTGGCGCCTTGCCGGGGCAGATCATCCAGAACCTGCGCCGCGCCGAGACCAACGATCCCGTCTTTATGCTCGACGAGATCGACAAGCTCGGCCGGGACTTCCGCGGCGATCCCTCCTCGGCGTTGCTCGAGATTCTCGATCCGGAACAGAACAACACCTTCCGGGACAACTATCTCGATGTGCAATTTGATCTCTCGAAGGTGCTCTTCATCTGCACCGCGAACATGCTCGATCCAATCCCCGAGCCGCTGCGCGATCGTATGGAGATCATCGACCTCTCCGGCTACACCGAGGAAGAGAAGCGGCACATTGCCTTCCGCTACCTGATACCCCGGCAGATCAAGGAGAACGGCATCCAGCCGGACAACATCGACTTTCCCGAGGAGAGCATCGGTTACATCGTGCGCCACTACACCCGGGAAGCCGGTGTCCGCAAGCTCGAGCAGCTCATCGGCACCGTCTGCCGCAAACAAGCCAGACGGATCGCCGAGGGCAATCCCGAGAAGCTGGTGGTCACCAAGGAGATCATTCAGGAGTTCCTCGGCGGCATCAAGGTTCGGGTCGATACCGAGATCGCCGAGCGCACGCAACGTGCCGGTGTCGCCGTCGGCCTCGCCTGGACCCCGGCCGGTGGCGACATCCTCTTCATCGAGGCCAACCGGATGAAGGGCAAGGGTGGCTTTACGATGACCGGTCAGATCGGCGAGGTCATGCAGGAATCCATGCAGGCTGCGTTGACCTGGGTCCGCTCCAACTCAAAGATGCTCGGCCTGGATGAAGACTTTACCAAGGAGATTGACCTGCACATCCATGTGCCTGCAGGCGCGATCCCCAAGGATGGTCCCTCCGCCGGTGTCACCATGGCCACCACGCTGGTCTCGTTGTTGACTGATAAACCAGTCCATCCGCTAACCGCGATGACTGGCGAGATCACTCTCAGCGGCAACGTGCTTCCGGTCGGCGGTATCAAGGAGAAGTTCCTCGCGGCTAAACGTGCGGGAGTCAAGGACGTGATCCTGCCGGCCGAAAACCGGCAAAACGTCGAAGAAGACCTCACTCCGGACCAGATCGACGGCGTGACCATCCACTACGCCAGCCGTATCGAAGATGTGCTTGCTGTGGCGCTTCCCAAGGACGAAGGCGAGAAGCATCACGATGAGGAGATCCGCGAAGAAGTGCTGGCTCACGCCGACGCTTAAGCTCTGAGCTTCGCTGAAGTCAAAGAAAGGCCCGCCAACCAGCGGGCCTTTCTTTATGTCCATAAGACCGCGCGGTCCTTCTGCCTTCCGCGGTCAAGAAATTCTCTGATCGCCGCGAACTCTCCGGCGGAAGCCTTCGTTCCTTTGCACTCCAAACAGCCATTCAGTTAATCCTTTCAGACTTTGTCTGGCAACGAGCCGCCTCCGAATTCAACCGATAAAGCCTAACCTGTAGCGTGTCTTGACCCCGTCTAACTCGATTTAGTTGTTGCACGAATCATCGGTCGCCTCCATAATCAGGAAACACGCAGATCACCAAGTCAGCATTTCCTTTGCCGGCCTATCAAGGAGACGGTATTGCTTCGGGCACTTACGTCCGTGCGCAGCAGAGCCGCATCTGCGATCTTGCTCCATCCGTACAGCGCCGTCGCGTGAGATCCTCCCCTGTCTGAAGCTGTACCTACCAACTTCTCGAAAGGATTCCCATCCATGCCTAGGAGCTTTCGTCGCAAAGCTACCGCACTTTTACATGCAGCCGCTCTTACCGGCGTTTGCACTTTGGCGGCTACGGCCGTTACTGCGCTCGCTCAGACCAACCTTGAAGGCAGCAAACCGCGTCTGCTTACCAACGCTGTTCGCACTGGCTCCGCGCCTGACTCGCAAATGGTCACGCTCGCCGTTTATTTGAAGTTCCGCAACACCGCAGATCTCGATAAGTTAATCGAGGATCAACAGAATCCAAACAGTCCCCGTTATCAGAAGTTCCTCACCCCGGAAGAGTTCCACGAGAGATATTCACCCCTTCCCGAGGACTCGGCTAAGGTGAAGACCGAGCTGGTGCAGATGGGCTTCAGGATTGTGGATGCCCCCGCTGGCGGTCTCTATATCACCGTCACCGGCACAGTCGCTCAGGTCAAGAGCGCCTTTCATGTCACCCAGGATCTTTACCGCGTTAATGGCAAGACGGTACGCTCTCATGCCGAAGTTCCCTCTCTTCCGAAGAGCATTGCTCCGCTGGTCTTGCATATTGCCGGATTGGAAGACACCAAGCAGTTCGTCACCGCCTTTGTGACGAATCGTCCCGGCAAGGCAGTCTCGGCTCACGCCGGACCTGATTCCGATCCTCCGGTGAATGGAGGAAGCTCGCAGCGAAGCCCGTGCAACGTAGACTACCTAAACCCAGTTGCAGGCACGGTCTCTCCCGCTGTCTACACGACCTCGCCAAAGGTGGACTTCACCAACTGCGGTTATGTGCCAGCCCAGCTGCGGCAGGCTTACGGGGTCGATCAGGTCAAGTGGGAAGGGAAGGGAATTCGCATCGGGCTGGCTGATCTATATCTGCCCAGTACACTGAAGCAGGACCTCAACCAGTACTCCGCGATGTTCAACCTGCCCAAGATCACCTATGCGAACTTCCAGGAGATCTATCCTCCCGGACTGAACACCTCCGATGACGATTCTTGTGGGACGGCTGACTGGGCCGTTGAATCGACGCTTGACGTCGAGGCGGCACACGCAATCGCGCCCCAGGCCGACATCGTTTTCCTCGGCGATGCCTGCAACGTAAACTACGCGATCCCGATGCAGGTCTTGTATCAAGCCATCGATAACGGACTCGTGGACGTTATCAGCGGTAGCTTCGGAATACCGGAGATTGATGTCGAGACCGCGCAGGAAGATGCCGATAATCAGGAACTGAAAGAGGCCGCCAGCCTGGGGATCACCGTCATGTTCTCCAGCGGCGACAACGCCGACGGCCTTCAAGGGAATGCATTCGGCCCCGGCGCCGACATTGCACAGACCTCTTGGCCGGCATCCAGCCCATGGGCGACCGCGGTCGGCGGCACCTCGCTGCTGCTCAACAGGAATGGCGCCGGCAGCAAGATCGAAACCGGATGGGGAACTTATTTTGATTCCACTTACGACGGCGTTCTTTGGACAGGTCCGTTCCAGCTTGAGGCATTGGGCTGGGAGGGCTGGTTCTTTGATGGCGGCGGCGGCGGAGGCACGAGCCTGTTCTGGCCGCAGCCGTCGTATCAAAAGGGGATCGTTCCGGCATCGCTGTCGGAGCATATCAACACCATGGAAGCGGCATCGATCAACCTGGGCGCGCCGAATCGGGTAGTGCCCGACGTCAGCATGCTTGCCGATCCTTACACTGGATTTTTACAGGGAGAAACGATGTATGAGGGCACAGCGGGAGTATTGGACCCCGGCTGCAGTGCGATCAGCAAGCCCGCGAATGCTGAGTACTGCACGTTTCCCCAGGGTGGAACGAGCGTTGCGTCGCCGCTTTTCGCAGGTGTGGTGGCGGTGATTAACTCCGCTCGCCTCTCGGCCGGAAAATCGTTGCTCGGGTTCGCGAACCCCGCGATCTACAAGCTGAAGGTAGGAGGGCTTGGAACAGCCGCGCCGATCCAGGATGTAATCCCGCTGAAACATCCTTTTGCCCTGATCGATGAGGAAGTGTATGCCGGCAATGGCATAGGCTTTGGCGGGGTGGGCATCAACATGGTTCCGACCGATCCAAATAGTCAGGATACCGGCTGGATCGTGGGCGGCGACTCGAGCCTCCTGACCAAAGCGGGCTTCGACAATGTCACCGGCCTGGGCGTGCCATGGCTTCCCGGGCTCGTCGCAGACCTCGCGCCGGGAGCGAAGTAGAAGCTCCTTAACCTGCACCTGATGTGTGCCGGATCGTTTCATGATCCGGCACACATCGATTATCTTAATTGGGCCGGTCCAGATTTATATTTGCCAGAGAAATAGACTGGAGAAGGATACTTGACAGCCCTTCTCACGAACATTGTGTCTCAAGAAATCTGCTGCAATATCCTAATGACTCCCTTCATACTTACCTCATGCCTCTGAGAGCGACCCTTTCGTTCTGCCTGCTCCTCTTTTTGCCTCTGCCTTCAGCACTGCCGCAAAAAGCGTCACCAATTGTGACGGCTTCCACGCCTGCTTCGGGAAGTAGCAGCGTCCTCGACTACTCCCCTGAAAGCTACGTCATACAGAGGTATGCGACCGACATTACCTACGCCGCCGATGGCACCGGTGAGCGCATCATCACCGTGCAGGTCAAGGTGCAATCCGAAGCCGCCGTTCGTCAATTCGGCGTACTGGAATTCCCTTACGAATCGCGCAACGAGCACCTTGATTTTGTTTACGTACGCGTCCGCAAAGCCGATGGAACTCTCATCGCCACCTCCGACGCCGACGCCCAGGACCAACCCGCCGAGGTCACTCGCCAGGCTCCCTTTTACAGTGATATTCGCAACAAGCAGCTTCCGGTCAAATCGCTCTCCGTCGGCGACCGGCTCGAATACCAAGTGCGCCAGGTGAGGACCGTACCCGCTGCTCCCGGACACTTCTGGTTTACGCAGAATTTTCTCAAAGATGCTGTGGTGCTCGAGGAGACGGTTTCGCTGACCGTTCCCAAGCAGAAGTATGTTCAGGTGGAATCTCCCGACAACAAGCCGGCAATCAGCGAAACCGGGGACCAAAAGATCTATCGCTGGAAGAGCACCCAGCTCGAGAAAACCAAGGCTCCGGACGACAAGGCCAAGAAGCCGGTCATCGTTGAACCGCCCCCATCGATCGCTGTCACGACCTTCAAGAGCTGGGAAGAGGTAGGCCGGTGGTACGGCGATCTGCAGAAGGACAGGGTCGCCGTAACTCCGTCCATCCAAGCCAAAGCCAATGAGCTTGTGAAGGGAGTAACGACCGAGGAAGACAAGATAGCCGCGATCTACACCTACGTCTCCACCCAGTACCGCTACATCGGAGTGGCCTTTGGCATTGGACGCTATCAGCCGCATTCCGCCGATGACGTGATGCAGAACCAATATGGCGACTGCAAAGACAAGCACACCCTGCTCGCGTCCTTGCTGAAAGCGGCAGGGTATGATGCCTGGCCGGTGTTGGTCGGCTCGCAACATGTCCTACAGTCGAACGTTCCGTCGCCCGGACAATTCGATCACGTGATCACCGCCGTCACCCTCAACAAATCCGTTCTCTGGATGGACTCAACCTCCGAAGTCGCGCCTTTTCGCATGCTGTTTTCCGGACTGCGCGATAAACAGGTCCTCGGCATCCCCAACAACTCTACGCCCGTGTTGATGAAGACACCGGCGAACCCGCCCTTCGAGCCCTTCGACAAATTTGACGCTGAAGGAACACTCGCGAGTGATGGCACCCTCAACGCACACTTCAAGGTGTCGCTCCGAGGCGACGACGAACTTCTCTACCGGATCGGCTTTCACCAGGTTCCGCGGGTGCAGTGGAACACCCTTATTCAGAATGTCTCCTACGCGTCGGGATTCTCCGGAACCACCAGCAACGTCGACGCCAGCAGTCCCGAGAAGCTCGCGCAGCCCTTTGAAGTCTCATACGACTACACGCGGAAGGAGTTTGCCGATTGGTCAAATCGGCGCATTCTGCCGTTGATGCCGCCTTATACCTTTGCCTACAGCGAAGACGATCCCAAGCCCGCGGAGACGATCCTTCTAGGCGGCCCGGCGAACTTCGATCTGCGTACCGCCATCGTCCTTCCCCACGAATACCGTGCGGAGCTTCCGCCGGCGGTGAAACTGCAAACCAGCTTCGGCAGCTATTCCACAGCCTATTCGCAAAATGACGGCAAGCTGGTCGTCGATCGAGTGATCCATATCATTCCCCGAGAGCTGCCCGCCGCGCAATGGGACGAGTACATCAAATTTGAGAAAGCGGTTGTCGCCGATGAAGGGACCTACATCCAGCTGATCGGCGCAGGCGCGAAGACGCCCGATAACCTGGCGGCGAGTAATCCTGAGGCTGCCGACTTAGTGCAGCAAGCTTCCGCTGAAATTCGTCTCCATAATTATGACGCCGCTCGAGAAAAGCTTGACCGAGCCAAGAGTCTTAACCCTACAGAGGCCGGTGTTTGGGCGGAGTATGGCTACATCGACTTGATGCAACACCGCGATGAAGAGGGAATCGAGGCGTACAAGAACGAGCTGAAGAATCACCCGGAAAACCTGGGTGCCTACCGTGGACTCGCCTGGATTCAATTCCGAGCAAAACATGAAGACGAGGCGGTGGCGACCGACCGCGCACTGCTGCAAGCGGCTCCCACAGACGTAGAAGGTCACCAGCAACTAGCTGGGTTGCTGGTGCGCCAGAAGCGGTTTGCAGAGGCGACGCCAATTCTCCAGGAAGCAGTGGCATTGGCGCCCGGCAAACAGAATCTACAGGTGATGCTCGGCAGCACCGAGCTTCTGGCTGGCGAAAAAGAGAAGGGCACAGCGACACTCCGCCAACTCTTGTCATCGGCGAGCGATCAAGGCACCCTGAACGACGCATCTTACTTGTTAGCAAATGCCGGAGTCGAGTTGCCGCTGGCAAGAGCGTCCTGCGAAAAAGCTTTACGGTTGCTCGACGAAGAGACCTCGAAGCTCACTCTGACCGCGATCACCGACGACAATCTACGCCACATGGCGGGACTTGCTGCCACTTGGGACACAATGGCCTGGATCCTTTACCGCCAGGGTGAATTCAACAACGCCCTCAAGTACGGGCAGGCAGCATGGATGCTTGATCAACGTCCGGCCATTGCTACCCACCTCGGCCAGATATACGAGAAGTTAGGCAAGAAAGCAGAGGCGATCAAGTCGTACCAATTCGCGATTGCATCCGCTACCGTGCCCGATAGCAATGGTGTTGACGACGCGCGTACCCGTCTCAAGTCGCTGGCGCTCTCCGATCTTTCTCCTGTGGAGAAGAGTAAGCTGAGTGGAGAACTGGGCCACCTCCAGTCGATTCAAATTTCGCTGCCAACGAAGAAGGCGGGTTCCGCGGACCTCTTCGTCTTGTTCTCCCCAGGCCATGTCGAGGAGGTGCAATTCCTGCATGGAGAAGAAGCGCTACGACCCTCGACAGCGCTCTTGAAAAAGGGAGCCTTTGATGTCCCATTCCCTCCCGGCTCCGGAGCGAGGATCGTCCGGCGCGGCATTCTTTCTTGTTCGGATGTCTCGAAGGCCTGCCAATTCACCATGCTTCCTCCAGAAAGCGTGCGCCGCGACTAGCCGAGCCTGAGTGATCTCGACAGGGCTTACTTAACCGTTTACTATTGCGCGTGACATGACACGCAAACTCCTAGCTCATTTCCGCGCAGCCACCATCGCCCTCGCGTTCGCGATGATCGCCTTAACTTCCACCAGCGCCCAGACCGCCCCCACCGCTGGCACCGATCCTGTGGTGCTCGACCAGCAGTGGATGGCGGGAAACAGCAAATATGACGGACAGCGTAAGAAGGTTCTGGAGGAAGTCGACCGGGTCAGCCACGATGGTCCCTATCGGCCCGACTATGAATCGCTAGACAAGTACGCTGCTCCCGAATGGTACAAGGACGCGAAGTTTGGCATCTTCATCCATTGGGGCGTCTACTCGGTGCCGGCCTATGGCAGCGAATGGTACCCGCGTGAAATGTATATTCCCGGAAGCGACATCTTCAAGCATCAGGTTGCGACCTACGGGCCGCAGACCCAGTTCGGTTACAAAGACTTCATCCCTATGTTCAAGGCGGAGAAGTTCGATCCAGCCGCGTGGGCCCATCTGTTCAAAGAGTCCGGCGCGAAGTATGTCGTCCCCGTCTTTGAGCATCACGACGGCTTCGCCATGTACGACAGCGGCCTCTCCGACTGGACGGCTGCCAAGATGGGGCCGCACCGCGACACTGGCGGCGAGCTCGCCAAGGCAGTCCGTGCCGAAGGTCTGCACTTGGGAGCTTCATCGCACCGGGTCGAGCACAACTTCTTTCTGGGTATGGGCCGGACCTTTCCCTCCGACGTCAACGATCCGAAATACGCCGGCTTCTATGGGCCCGCCCACGCGTGGATCGAGAACATGGACCACACTCCGCTGATGAACGACTTCACTTATCTCTCGGACGCATATGGAAACGACTGGCTCGCGCGCTCGGCGGAGATTGTCCAGAAGTATCATCCCGATATCATGTACTTCGACTGGTGGATTGGTCAGCCTGGGTTGCGCCATCAACTTACAACCTTTGCCGCTTACTACTACAATGCTTCACTGAAGTACGGCGACCATGTCGGCGTCATCAACTACAAAGATTATGCGATGGATTCCCATGCGGCAGTCTTAGATATCGAACGCGGTCAGCTAGGCGACATACGCCCGCTCTACTGGCAGACAGATACTTCGGTGAGCAATAAGTCCTGGGGTTACATCGAGCACGATACATTCAAGTCGCCCGAGTTCATCGTCCACCAGTTAGTTGATATCGTCAGCAAGAATGGCAACTTGCTGATGAACATTGGACCACGCTCCGACGGGACCATCCCTGAAGAAGTGCAGCAGGTCTTGCTCTCGGTAGGGTCATGGCTCAAGGTCAATGGCGATGCCATCTACGGCACCCGCGCGTGGACGACTTATGGGGAGGGTCCAACCAAAGTCGTTGAAGGTTCGTTCAACGACACCGCGGCAGGGAACTTCACCGCAGAGGATTTTCGTTTCACCACCAAGGGGGATACCCTGTACGCGATTGAACTGGGTTGGCCCTCCGATGGCGATGCAGTGATTCATACGCTCCACCCAGTCACCGGAAGGAAGCCAATCGAGGCAGTGTCACTCTTGGGATCAACCGACCCCGTGAGCTTTCAGCAGAAAGCCGACGGCCTGCACATCAAAGTTCCAGCGCAAGCGCCAGGCAAATTCGCCTATGCTTACCAGATCACCTTTGCGAAATAGTAAGCTGTCAGGTGGCGGCCGCGCAGCGCGAGGGACTCCTCGGCTCCGGCGGGCATCGAATACTGGTGACCGCATCATTCTTCGCAAAGCAATTCAGTTGGGAGCAATCTATGAAGGCAGTCGTTTTGAAGGCGTATGGCGATGTTGATCAGCTGATCTATGAAGAGGTAGAAAAACCGAAGCCTGGCGCCGGGGAGGTACTAGTTCGAATCGCCGCAACCAGCATCAACCCAATCGACTTTAAGTTGAGAAGCGGCGCGATGAAGGCGCAAATGCCGCTGCAGTTGCCAACGATTCTTGGCCGCGACCTTGCCGGGGAAGTAGCCGAGCTGGGGGAGGGTGTCGCTGGATTGCACATCGGCCAACGGGTTTTGGCGCTCGCAAACAACACCTACGCCGAATATGCGACCGTCAAGGGTGAGTTAGTGGCGGCGATTCCTGATGGCTTAAGCTTCGAACAGGCGGCCGCGTTGCCGCTTGTTACCCTGACAGGAGCGCAGTTGATCGAGCGCGGTGTAAAGATCAAGCAAGGTCAATCGGTCATCATCACTGGCGGCCTGGGCGGTGTAGGGCGTACTGCCATCTTTGTGGCCATGCAGCACCACGGCCAGGTGATTGCGGCAGTTCGTTCCAGCCAGATGGCCGAAGCGGAAGCACTTGGCACTCTGGCTCTAGTCGCGCTGGAAGATGAGGAAGGCCTGTCAGCGTTCCAGCAGATTGATGCTTTCGCCGATACGATCGGCGGGGCCGTCGCCGCCAAGCTCTTCAAGTATCTTCGCTCGGGGGCCGTTTATGCGTCGGTTGTTGGCGTCCCGGAGGAGGCCAAGAATTACGACATCCATGCCGAAGCAGTCTACTCGCAGCCAGATGCTGCCCGGCTTTCTCAGCTAGCTGCAGAGGTGGCGGCGAACCGCCTCAAAATACCCGTTGCCAAAGTCATGAAACTTTCAGAGATTCGCGAGGCGCACCATCTGGCAGAGGCCGGCGGCGTTCGTGGCAAAATAGTTCTGACCCCTTGATCGTGATCGCCTAGGTCTATTCCTGAGTTGTCTTGGACATCTCATCCAAGGCGAGGTTCAATTCAAGTACATTGACGCGGGGCTCTCCCAGAAATCCGAATTGACGGGGAGTGATATGGGTGCTGACAAGCTTGGCGACTGCGTCGTCGCTGAGTTTCCTCGCCTGGGCTATACGGTGGATCTGATAATTCGCTGCCGCGGGTGTAATGTCCGGATCGAGCCCGGAAGCAGAGGCTGTCACCAGATCGATAGGAACCGGTTGCGACGGATTGTCGGTGCTGGCCTTGGCGACATCTCCTTGGATCCGCGTCACCAGCTTCTGGCTCGAGGCAGCCAGGTTCGACCCGCTCGAGTTGCTGGCGTCATAGCCGTTCCCGGCAGCGGAGGGACGGCTGTGGAAGTACTTTTCCGAGGAAAAATTCTGCCCAATCAGCTGCGATCCGATGACTGTACCGTCGCGAGAGACCAGGCCGCCGTTTGCTTGATGTCTCAAGACGAGTTGAGCGAAGCCGGTTACCAGGAGCGGATAGGCGAGACCAAGCAACAGTGTGGTGCAGAGCGTAAAGCGAATGGCGATCTTTAAGGACGATCCGAACATGTGAATTCCTTTGCGGCCCAGTGTTCCTCTTAAGCCAGATGTAAGGTGGTCAGAAGGACGTCGATGACTTTGATCCCGAGAAACGGCACGATGATGCCGCCAACTCCATAGATCAGGAGATTGCGCTGCAACAGCGCCTGCGCCGACTTCGGTTCATACTTAACACCTTTGAGCGCGAGCGGCACCAGCGCGATGATGATCAACGCGTTGAAGATGACCGCCGACAGAATCGCCGAGTGCGGCGTCTTCAAGTGCATGATGTTCAGTGCATTGAGAACGGGAAACACGCCGGCGAACATGGCTGGAATGATGGCGAAATATTTGGCGACGTCGTTGGCGATGGAGAAGGTTGTGAGCGCCCCTCGCGTCATCAATAATTGCTTGCCGATCTCGACGATCTCGATCAGCTTGGTGGGATTGGAGTCGAGGTCGACCATATTGCCCGCTTCTTTCGCGGCTTGAGTCCCTGAGTTCATCGCGACTCCGACGTCGGCCTGGGCTAGGGCGGGAGCATCGTTGGTGCCGTCGCCGGTCATCGCCACCAGCTTGCCCTTGGCCTGCTCGCGCTTAATCAGATCCATCTTGTCTTTCGGCTTCGCTTCCGCGAGGAAGTCGTCGACGCCGGCTTCGCGCGCGATCACCGCCGCGGTCAATGGATTGTCGCCGGTAATCATGATGGTGCGAATGCCCATCGCGCGCAGCCGCGCCAGCCGGTCTTTTAAGCCGCCCTTCACAATGTCTTTCAAGTAGACGACGCCAAGCGCGGTGTTGTTCTCGACCACGACGAGCGGAGTGCCACCGAGACGGGCAATCTCCTCCACCTTGTCGGTCACCTTACGGGGCATCGAGGAGCCGAGCGACTCGAGATACTTTGCAATCGCGTCGGCGGAGCCTTTGCGGATCTTCGTTCCGGGCAGATCGATGCCGGACATGCGGGTCTGTGCGGTAAAAGGCACGAACTCGGCGTGCATCCCAGTCAGGTCGCGTCCGCGCAAGTTGTACTTCTCTTTCGCGAGCACGACGATCGATCGACCTTCGGGGGTTTCATCGGAGAACGAAGCGAGTTGCGCTGCGTCCGCGAGTCGCTCGGTACTGATCTCCGGAGCGGGGAAGAATTCAGTCGCTTGGCGATTGCCGAGGGTGATGGTGCCGGTCTTGTCGAGCAGCAGCGTGTTCACGTCCCCAGCTGCCTCTACCGCGCGGCCGGACATCGCCAGGACGTTATATTGCACCAGCCGGTCCATGCCCGCGATCCCGATTGCCGACAGCAGTCCTCCAATTGTGGTCGGAATGAGGCAGACCAGCAGCGAGACCAGCACGAAGACTGTCTGCGGCGCATGCGAGTAAATCGCGAAGGGCTGCAGTGTCGCGACCGCGAGCAGGAAGACGATCGTAAGTCCGGAAAGCAGAATGCTTAAGGCAATTTCATTCGGCGTCTTCTGCCGCTCCGCGCCCTCGACGAGCGCAATCATGCGGTCCAGAAAGGTCTCTCCCGGATTGGAGGTGATCTTGATCTTGACCCAATCGGAGAGCACTCTCGTGCCGCCGGTCACCGCCGACCGATCACCGCCAGCCTCGCGAATCACGGGAGCCGATTCGCCGGTGATCGCTGATTCATCGACCGAGGCGACTCCCTCGATCACTTCGCCATCGCCTGCGATGGACTGACCGGCTTTGACTTCAATCACGTCACCGGTGCGGAGCTGGGAACTCGATACTGCCTCGATCGTGCCGTCGGCGCGGAAACGATAGGCCATTGTTTCCCCTTTGGCCTTGCGGAGCGTGTCGGCTTGCGCCTTGCCGCGCCCCTCGGCCATAGCCTCGGCGAAGTTCGCGAATAATACTGTGAACCACAGCCAGAGCGTGATCTGCAAATTGAAGCTGATCCCTGGCTTATGCTGTATCAGATCCTGGATGAAGAGCGCGGTGGTCAGCACACTGCCCACTTCGACGACGAACATGACGGGATTCTTGACCATCAGGCGGGGGTTGAGTTTCGTGAACGCGCCCACGAACGCCTGTCGCAGAATGCCCGGATTCCAAAGGCTTAATTTTTCGGTAGCCATATTCCTTCTCTGCTCTCGTTAGTTAGAACAGCTGCCCGGACCGGAGCAGCAAGTGTTCGAGGATTGGGCCAAGGCTCAACGCCGGAAAGAAAGTCAAGGCGCCCACGATGACGATTACGCCGCCGAGCAGCACCGAGAACAGGGTCGTATTCACAGGGAATGTTCCGGGTGAAGGCGGCACGCTTTTCTTCGTGGCCAGATTCCCGGCGATCGCCAGCATCGGGATCATCATCAGGAAACGGCCAGCCAGCATGGTGATGCCGAGGGTGACGTTATACCAATGAGTATTGACGCTGACGCCTGCGAAGGCGGATCCATTGTTGCCCGCCGATGAGGTAAACGCATAGAGAATTTCGGTGAGTCCATGCGGACCGTTGTTCGCGAGCGCGCTCAGACCCATGTTGGGGGACAGGACGGAAATGGCTGTGAACACAAGGATCAGCAGAGGAAAGATGAGGATGTAGAGCATCGCCATCTTCACATCGAAGGCTTCGATCTTCTTGCCGAGATACTCCGGCGTGCGCCCGACCATCAGCCCGGCGATAAAGACCGCGAGCACCACATAGATCAGAACTCCATAGAGCCCGGAGCCGACCCCGCCGAAGACGATCTCGCCAAGCATGATATTAATCAGCGGGATCATTCCGCCGAGTGGCATGTAAGAGTCGTGCATTGCATTGACCGCGCCGCAGCTTTCATCCGTAGTGATGGCGGAGAAGAGCGCCGACTGAGAGACGCCGAAGCGCACCTCCTTGCCCTCCATATTGCCGCCCGATTGCAGCGCCGTGGCATGCTGCGAGACATTGTGCAAGAGCGGGTGGGCCTGCGACTCTGCCGCATAAATTCCGACAAATCCGATGACGAAGAGTGCAGCCATGGTGCCGAAGACCGCCCATCCATGGCCTGGAGAGCCGGTCAGTCTGCCCAGCGTCACCGTGAGCGCCGCGGGAATCAGGAACATCAGCAGCATCTCGATAAAGTTGGTTAATGGCGTTGGATTTTCGTAGGGATGCGCGCTGTTGGTGTTGAAGAAGCCGCCGCCATTGGTGCCCAGCATCTTGATGGCTTCCTGCGAAGCGACTGGCCCCTGGCCGATGGTCTGCGGCGCCGGAGACTTCTCCAGCGTCGTGGCGACCGTATACGCCTTCAGGTTCTGAGGAACGCCCTGTTGGATCAAGATTGGCGAGACGACCAGGCAAATCGGCAGCAGGATCCAAAGGATTGTCCTGGTCGAGTCGACCCAGAAGTTCCCGATGGTCCCGGACTGTTTACGAGCAATGCCCCTGACCAGGGCAATGGCAACCGCGATGCCGACCGCCGCGCTGAGGAAGTTGTGGTAGGCAAGCCCGACCATCTCGGTGAAGTAGCTCATCACTGCTTCAGGCACATACGACTGCCAATTTGTATTGGTCGTGAAAGACGCGGCAGTGTTCCACGCCAGATCTGGTGTGACGCCCGGCAATCCTTGTGGATTCCAAGGTAGAAAGTGTTGAGCTCGCTCAATGAGGTAGGTCAGGAACAAAGAGACGAAGCTGAAGAGCAGCATGGCGACGGAGTACTGCCGCCAGTTCATCTCCTCCTTCGCATCCACCCCGCTGACGCGGTAGACGAGCTTTTCAATTGGCCTAAGAACCGGGTCAAGAAAAGTCTTCTGCCCTTCAAGCACCTTGGCGATATAAATACCAAGCGGACGCATGAGTGCAAGGACCACTCCGAAAAACACGGCAAACTGCAGCCATCCGTTCCAAGTCATTTTAAAATTTCTCCGGCCGCAAAAGGGTCGCAAACAAGTAGGCAAGTAATAGAACCGTAAGCACAACGACGACGGCGGTCGTGATATCCATGGCCGGTTACCTCAGCTTCTCGCAACCCTGCACGTACCAGAGTGCGATCGCAAAAAAAGCGATTGTCAAAATGAGAGCAAGCATGTCCCACATGGTTTTTCTCTCCAGAAGGCTATCCCCGTTATCTACCCGGAGTAGCGCCCATCTATCCAAGTAGACAGGCGCAGCACTAAGCTCCCCGTAAGCGCTTCATAAAGAAGTCATAAGGACACGTCTGAGATAGACAACGAAGAGGGCCTTGAACTGTCTTCACGCTGTGCTGGAGGGATGAAGTAGTCTGGGGACGAAGTGATGCAGAAGCTACTCGGGAAGACCATCTGGCAGGAAGCGATAGCCTACCCAGGGCTCGGTTTGGAAATACTGCTTTCCGCTCCCATTCTCGAGCTTTCGCCGAAGTTGCCCGATGAAGACCCGTAAATATTCGGGCTGATGGGCAGACTGGGCTCCCCATACCGCGGTCAGCAAAGCCCGATGGGTGAGGACCTTGCCGGAGTTGCGGGCGAAATGCAGCAGCAAATCAAACTCTTTTGGGGTCAGATGAACGCCCCGCCCGCTAACCGTAACGGTATGCGCTTCAGGGTTGACACTGAAGTCTCCAATCTCTACTGCCTGATCGGAGTTGCGTTCCGGAGCCCGGCGCAAGTGGGCCCGAACCCGCGCCAGAAGCTCTTGAATGCTAAATGGCTTGGTCACATAATCGTCGGCGCCGGCATCGAGCGCCTCCACTTTGGACCGCTCCTGGTCGCGAACAGAAAGAACGATGATGGGCGTCGATGCTTTCTTTCGGATGCTCCTGCAGACCTCTATGCCACTGATTCCTGGCATCATCAAGTCCGTGATGATCAAGTCCGGTGCCCAATCTTCGAAGAGCCGCAAGGCCTCTTCGGGATCGTTCGCAATCCTCACATCGTATGCCTGCGCCGAGAGCGCGGCCCGCAAAACCCGGGTTATCTGCGCTTCATCGTCAAGAATCAGGATTCGTTCCGCCATGTTGCCTGTTCCAACATAACACCGAAGCAACAGGTGGGATCAAAGCAAGGCAACAAGCCCCTACAACGCTCTCGCTTTCTTCGATTCAGCGCTTGAAACCGGCCAAGGGCTTATGGCCGGAGGTGACTCAAGAGGAGAATAACTTGGTGAGATTGGCGAGGCGCAGCAAATCCTTGATTCGATCAGAGATGTTGATTAAATCAAGGGTACAAAGTCCTTTGTGGAGAGCCGAGACCTTCACGCCGACTAAGGCGCCTAGGCCAGAGCTATCGAGGTAGCTGACGTCCGCGAAATCGACGATGATCTTGCCGCCGTCGGCGATGATCGGCTTGATCGCTTCCTTGAACTTCGAGGCTTTCTCACTGGTTAGTCTGCCGTGACAGGTGACCGTGGTGATCCTGCCCTTAATGTCGTCTTGCGTCTTCTCAATCTCATAATGGAATCCAGGATCCGTCGTCATTTCCGGTCGATCTCCTTTGTATTCGGCAGCATAGCAAAATTTAGTCAGGCTACGGAATCGGTTCTAAACAAAATCGTGATAGCTCCGGAACTGCGTTTTTGGCCTTAGGCAGTACCTTTCGGAGGCCAGGAGATCTGGCCGCCGTGTTTGTATGCAAGGTTCGCGATATGTCCGGCTCGAGCGGCGGCGATGCCTGCTTCGACCGGGGCATTGGGTTCCTTTCGCGACTTGATGCAGTCGAAGAAATTCTGCATGTGCGTGATTGTGCCATCTCGAAAGCTGCGTTCGGTGAGCACCGGATTTTCTTTGCTGGGTACGCCTTCGCGGTAGACGCTCATGCCGCTGCGGTCGAGTTTGAGGGTCGCGTCGGTGCCGCGAAACTCCAGGCCTCCGTCGTCGATCGAGGACGCCATCATGCCTTCGTAGACGACATCGAATCCTGGATAACGGAGCGCGGCCTGGATGGTGTCGGGACAGTCCCATTGGTCGAAGACGTATTTGTCGGCCAGCATCTGCGCCTCCCGCGGCTGATCTGCCTTCATGGCCCAATGCACAACATCGATCCAATGACTGAAGAGATCGGTCATGGCGCCTCCGCCGAAGTTCCAGAACCAGCGCCAGCGGTAGTATTTTTCCAGGCTGAAAGGCTGGTCGGGTGCGCCCCCGAGCCACTGCTTCCAATCGAGTGCCTCGACCTCCATCGGCTTGGGGACCCAGCTAACGTTGTAGTTCTGCCACCAGTAGGTCCTCACCTGAAGCACTCGCCCGAGGCTTCCGGCCTGGATCAGATCGACGGCATTGCGGAAGTGGGTCCAACTGCGCTGCTGCATGCCGCATTGCAGGACTTGTTTGCTGGCGTGGACCGCGTGCGCGAGCGTCGCACCCTCTTCGATAGTGTGAGTGACCGGTTTCTCCAGGTAGACGTCTTTGCCGGCGCCGAGCGCGTCAACCGCCATGCGCACGTGCCAATGATCAGGCGCCGCAATGAGCACCGCATCGACATCCTTTGCGAGCACTTCGTGATAATCGAGATGAGTGGTGGCCAGGCCGTTCGAGCGCTCTTTGACGGCGTCGCGATGCGGGCCATAAACATCGCTGACGGCGACAATTTGATAGGGACCGACTTTGTCGGCGGCGTCGAGAAGGTTGCGCATCCGCCCGCCAGCGCCAATGACTCCTATGCGCAGCGTGTCGTTGGCGCCGAGAACCCGGGTGGAGGCTAGAGCGGTCAAACCGCCCGCGATCAGAAAGCTGCGACGATTGGGTGCGAAAGACATGCCGACCATCTTAGAGCAAAACTAAAGCCAGCGAGCAAAACTAAAGCCAGCGACCAAAAGCGGGAACGATAACATCGCCGCTAAGAGGGACGAGGAAAACGGGCGACGAGGGTCGCGAACTCGATCGGCCGAGTGGAGGGATCGATCGGCACCAATCCCGACCGGGTGAGTTCGCTCACCCGATAGCCGTGCTCCCCCAGGATCTTGAGGATGTCTTGGACACTGCCGCCGAGCTTTGAGGCAAGTTCCTCTGCCGCTTCAACGACAACCAACGGGTGGAATTTATCCAGGATGCCGCGCGCGCCTCGCAACACCAGGAAGTCCGCGCCCTCAACATCGCTCTTGATGAAATCAATCCGGGGAAGATCGCTGAGGGCTGAATCTAGGGTCGCCGTCGGCTCTCGAATTTCGCGGCCGTGTCCCCGCTTAAAGAGTGCATTCTGACCGCACATGTTTCGCTCGCCGGTCTCTTCATACAAATAGAAAGTCGCTTCTCCAGAGTGGTCCGAGAGCGCGCACTCGTGGACCTCTATGCTGGTGAACTGGTTGAGCGCCATGTTGCGACGCAGCGCAGCACAGTTGTCCGGAGCGGCTTCGAAGGCGTGACAGGTTGCTCCAAGACTCGCCGCCAGCAGCGAAAACGTTCCGATGTTGGCGCCGGCATCGACCATTACCGATCCTGGTTGAAGGCTTGCTTCGATGAGCCGGGTGAGCTCCTTCTCAAAATAGCCGAAGTAGTAAAGCTGTCCTTGAAGATATTCGGAGAGGTCGAGTTCCATGAGATAGCGGCCGGCGACTAGGGAAACCACTTTCTTCGGCGGGTCGATCCTTCGCATAGCCTGAACGACATGGTACTTGCCTTTTTCGATGGGCGAGTGCCGAACGTAGCTCCGAACGATAGAACGAAGCAAACCGGGCATGGGTCTCCTTGCTCGTCAATATCTTTTACAGCTAAGGGCAACGTCTCCACAATGAGGGCGGCCGCGGTCGAACAGGCTAGGCGCGGACGGCTACGGGAACCTCGGCCTCGCTTTTACTCTCAGAGCGTTTTTCGTGGTATTCCATTTCTGTATTGACAGCCCAGATATTTTCCTTATCTTCTCGCCCTAGCAGGATGTTATCCACGGCGGTCATCGCGGTGAGCATGGAATGGTCCTGGTTGTTGTATTTGTGCATTCCATTGCGGCCGACAAGGAAGAGATTGGGGAACTCGTCCAGGTACCGGCGGAGTTCGTCGAAATGTTCGTATGCGCCGAAGTAGGCAGGGTAAGTCTTGGGAACGCGAATGACTGTGGCATCGAGCACATCCGCTTGTTTCAAGATGCCGATCTGCTCGAGCTCGCGTTTGGCGAGGGCGGCGATCTGCTCGTCCGGCTGGCTCCAGATGGGATCGGTGTCGTAACAAAAGTACTCGACGCCAATCCAGACTGTATTCTGGTCACGAACTAAAAATGGGCTCCAGTTGTTGAAGATTTGCAATCTGCCGGCAGTAACATCCGGCTCTTGAATGTAGATCCAGTTATCTTTGATATGTAAGTTGCCATCCGTCGAGTTAGCTGAGGACTTAGCGGCTTTGTCCTGAACGCTCAACTTGCTCGCCAGAAGTCCGACGGTGATGAAGTCGCGATACTGGAGGCCTTCACTGATCTCCTTGATCCTTGGCGGCACGGACACATCAATGGCGCGAACAAGCTCCTGGATGGGCATGGTCGAAAAGAAGTAGTCGCCACGGAACTCGCGTGCAGCGCCGGCCGCATCGACACCAGAGATGCTGACGACATCGTTGCCGACGCAATGGATTCGATCCACGTCGACACCGGTGACGATCTCGCCGCCCATGGCCAGGATCTTATCGGCCACCAGTTCCCACAATTGACCGGGGCCGAGCCGGGGATACATGAAGTTCTCGATGAGGCTGGTCTCAGTGTTTTTCTGGCCAACATCGGCTGCCTTCCTGGTAGTGACGGTTTTCAGGAAATGAAGCAGGCTTTTGGTGATGGAGAGGCCTTTGATCCGCTGTGCCCCCCATTCCGCGCTGATTTTATCGCACGGCATTCCCCACACTTTTTCGGTATAGGACTTGAAAAACGTCAAGTAGAGCTCGCGGCCAAAGCGGCTGATGAAGAAGTCTTCGAGATTCTCGACTTTTTTCGGAGGGAAGACCACCGTTCGCAGATAGCTGAAGGCGATTTTGACGGTCCTGAACAGGCCCAGCTTCCACAAGGTCTGGGCGCTGAGACGGATCGGATAGTCGAAGAAGCGGCGCAGAAAATAAATTCGCGACTTCCGCTGGCGGATCAGCATGACCGCATCGTCACTGCTGGCGGCGGGACCGTCCACTTCGCGGCTCTGGCCATGGTAGGAGATCTGCTGACTACCGGCGGCCGGCGCCTCGATCGGCATGTGGCTGAGCCACCAGTCCATGACCCGGTCGCTCTTCGAAAAGAAGCGGTGACCGCCAATGTCGATGCGGTTGCCCTTGTAGTTGATGGTGCGGGAGATGCCGCCCATGGCGGCGCTTTTCTCAAGGACGATCGGATGGATATCGCTGCGGGTGAGCAGCTCATAGGCGGCGGTGAGGCCGGCCGGACCTGCTCCGATGATAATAGCGGTTTTCTTCATTCCATCCTGCAGATCGTCAACCCCGCCACGCGGCATGGATTGAAAATCAGAACTAAGCTTACCGGCCCCACTTGCAATTGCATAGGCTACTGAAGAATTGGACGGATCCAGTGCACCAGTTGTTTAGTATTCCGGTGCCTGGCGGTCAAAGCGCGGTTGCCATGACTCCGTCGCGGGTGAACATCTGACGGATGGAGCGGAGCGCCTGGCGCGTGCGTTCCTCATTCTCGATGAGAGAAAAACGAACGTGTTGATCGCCGAACTCTCCAAAGCCAATGCCGGGGCTGACCGCCGTTTTCGCGTCAAGCAGGAGCTTGCGGGAGAACTCAAGCGAACCGAGATGCCGGTACGGCTCGGGAATACTGGCCCAAACAAACATGGTCGCTTTCGGGTTTTGTACCTCCCAACCGGCTTTATTCAAGCCCTGGACCAGTACGTCGCGACGGCAGCGGTAGTTCTCGGTGATTTCGGCAACGCATTCCTGCGGCCCCTCGAGCGCAAGAATGGAGGCGACCTGGATCGGCGTAAAGGTGCCGTAGTCAAAGTAGCTCTTCAACCGCCCGAGGGCCGACACCAACTTGCGGTTGCCGACCATAAAGCCGACCCGCCATCCGGGCATGTTGTAGCTTTTCGAAAGAGTAAAGAACTCGACCGCTATGTCTTTTGCTCCGGGTACTTCGAGGATCGACGGGGCGCGGTAGCCGTCAAAGACGATGTCAGCATACGCGAGATCGTGGACCAGATAGATGCCGTGCTCCCGGCATAAAGCGACCACCCGCTCGAAGAAGGCCAGATCGACGCATTGGGTGGTCGGGTTGGCGGGGAAGTTCAGGATCAGCATCTTGGGCCGCGGGTACATGAGCGGAATGGAGTGCTCGAGCTCCGCAAGAAATTCGTCAGTGTTGTGCACGGCAACGCTGCGCACGTTCGCGCCGGCGATGATCGGTCCGTAGATGTGGATCGGATAACTCGGATTGGGCACGACAACGACATCGCCGCGGTCGAGGGTCGCGAGGCAGAGATGGGCGATGCCCTCTTTCGAGCCGATGGTGACGATGGCCTCCGTCTCGGGATCGAGCGAGACTCCGTAGCGGCGGTCATACCAGCCGCAGATCGCCTTGCGCAAGCGGGGCAGGCCCTTGGAGACGGAATAGCGATGGGTGACGGGCTTCTGGGCGGCCTCGCACATCTTGTCGACGATGTGTTTCGGCGTGGCCCCGTCGGGATTGCCCATGCCGAAATCGATGATGTCCTCGCCACGGCGGCGGGCAGTGGCTTTCAGTTCGCTGGTGATGTTGAAGACATAGGCAGGCAGCCGGGTGAGCCGGGGGAATTCTTCCATAGCTCTTTCATTCTATGGGAAGTGGCACGCTGGCACAGCATACAGCTGTTCCAATACACGCAAATGTGAGATTCTTACACATCGAGGTCGATGCCATGCGCACGAATATCGAGCTAGACGACGAACTGGTGGAGAAGGCGATGCGCAGCACCGGCGCCCCGACGAAGCGCGCGGTCGTCGATGCCGCTCTCCGATTGCTGGTCGAGACCCACGCGCAGACTTCGATCCGCAAACTTCGCGGCAAGGTGCAGTGGGACGCGAACCTTGAGGAGTCGAAGCCGCTGGATGGTTTGCGCGGCGATGACCGGCCTTGATCCTCGTCGATAGCACCGTCTGGATCGATTATCTCGGAGGAACCATTAATCCTCACACCGACTGGCTCGATCGAGAACTCGCCGTTCGGCGGCTAGGACTCACCGACCTGATCCTGTATGAAGTCTTGCAGGGAGTGCGCGGCGACGCTACCTTTAGGCGTGTGCATCGTGAGTTGTCGAAGTTCCAATTATTTAACGGCGGCGGCGAAGAAATAGCCATAGCTGCGGCGCAAAACTACCGGAACCTTCGGGCTCAAGGGGTGACAGTGCGTAAGTCGGTCGATTGCCTCATCGCCACCTTCTGCCTATGGAACGGGCACGCTCTCCTGCATCGCGATCGGGACTTCGATCCGTATGAAAAACACTTCGGTTTGCAAGTGGTTCATCCTTGACCGTTATAGGGCTTTCTTAGCGTTTCATCTTCAACGCGGCGGCATCGAAGGTGGTCACCTGAGCAGCCATCAGACCGTCTTTGGTCTCGTAGGCATCTGCTCCCCGGTAGGGCTCGGCGAGGAAGGGCGCGTCGGCGCGCCATTGGACGTTGACGACGTCGCCGACTACGAAGGTGTGTTCGGCGACCACGTGGAGACCGCAGGTTCCGCCCTCGGCCGGGGGCTTGACGACTTTGGCGAACATCTCTCCAAGCGCCTGGCGGCCTCGCACGACTTCGCCGTTGGGGGAGAAAAATTCCACGTTATCGGGGAATTGGGCCATCAGCCGCTTCCAGTCGCAGGCGTTGAAGGCGGCCAGGTGTTCGGCGACGACGGCCTCGGGCGTGGCGCGCTTGACCCGCTGTGGTAGCTGGTTCGCCTGCCCGAAGGTGAAAGCGCCGCAGAGCAGTGCGGTAGAGATGGAGAGGACGGCCCGATGCGGGAGCAGGTTCATGCCGCCATTATGACATTGGCGGTTGTTCCATGGTGGCAGCGGCAAGGTATTGGGTGGCCTGGCGCAAAGACGAGGCAAGGGGCTGCGAGGTATCGATTTCGCAGTGCGGGTAGAGGATCGGTTCGAATCGCGCCTTCACTTCACGGTACATCTCGACGGTACGGTTGAGGGCGACGTGGCTGCCGCGGTCCTTGAGCAGCCTGGCTTCGGCGATCGGCACGGGACAGACGGTATGGAGGATTTTCCAAGAACAGCCGGCCGCCTCGGCTGCTCGCACTGCCTGTTCGATCTGAAATCGGCGGGAGAAGGTCCGTCCGTCGAGGAAGATAAACCGGGTGCGTCCCTGGCGCGCAAGGTAATTGGCTGCTTCAAGGAGGGCGTCGAAGCAGAGGTCGTCCTGTTCCCGGGTGTAGTCGGTGAAACGGCCCGGAAACAGCGCGGCGCGCACCACGTCTTTGTTCAGGACTGCTGCGTCCAGCTCAGCGGCAAGAGCCTCGGCTAAAGTGGTTTTGCCGGTTCCGGGCAGGCCGGCCATGAGGATGTAGGTCGTCTTCATCGATAGTTGTTCCCTTGGTCGTGATACGGATCCAGAAAGCTATGTTTCCATGGAAGCGGGCTGGATTGTGAGCGGCAGCCAGAAGGTGAAGGAAGTTCCGGACTGAGGGCTGCTTTTGACGTCGATGCCGCCGCCGTGGGCGCGCAAGATGGCCCGGGCTATTGCCAGGCCCATCCCGGAACCCTGGACCCTTTCGCGCTGCTTTCCCCTAAAAAACTTGTCGAAGACAAACGGCTGATCGGACTCGTCGATGCCGGGGCCGCGGTCGCTGACCGTGACCAGCAGCCGGTCTTCGGTGAGTTTGCTGGACAGGGTGATGGGGAGATCGCGGGGCGAATATTTGGCCGCGTTTTCGATCAGCTGGCGCAAGACCCGTCGAACCAGCTCACGGTCCATCGAGACTGCTGGCTGATCGTCGGGCACCAGGACCTCGACGGAACGATTTTTGAGGAGTTGGCGAATGTCTTCGAGCGCCAGGTCGATGACCTCGCGCAACTGCTGCGGCTGCGGCCTGACTTGAAGGCTTTCCGAATCGAGCTGCGCCATCTCAACGGCCTGGCCGATGAGCCGGTCGAGCCTTGAGCTCTCTTCATCGACGATCGCGTACATCTCTTGGCGGTCGGCGTCGGCGAGCGAGGGCTGGCTGAGGAGCATGGTGGCGGCGGCGCGGATGGCGGTCAACGGAGTGCGCAGTTCGTGGGTCACCGAATCCAACAACGCGCCCCGGAGCCGCTCTCCTTCGCGGGAAGCCTCGATGTGGCTGAAACGCTCGAGGGCAGAGGCGCGTTCGAGGGCGATGGCCATCAGCCCGGCGATGGCTGCGTACATGCCTTCGGGGTAGCTGCTTTCCGTCATCGCGAGCGCTCCGCTCGATTGCATCCCGAGCGCCAGGGGCAGGAGGCGCACATGATTCGAAGAGAGGGCGGCCGCATCGGTCTCTTCGGCGACAGCCCGGAGCCGCTCGGCGGGAAGCAGTTCGTTCTCGGGGTCGGAATAGTAGGCCCGATCTTGTTCCCGGATGTAGAGCGCGACGGCGCGCAGCTTGAAGATGGTGGCGATGAGCGAGGGGGCGGTGCGAGCGAGCGCGCGCAGGTCGTCATAAAGCAGCAACTGCTCGCTGAACTCGAAGAGCCGTTCGACCTCGCCGCGGCGCCGCTCCGATTGCGCCGCTGCTTTGCGCTCACCGTCGGCCAAGTGACTGACGAGCACGCTAGCCATGAGAAAGGCAACGAGGGTCACCCAGTTTTGCGGGTCGGCAATGGTCAGAGTACCGATAGGCGGCAGGAAGAAAAAGTTGTAGAGCACCGTGCAGAGCGCCGAGAGGTAGACCGAGTAAGCGAGACGCCAGCGTGTCGCCACCAACATAATCAAGACCAAGAAGGTGAGGGCGACAGTTGTCTGGTTCACGTGGAGAACGCGGCGATACACGGCCACCAGCAGCAGGGCGACCAAGGTGATCAGGGTATAACGGGCCGCCGTCAGCCGCCAGGAGGGCGATTCAGATGTCATCGAAAGAAGTCACCGCAACAGGAAATCAGCGCAACAGGCCGATGATACAGGCTCCAGGAGTTTCGGCCGGCAGAAGGCAGACCGCGCCGCCACCGCTGCATTTACCATCAAAGCAGGCAAACATGGATTTTCAGCTAGTCAGCGACTACAAACCTAGAGGCGACCAACCCCGCGCCATCGACGAACTTATCTCCGGCATTGCGGCGGGCGAGCAGCATCAGACGCTGCTTGGCGTGACCGGTTCGGGCAAGACTTTCACCATGGCCAAGATCATTGAGGCGCTGAACCGGCCAGCGCTGATCCTTGCTCACAACAAGACGCTCGCCGCCCAGCTCTTTCACGAGTTCAAGCAGTTTTTCCCCTCCAATGCGGTCGAGTACTTTGTCTCCTACTACGATTATTACCAGCCGGAGGCCTACATTCCGGCTGGCGACCTGTATATCGAGAAGGAAGCGACCATCAATGAAGAGCTCGACAAGCTGCGGCTCTCAGCGACGCGCTCGCTCTTCGAACGACGCGACGCCATCATTGTTTCGTCGGTTTCGTGCATCTACGGCCTCGGTTCGCCGGAAGCCTACTACGGCATGTTGATGTTGCTTGAAAAAGGCCAGAAGATCCGCCGCGAAGACATTACCCGGCGGCTGGTCGAGATCCTTTACGAACGCAATGACTCCGATTTTCGCCGTGGCACTTTTCGGGTACGCGGCGATGTCATCGAGGTCTTTCCGACTTACGACGAAAATGCCTTTCGCATCGAGCTTTTTGGCGACGAAATCGATTCGCTCGCGCAGATCGATCCGCTCTTTGGCACCGTCCGGCAGAAGTATGCACGGCTGCCGATTTATCCCAAGTCCCACTATGTCGTTCAGCCAGAGCGCAAGTCGACCGCGATCGGCACCATTCTCGAAGAGCTGGAATGGTGGGAGAAGGACCTCGAGAACCAGGGTCGTCTGGTGGAGTCGCAGCGGATTCATCAGCGGACGCGGTTCGACCTCGAAATGATCAAGTCGATGGGCTACTGCCACGGCATTGAGAATTACTCCCGCCACTTCTCGGGACGGCTGCCGGGCGAGCCTCCCCCGACGCTGCTCGATTATTTTCCTCGTGACTTTCTACTCTTCATCGATGAGTCGCATGTGACGGTTCCGCAGCTGCATGGAATGTGGCATGGGGACCGCTCGCGCAAACAGAACCTGGTCGATTACGGCTTCCGCCTGCCCTCGGCGATGGACAACCGTCCGTTGAAATTTGAGGAGTTTGAAAGCCGCACCGGTCAGATTATTTATGTCTCGGCGACGCCGAGCGCTTATGAGCTGACGAAGTCTTCAGGGGTGGTCGTCGAGCAGATCATTCGGCCGACGGGGCTGGTCGATCCGGAGATCGAGATTCGCCCGATCCGCGGCCAGATTGACGATTTGCTGGCCGAGATCCGCATTCGTGCGAAGAAAAATGAGCGCGTGCTGGTGACGACGCTCACCAAGCGGATGGCGGAAGACCTGGCTGGCTACTATACCGAGGTCGGGGTCCGCTGCCGCTACATGCACTCGGAGATTGAGACGCTCGAGCGCATTCGCATTCTGCGCGACCTGCGGAAGGGTGAGTACGACGTGCTCATCGGCATCAATCTGTTACGCGAAGGGCTTGACTTGCCGGAGGTCTCGCTGGTCGCGATTCTCGATGCGGATAAAGAGGGCTTTCTGCGCAGTTCAGGTTCGCTGATCCAGACCATCGGCCGCGCGGCCCGCAATGTGCATGGCCGGGCAATTCTCTATGCGGACAAGATGACCGATTCGATGAAGCAAGCGATCGATGAAACCAACCGTCGCCGCGAAGTACAGGTGGAATATAACGAAGAGCACGGGATCACGCCAACCTCGATCATTCGCGCCGTGGATATGTCGCTCGCCCAGATCCTCAAAGCCGAATACGCCGATTTGACCGACCAGGAAGCGACGATGCCTGAGTTCAAGAACCAGCTTGAGCTCGACGCCTATATTGCCAATCTCGAATCGGATATGCGCGAGGCGGCGAAGAAGTTCGAGTTTGAGAAGGCCGCGAAGCTGCGCGATCTGGTGAAGGATTTGCGGACGAAGGAGTTCTTGTTCGGCTAAGCTACTTAAGCTTTGTCAGGCCGGCGGGAGCGCAGCGAAGTGGAGGGACCTCGGTCTTCATACGAGAAACTATGGCAAAAGTATTGGTAGCAACCGGCTCAGGAATCCGAAGTTTCGCCCGCGATGGCGAGGCCGATGCCGAGCTCGTCGGGCATCCCATCTCGGCTATTTCTCAGGAGTTCGGGAGTCTAGGTCTCGCGGTCGTCGATCATCAGCACATTTGGCAGAGGAACTATGCCGGAGAATGGTCGATTGTAGCTGACGCCGGTATTCCATTGCAGTCGATCGTGGGTGCAGGGGCCACCATATTCGCGGGCGCCATGAACGAAGCGGCCGTCCTTCGGGTCTCTCCATCCGGTGAAGTGGAGCGACTAGCAAGCTTTGATCATGTCCCCGGACGCGAGCAATGGCTTGCAATAGGTCTGCCGTTGGGTGTTCGTGGCTTGACGGTGACTGCCGATGGCAGAGTCATCTTCGCAGCGGTGCACGTCGGTGGCATTCCGTTCTCTATCGACCGAGGCGATAGCTGGTTGCCCACAATTCCTGTAATGTTCGATGTGCACGAGGTGCGTGCACACCCATCGAGACCACACCTGGTGGCCGCCGCCTGCGCGGTTGGATTGTGCGTCAGCCAGGATCATGGGCAAACCTGGCGGACCTTCTCTGATGGTTTAGAAATCACGAACTCCCTTGCCGTGGGTGTGCTCGAAGACGAGGTATTGTTCAGCATCCAGGATGGTCCTTTTGCGAAACGCTCGCAGATATGGCGCTGGAAGTTGGGAAGCGATCATCTGGAGCAAGTTCGTGACGGACTGCCGGAATGGCTGGATGGCAAAGTCGATTCAAATTGGATTACCACCGGCAAAGACCAAGCTGCAATCCTCGATGGAGGGGGCAATCTGTGGCTCTCGCAGTCAGGATCGCGTGGCTGGGAATGCATCGCGAAAGGCCTTCCCTACTCTAGTGGATTATTGCTTCTCTGAACGAGAACGCTAGTGGCACCTTCTCAATGAAAGTCGTGGGACTGAACTTCCATATTTACCGCCTCTAACTGCAACACCCGGTCCGCGCGCACATGCACGACCGTATCTTGATTTTGTAACTTACCCTCCACTAACAGGAACTTTCCCCGCGTGATTAGCACACGCTCTTTCTCATAAAGCTCTGGGCCGATAATGACGTTCATAATTCCAGTTTCGTCTTCCATCGATAAGAAGATGAATCCTTTCGCCGTTCCTGGGCGTTGTCTTGCGATTACGCAGCCTGCTGCGCGCACATACGTGCCGTCACGATGAACCTGTAACTCCTGGGCGGAAAGAATTCGGCGGTGCCGTAGTTCGTCGCGGCGGTAAGCCATCGGATGGCGGCCGACGGTCACGCCGGTGCCGGAGTAGTCAGCGACTAACCGTTCCTCGGTTGTCATCTGGCGCAGCGGCGATTCATCTTCACTAACGGGAGCTACATCTTGCCGCCGCAATAAAGGGCCGACGGGTCGTCCCGCTTGCTCTACCTGCCAGAGCGCATCACGGCGATGTTCGACTCCGCCAAGGCTGTTCAGTGCGCCGACGCGCGCCAGTTGTTTCAGCTCGCGCGGATTGAGAAGAGGCACCCGCAAGGCCAGATCGTCAGCGGAGTGGAACGGACCATCCCGCTCACGCGCCTCGACAATTGCCATTGCGGCTTGCTGCCTCAATCCCTTGACATACAGCAGGCCCATGCGCAGAGAGAGGCTATCGTCCAGCCCCCGCTCGATAGTGCACTGCCAGTCGGAATGCAGGATGTCAATTACGCGGACCCGCAATCCATGCCGCTGCGCGTCTTTCACCAAAACCGCGGGCATGTAAAAACCCATAGGCTGATTGTTGAGCATGGCGCAGGTAAATGCCGCCAGGTAATGCACCTTGAAATAAGCCGAAGCATAGGCGATGAGCGCGAAGCTGGCGGCGTGCGATTCGGGAAATCCATAGAGCGCGAAAGAGGATATTCCCTGGACGATACGGTCTTGAGTTGCGGCGTCAAGATTTCGCTCGGTCATGCCTTTGCGGAGTTTCACTTCCAGCTCTTTCATGCGGGCCATGGAGCGTTTCATGCCGACGGCGCGGCGCAGCTCCTCTGCCTCTGCTCCGGTAAAGCCGGCCACGGTCATCGCAATTCGTAACAGTTGCTCCTGGAAGAGCGGTACTCCGAGGGTGCGCTCCAATACCGGTTTCAAGGAATCATGAAGGTAGGTGACTTCCTCCTTGCCTTGCCGGCGGCGCATGTAGGGATTCATATTGCCGCCCACAATAGGGCCGGGGCGAATGATCGCCACCTGAACGACGATGTCATAAAATTTGGTCGGCCGATTGCGGGGCAGGGAGGCCATCTGTGCGCGGCTCTCTACCTGAAACATGCCCACGGTATCTGCGCGTTGAAGGGTCTCGTACACCTTCGGATCGTTCTCGGGCAACTGCGCCAGATCTTCAGTCTTTCCGTAGTGACGAGGGATCAGATCGAGGCAATCATTCATCACCGCCATCATGCCCAGCCCCAGCAGGTCGACCTTGATCAACCCCATGTCGGAGCAGTCTTCTTTGTCCCATTGCACAACGGTCCGGCCTGGCATTGAGGCACGTTCGATAGGAACAACACGGTTTAATTGACCTTGACAGATGACCATGCCGCCCGAGTGCTGGCCTAAGTGTCGAGGAAGGTCTTGCAAGCGCAGAGACAGCTCCAAATATTTTGCGATGCGAGGATGCTGGAGGTCGAAACCGGCATGATGAAAGCTGTGGGCCATGGTGTCGTTCGGACCGCGCCACTCCCAATGCCCGACCAGGCTGGATAGCCGGCCGAGCGCTTCTTCATCGAAGCCAAGCGCCTTGCCTACTTCGCGCGCCGCGGACTTGCCACGATAAGTGATCACATTCGCGGTCATGGCGGCGCCCAGTTCGCCGTAACGCTGATAGACATATTGAATGGCCTGCTCGCGCTTCTCGCCGGAGGGAAGATCGAGATCGACATCGGGCCATTCGCCGCGGCTCTCACTCAAGAAGCGTTCGAAGAGTAACTCCATGCCAACCGGATCGATTGCGGTAATTTCAAGCGCATAGCAGACGACCGAGTTGGCCGCGCTCCCACGACCTTGAATCAGAATTCCATTGCTTTTGCAATATTGGACGATGTCCCACACGATCAGGAAATATCCCGCGAAGCCGAGTTGTGCAATCAGCGCAAGCTCTCGTTCGACCTGCTTTTTGACTTTGGCGAGGAGTTCGGGATTGGCCTTGATTCCATAGCGGTTGATAACTCCTTCGGCGACGCGCTTGCGGAGGAAGCTATCCATCGACTCTCCATCGGGAACGGGATATCGGGGGAATTCGTAGCCAAGGTCATTTAATTGAAAGAGCAGCCGCTGCGAGAGCTCCAAGGTATTGTTTATGGCTTGCGGAACATCGTTGAAGATCGCCTGCATTTCCTTGGCGGAACGCAGGTGGCGCTCCGCATTGATGGCTAGCAGCCTTCCGGCGTGATCGAGATCGGTATGGTGGCGGATAGCGGTAAAGATATCCAAAACTTCGCGATCGTAGGCGGTCGCATAGCGGACGCCATTGGTCGCTAAAATCGGCAGCTTAAGCGATCGGGCGATGCGAATCGCCGCCTGATTCCGCCATTCTTCTTCGCGTTCCTGATGGCGCTGTATCTCGACATAAACATTTTCGCGGCCGAAGATGGAGATGAGTCGTTCGACTGCCCGGACGCCGGCTTTTTCACCTCCATTCACCAATGCGGCAGCAAGAGGTCCTTCGTCTCCTCCAGTCATGCAAATTAAGCCAGCGGAGAATTCTTCTAAATCAGCGATGCTGGCCGCGCCTTCACACTTGATTGACTCGCGCATTTTGAACTGCGTGATCAGCTGACATAGATTTTGATAGCCGGCGCGCGACGTGCACAGTAAAGGCAATCGTGCCGGTTCGGTAGAGTATTGGTGGGGCAACCAGCCGGGAGGAGTTAACCTGGAACCAAGATCGGCGACGGAGATCTCCGCGCCAATGTGAGCGTTGATCTTGGTTTTGATCCCGTGGGTATGAAAACGCGCCGAGCCATACAAACCATTGCGGTCGAGCAGCGCCATGGAAGGCATCTCTAACTCTGCCGCACGCTCGATCAGAACCTCGGGGAGTGAAGCGCTCTCGAGAAAGCTGAAGGCACTCGATGCATGAAGCTCTATGTAAGACTCAGTCATAAAGAGCTGAGACCTGCCAGATATCAGTGTTAATTTCGCGAGTCATACAGCAGCAGAGGAGGTTGTCCTTAGGTGGGTAGGTAGATATGCTATCGCGTAAGCGAGCTATGATGTCCCACTCTTCGATAGACCAATGACCATCGGACCACCATCCACCGGCAGCTCGCCACGGCCCATAAACGTTTTCTGCCTCATAGGCAATACCGCGAAAATAAAAAATATGGGGAACATGGTTCCTTGAGACCATCGTCACTGTCTCCGGCGGACGAATGCAGCGCATGACCGTGGCAGGCATCTTTACTTCCCGATCATGGCGGTCTGGCTTGCCAGTCAGCGTGAAAGGCTTCACATGGAACTCATCCGGATGGTGAGAGTCTTTGAGTTCTATACTCCCAACCCGCTCTTCTCCGACAACAGCACGGATGCGCGCAAGTGTGACATCCAGCCGCTCTGGCTCTGGGAGTTGAGGTGAAAATAATCCTAGCTGCAGGGTCCCGGCCTGACCGGTCTCAGCCGTAAGTGACATCGAGATAATTGCTGCTTGCGGGGGATAAGAAATCCAATCCAGATGAAGTAGTTTTAGCCATAACTTCTTATCGTTCGATGGAATGGCAGGTCGTATGATACGGGTATGAATGCCCCCGCCTTCGACACCCAGTTCAGCTATGACGGCAGCTAAGCAGAGCACTCGCGCCTTCGCTCGTTCAATCAGCTGCTCCAGCATCACACCAGCGCCGAAAAGCAGAGAATCGAGCACGTCGACTGGTGAATCCAGTTCAAGATATTCTTTGAGTTCAATGATTGGTTCAACTGGAAGGAAGAGATGAGGATATTCTCCCCTTGCGAGCTGCCGCAGCTGTTTACCCTCTTGACCCAATCGCGCGATCAGGTCTTTTTCAGGTAACACCGCCAGCTCTCCCAAGGTGGTGATTCCCCATTGCATGAATGTTTCAGTATCTTCCTCGCTAACATCGAGCACTGCTAAAGGTAGACGTGCCAATGATTGTCGCTCAGCACCAGTGGGAGCAATGACCGGAGTTTGACATGACCTGGAGCCTCGCGCCAGACAAACAGCAGCATGGAAGTTGGAGCTTACCGCCGCACTGCAACTGAGTCCGAGAGCCGCGAAAGCTTCTTGGATACGAGACGCTGCGATTTGAGGAGGGCCGAACAGCTTTTCGCTTCCGGACATATCCAATACACAACAAAAGGCAGCATCGCTATGTATCTCTTCAATGCGCGGCGAATAAGTCCAAGCACATTCCAGTAAACCGAAACAGGTTGTTTGTTCCTCGCGTGGTGACCGCTTGAGAATGTTGATAGAAGGGAAGCCTTCCAGTTCAGAGCGGCTCATTCCTGTCACCACTCCTAGTTCCCGAGCATATTTGTTGAGCGAACAAACCCGCTGAAAAGGTGGATCACCATCCATCACAGCAATGGCTTTACTGCGCATTTCTGGGCGGAGTCGCAGCAATGCTTGGGCAGGAAATTCCTTGGCATAAACGCAGACATAGACTTCGCTGCTCATCGCATCCCCGCCCATGTGGTTTGGTTACGCCACTCGGCGGCGTTGCTTCGTTGCGGTGGCTTTCGGATGGGAACAACATTTTCAGATTGCTGGTCGAATCGCCTGCGCGACAATTCAATATGATTCGTGAATCCAGCAAAAACAGTAGCACCCTCCTCAATCGGGGTAGCGGCATCCAGGTGCAAAAGCGTTCCAGCACTACTTTTGGCGCAGGGAAGCTGAGTCAATAACAGCAAGCTGCATTGCGTCCGCTCGGCAGCGGCGCGGTAGCGGAACCAGGTAGCCAAGGGGACCCGCAATGCGTATTCACCCCCAATGCTGCCCATGTCCAGTACGACCGCACTAAAACCCCCAGCCTGAAGTAACAGGTCAGTTACTCTCAATGCCTGGTCAAGTCGTGCCCATGGTTTGACTAGTGATGAGGTATATCTATTCTTTGTCTCAGGAGTTACTCCGACGCGTTCGATATTCTTTTTTTGTGGGCGCTGTTTTCTCTGTGGTTCTGCGCATCGCGGCTCATAAGCCTCACGCTGCAGCAGCACATAAGAACCCCGGCGAGCCGGCAGCCTATCGGAAGCGACTTGTACATCGTGACGAACCTCGGCGATGCTACTGAGTGGACGATTCGGAGCACCGGGAGTGCCAGTGATCCGATCGCGCCTATACTTTACTTTTGCTCCCAGTAAATCACTGATCGCTGTAGGTAATCCCTTACTCTCGGTGCGGGGATGCGGACTATTCCCTCCTAACTGCACCCGGGTGGTCTGCGTCGCCGTCATCAATGGCTGCGGATCATGAGTCTTACTTAATGACTGTGTTCCCGGGCCGCCACACCTCACCCATAACAAATGGTCGAGGTCGATGCCTGCTGCGGCAGCCGATTCTGGATGCAATGTGTCCGACACATCCACCCAGGCGCAGACTCTTCCGACACTGGTCATTTGCGCCAAAAAGGCCAGCGCCAGACTCGTTCGTCCGGAGCATTCCGGGCCTACTATTTCAGTGATTGCTCCAACTTGGAGACCTCCATCTAAGAGCTCATCAACTGCACTTATGCCAGTAGCAGCAACCGTCCGGATGATGCGTGAAACAGGGGTCAAAGCTGAAGGAATTCGCGCAGCTAAACTGGCTTCGATTTCTGCGCGGATTTGAGCTGCTAAAGGCATTTGACGGCACCGTCTTCGCCTTATATTCGCCTAATCGAGGGGTGGATGCAATGGATAGAGAAAGGATGTTGCCTCATAATTAAGGCAGAAATCCTCGTAATTGGTTGCTGCTAGGGCAAATAAACTATTTCAAGTATTTGAAGAAGGAGGAGGCTAGATGGCTGTATTGGCAGGAGTAGTGATGATGATAATGCGGCGCTGCCTTGGCAGAGGAGTCAACTAAGTTCTCACCTTGCAATGAGGACCTTTTGTCTTAGCCCAGTCAGCCTTGATGACCTGCCGTCCGCGTCCAAGTGCGAGCGCGTCGGCTGGAACGTCTTCGGTAATACAGGAACCCGCCCCGATAAAGGCCCCATCGCCAATCGAGATCGGCGCCACCAGGGTCGAGTCGCTGCCAACGAAGACGCCATTCCCAATTATGGTCTTGTGCTTGTCGACTCCGTCATAGTTGCAGGTAATGGTGCCGGCTCCTATGTTGGTACCGGGACCAATATCGGCATCGCCAAGATAAGTTAGATGGTTTGCCTTTGAGCCTTTCCCCAGCTTCACTTTCTTGGTCTCGACGAAATTCCCAACGTGAGCGCCTTCGCCAATTTCACTTCCCGGACGAATGTGAGCGTAGGGGCCGATCATCGCGCCAGTGTCAATGATTGAGTCTCCGATAATGCAACCTTGCCGAACGAGTACACCATCAGCAACCGTTGAATTCTCAATCACGGAATAGGAGCGAATACGGCAATCCGTACCAATCTTTGATTGCCCGAGTAACTGCACGAAGGGCTCAATGATGGTATCGGCGCCGACAGTGACGCCGGCATCGATAGTCACGGTTTCAGGGCGGAAAATCGTGACACCTGAGGCCATGAGTTTGCGGGTCGCATCGGCACGCATGGCTGCATCCAACTGCATCATTTCGGCAATCGTGTTGGCTCCAAGAACCTCGGTGGAGTTGGTAGATTGAATAGCCACGACACGCTGCCCAGCCGCAACCAACTGCCCCGCCATGTCGGTAAGATAGAGCTCTCCTTGTGAATTGTTCGGTTGGAGAGAGTCTAGACTGGCCAACAGGGGAGCAGTTGCAAAAGCGTAAATACCAGAATTAATCTCCGGTATTTTCAATTGGTCGGGAGTGAGTGCTTTTTGCTCAATGATCGCTGTAATCTCAGGGGAATTGGCGCTGCGCCGTAGAATCCGGCCATATCCTTGCGGCTCCTGAGGGCAAGCAGTCAAGACAGTCATTGCCGCTTGTTGTTCGATGTGAAAATCACGCATCCTCGCAATTGTTTCGGGACGAATGAGCGGCGCGTCTCCCGAAAGGACTATCAGGCTGTCATATCCCTTGATTTGCTCCCGGGCGCACTGGATGGCGTGGCCGGTGCCGCGCTGCTCGGTCTGGAGAACAAACTGGACTTCGTTGGCAGCGACGGAGGCTTTGACTCGCTCCGCCTCGTGACCAACTATGACGTAAATGTCCTTAGGTAGAACAATCTGTGCTGCCGCGGCAATCACATGCTCAAGCAGTGATTTGCCGCCGATCTCGTGCAGAACCTTAGGGCGTTTTGACTTGAGCCGGGTCCCCTTGCCCGCGGCCATGATCGCAATCGCCAGGCTCATGTTATTGATCTCCTCCAGGACCTTGCGGCCCAGCCATGCCAGGCGGCATAGGGATGGTAATGTCCAAAGGTTGAACGGTCCCGAGCTTGGAGAGTGGGGTGCCCATTTCGGAAGAGTTGCCGACTACCAGGATCGCCAGCTTCGAAGAATCGACGTATTTCTTGGCGACTCGCTCAAGATCGGCTGTCGTTACCTTTTCGACCGCGTCCCGATACTTGTCGAGATAATCCAGTGGATAGCCATAAAACTCAAGCTTGGCCTGCTCGTCAAGTACCTTCTCGACGGAGTCGTAGCGGAAGATGAAGGAATTCAGGACCTCATCTTTAGCGCGCTTCAATTCGTCTTCGGTGAATGGAACGGTCTTCAGGTCGTTGATTTCATCAAGCATGGCTTGTGTGGCATCCACGGTAGTTGTGCTTTTGGTGGAGGCAGCTACGTAGAAGGTGCCCGGGTGGTCATAGGAGGCGCCATAGGCGCCGCCTACCGAGTAAGCGAGCCCGCGTTTGGTGCGAACATCCTGAAAAAGCCGCGATCCAAAACCACCGCTGAATATTTCGTTCATAACCGAGAGCGCATAGAAATCGGGGTTTTTTCTCTCTGTCCCAAGACCGACGATCCGAATGTTACTTTGATTGACATCGCTCTTATCCACGAAGTAGACGCCGGGCTTAGGTCCGGGGAACTCTTGTTTTGCCGTTTGAATCGGGGCGCCCGGGGGCAGGGAATCAAAGACTCCCCGCAGCTTCTGTTCCATGGCCGTGGAATCAAAATCGCCGGAGACGCCGATGATCATGCCATTTGGGATAACAGTGCGATCATGCCAGGCTTTGAGATCAGCCACGGTAACCGACATTACCGTAGCAATTTCCGGCTCTCGCGCATAAGGGCTGTTCTTGCCGTAGATGAGGATGGATGCCTCGCGGCTGGCAATTTGCGCGGCTTCATCATTGCGCCGTACGATCCCGGCAGCCATCTGCTGCTTGGACAGCGTCAGCTTTTCCTCATTGAAGGCCGGATGCATGAGAAGGTCGCTGGCAATACCGAAGACTTGATCTTCATCCTGTTTCAGGCAGTTCCAACTGACCGATGTCGAGTCGATATCGCCACTCGTCTCCACCTTCGCGGCTTTGGCTTCAAGGATGTCGTCGAGTTTGTCTCCATCTTGAGTGGTGGTGCCGCTGGTTCGCCATGCGTCGCCGTAGAGCGAGACAAGGCCGGCCTTCGCGGCCGGTTCATCGCGTGATCCGCCTTTTATCTCGATGAAGCCGGTGATGAAGGGCAGTTCATGATCTTCGGCAAGGAAGATCACTACCCCGTTCTTGAGCGCGATCCTTTTCGGTTGCACGGGATGAAAGGTTGCCAGCGGGGGAATGGGGATGGACTTCCATGGCTGCGGCTGGTTCGAGCTAGGAACGTTAGCGCCACTTTGAGCAACGGCTGAGACTGAGGCAGTTAGCAGTCCGACGAGCAGGAGGGATTTGGCGTTCATTCCGCACCCCCGTTGGACGTCTGGGTTCCATTTGTTGCCTGCTGGGTTTGCACAATGCCTATAGTTCGGTTTGTATCAATGAATATTTTATTAGCCACTCGTCTTATATCTGCTTTCGAAACCTTGTCGATCTTATCGAGCTGGCGGAAGAGTTCGCGCCAGTCGCCGTAACGTTGTTGATAGACAGCTAACTGAGTGGCCAGCCCTTCATTATCTCCGAGACCGCGCAGCAGGTCCGCCCGGCTGCGTGTCTTGAACATCCGTAGCTCGTCATCGGTAACATCCGCAGTCTTCAGCTTATCGATCTCTTTATGGATGGAGTCGCGCATTTGCTCGGGTGTGTGCCCGGGCAGCGGAACGGCAAAGAAGACAAATAGGCCAGGATATTTGTCACCGGGAAAGCCGCTGAAACCTTCTACTTGGGCGGCAATCTGTTGATCGCGGACCAGGCTGCGGTAGAGCCGCGATGTACGTCCATTTGAAAAGATATCGGTAATTGCGTCATAGACGGCGTCGTCTGGGTCACGATAATCGGGCTTATGGTAGCCCTCCAGGTAGAGGGGCTGGGTCCGCTGTTTTAAGACAATGGTTTTTTCCGCCACCTGAGGAGGTTCGATCGTTGCCATGGCCTCAGGTGGTGGTCCAGCGGGGATGGGTCCGAAGTATTTCTCAAGCACCGGCATCACCTCGGCTGTTTTTAGATCGCCTGCCACAGCGACGACGATGTTCGAAGGCACATAGTATTTTGCGTGGAAGGCAGCAGCCTCGGTAGCGTTGATCTGACTTAACTCAGATTCCCAACCGACGTTCGGGCGATGGTAAGGGTGGGCCACGTACGCCGCTGCCAGAAACTGTTCGACCAGCTTCCCGATGGGACTGGAATCGACTCTCATGCGGCGCTCTTCCATTACCACGTCGCGCTCCTTGTAGAACTCCCGTGGAACTGGATTGGCAATGCGATCACTCTCCATGTATGCCCACAGCTCAAAGCGGTTGGCAGGCATGCTCCAGAAGTATTGAGTGGTATCGAGGGAGGTGGAAGCGTTCACACCTACCGCCCCGTTGGCCTCGGCAATTTCTGTGAACTGGTTAGGAATGACGTATTGCTCCGCATCTTTCACCGCAGCATCAAAAGCGGCTTTCAGTTCCTTGATCTTTGCCTCATCCCGTCCCACCCGCTTTCGGTATTCGAGATCGTAGGCGGCGTACGCCTTTTCCACCTTGTCTAAAGCGACCTTCTCTGCCGGATAATTAGTTGTGCCAATATCTTTCGTTCCTTTAAAGGCCAGGTGCTCGAACATGTGCGCCAAGCCGGACTGACCGCCGGGATCGTTCGCATCGCCGGCATCAACGCTGGTATAGAAGGAGAAAACGGGAGCTTCCGGCCGTTCGCAAACGATCAAGGTGAGGCCATTTGGCAGCACTTTGACAGTGATACGTTTCTCGAAACTTGCCAGATCCTGCGCATGCACGACCACTGCTGTCGAGAGCAGCAGCACTAGGAACCGTCCTAAACACTTGCAGCTTACCGGCATAAACGTGACCAACCTCAATCCAGACTCCTCAAAACAATATGGGAGTCTTGTTTCGAAGCTATCCGCGACCTTCGGCAGTGTCAAACGGGCGTTTGCCTTGACGGCGTAAGAGCCATTCACTAAGCTCGTCTCGTCTGTGGAGCTTAGCGATGAGTACATCCGGGAGTACAGTCGTCTCTCCCACCCTGTCCGACGGCGGTTTTGCCTCCTGGTCGAAACGCAAAAAGGACGCAACTCCGCTGTTGCGTCGTGCCGCAGTCCTGGGAGCGGGCACGATGGGCTCGCGGATCGCTGCCCATCTGGCGAATGCGGGTTTGCCGGTTATTCTGCTGGATATTGTGCCCGCCGATGCCGCGGATAGCCGGGCATCTCGCGGCCAATTGGCCGCCCGCGCCCTGGAAGCTCTGCTTAAGGCCAAGCCGGCTGCATTCTATGAGCCCTCGGTCGCCCGCCGCATAACAATTGGCAATCTCGTAGACGACCTGGGTCTGCTCTCTGACTGCGATTGGGTCATCGAAGCGGTTTCAGAAGATCTTGCCGTAAAACTGGGGCTGCTGAGCCGGATAGCCTCCCATCTCGACTCGAATGCAATTGTGACGACGAATACCAGCGGCCTGTCGATCGCCGCCATCGCTGCCGGAATGCCGCTAAAATTTCGCGAGCGTTGGTTCGGAACGCATTTTTTTAATCCCCCGCGTCACATGCGCCTCCTGGAGATTATTCCGACGGCGGAGTCGGATCCAGCCGCAGTCTCGGCAATCGCCGATTTTGCCGACCGGCGTCTCGGCAAATCGGTCGTCTACGCCCGGGATACGCCGAACTTCATTGCCAATCGGATCGGAACATTTGCCATGCTGACCACGGTCCGGCTGATGCAAGAGCAGGATTTAAGCATCGAGGAGGTCGACGCGCTCACCGGATCGGCAATCGGTTGGCCCCGGACCGGGACGTTTCGGCTCGCTGATATGGTTGGCATCGACGTGCTCGCGCATGTCATCCGCAATTTCAATCGCACGCGATCGAGCGACAGCCCAGCCCTTGAATTGCCGGGATGGATCGAGACCGTGCTCGGACGCGGATGGTTGGGCGACAAGATCGGTCAGGGGTTTTACAAGAAAACTGGAAAGGATGAGCAGGGAAGGGATATTCGCCTCGCGCTTGACTGGAAGACGCTTGATTATCATCTTGCCGGCAGACCTAAATTTCCTTCGCTCGAAATGGCCAAGAATGCCGAGAGCTTGCCTGAGCGCCTGCGCATGCTGCTTGCAGGAGATCCTCGCAAAGACAAGGCAGCCGCCTTTTATCGCCCGCTGCTGACCGAGATATGGAACTACGCCGCTACTTGTCTTCCTGAAATCGCCGACAATGTGGTCTCGATCGACCGCGCGATGCGCACTGGATTCAACTGGGAGTTGGGGCCATTCGAGATGTGGGATGCAGTCGGCGTTCGACACCCGGGTGCTGCGGACACCATTGCCTTCGATACTTCCTTGGATACTCCTGGAAGCGTAGCTCAACTTCTGAAGGCTGGATTTTCTGCCTGGTACACCGACGATCCGACGGTGCCCTCTGGTCGCCGATTCTTCGATCCAATTGCCGGAGAGATGCGGCCGGTCGAACTGCCAAAGGGCATTGCCTCGATCGCGCACTTTCGCGCAGCGAACGGGATCGTGCGGCATAATCCTGGCGCGTCCCTGGTGGACATCGGCGACGATGTCGCCTGCATCGAGCTTCATTCGAAAAAAGACGCGATCGGCGATGACATCGTCCGGCTAATCACTCAAACCCTCAAGTCGGAGAGCGATGCAGTCCATAACTTTCGTGGATTTGTCATCTCGGGCGATGGAACCAATTTTTCCGTGGGCGCGAATCTCATGCAACTGCTGCTGGCCGCGCAAGAGGGCGAATGGGACGAGGTCGACCTTGCGATACGGGCTTTTCAGGGAATGACTGCGGCGATCAAATTCTGTCCTCGCCCGGTGGTAGTTGCGACCTACGGCATGTGCCTGGGGGGCGGCGCGGAGATCTCCCTCCATGCCGCTCAACGGCGGCCGCACGCCGAGCTGTACATGGGATTGGTTGAGACCGGAGTGGGCCTCGTTCCGGGCGGCGGTGGAACGAAAGAGATGGTCCTCCGCGGGCTCGACGCCGCCACAGCAGCGTCAGGCATAAGCCCTGTTACGGCGCCAGCCCGGTTCGCACAATCGAGCGAAGTTCTGGATTCGTTGAAGACCCGCTTCGAAACCATAGCTCTGGCTAAGGTTTCCACCTCTGCCGCCGAGGCTCGCACACTAGGCCTGCTTAGCTCAAACGACATGATTACGGCCAATCGCGACCGCGTCCTTAGTGATGCCAAACAGTCTGTCATCGCCCTCACCGAGGATGGATATGCGCCGCCTCTCCCTCGCACCCAGATTCCAATGGCGGGCGAAGCCGTGCTCGCAACCTTAAAGCTCGGTGTTCATTTCATGCGTGAAGGCGGCTACATCAGCGATCATGACGTAATCGTCGCGCACCATGTCGCCAATATTCTGTGCGGCGGGAGCCTCACGCCGGGATCCTTGGTAAGCGAGCAATACCTGCTTGATCTCGAACGGCAGGCATTTCTCTCGCTTTGTGGAGAACGCAAGACTTTGGAACGAATAAGCTTCACGCTGAAGACCGGAAAGCCGCTTCGCAACTAACGGGAAGGCTGATCCGGATCGCGATTTTGCTTTTCGAAGTGAACCTACGGAGCTACATGAGAGAAGCAGTCATTATCAGCGCGGTTCGCACACCGGTTGGAAAATCCGGGAAGGGCAGTCTGTCGACAACCCGTCCCGACGACCTAGCGGCGACGGCAATCCGAGGAGCGCTCGGCAGGGTTCCCGCGCTTGATGTAAGGGAGATCGATGATGTCATTCTCGGTTGCGCCATGCCTGAGGCGGAACAAGGGATGAACGTAGCTCGCATCGCCAGCCTTCGCGCCGGGCTGCCGGTCGATTGCTCGGCGATGACCGTCAATCGTTACTGCGCTTCGGGCTTGCAGTCGATTGCGATAGCCGCCGAGCGTATTCGCGGCGCCGGCGCCGATACCATTCTGGCGGGCGGGACCGAATCAATGAGCATGGTGCCCATGGGCGGCAACAAGATCAGCGTGAATCCGTGGCTGATTGACCATTATGCCGATTCCTATTTGACCATGGGACTTACGGCTGAGCGGGTCGCGAAGCATTACGAAATTACCCGTGAAGAGGCCGACGAGTTCGCCTATGCGAGCCACCGGAAGGCGCTCGCTGCTGCAGGGAAATTTCAAGAAGAGATTGTGCCGGTTCCGGTGACAACTACAACGGCAACTAAGAATCCTGCCAAGCCTGAGGTTCGCACCATTGATTTCAATACTGATGAAGGCCCTCGCGCCGACACCTCGATGGAAGCGCTCGCCAAGCTCAAGCCGGTATTTCACGCGCAGGGCCAGGTGACCGCAGGCAATTCGTCTCAAACCTCTGATGGTGCCGCGGTCGCGATTGTGATGTCCGCGGAACGAGCGCAGCAGTTAGGGATCCGCCCCCTAGCGCGCTTCGTCGCCTTTGCCACCGCCGGAACGCTGCCTGAGGAGATGGGCATCGGTCCCGTCTTCGCCATCCCCAAAGCCCTCAAGCTGGCAGGACTGACGCTCAACGATATTGATCTCATTGAACTCAACGAGGCCTTCGCTGCCCAGTCGCTGGCGGTGATCAAGCTGGCTGGACTTGACCCAGCCAAGGTCAACGTCAATGGCGGCGCGATCGCGTTAGGACATCCTCTCGGCTGCACCGGAGCCAAACTGACGGCAACATTAATCTATGAGATGAGGCGCCAAAACTGTCGCTACGGCATGGTCACCATGTGCGTTGGCGGGGGTATGGGCGCTGCCGGCATCTTCGAGAATCTGAACTAGCCTTCGCGAGTTTACAGGCCGTGTCGCGTTTTGTGTCACAATGCTAATGTGCCATCCGTGAATCTCCGCCAGCTTCGCGACACTCGCCAGATCAAAGAATGGTTGATGGCGGGCGAGCCGATTGAGCTTCGTGACCGGGATCGCGTGATCGGGCGCATCTTGCCAAGTGCCGGAGAAGTTTCCAAGGATCGTCCGAAAAGCGAGAATCTAAACTGGCCCGATTTCGAGGCACGGCAGAAGACGATCTTCGGGGATCGCGTTCTGAACGCCGTCGAGGACTTTCTTGATGACCGCGGGCGCTATTGAACGTCTACGCCGATTCTAGCTTTATTGTCGCCGTATATGTTCGCGACCGGCACTCAGTTGAGGCGTTGCGCCGGATGAGCCGCCGGCCTCGCGTCTGGCTGACGCCACTTCACAGGCTTGAATTTTCTCACGCCATAGCGCAGCAGGTCTTCCGGGGGAATCTTTCTGCATCAGAGGCAGCGATTATATTTGAGAGATTCGACCAGGATTGCACAGACTTCATTTGGGAAATCGTCAAGCTGCCGGTCGGAACCTTTCAGGGGGGAATTGCCTTAGCGCGAACCCAGGTTGCAAGCTACGGAACGAGATCTTTCGATACGCTGCACATTGCGTCAGCGTTCGAACTTGGATCGATCGAATTCTGGACATTTGACGAACGCCAAGCCAAAATGGCGAAAGCCCTAGGTCTCCAAGTATCCTGATCCGCGCGGCGAAATCAGAGTACTATCGCGGTGAGCAAGCTAGTTTCAGGAGCTAAGCTGAATGGCGACTATCGCACCACCAAGCGCCCCTTCCCCGGTGTCGAAGCCAGGCAGGAATGAAATCAAGGGCGGCAGCTTCCTCATTCACGATCTCGGCCCCGAGGACATCTTTACTCCCGAAGATTTTACCGAGGAGCAGCGGCAGATCGCGGAAACCGCCGATCAGTTCGCTGCGAACGAAGTTTTGCCGGCTGCCGGCCAGATCGAGGCCAAGAACTTTACCGTCACCCGGGCGCTCCTCCGCAAGGCTGGCGAACTTGGACTCATGGCTGTCGACATCCCCGAAGAGTACGGCGGCCTGGCAATGGACAAGGTGACCTCGGCGATCGTTGCCGACCACCTGTCGCAGCTTGCCAGTTTTTCGGTTGCCTTCAGCGCGCACGTCGGTATCGGCACCCTGCCGATTGTTTGGTATGGCACCCCCGAGCAGAAAGAGAAGTACCTGCCCAGGCTCGCGACCGGGGAGTGGTTGGGCGCCTACGCGCTCTCCGAAGCCACCTCGGGCTCGGACGCCATGAACATCCGCACCCGCGCCACAATCTCCGAAGATGGCTCGCATTACGTCCTGAATGGCGAAAAGATGTGGATCACCAACGCCGGATTCGCGGACCTCTTCACCGTCTTCGCCAAAGTGACAGACCCCGCAGATGCCAGTGCAGAAAAAGCTAAATTCTCCGCGTTCCTCATCGAACGCGATACTCCCGGCCTTACTGTCGGGGCGGAGGAGCATAAGCTTGGGATCCGCGGCTCGTCGACCTGTCCATTGATTCTGTCGGACTGCATAGTTCCATCCGCCAATCTACTCGGCGAGGTCGGCAAGGGCCATCATATCGCCTTCAATATCCTCAATATTGGCCGCTTCAAACTCGGCGCGGCCTGCGTTGGGGGAGCGCGCACTGCGCTTGGCAATGGCATCCGCTACGCCAAGGAGCGCAAGGCCTTCGGCAAATCCATTTCGGAGTTTGGATTGATCCAGCAGAAGCTTGCCGACTGCGCCGTGCGAATCTACGTGGGAGAGAGCATGGCCTACCGCACAGTCGGCATGATCGATGAGGCTCTCGCCGGCATCGATCCCGAACAGGCGCAGGACTCGAAGCAAATCCAAAGACACATCGAGGAATATGCGGTCGAGTGTTCAATCCTTAAAATCTGGGGCTCCGAGATGCTGGACGCTGTTGTCGATCACATCGTCCAGATCTACGCCGGATACGGCTATGTCGAGGAGTATCCGGCCGAACGTGCCTACCGGGACTCTCGCATCAACCGGATTTTCGAAGGCACCAACGAGATCAACCGCCTCATCATTACCGGATTCTTGATGAAGCGTGCCTTGTCGGGCGCGTTGCCGCTACTACCGGCGATCCAGAAGCTCATGGATGAGGTGATGTCGCCGCCGGCCTTCGGCGATGCCGATGAGCGCCCTGACGATCTGCTGGCCCGCGAATCCGCTATGCTCGCCTCCGCCAAAAAGATTGCACTGCTCACCGCCGGTGCGGCCTCGCAGAAATATATGACCGCTCTCGCCGATCAGCAGGAGATCATGGCTGATATTGCCGACATCGTTATAGAAGTCTATGCCTTGGAATCGGCTTTGCTACGGACGCGGAAGCTTGGGAGTCATCAACACACCGTGGCGATGACTCAGGTGTACGCGGCAAACGCTATGAGCATCATCGAAAAAGCGGCACGCCGCATCCTCGCCACGGTTGCTGAAGGGGATGCCCTTCGCATTCAACTGGCGATCCTGCGCCGCCTTGCGAAACATGAACCTGCGAATACTATCCTGCTCAGCCGGGCAGTCGCTACCCATGTCCTGCAGGGCGGAATGTCTTTCGGATAGTGACTTTCTTCTCACTCTGCTGAACAAAGATGGTTTCAAGCTCCTACAAAGATGGTTTAAAATTCCCGCATTGGCGAGCAAGGTCGACTCTCGCGAGCGCTCTCCTGATCATCACTGCAGCTTCGATTTGAAGACCCAATCGATCGTCTGCGGACTTTTAGGCGGACGCTGAAACCCTGCTTCTCTGCAATTTTTTCGATAGAATCCGCGTTAGCAGATAAAGCAACATCACTCTTGACACACTCTCCTCGGTGTCATAAAACCAAGCTGCGCAGAAGAATTCGCGTTTAAGGGTCGGCGACGTTTTCCCCGCCGGCAGCAAAGAGGTGATACGGCGCAGTTTGCGTTTTCCGCGTCAGTTTCAAACCGACAATCCAGTTGAGGCCGCGACGTTCTTGATTCGTGTATCCGTCAAAAACTCCTCCCAGTGCCTCGAAGAGAGTCTCGCAACCATGATGGTTTACTTCCATAGGATGGCCCATGTTTCCCAAATTCCCCTCTCCCGCATCTTCGCCGTCGCGCTCTGAGTGCGTCGCCGGCTTCCGCCAAGGTATCTCTCGAGTGGTCCGCTCCTCGATGCAGGTGGCAATGACCCTGGCTGTCCTGATGGCAGCGCCGCTGGCTCTCTCCACCTCGAGCCAGGCCCAGGAGATTTCGCAGGCCGTTCCGGCCAATCCTGCTCGCATCACCGAGGCCGTCGACAATTCGAAGTTGACGAAGTTGAAGGGCAATGTACATCCGCTTGCCCGAAAGGCCAATGACAAGGGCGCGGCCGATTCCTCTTTAGCGGCGAACCGGATGCAGTTGATCTTAAGGCGGAGCCCGTCTCAGGAGATCGCCTTGCGCCAGTTTTTGGGCGCGCTGCAAGACAAGAATTCTTCTCAATTTCGCAAGTGGCTGACACCGGAGCAGTTCGGGGCGCAGTATGGCGTTGCCGACGCCGATATTCAAGCGGTGAGTACCTGGCTGGAGAGCGAGGGCTTCAAGGTCAATGGGGTCAATAAGGCGAAGACGATCATTGAATTCTCAGGCTCCATGGGCCAGATCGAGACGGCCTTTCATACCCAGATTCACAACGTCGAGGTGAATGGCGAAAAGCATCTCACCAATCTCTCCGATCCCCAGATCCCGACCGCTCTAGCGCCGGTGGTCGTAGGCATCTCTCATTTGAACAACTTCTTCCCGAAATCGCAGCATACCCCGCCGACCCACGCCACCTATGACGCCAAGTCGAAGAAGTATGTTCCTCAACTTACGGCAGGGGATGCGAATAGCGGCTACTTTTTGTACGTCGGGCCGAGCGATGCGGCCACCATCTATGACACACCGAGCAAACTGAACAGCAACTTCAGCGGGGGCACGACCTACGATGGTAGCGGGGTCACCATCGGAGTCGCCGGCGACGCCAATATTGTGACTTCGGACGTGAGCACGTTCCGGTCGTTGTTCGGTCTCTCGAACAATACGCCGACGGTGGTTGTCGATGGCAACGATCCTGGCATTAACGGAGATACGGATGAGGCGCTCCTCGACCTTGAAGTTTCGGGCGGCGTCGCGCCAGGCGCCAACATCATTTTTTACACTGCGGCCGACACTATCCTTGAAGACGGTCTCGACCTGGCGATTACCCGCGCTCTGGACGACAATGCAGTCAGCATTCTCAATGTGAGTTTCGGCGGCTGCGAGATCAACCAGGGCACCGCCAACCAAACGATCTTTACGAATTGGGAGCAAGCCGCCGCCCAAGGTATCACAGTGACCGTTTCGACCGGAGACTCCGGCTCGGCGGGCTGCGACAATAATAGTACGGAGACTCAGGCGCAATTCGGTCTCAATGTGAACGGGCTGGCTTCCACCCCCTTTAACATCGCGGTGGGTGGAACCGATTTTGACGTGCTGAACTCCAGCGCCACCAGCTTCCTCACCTATGTCGCCGCCTTGAACAACTCCACTTATGGGTCGGCTCGCGGCTACATTCCCGAGGAGCCATGGAACAATTCGACTTCTTCCAATGGTCCTCTCGCCAGCAACACGCCGTTCATGGATTCTCAGAACAATAATCAGACCAACATCGTAGGTGCGGGAGGCGGGGCGAGCAGCTGCGTCATGCCGTCCTATGATGTAAACAATAACTTGATCTGTGAGGCCACGACCGGCACGATCACCGGGTGGGCAAAACCGCCATTTCAGACGGGCGGGAATATCAATATTCCGAATGATGGAGTGCGCGATCTTCCGGATGTCTCCTTCCTCGCCGGCAATGGCTTCTATAGTGCGACCTGGGTAGTGTGCGGCAATGATTTCGATGCGAATGGCAATCCGATCGCGGACTGCGTTCCCGATAGCCAGGGGAACATTCCGCTCCAGGGCTTCGGCGGCACTTCGGCTTCAGCGCCGGCCTTCGCCGGTATGCTTGCCCTGGTCAGCCAGAGCCTCGGCAACGTACGGTTGGGCCAAGCGAATTACGTCCTCTACAACCTGGCCAATCAGGCCGGATTGTATGGTTCGGTGTTTCACGACGTAACCACCGGAAACAATTCGATGTATTGCCTTAGCGGCACTTCTGATTGCGGGACGAATAGCTTCCTGACCGGCTACGACGCAGGCACTGAATATGATCTGGCCTCCGGTCTGGGTAGCGTGGATGTCAGCCAATTGATCAAGAGCTGGTCGAGCGCCGTCTTCACACCGACGACCACAACCTTCACCATCAACGGCGGCACTTCCGCAGTCAACATCACCCATGGCCAAACCGTCACCTTCAACGCCAGCGTAGCGGGTGCCGGGGGCACCCCAAGCGGCGATGTGGGCTTCGTCACCAACTCCAACGAACAGGCTAGTGCTAATTATTTGGGGGATGGGCTCGGATTTGTCACCCTCAACAACGGCGCCACCGGGGCAGTCACCTACGCCAACTTGCCAGGCGGCTCCTACACCGTCTCGGCATACTATGGCGGCGACATCAACTTCGCTCAGAGCCAGGCGAACCCCGGCGTTCAAGTCAACGTTGCCAAGGAAAACAGCGTCCTTAACCTCGGCCTCTATTCGCTGGATACGAATAATAATCCTACCGCGTTGACACCAGGAAGCTTTCCTTACGGGACATTCTTCGGAGTGGACGCATCGCCGGTTGGCGTGTCCCAGGTTAATTCTCAGACGCCGGCCTCTGCTACCGGAACGGTCACCTTCACCGACACCGCCGCCACTCTGCCCGGCAGCCTGTCAGGTTCCGCCGCCGGGGTCGTGCAAATCACCAGCCAGGGCTTCGCCGAGCTGCCGGTCTACTACTGGCCGCCTGCCTCGCATTCGGTCAGCGCCAGCTACAGCGGCGATAACAGCTTGAACTCGAGCACCGCCGGCCCATTGGCATTCACCATCACTCAGGCGCCAACCGCGGATAGTGTCTCGCCAAGCGCGACCTCGGTGAGCAGCGGCACCTTTACGGTGACTTCTGTGGTAACGCCCAATCCGGCTTCCTTTGCCACCAGTCCAACCGGAACCATCACCCTGACGGCCAACGGAACGACGATCGGCACAGGCGCCGTTACTGGGACACAGGACCCCACTACCGGCGCATCTCTAGGCTCAGTGACGATCACCGTCAATGTCAGCGCGCTGGCATCCGGGGCCAATACCATCACTTCCTCCTACAGCGGGGACACCAACTATGTAGCTTCCACGGGAACGACGACGGTCACCTCATCGGCCATGCCGGCGCAGCCGGGCTTCGCGCTTGCGTCTACGGGAGCAACAGTGAGCTCACCAGGCCAATCCGCTACCTCTACGGTGACCATCACCCCGGCTAGCGGCTATACCGGGACCGTCAATCTCACCTGTGCGCTGACCAGCTCGCCGACGGGTGCCAATGCGACCTACAACCCCACGTGTTCCCTGGCCGCTAGCTCGGTGAAGATTACTTCCACGAGCGCTGGGACAGTCACGGCAACCTTTGCCACGACTGCTCCGACGAGCGGAGCGTTGGCTTTTCCTCAGACAAATCGCTGGTATACCGCCGCTGGAGGAGCGGCACTGGCTTGCTTGCTCTTTGTCGGTATCCCGGCAAGGCGTCGCAGCTGGAAATCGATGCTTAGCCTGTTGATCTTCCTTGTCGCCATGGCTGGAGTTGGTTGCGGCGGAGGCAGCGGCAACAATCACAACTCCGGAACTCCCGGAACCACCGCCGGGACGTACACCTTCACGGTCACGGGTACCGATTCGGTCACCGCAACAAAGACCGCAAACGCACTCGTTACAGTCACCGTCGAATAACTGCCTGACTCAATAAAAGGGGGCCACAATCCAGTCGGATTATGGCCCCCTTTTTATTGCATTGATCCTGACCTGGCAAAGCTCACCGGGACTGGCAAAGCTCATCGGGGTTAACGAAGTTCAGCGTCTGGCCCAGAGTCCCGGATCGATCTCCGCGAAGAGGCAGTCGCGCTCTTCAAGCTCTGCTAGCCACTGCTCGGCAGACGGCGAAAGCCCTCCATTGGAGACGAACTCAGCCCAGAGCATTTCCAGCTCAATGAACTGTTCCAGATGACCACGGAAGCGCTTTTCCGCATAATCCCGCGCCGCCGCTGTGGTGATTAGAAATTGCCAGTCGGAAGACTCGAGCAGCAAGAGCTCCCGCGCCATCTGCTTGGCAATTCGTAGCCCCCATCCGTCGTCGCGCCACCGGCCCTGCGTAGCAATCTCGCGCATGACCTCCTCAGCCCGGTAGATGTCCGACCATGTCCAGCTGGTCTGATCGTTGAGCCATACCTCATTGTTCCCGTTCTTGCCCCACGATCCTTCGCCGAGATCCAGAAACACTTCCGGTGCAAATTGCGAAAGATATTGGCTTCCAGTTGTCAGCTCGATCCCTACATCGTCCTGGGCGAAAATTCTGACTACCTGTTCCAGCCACACTGGGCCCTCGAACCACCAGTGGCCGAAGAGCTCCGCATCGAACAGGGACGACAGGATGGGCGGACGCTCCTGGCTGTAGCCGTCCTCGAGTGCGCTTTGCACCAGGCGGGTAAAGTGCTCGGCATGGACATGGGTGCGCGCCAGCGCCTCTTGTGGAAAATAGGGTGCCTTCAGCGCCATGTCCGACTGTGCTTCGGTGACCCGCCAATACTGATGGCCGCCGGGCCAGCGCTTCTTGTGAAAGTCGAGATAGTTGCCGTCAGCGGGGTACCCGGTGTCACCACTCCATACCTGCAGCCCGGTCTGCGGATCGCGAGGGAAGATGGTGACTGGATGAGCATGTGCCAACGGTCCTTCAACGAGATAAGGACGATAGATGGATTTCAGATCGCCCTTCCTCTTCAATTCATGGGCAGGCAGGTTGTGCAGCCGAAGACCGAGGTCCCCTGACATCATTTTGTAGGGCGTGAAGAGGATAGACTCCTCGACAAGGTGGGTATCGACGAAGAAATACTCGATACCCGCTTCGGCCAGCGCCTCTTCCACCCCGATCCGCCGGAATGGCGATCGTGGCCCCTCTTCTCCGCTTGCCACAATGGGGGTCTGCCACAGCCCGGCGGGGCGATACCCACACTCTGGAACCCAGAACCCGTGCGGTTTCTTGCCCAGGTGGCGCTCGTGCGCCGCCACTCCGGCGCGGATCTGCGCAACCACACTCTCGTCAGTGCCCAACAGCGGCAAGTAGCCGTGGGTCGCCGCGCAGGCGAGGATCTCGATCGATCCGGTGTCGTTGAAGTAACGAAGTCCGGAGACGATGTCACGGTCAAGATCGTAGAAATCCTTCAGCGTCCGCTCGAAGAAGCTCTCCCAGAAGACCGCGGTCTCTGCGAAATCAAACTCTCCATTCTGACGAAAATAATTTTCGTCTTCCCGGGCTGAAATCATCTTTCGTTCGATGTATTTCGGAAACTCTTCCTTGAATGTCGGGTGACGTAGCTGCTCCATCAAAACCGGGGACAAGCTCAGGTTTGCCTTGAGCGCGAGTCCGTCGCGCTCCAGCCTCCGCAGCACGCCGAGCAGCGGCAGGTAGGTCTCAGCGGCCGCCTCGTGCAGCCATTCCAATCCGTGCGGCCAGGTCCCGTGGTGAAGCACATAGGGCAAGTGCGCGTGGAGGGTGAAAGACAGGTACGCCGATGGCTTGCCGTTCTTCATAGGGTGGATCTCTTTAAACTCAAAAACGAAGGGGCTGCTATCCTTCACTCGAAGGAAAAAGTTGGAGTCAAAAGGCTAAGCAAAAAAGGCTGCGACGAATTGCACCCGAAGAGTAAAACTCAAGTTGCGCCCGGCGAAAGATGCTCCAGCATCGACGGGCGGCCTTGTATCTCCAACCTTACTACAGCTCCTACGGCGAACTAAAGGCGGGGCGCCGGACACATTTCCTGTTAGCAGCGCCTCGGGATTCATTACAATATGCAAACTATGCCTCCTCGCAATTTAGGCCGCCAACGGACAAAAAGCCCGCCTCCCGGGGAAACCGGACAGGAGACGCTTTACCTCCGATTTTTAAGCGAGAAGCAGGTCCCGGTGACCGTGAAGCTTCGCGATGGTGAGGCGGTTTATGGCTGGATTGAATATTTTGATGATCGTATGATTCGTCTGACGCGCGAAGGAAAGCCCAACCTCTTCATCTATAAGAATCAGATTCGTACCATCAGCGAGAGCGTTCGTAATATTGAGGCAAGGCGTCGCGATCGAAATCGCTCCACTGGAGCTAAGCAGCCTGCCTTATTGCCCGCCGGCATCCCCGAGTTGGCAGGCTCGGCGTCTGAATCAACGCCGGTATCCTCTGTCCTGGAAGTCTCCGCTCCTGCGATTCGCAGCGTACTGTCTTCGGAGAACAATGAGGACAGCCACGGTCATAACGGAACAGCAATGGACGGCACAGCCATGCGAACGAGCTACCGGAACGGTCAAAGCGGTTCATGAATATTCTGCCAACCCAAGTGGATCTTCCTTTCGCCGGGCCCGCAGCAGCCATTGCCATGGAGGCCGGTGCGCTCATTCGAGGCTACTTTGAAAACGGAGTCGCCACCGAGTACAAGGGTGACGCCGACCTTGTCACTGAAGCCGACCGCGCCAGCGAACGCCTGATTGTGGAGCGCCTCAATACCCGCTTTCCGTCACACGGCGTCTTCGGGGAAGAGGGAAGCCGGGGACAGATGGATGCGGAATACCGGTGGTACATCGATCCGGTCGACGGGACCACCAACTTCGCTCACGGTTACCCGGTCTTCTGCGTCTCCATGGGACTGGAGCGTCGCTCGCCCGGACTGGCTGCTGATCAGGACGGCGAGATGGTTGCAGCCGTCATCTACGATCCGACTCGCAATGAGCTCTTCGTCGCCGAAAAGGGCAGCGGCGCCTACTTGAATGGCCGTCGCATCCATGCGTCCAGCACAGCAACGATGGCTGAAGCTCTGCTGGCTACTGGCTTCCCATCGAGAAAGCGACACGAAAGTCCCAACGTTCACTTTTACCAGGAGATCACCTTGCGCTCCCATGGGGTTCGTCGCGCGGGCTCCGCTGCCCTTGATCTTGCTTACACTGCTTGCGGGCGTTTTGACGGATATTGGGAGTTCAATTTGAATCCCTGGGATACCTCTGCCGGATTCTTGTTAGTCACCGAGGCCGGAGGCACGGTCACCTGCTTCGATGGATCGCCCTTTGCGCTTGCCAGCAAAGAGGTGCTGGCGACGAATGGACTGTTATTAAGCGAAATGATGGGCGTTTTCGAGGACCTGTTCGCCGGGAGAAATATCACGCCGCTGGTTGCGCCGGAAGCGTTCGCGTCCACGCAAACCGGAAGGAAGTAGCCAGCTTTTGCAGGCTGCGTCGATGGCCGCCGGGGCTTTCCTGGACGGAAGTCCCTCCGGATTGGCACCTTCCTTTGCTGCTACAATCAGGTTTGGTTCACCACTCTTAACCCATAGTCGGAGAAGTGTTTTATGGCTTACGTAATCGCAGAACCCTGCATCGGCACCAAAGACTCAGCCTGCGTCGATGCCTGCCCGGTAGACTGCATTCATCCCAAGAAGGACGATGCCAGCAAGTTTGCGGCGACCGATATGCTTTTCATCGATCCGGTCGAATGCATCGACTGCGGCGCATGCGTGCCGGTTTGCCCCGTCTCCGCCATCTACGCCGCGGACGACTTGCCGGAGAAATGGACCAGTTTCACGCAGAAAAACGCCGAATATTTCGGCCGCTGAGGCTTCTTCAAATTCATGAGAGGGGTCGGTTCGACTCCTCATCTGCCTCCTGATTTCGTCCCTCTCGAACCGATCCTGTCCTTTCCCCCTAAACAAACACCACAATTCTGTTACTCACTCGTGGTTCATCCGAGCGAGATGTCTCCGGAGGCTTTACGCACCGGAAGCATTTTCTGCACTCAGCAACAATCCCCTGTGCACACTCAAGATTGCTGATATGTGCAAGTGGAAGCCACCTCTTTGCAGAAGAGAATCTTCAAATTGGGCGCAGAACTGCGTCTCTCGAGATGGAGACCAAAGTCACTGGCAAGAAACTAAAGTAATGTCGGGATTAAAGTACTAAAGTTGTATTCCAGGTTAAATTTATTGGACGTAACTGAAGAATTACGCGATTTCCTCTAGTTTGGTGCATCTCACCGTCCAAAGGATCATGCCAATGAATTTTAAAAGTAACCTGGTAATTACTATGTCTATGCTCGCCATCCCGTTCATCCAGAGCCCTTCACTTCATGCGGAAGATCAGGCCGTGCTTACTTGGCATGGCAATAACGACCGCACTGGACACAACCCCAATGAGCAATTGTTGAACCATTCCACAGTCAATTTTGCGAACTTCGGAAAGGTCGGCTTTGTTTCAACAGATGGCTTGGTCGATGCTCAACCCCTCCACGTCCCTGGCTTGAAGATTAACGGGGGCATACACAACGTGGTTTATGCGGCCTCTGAGCATGACACCGTGTACGCCTTCGACGCTAAAAGCGGTGCAAAGCTTTGGTCGAAGTCCCTTCTGCTCTCGGGTGAGACCCCCAGCGACAACCACAGCTGCAGTCAGATCACCCCGGAGATCGGCATCACTTCCACACCCGTCATTGATCTTGCTAAGGGACCCCACGGCGTTATCTATGTCGTTAATATGTCAAAAGATAGCTCTGGCAATTATCACCAGCGTATCAACGCCCTCGACCTCGTAACTGGAGCGCAGGTATTCGGCGGCCCAACCGAGATAGAGGCGCACTACCCCGGCACCGGTGAAAACAGCAGCGGCGGTCAGGTGGTGTTTGATCCTGCTCAGTATGCCGAACGCGCTGGTCTACTCGAGTGGAACGGAACCATATACACGACCTGGACCTCGCATTGCGATATTCGCCCTTACACCGGATGGATCATCGGCTATAGCGCGACCACCCTAAAACAAAATGCGGTCCTCAATGTCACTCCCAATGGCAGTGAAGGATCAATCTGGATGAGCGGAGCTGCGCCGGCGCAGAACGGCTCGTACATGTACTTCCTGGACGCCAACGGCACCTTCGACACAACTCTGGATGCAGGGCAGATGCCGATTCATCAGGACTTCGGTAATTCCCTTATTTCCTTGAGCCAGGACGGGGCTGCCGTTAAGGTGCACGACTATTACGCCACGGACACGACGGTCCAACAGTCGAATTCGGACGTCGATCTCGGCTCAGGCGGAATTGTGCTGCTCCCGGAGATCCTGGACAACAGCGGGAACACCCATTACCTCGCGGTGGGCGCCGGCAAAGATCACAACATCTACGTCGTCAACCGGCTCAATCTCGGCAAGTATCACCCGAATGGCGGGTCGATTTACCAGGTCGTGAGCAACGCCCTTCCCAATGGTGCGTGGTCGGCTCCCGCTTACTTCGACAACAAGATCTATTACGGTGGAGTCGATGACACGCTGAAGGCTTTCTCCATCTCGAATGCGAAACTGGTAAGCACACCGTCAAGCCGCAGTGCCGTAACCTTTACCTATCCTGGCACTACCCCCTCGATCTCCTCAAACGGCAATAGGAACGGCATTGTGTGGACCGTCTCCCACGCTTCTCCTTCCGTACTCTACGCATACAACGCGGAAGACCTCGCCGACAAATACTACGACAGCGGTCAGGCCGGCAGTCGCGATTCCTTCGGAAACGCAGCTCATTTCGGCACACCCACGATCGCAGACGGACGTGTCTACGTTGGAACGACCACGGGCGTCGCCATCTTTGGCGTGCTCTCGAAGTAATTCACGAAGCACCTGAATTCTGTACCATTCGCACTAGCCTGGTTTCTCTCGTCGCCCGGAGAAACCGCCTGAATCCTACGATTCAGGCGGTGCTTCCCCGTCGATACAGTCCTCACCGCCGCGATCCTCGCGCTATGCTTAGCAGAGGAGGGAAGATCGGCAAGTGATCGCGCATCAGGTTGAGGCCATTGTGCTCCGCACCTGGCCCATCCACGAGGCCGACCAGATCGTCTCGCTCTTCACTCGCGATTACGGCAAGATCAAGGGAGTAGCCAAGTCCGCAGCCCGCTCTCGCAGACGATTCGGCGGCGCTCTTGAACCGATGACTCACGTCCGCGCCAGCTATGCGGAAAAGCCTAGGCAGGAACTGGTTCGGCTCGACTCGTTCGACATCGTGACCTCGCCACTTTCTCAGGCGGTCGACTATGGCCGCGCCAGCGCTCTCGCCTTCTACGCCGAAGTCCTCGAAGAAACGCTCCCCGATCACGACCCTCAGGACGCGGTCTTTCGGCTGCTGGTGGCCGTACTTGCCCATACGCGAATTGAATCCATCTGGATGCCCATCACTTACTTCACGATCTGGACGACGCGGCTCATGGGCTGGCTTCCCGATTTAACCGCGTGTGTGCATTGCGGAACGCCCTTTGCGGGAAGCTCTGCCTGGTACCACCAGCAAAACGATGGACTCTTTTGCCAGGCACACCGGCCACCCGGCTCCTCGATGCTTTCCGTCGAGTCGCAGTCGCTGGCTCACCGGATCCTCCGTTCGCCCGTGCCGGTACTTGCCGCCGAGCCCTGGCCTCGTACCCGCGCCGCCGACCTGCGCCGGTTTGGCATGCAAGCCCTGGAGCGTCATATCGATCGACGGCTGAAGAGTGCAACGGCTCTGCATCGGCTGAGCCAATGAGTTGACTTCCGGTCGCTTGGCCGCTACTCTTTGCCTCGACGCAAAGGGCGCATCCATCTCGCGAACGGGGACTGCATCTTCTGGACGAATTTTGCGGGCACTTCAAATAGCATGTCGGGAGCTATCCATCCTCTTGAAGACCTATCTGAGGCTGCGTTCATCGAGGCAGCGTGTGTGCCCCTCGACGAATCGCACAGTTCAGGAACCCTCGAGGCTGCGAATGCCATCCTCTCAAATGATCCTGAAGTGGTAACGAGCAGTATCTATGCGGCCGCGGTCGTCGGCGAACTGGCTGCGGTTCAGCGTTTTCTTTTGTTGAATAGCAGCCTTGCCACCGCGAAAGGAGGTCCGCGCAATTGGGATCCTCTCACCTATCTTTGTTTCTCCCGTTATCTGCGTATCGACCACGGACGCTCCGACAGCCTTGTGCGGACGGCGCGGGCACTGCTTGACGCCGGCGCTAGCCCGAATACGGGGTGGTATCAAAGCGGCCACCGGCCTACTCCCACATGGGAAAGCGCGATTTATGGCGCAGCCGGCATTGCCCATCATGCAGAAATGACTGCTCTCTTACTGGATCGCGGAGCCGACCCAAATGATGGGGAAACTCCATATCACGCGGCGGAAGGATACGACCTCAGTGCGCTCAAGGTTCTCGTCGAAAGCGGTAAGCTCAACCACGATAGTCTCACTACGCTCTTGCTGCGAAAGTCCGACTGGCACGATCTGGAAGGGATTAGGTACCTGCTGGCTCACGGCGCCGACCCCAACCGGAGGGAAGGGGGGCATGACACTGCCCTCCAATTCGCCTTGCGCCGTGACAACGACATCCACATCATCGATACGTTGCTCGATCATGGCGCGAACACGGCTCTAGGGAGCGAACGTGATGGCCGTTCGTCCTCTGCGATTGCCGCACGCAAGGGACGCGGGGATGTGCTTCGGTCTATCGAGCGACGCGGTCTCGCTTTGGGGCTGCAAGGGGTGAACGAACTGATTGCCGTCTGTGCAAAAGGCGATGCCACCGCCGTCCAGGCACTCGCTGCACGACAACCACAACTCGTTCCTCAAGTGATCGAGGAGGGTGGAACGCTCCTCGCCGGATTCGCCAGCAACGGAAACGTCGAAGGCTCGCGTCTGCTTCTCGATCTAGGCGTCGAGATCGCGGCCCGGTATGCGGAGGGCGACAATTACTTCGACATTGCCAGGCAAAGCACCGCGCTTCATTTCGCAGCTTGGCGTATGCGCCACGCCGTAGTCAAGTTGCTGCTCGAACGCGGCGCTCCGGTTGACGCCCTGGACAGCAAAGGCCGAACACCCTTGGAGTTGGCCGTCCGCGCTTGTGTCGATTCTCATTGGGCCGAATGGCGATCGCCTGAATCGGTACGCATGCTGCTCGACGCTGGAGCTTCTGCGATGAAGGCACAGTATCCGTCCGGCTACAGGGAGATCGATGAACTCTTGAGCAAACTGAGAGAGTCTCTGCCATAGCGGGCTCACTGCCTGAAACAAGCCGTGAGCAGGGATGAAACACGCCAGCAAACGACTGCTGCTATGATCTCGCAATCCAGGCTGTTTAGCAGTTTGGGCTGTTCATCTGCTTGCACATGTCAGATCGATCCTCCCAACGCCGCTTCTTCGTCTTTTTATCTCTCATCGGCATGGCGCTACTGAGTTTCACTCCATTGCGCGCCCAGACTGCGGCAGCGCTCGCGAATGTCCGAAGGATCTATGTCGAGCCATTCAGCGGGAAGCGTGGTGCTGGTGAGATTCGCAGTGACATCATCGGATTGCTCAAGCACGATCCATCGTTGATGATCGTCTCGAGTGTCGATCAATCCGACGCAGTGCTCAAGGGAAATGGCGAAATTTGGACGACCGGCTATATCAGCACAAATCCTCGCGCAAACGAGAGCAGCCGGAGCCCAATCTACAGCGGATATCTATCGCTCACCCTCGAAGGAAGCCAAGGGCAGGCATTATGGTCGTACCTCGTCACTCCGGCTGGATCTTTTTCCGGCGCCATCACCTCCAACCTCGCCAGCCACGGCGCCAAACTCCTGCTCTCTGCGGTAGTTCACGAGAAGGGCAGCGGGGCACCATCTAACGAGAGCGTTTCAACGCCGGATCAAACCCATCAGGTGCTCAAAGGGGCAGGTGGGACCTTTCCCGCACCGCTCTACCAGTCATGGATCGAGTCCTTCCATCAGCTTCACCCGGAACTTCAGGTCACCTATGATCCGGTCGGATCGGAACAAGGAATACGTAGCCTTCTTGCTCAACAGATCGACTTCGCTGCCTCCGATATTCCAGTCGCTGAGACAGATACGAGCCTGCAGCGGATAGCCACCGTGCTTGGCGCCGTCGTCCCCATCTATAACCTGCAAGGCTTAGAACGTTCCGTTCGTTTCACGCCGGAGATCCTGGCCAACATTTTTCTGGGGAAGATCACTCGCTGGAACGATCCGCTGCTCCGCGCCAGCAATCGCGGTCTGAATCTCCCGGATGCCGCGATCACGGTTATCCATCGTTCCGACGGCAGCGGCACCACCTATGCCTTCACCGATTTCCTGAGCAGAACCAGCCCTGAGTGGAAGGCGTCCATCGGAACAGGCGGCAGCGTTCGGTGGTTGGTTGGTCATGAAGCGACCGGCAACAACGGAGTCGCCACTCAAGTGCAGCAGATTCCCAATTCAATCGGCTATGTTGAGTTGACTTACGCGATTCAGCATGAGTTGAGCTTCGGGTCAGTACGCAACGCGTCGGGCGCCTTCGTCACAGCGAATCTCGAAAGCGTCGCCACAGCGGCAGAGTCCGCTGGCGACGCGGCTGCGTCGATCACGAATGCGGCCGGTAAAGCCGCTTACCCTATCGCCTCATTCACCTGGATCGTCTTACCCAATCCCATTCCGCTGAAGAACCGCGGGCCGATTACCGATATGCTGCGATGGATGCTGACCAATGGCCAGAAACAATCGTCCGCACTGGGCTATGCTCCATTGCCCCGCAGCGTGGCCAGTCGACAGCTGGAATCCTTGTCCACCTTGAAATGAACTCTCTGCCCGCGCTCGATCCACTGGAAAACTCCCACACCTTGTTAGACTACGAGAGATACTCCAACTTGTGAGCCTAGTTTGTCTTTGACCTCGACCATTGAAGCGCCTATCCGGCCGGAACCGCTTACTTTCCAGCAACTGCTATTTCGCCTGCAGAGTTTCTGGGCCGAGCGCGGGTGCGTTCTCCAGCAGCCCTACGATGTGGAGGTGGGCGCCGGGACCATGTCGCCGGATACCTTCCTGCGTGTCCTCGGACCCAGGCCGATCAGCATCGCTTATGCCCAACCATCGCGCAGGCCGGCCGACGGGCGCTATGGCGAGAACCCGAATCGCCTCTTCAAACACACCCAGTTCCAAGTGATCCTCAAGCCCCCTCCCGCCGGTATTCAGGAGATCTATCTCGAGTCGCTCGCGGCCATTGGCATCGATCTTCGCGAACACGACCTGAAGTTCGAAGAAGACAATTGGGAGTCTCCCACCCTGGGCGCCTGGGGTATCGGTTGGCAGGTTATGCTGGATGGCCTGGAGATTACCCAATTTACCTACTTTCAGCAGTGCGGGGGGATCGACCTCGATCCGATCTCCGGGGAGATCACCTACGGCCTGGAGCGTCTCGCGGCGTTTCTGCAGGATGTCGACTCCATCTATGACATCGTCTGGGCGGTGAATCCAGTGACTGGCGAGAAGGTCACCTACGGGGAAGTCCGCTTGCGCGAAGAGTTGCAGTTCTCGGTCTACAACTTTGAGGCGGCAGATGTGGAGAAGCTTTGGGAGCACCTGCGGCTTTACGAGTCCGAGTGCCAGGCGCTTCTCTCCGAGTTCAAGACCGAATTTGCTCCCGGCTCTCTTAAGAAAGCCGAACGGCAGGAGAAGATTCACGATCGCGTGATCCACGACGGAGAGACGGCCATTTCAGAGAGCGAGCCCATGGCAGAAAGAGACATTTACGAGGCGCGACGGAGATTTCCAGTTCTTCCCGCCTACGACTTGTGCTTGAAATGTTCCCACCTCTTCAACCTGCTCGACGCAAGAGGCGCCATCTCAGTCACCGAACGAGTAGGGATTATTAATAGAATTCGTACGCTTGCCGTCGCCACCGCTCAGGCCTACAGCCAGCAATTCAATTGAACGTATCGGGGTAAGCTCGATTTATATCAATATGCCAGAACTAATACTTGAAGTAGGGCTTGAGGAAATTCCGGCTCGTATGATCGCTGCGGCAGAGGTGGAACTCGCTGACCGGTTGCAAGCTCTGCTTACCCGCGAAAAGCTCCTGAATCCTGAATTTGCACTCGATCGCTATTCCACCCCTCGCCGCCTCGCGCTCCGGATGAGCGGCGTACTCCCGCAGCAACCCGATCTGGAGGAGACGCTCACTGGTCCGGCTGTAGCGATCGCCTATAAGGGCGGAGAACCAACCCCGGCGGCTCACGCTTTCGCCAAAAAAGCAGGCGTCGAGCTCTCCCAGCTCACCACAACGGTGACTCCCAAGGGCGAGTACGTTGCTGCTAAGGTGCATCGCAAGGGAGAGGCTGCAATCGCCGTCCTCGCCGGTCAGCTTCCTAGAGAATTGGCCGCGTTGTACTGGCCTAAGAATATGTACTGGCGGGCAGGGAAGCCGGAACGCTTTGTCCGCCCTCTTCGCTGGCTGCTCGCCCTGTTGGATGGAGAGATCATTCCGGTTGAGTTTGGGGGAATTGCGGCGAGCCACTACTCTTACGGTCATCGTATCCTTTACGGCGATGTCCCAATAGAGATCGCAAACGGGGTCGACTACCTGGAGAAGCTCGAAGCCGCCTATGTCCTCCCTGATGTGGAGGCTCGGCGCCACAAAATCCGCAAGGCACTCGATAGCGCGGCGCGCAGTGTTCCAGGCATTCGGTGGCGCGAGGACCACCCGCTGGTCGACACCGTAACTCACCTAACCGAGTGGCCCAGCGTGCTGCTCGGCTGCTTCGAAGTTGAATACCTCTCCCTTCCGGAAGAGGTGCTGGTGACCGTGATGCGCGACCATCAAAAGTATTTCGCGCTCGAAGACTCGTCGGGAAAGCTCGCCCCCTATTTTCTGACGGTGTTGAACACCGAAGCCAACGCAGAAGGCGAAGCTATTATTCGCCACGGCAACGAACGGGTCCTCCGCGCTAGGTTCAATGACGCCCAGTTCTTCTGGGACTTCGATCAACGGGTCCCGCTCGTCGATCGCATCGAGATGTTGAAGTCGGTCACCTTTCAGAAAGACCTCGGCAGCTACTTCGCCAAGACCGAATCGAACACGATTGTTGCGGGGATGCTCGCCGACGTGGCCCTGCTTCGCGGAGCTACGCTCGACAAGCCAGCGCTGCTGATGGCGGTTCGACTGGCGAAGGCCGACCTTACCGCCGAGCTCGTGAAGGAATTCACTGAGCTGCAAGGGGTCGTAGGCGGTCTTTATGCTCGCGCCCAGGGCCTGGGCGAAGTGGTCAGCTCGGCGATCTACTGGCAATACCGGCCTGCTTCGGGCGAGGATCCGATCCCTCCGTCGGTCGAGGGGCAGATACTCGGAGTTGCCGATCGCATTAATTCCATCGTCGACATGTTCGCGATCGACCTTAAGCCGACGGGATCAAAAGATCCCTTTGCCCTGCGCCGCGCGGCTAGCGGGGTCGTCAAGATCCTTGCCGAGGGAGAATTGCCACTCTCTTTAGCCGATGTATGCAAGATAGCGACCCAGGCCTCAGGGCAGGCGAACGCCTCAGCAAATCTCCAGCCGGTCAGGCAGTTTCTCCGCGAACGCCTCGAGTTCTACCTCCGCGAGAACCGCAACTTTGCCTATGACGTCGTCGCCGCCACGCTGGCTGCCGCTGACAGCGACATTCCAGACGCCATCGCTCGCGGTCAGGCGCTCACCGCTGTCCGCGGCTCTCAGGATTTCAACGCAATCTCGTCGGCGTTCAAACGAATCAAGAACATTCTTCGCCAGGCCGCTGAAAAACAAGCCGGGCCGCTGCCGTCGGAAGTCGATGAGGGCCTGCTTTCCGATGACGCCGAGAAGGCGCTTTATGCCGAAGCTATTCAACTTGCCGCAGCCGTAGAAAAACTCCGCGTCGCGCAGAGATACACCGAAGCTCTGGAGCAGATAGCGACGCTTCGTCCCGGCGTCGACCGCTTCTTTGACACGGTAATGGTGATGGCGCCCGAACCCGAAATTCGTCAAAATCGGATCGCTTTGATCGCGACCGTCTTGCGCGAATTCTCAAAGATAGCCGACTTCTCCGAAATCGTGGTCGCTTAGTGGTCGTCTAACAGCAAACCCGATATCTCTTGCTGGAAGCAATACGAGCCGATGAGGTTGATGTTTAGAGAACCGCCCTATCCCCGGCATGCTCTCTGAGGCAGAGATGGCTGGCTGCTGAAGAGAATTGCGTTTGCGAAGCTTGATCGCAGCATCTATAGTGCTAGTTTCGCCGCACGACGAGGTCAACACAGCCAAGAATGACAACCTGGAACCGCCGAACCTTCTTGCGTACTTCAGCTCAGGCTGCCACTCTCTGTGCCATGCCAGCTCTCCATCACACGCCCCTATCTGCCACCAGCCGCGTCCCTGGACCGGGGGAGACCAACGCCTTTCCCAGAGGCTTTCATTGGGGCGCCTCCACCTCTGCCATGCAGGTCGAGGGTTCGCCCTACGCCGACGGTGGCGGCCGGTCTATCTGGGCCGCCTACGAGGCCGTATCCGGCAACATCAAGGATGGCAGCACCAACTGGGTTGCGGACGACGAGTACCACCGCTATGCCGAAGATATCGGCCACATGAGCGAACTGGACATCAATGCCTACCGCTTTTCGATCAGTTGGCCGCGTGTGCTTCCTCAGGGGAAGGGGCAGCCGAACGAAGCCGCCCTTGCTTATTATGACAAGCTGATCGATGCTTTGCTTGCCGCGAAGATCACGCCATTTGTCACCGTCTACCATTTCGATTACCCCGATGCTCTGCAGCAGCAAGGGGGATGGCTCAACGCCGATAGCTCCAAGTGGCTCGCCGATTACGCGCACCTTGTTGCATCCCGTTTTTCCGACCGGGTAAGTAATTGGCTGACGATCAATGAGCCGAATATTTTGTGGGGATTTGGGGCGGAAGCGGGCGCCATGCCACCAGCTCTCAAGCTGGAGAGTGCGCAGCTCGCGCAAGGCTGTCACAACCTGCTGCTCGGCCACGGACGATCCGTGCAAGCGATCCGCGCCGCTGCGAAGAAGCCGGTCAAGGTTGGTTTGCCGTTCGCGGGAACGCTCTCACTGCCCGCCAGCAACTCCGCGCAGGATATTGCGGCCGCCCGCAATGCCTCATTCTCAGTGGAAAAGCGAGCGATCATTCCCCTGCAGCCGGCGATGATAATGATGAACAACTCCTGGTGGCTCGATCCTATCTATCTCGGCCACTATCCAACGGAGGGCTACAAGCTCTTTCCGAGCGCAGAAAAACTGGCCACCCCGGCAGACATGCGCCTGATCCACCAGCCGGTCGACTACTGCGCCATAAATCTCTACTTTGCGCCGACCGTGAAAGCCGGTGCCGACGGCAAGCCGGAGCTGGTACCGGATTCCCCCAATGCGCCTCGCTCGCACTATGGCTGGGCGATTACTCCGGAGCTGCTCTATTGGGCGCCGAAGTTCCTTGCTGAACGCTATAAAAAGCCTGTCCTTATCACCGAGAATGGCATTTCACTCGCCGACGCGCCGGCTGCCGACGGAAAGGTGCATGATCCCCAGCGGACCGCCTTTCTGAACAGTTATCTTGGGGCGTTCAAGCGTGCCCACCAGGAAGGAGTCCCACTCGCCGGCTACTTCCATTGGTCGCTCCTCGACAACTGGGAATTTAGTCAAGGCTACCTGGAGCGCTTCGGACTGATTTACGTCGATCGCAATACCCAGAAACGTATTGTGAAAGACTCCGCCTTCCGGTACAAGGAAATCATTCAAACCAACGGAGCAAGCCTGTAGACTCGGCATCGGGTTAACGACTGACGCGAGTAGCATCTTAACTATAAGCATCGAATATTTAGAGTTGATTGGAGAACGTATGCCCACTGCTGTAGAAACACCGATCACCCGCGAAAAATTCATCGACGCCCTCAACGAAGACCTCTCGCGTGAGTACCAGGCCATCATCGCTTACGTGAATTACTCCCAGGTACTCAAAGGCGCGGCCTACATGAACATCGCCGACGAGCTCGCCGTCCATGCCACCGAGGAGTTGAGCCATGCGCTTCAAGTCGCAAACCACATCGACTACCTCGGCGGGATGCCGGCAGTCGTGCCGAAGCCGGTCAAAACCTCAGAGAAGGCCGAGGAGATGCTTCAGTTCGATTTGGAAAATGAAAAGGAAACCATTCGTGAATATCGCCGCCGCATTCGCCAGGCCGACGATCTGAATGAGTTCGCAATTGCTGAAAGCTTGCGCAACATCATCGTCCAGGAGCAGGACCACCTTATCGCTCTGGCGACCGCCTTGGGGATTGATCCACCCAATCCTGGCATCGCAGATTGACCCGCCAATCAACCCGCATTGCCCCCGCCTGGTTCGCTCTAGCCGAAAGAGCGTACCAGGCTGCTTTCTGCTCCGCTCAAGCCGATGATCGACACCAGGTGAGATGCGCTTCCGTCTGAGCGCCAAGGTGTAGCGGCAACCGTGACGGCGAAGTGCGACAGCCAGCTACATGGAGGCGGCCGCATGGCGAGTGGAGTTGGCGTCATGGCAAGCCACGATGGCGGGCGCCGATTTCGCCAGCGTTCCGGACTGATCTTCTCGTTGGCCCTCTTTGAGTGAACTGGCGGCGGATGAACTGGCGACCGGTGCGCTCTTCATCTGCTGGAGCAAGCTAACCAGCCGAGTGAAAGCTTGTTCGCGAGCGGTCTTATTTCCAGGCACGGTGTTGTTGGGATCTTCTCCGGCGCGCATGAAGCCGTGGCCGGCGTTCTCATAGGTGACTGGCTCGAATTTCTTCCCGGCCGCCTTCATAGCCGCGGTGGTGGCGGGCAGGGTCGCGCCGATGCGCGAGTCGTTCCCGGCGTAGAAGCCATAGACTGGCGCGGTGATGGGAGTGACATCCGCCGGACCGGGGCCGTAGAAGACGAAGTCGGCGGACAGGTCTTTCCGGTGCGTGGCAAAGGCGAATGATTTGCCGCCGCCCCAGCAGAAACCAACGACCGCAAGCTTTCCGTTCCCGGCCGGGATCTTTTTGGCATAATCGGCAGCCGCATCGAGGTCGGCGGTGACGACATCGGCATCCAGCGCGGAGACGGCCTTGACGGTTGCGTCCTGACTTGGAAATTCGCTGGAGCCGCCGCCATTCGGGCCAAAGCCGGAGAGCAGGTCAGGCGCGACCACGATGAAGCCTTGCGCCGCCAACTCATCGGCCATCTCTTTGGCCCAGTCGCTCAGGCCGAAGATCTCGTGGATCAGGACGACGACCGGCGCCTTTGTTTTGACTTCAGGGTAGACGACGAACGCCTGGACGGTCCGGCTGCCATGTTTGAGCGGCACGTATTCGTGATGGCGCGGCGATGTGTCGAGACGCGCCTTGGCCCAGTCCTGAGCATGAGAGAGAGTTGCGAAAGAGAGCAGGAGAGCGGAGGCGAGAAGTCGGCGGGCGTGGAGAATCGTCATGATCACGAACAAAGTCTATTAGGGGCAGAGCTTCCCCACAAGGGCGCAAGATGAAATTGCGAAATTCTGCAAGTGCGGTGTTGACGTTCTACCGGATCGAGGATATTTCTGATTTGGTCGCTTGGGTTTGCTCCTCGTCTGCAGCCCTTTGGAAGTTGCCATCCCACTCAAGCAGATGGCGTAAATTGGGGGCACCCGGCTTTGCTCAGGATGATAGGAGATCGTTTCACGAATATTTAAACTCACGCGCTAGAAGAGATTGCCGGCGACTTGCTCGGCGATCTGAGCGGCCTCGCTCTGTTGCTGCTCGAGGGTCATGGCGCTCTTTCGAGCAGCGGTCGTGGTCAGGTCTACGGTAAAAAACAAGTCACGGACACGGCTGCTTACTCGCTCCGTGGTTTGAGCCGCAGGGCCTTGTATGCGGCACCGCACCGCCTCATTACCGATCCCGCTGACTTGCTGACTGCCTGCTGGACATCCTTCCAATCGGTTCTTATCGACAGCCACCTTCAGCACGTAACTTGCGGCGGACTGCTCGCGAGAGAAGATACAGGAGCCCTCCGTTTCGGTGGAAGGTGTAAACAAAGCGGAGACATCGCCCCCGAGAACATGGGCGACGCTTCCTTGCGTCAGCCATGGACACATGGACGCGGCTTTGGATTGTGCTTCGAAGACGAAGAGGAAGAGAGTGACTGTCGCGAGAAACGCGAGTCTGCTCATCACTAAGCCTTCGCCCTGGCGGGTTTGAGTAGCTCCGACTTCAGGATCTTTCCGCCCTCCTGGATCACGTAGAGACGATTGACATCCAGATCTTTGAGTTGGTCGACCTGACCGCTCAGCCAGCGAATCTCTACCAGATCGACTTTCTTCGCCTGGTCGAGGCCGAAGTGCATGCGGAGGTCATTCTGCGAGAAGTAACTTCCTCCGCTGCGCAATTCTTCGATCTGGACGAGCGGCTTCTCCGCATCGGGAGTGGTCTTCGAAATCACCACCACGCGGCTGCCGATGCCGCTTCGGTTGGCTTTGACGCCGACCAGCTTGATCTTGATCCAATTGCGCTTGAGCGTCGAATCGCAGCGCAGCAGCTGAGGTACGGCATTGATGCAGTTAACCGCGACATCCATATTGCCATCGTTGTTGTAGTCGCCGAAGGCACAGCCGCGAGCTGGTGCATCTTCCATAATGCCCGGACCGCCCTGAGAGGTGACTTCTTCAAAGCGTCCATTTCGTAAATTGCGGTAGAGATACTTATGCTCGGCATACTTCAGGTCGGCCTTCGATTTGTCGACCTCGGGATAGACATGTCCATTGGACATCAGGACATCGAGCCAGCCATCGTTATCCATATCGAAAAAGCCGACACCCCAACCGAGCAAGCGGGTGTTGACTCCCAGTCCGCCGGGATAAGTGCGGTCTTCGAAGGTTGCATCGCCTAGGTTGGTATAGAGCGAGTCAGTGTCGCCGGCAAAGTTGGTTTTGACTACATCCATGGTGCCGTCGCGGTTGTAGTCGCCGATCGAAACGCCCATGCCGGCTTGCGGCTTGGCCTCGGCCGACAATGCGGCGCCAGCCTCGATCGCGACATCGCGGAAGGTGCCATCCTTCTGGTTGAGATACAAGGTAGCAGGCGCGGAATCATTGGCGACATAGATGTCCGGCCAGCCATCATTGTCGAGATCAGATGCGGCGACGCTCAGACCATAAGTGCCGACCGCCGTCCACATGCCGGATTTTTCACTTACGTCCTTGAATGTACCGTCGCCATTGTTGTGATAAAGGATGTTCCTGCCGCCAGGAAGTCCCGGAGGTCCGCAGGCAACGAGGATTCCTTTGTAAGTGCAAGGACCATCCTCGGGTAGCGGCGCTGTCTTCAGATCGAAGTCGACATAGTTCGCGACGAATAGGTCCAGATGCCCGTCGCGATCATAATCGACGAAGGTACAGCCGGAGTTCCATCGAATCTTTGGTCCGGGTTGGATCAACCCAGCCTGCTCGGTAACATCAGTGAAGGTGCCATTGCCGTGGTTGCGGTAGAGTGCATTCTGGCCGTAGTAAGTGACAAAGAGGTCGTCCTGCCCGTCATTGTCGTAGTCGCCGACGCAACAGGCTTGCCCCCAACCGGTGCGGTGTTCCAAGCCCGAGCCGATGGTTACATCTGTAAACGTGCCGTCACGGTTGTTCTTGAAAAGATGACAGTGCGGCTCTTGTCCCGCGGGGAAACCTTCGAGACGCCAGCCATTTACGAGGAAGAGGTCGACCCATCCATCATTGTCATAGTCATAGAAGGCAAGGCCGCATCCGGTGGTTTCGAGTAGATACTTGTTCTTGAACTCGCCGCCATAGATCGTCTTAAGGTTGAGTCCGGATTCCTTCTGCACGTCGACAAAGCTAACTCCGAGAGGCGTCCCTTCGATCGGCGACTTAGGTCCAGCCGGAGGTGGCGCAGGCTTGGCGTCGTAGCTGCGCTCGGTAGGACCGATCTTTTGCGCCGGCTGGGTCTGCTGCCGCCCTGTCGCCGCCAGGGCCACGACATCGGCAAAGGGCAGGACTAAGGCGGTCCTGCTCAGGGACCGGATAAATCTTCTGCGATTCAATTCATACCGCCTGGTCTGCCGTTCTGGTTCATGGTTGTCCGCCGGTTGCGGGCGCTGCTGGTGGTAAGTCAGTATGCATATGCCAAGGCACACTTTCGGTTGATATCTCAGGATGCTTACGCAAATATTCGAGCGAGTAAGTCGGCGCTCCGGGATCGACCCTCTTGATCGTGTACTTGGCCGCTTCCTGAGCGGCCTGCTCTTTCATCCCTTGCCTACGATAGAGGATCGCCAGGTTGTAGTGGGCGGCAAGGTCATCGGGATCGATGGCCTGCAGTGCCTTGAACTGCTCCATCGCCTCGTCGGCGCGATGCTGCTGGTAATAGGAGATGCCTAACTCCCGGCGTGCATCGCGCGACTGCGGGAACTGCTCAACGACCTTGCGCAGGTCGGCTATCTCAGCATCCGAGTGGCGTTGACGACGCTCCACAAAGGCGAGGTAATAGAGCGCGCGGGCATCGTCGGGATGAAGGCTGAGCGCCTTCTCCAGTGGCGGTCGAGCCTGCTCGTACTTCTCCCAATCGATGTAAGTCAATCCTAGATTGATATAACCGTCTTTATAGTCTGGGCGCAGGTGGACGACTTGTTCAAAGGCGTGAATGGCGTCCTCATGCTGCAATTGATCGAGGTAGCCAATACCAAGGTTGTTCCATCGCATCCAGTCGGGGTTGTCGGCGGCTGCCGGAGCAGTCGGCGCATTGTCGCCGAGGTTGAGAGTGCGGCTGCGGGACGCAATCTCGACCACAGGATAAGCTACATGGTCTTTGCCGAGAACATTGTTGAGGTAGCTCTGGCGTAAGTGACGATAGTTGACGGAAACGGTAATAGTAACTGGTCCTTTAATGTCCGCGGGGAGATGGAACTGGTAGCGCACCAAGGCGGAGCGGCCTGCCTGGATCGAATCATCGTAGGCCATCGAATGAATCGTCCAAACCATATGATTGTCGACGAAATCTCCGATGACATTGACCGGCCGGTTGGTGAAGCTATGAGCGCGCTTGTCGAGCGAACCATCCGGGTTCAGGTATCCGCTCTGGTAGAGAACGTCGCCCGCAGCATCTTTCACCGTGAATTGGGCCCATGCCTCGTAAAGATCGCGAACCTCAGGAATCAGCGAGTGGCCGATATTCTTGTTCTGAATGACGACGTAGGCATCCAGAGTTTCATCCGGCCGGATGTTCACGGGATCAGTCCCCAGCGGGGTGATCGGAGCATTGCTCCCTGCTTCTTTGAGCGCGAAGAGGTCAACGTTGAGAAAGTTGTCACTCTTCAGGAACTCGACCGTCTTGGTGAGCTGCTGATCGAATCCATAGTAGAACGGGACCGCCGTGTTGCCGGCGAGCCAGCGATGGGAGGCCATCATGCCGTGTTTGGCGCCATAATCGGGAAGAGTGATCGGCGCGCGCTTCATGTGGCAGTTCTGGCAAGTGGTAAAGTCGGCCGAGTAAAAGGTGAGCGGGTTCCGCTGCGAGAACTTCGAGTTCTGCCATTCGTCATAAGTGGTAAAAGCGCGAATCCACTTATAGCCGTTCAACATAGGCGGCAGGTTCGCTTTGTGGCAGGCGGAGCAAAATTCGGGACTCTTGTAGATGTCCTGCATGACTGCTTGAGAGTGCCGGTCGGTGTGCGCGAGGATCTCCGCATCGGGTACCTTGCCGGGGATGCGATTGCCCTGTTCGTCGACCATCACGGCAGGGACGCCCATGGTAAAACTCCCGTTGCCAAGCAGCGGTCGAACGCTTTGAATGGAGTGGCAGGTCATGCAGGTCAAGCCGTCGCGGTCAAAGGACCGGTCCATAGTCGAGTTGGGATCGAGAGCGCCGGCGAGAACGCCGACCGGGTTGTGGCAACTATCGCAATGACGAGCGAAATCGATGCCTTTGGTCCGTATCAGCACGTTGACGCTGGTCCGGTAGAAAGGGGTACGGAAGGAGTTTGAATGGAGCGCCTGACGCCACTCACTATAGGCCTCCTGATGACAATGCCCGCAATAGGCCGCGTCCGGAAAAGCGTCCGGCTCGAGAAAGTCGTTGCCGGCAACGGCGGCATTTCCGGGGAGAGAGATGTTGCCCTTTTCGAAGGAGTAGCTATAAGTCTTCCTGATATTGTCAGCATAAAGTTTGCGGCGAAGCGCTTCATCGGCTCGCGCGTCGACCTCGCCCGAAGTCTCCCGCCATACAAACGCAGAGGCTCCCACCAGCAGCAGGAATACGATGAACAGTCGTCGGAAGCAGGTATTCATTTTGCGCGCGGCGCCACTAATCTACCGTTTTGATCGTTGAAAGATCGCCTATTCGCACCGGCCGCCTGGCTGCCAAACCGGTTACCAGGCTACAGCGTATGGGCCTGGCGCTCATCCCGTAAACTATAGCGAATCGCTTCAACGGCTGTATATAAGGAGCAAGCAGGGGTTAGTCTGAAGCTCACTTTGCTCAAGATGACGGAAGATTCTCCAGCCAGAAACAAACCAAAGCAAGAGTGGGCCAGCGAGCAACAGCGCATGGTTGGGCGTTTCGCTGGGATCGAGATTCCGCTGTGTGATGCCCGATTTAAGGCTTGGCGGCATTCTCCAGATCGGCAGCTTTCTGCAACTCGACGGCGGCCGCGGCTGCATCTCCCTGCTTTTCAAGTGCGGTTGCCAATCCGCGATGGGCTTCAGGATAGTCTGGATCGTAGCTGAGCGCCTCCTTGAAAAGTGCGACGGCGTCGACGAACTTTCCGTTCGCGACCAGGCTATCCGCCGAATGGGTCGCGACCTCGGCACGCTGACGGTTGGAGTTTGCCCGCATCAGATCTGCGGCCTTCTTGCGCTCGGCGGTGGCCTCCGCGGTCTGACCTTGTTTAGCCAGAACCGTAGCCAGCGTGAGGTGCGGGTCAGGCTGCTGAGGGCATTGGCGGATGGCTTCCTCGAGCGCCGCCGCGGCCTCCGGCAGCTTCTCCAGCTTTGCGTCGACACTGCCAAGGGTCGCCCATCCGTCTCCGTTCGTGGGCTGTAGCTTGAGCGATCGATCCAGTTCCGCTGCCGCATCGGCATAGCGGCCGGATTGCATGTAGAGTACGCCGAGCACGTACGGCGGCTCGGGTGCGGACGGATTCTCTTTCTCCGCTATCTCCAACTCTGGGATGGCCGAGCCGGCGTCATCCTGCATCTTGAAGGCGAGCCCGAGGTTGTAGTGGAGTTGGGGCGACTCCGGCGCTAACTTCAATGCAATTCGCAGTTGGATGATCGCATCGGCGATCTGATTCAGCTGGATATAAGCGCCAGCCAGGTTCTGGTGAGCCGTAACCATGCCGGGCGATAGCGTCACTGCCTGCTGCAGCCGAGGAACCGCATCTTTGGCTCGCTGGACCTGGGTGAGCGCGAGACCAAGATTCGTCAGCGCTTCGGCGTTGTTGGGGTCGGCGGTCACAACCTTCTCGAAGAGTGGGAGCGCGGCTTCGACGTTGTTGGTCCTTTGCAGGGCGAGGGCCAACTGATATTCGACTTGCGCAGAGCCCCGATGCAAATCAAGCAGGTGGCGATAGATGGCAATCGCCTGCGCATCCTGGTCGGAGGCGCTGAGCGCTTTCCCGAACTCGACGCCAATGGTGGGGTCATCCGGGGCCAGTTGCGAGGCGCTGCTCAGCTCGGCGAGAGCGCCGGGTTTCTGCTGCGCCTGCAGCGCCAGGCCAAGATGCAGATGAGCGGAAGCCAAGGCGGGATTCAAGCGGGCGGCTTCGGCGAACTGCTGTTCCGCGTCGGGCCAAGCCTGCCGCCGCACATAGAGCGAGCCCAGTTCATCATGCAGCTCGGAGTTTCCAGGATCGGCGGTGACGGCCGCTCGCATTTTGGCGATCGCCAACTCTGGTTGAGTCGCGGCAAGGCACCGGGCATAAGCAGCCAGGGCATAAGCCGGAAGGCTGTGCTTGTCGGCACGGGCCGCGGCATCGAGCTTGGCGAAGAAGGGAAGCGCTTTGGCGGCCGAGCCACTTTGTTCATAGGCGAGCGCCAGATTGATCTGGGCGCTCTCATCGCCCGGCTTGATGGCAAGCGCCTTCTCCAGTTCGCGAATGCCGGCAAGTGTCTGGCCGAGGCTCACCAGCACCGCTCCGAAGGCGCTGTGCCCTTGTTCGGCTTGCGGCGCCAGCTTGACGACCTTCTCAAAATAAACCCGGGCGCCATTTAGATCGTGGGCAGCGAGGGCCGCTTGGCCGGCTTTGTAGTCGGCGTCCGCCTCCTTTAAGGCGGCGGAGACCTCCTGGGCGGCAGCGGAACCAGCGAATGCCAAGAGAACCACAAGAGCGATCAGGAATGCTCGAGTTGGGAAACGCGGATCAAGCACGGCAAAGTAAGTTTATGTCAAAGCAGGCCGCAGAATCGGGAGGCCGATGGAGGACTTGATTTCCCTCTGGCCAACATCCCGGGTCGCCCGGCAGCAATGAGGCAGCGCGACCAGCCATTTTTATCGGACTTGATTGCCTTGCATGTCCGCAATACGCCGGCAAAGGTAACGCTGCTCGATCTTGTTGGTGGTCAGCCTGAGGGCGCTCCGGTAGCTCTCAAGTGCGTCCCTAGCTCGGCCCATGCGACGGAGCAGATCGGCGCGAGCTGCATGGTAGAGATGATAAGAATCGAGATCGCGATTCGCCCCAAGCCGATCGATCAAGTCGAGCCCTTGTTGCAGTTCACCGCTCATGGCGATGGCGACGGCTTGGTTCAGGTAGACGATTGGCGACGTTTCGATAGCCGCGAGGACGCTATAAAGAGCGGCGATCTGTTTCCAGTCGGTGTCGGCAGCCGTCTGAGCTTCGGCATGGACCGCGGCAATCGCTGCCTGCAATTGATAACTGCCGGGGCTGCGGCGTCCGAGGGCGCGCTGAACTAAGCGGATTCCTTCGGCGATCTGATGATGATGCCAGCGGGAACGGTCCTGCTCTTCCAGCAGGATCAGCTCGCCGTCTGGTGCACAGCGGGCGTCGCGACGGGAGTCGTGGAGCAGCATCAGCGCCAGCAAACCCATGTTCTCCGGATTGCCAGGCATCAATACGACGAGAATGCGCGCGAGCCGGATCGCCTCGGCGCACAGCTCCTTGCGAAGAAGGCTGTCTCCTGTACTGACGGTGTAACCCTCATTGAAGATCAGATAAAGTACAGCCTGGACGGAAGAAAGCCGTTCGGCGAGCTGCTCGGGAGGCGGCACCTGGTAGGGAATCCGAGCCTGCTGGATCTTGCGCTGAGCACGTACCAGGCGCTGCGCCAGGGTTGTCTCAGGGACAAGGAACGCGCGGGCGATCTCTGCCGTCGTCAAGCCGCCCAGGGTGCGCAGCGTTAACCCGATCTGGGCCTCCTGGTTGAGCGCGGGGTGACAGCAGGTAAAGATAAGCCGCAAGCGGTCATCCTCCTCGGCGCTCATTTCTTCGTCGAAGACGGCGCATTGCGGTCCCTCGTAAAGCAGCTGCTCTTCATGGGATTGCCGGGTCTTTTCCCGGCGCACGTAATCGATCAGCTTGCGATTTGCGGCCGCCGTGATCCAGGCACCCGGATTCTCCGGGATACCGCCTGCCTCCCAGGCCTGGAGAGCCGCGGCGAGAGCGTCCTGCATCGCCTCTTCCGCAAGATCGAACGACCGCGATCTTCGAATTAGCCCCGCAAGTATCCGCCCCGACTCCTCCCGAAAGACTCGCTCGATGGCCGCGCGAAGATCACCCGTCATGCATCGATTCTGCCATGTCGCGAAGCGGACGCACTTCGACGCATCCCGATCCGCCAAGGCAGGCTGTAGGGATCCTTGCCGCCCAGGCGATCGCCTCATCGAGGTCCCGGCACTCGAGGATGTAGTATCCCGCGAGCTGTTCTTTCGTCTCGGCATAAGGGCCATCGGTGAGCAGGACCTTGCCGTTCTCTGAACGGACTGTCGTGGCGGTAGAGCTTCGCTGGAGCGGATCCGCGGCGCGAAAGACGCCGCGAAGTCTGGTCTCGGTCATCAATTGACGATGGGCCTCGGCCACCTCGGCCACGGCTTCAGTTGGCGCCTTCTCATCTTCCTGCGAGTAGATCAACATCATGTAACGCATTCAGGTCTCTCCTGACATCAGGATTGAGGCGCATTTAAGCCAGCGTAAACCTCGAGTCGGCCTTCACCTCGTCTATCTGGCCCACGTGCCGTGCGGTATGAGCGGCAGTCGCCAACAGCCAATGATAGCCATCCCACGGACCGAGAATGGGGTGGGGAATCACGTGGCCCCGCAGAGAGGTTGAGTTCAGAAGTCTGATCGTGCGCCTGCGATTCTGCAGAAACTCCTGCAGGGCCTCGGCTTCCGACCATCGACCGGTCGGCCGAATCGGTTCAGGAGCATCGATCCGTTGCTGCCGCTTGGGCACTTCGGCGAGGATCAACGCCTCAACCTCGCTGGCGTGCCAATCCGAAGGCGGCGGAGGCGCTTCGCTTATCCTGCCGAGAGTGAAGTGGACCCGGGGTTCAATCAGGGCGAGATGCTCGACAATCTCTAAGACCGACCAGCGGTCCCCGGCTTGCTTGTATACCCATTGTGAAGGCGACAAACCATGCACACACCCGATCAGCGCCTCTCGGGTCTCGGTGAGATACCGGGCAGCGACGGCGATCTCTTCGGGCGACAGTTCGGGATGAACGACAGCAGCAGTTGCAGCAGCACTGGACATAGATCCTCCGATGTAGCTTCGCGTCTGTGAAGAAGAGTTTCGTCGCGGCATCGCTTGGACTGCCGCGACCGGGCAGCTTGCGGGCTTTAAGAGAAAACCATAATGGGCCGCACCTCGATCGAGCCGAACCGCGCGGCCGGAATTCCAGCTGCCATGGACTCCGCCTCGTTCGAGTCGGCGGCCTCGACGAGGTAGTAGCCGCCGAGTTGTTCCTTCGTCTCGGCGAACGGGCCGTCGGTGGCGACCGCCTTGCCGTCGCGTACCCTTACGGTCCGCGCCGTGGTCGTCGGTTGGAGCGCTTGTCCCCCCTTGATCGCGGCAGCATGTTTCTGCCCAAACGCCCCATATTCGGCGAACTCCCCCTCGTCATAACCCTGTTCAAACCGTTTTTGGTCCTCGTAGATCAGCAGTAGATATTGCATGGTGGTCTTCCTCCTATGACAACGACGTCCGGCTTTGCTCGTTTTCGACAAGTTGCAAAAGAAATTTCAGGACACTCTTCGACGGCCACCCCGTTCCGACGGCGAGGCCGCCGACTTGGATTGTGAGGTGTGTCGAACGTCACAGCCTGATCTGCGGACAACGCCTCACACTAAGGCAGTGCTCGCGGTTGACATGCTACGAGCAAAGACCGGGGGGCGGAATGAGTGTGAAGACCCAAGAGACGGTGATCCTCGATGCCAATGAAGCGGTGGCTTCAGTTGCCTATCGCCTATCCGAGGTGATCGCGATTTATCCAATCACTCCGTCTTCGCCCATGGGTGAGTGGTCCGATCAGTGGAAAGAGGAAGGCAAGCCGAATATCTGGGGTTCGGTTCCGATGGTTGCCGAGATGCAGAGCGAAGGGGGAGCTGCTGGCGCCCTCCATGGCGCCCTGCAGGCCGGGGCGCTGGGTACAACCTTCACTGCCTCGCAGGGGCTGCTGTTGATGATCCCCAACATGTATAAAATTGCCGGCGAACTGACTGCTTCGGTCATGCACGTGACCGCCCGGTCGATCGCGACCCATGCGCTGTCGATTTTCGGAGACCACTCCGATGTCATGGCCTGCCGCAGCACCGCCTACGCCATGCTGTGCTCGAACTCGGTCCAGGAAGCGGCCGACCTCGCGTTGGTCGCCCACATCGCTTCGCTTGAATCCCGGATTCCTTTTTTGCATTTCTTCGATGGATTCCGCACCTCGCATGAGGTCAATAAGATCCTCGCGATCGGCGATGACGATATCCGCGCGCTGCTCGACGACAAATATGTAATCGCCCACCGACAACGCGCCCTCACCCCGGACCGCCCGGTACTACGCGGGACTGCGCAGAATCCGGACGTCTTCTTCCAGGCGCGGGAGGCCTGCAATCCTTTCTATCTCGCAACCCCGACCATCGTGCAGGATGCGATGGACCGCTTTGCCAGGCAAACCGGACGCAAGTATAAGCTCTTCGACTATGTGGGTGCCCTCGATGCCGAGCGGGTCATCATCCTGATGGGTTCGAGCGCCGGCGCGGCTGAGGAAGCCATCTGCCGCCTTGCTCTTCAGGGCGAAAAAATCGGGGTGCTCAAAGTGCGTCTCTTCCGGCCCTTCGATGGCTCGGCGTTTCTGGCCTCGCTGCCGCGGACGGTGCGTTCGATTGCCGTCCTCGATCGCACCAAAGAACCGGGAAGTCTCGGAGAGCCTCTGTATCAGGACACGGTCACTGCGGTCGCAGAGGCCTTCGCGGAGGGCAGGTCGCACTTCCTCGAGCAGCCGCGGATCGTCGGCGGCCGCTACGGGCTCTCATCGAAGGAGTTCACGCCCGCCATGGTCAAGGGCATCTTCGATGAACTCAAGAAGCCGAACCCTAAGAACCATTTCACCATCGGCATCGAGGACGACGTTACCCATACCAGTCTGCCTTATGATCCGGAGTTCTCGACTGAGGATCCTCGTACGGTCCGGGCTCTGTTCTACGGCCTCGGCTCCGACGGCACGGTGGGCGCGAACAAAAACTCCATCAAGATCATCGGCTCCGAAACCGACAACTACGCGCAAGGCTACTTTGTCTACGATTCCAAGAAGTCGGGCTCAATTACCACCTCGCACCTGCGCTTCGGACCTGAGCCGATTACTTCCACCTACCTCATCACCAAGGCAAACTTCGTCGCCTGCCACCAGTTCTCCTTTCTCGAAAGAATGGACGTGCTGGTTGCCGCCTCGCCCAACGCGGTCTTCCTCTTGAATACACCCTTTGGCCCAGACGAGATCTGGAGCCACCTGCCGAGGAAGACGCAGGCGACGATCCTCGAGAAGCAGCTGCAGTTCTACGTGATTGATGGATATGCGGTCGCTCGCGCGGCCGGGATGGGCAACCGGATCAACACCATCATGCAGACCTGCTTTTTCGCGATCAGTGGCGTGCTGCCCCGCGAAGAAGCGATCGAGCAGATCAAGAAGGCCATCCAGAAAACCTACGGCAAGCGCGGGGATGCGGTGGTGCAGCAGAACTTCGATGCAGTCGACGCCGCCCTCGCTCACCTGCACAAAGTCGATGTGCCGGGTACGGTCTCAGCCACCTTCGACATCCTTCCCGCCATCCCTGGCGCGGCTCCGCACTTCGTTCGCGATGTCCTCGGAGTCATCGCAGCCGGCTCCGGCGATCTTCTGCCGGTGAGCGCTTTGCCTCCGGGCGGCACATTCCCCACGGCGACAGCGCGGTGGGAGAAGCGCAACATCGCCCAGCAAATTCCGGTATGGGACAAAGACCTGTGCATCCAGTGCGGCAAATGTGTGATGGTGTGCCCGCATGCGGTGATCCGCGCCAAAGTCTTCGCACCAGCCCAAGCCTTGGGCGCCCCTCCAACCTTCAAAACCGCCAAACCGAAATGGCGTGGTTTGGAGCAAGAGCTCTACTCTCTGCAGGTTGCTCCCGAAGACTGCACCGGCTGCCGTCTGTGTGTCGAGGTCTGCCCGGTCAAGAGCAAGAGCGAAGCCAAACACAAGGCGCTGAACATGGAGCTGCAAGCGCCGCTCCGGGCCGCAGAGAAGGAGAACTGGGAGTTCTTCGAATCGCTGCCCAGCTTCGACCGCAGCCGGATCAATCATGGGCAAGTGAAGGACGTGCAGCTGCTCGAGCCGCTCTTTGAGTTCTCCGGAGCGTGCGCGGGATGCGGCGAGACGCCATATATCAAGCTGCTTACTCAGCTCTTCGGCGATCGCCTCTATATTGCGAATGCAACCGGCTGCTCATCGATCTATGGAGGCAATCTACCTACAACGCCGTATACCGTGAACCAACAAGGCCGTGGTCCGACCTGGTCGAATTCACTCTTTGAAGACAACGCCGAATTTGGCCTTGGCATGCGGTTTGCCGTCGATCAGCAAAAGTCATTTGCCGAGGAACTAGTTCGCCGGCTGCTCCCGGTGATGGGTGAGGATCTGGGGCTCGCCGTGCTGTCCGCGGACCAGTCCACCGAAGCAGGCATCAATGCACAGCGCGAGCGTGTCGGACGGATGAAGATCCTGCTGGAGTCCATCTCCACCGGCGTCGACCTGCCGGACATTCGCAATCTGCTTGCAGTCGCCGATACCTTGGTTCGCAAAAGCGTCTGGATCGTCGGAGGAGACGGCTGGGCCTACGACATCGGCTTCGGCGGCCTGGATCATGTGTTGGCATCCGGCCAAAACGTCAACGTGCTGGTGCTCGACACCGAAGTCTACTCGAACACCGGCGGCCAAATGTCGAAGTCGACCCCGCGCGGAGCGGTCGCCAAGTTCGCCGCCGGTGGCAAGCCGAACAGCAAGAAAGATATCGCCATGGAAGCGGTCAGCTACGGTTCGGTTTACGTCGCCCGGGTGGCTCTCGGCGGAAGCGACACGCAAACCATCAAGGCCTTTCAGGAAGCGGAGGCGCATAATGGGCCGTCGATCATCATCGCTTACAGTCACTGCATCGCCCATGGCTACGATCTGGTCCACGGTCTCGATCAGCAGAAGGCCGCGGTGCTGTCGGGTTACTGGCCGCTGATGCGCTACAACCCCTCCCTTCGCGACGAAGGAAAGAACCCGTTCCAGCTCGACTCGAAGGCGCCCAGCATTCCCCTCAAAGACTACGCCTATCAGGAAGCGCGTTACACGATGCTCGTGCGCAGCCATCCCGATGTCGCCAAAGAATTGCTGCGTGAGGCGCAGGATGACGTCGAGCGTCAGTGGAGGGTCTACTCCGCACGGGCGGCGATGCCCGGCCGCGGTGAGACGCCCCATATTGCGCCTGCGGAGAAAGACGAACCGCTCCTCGCCTCTTCGGCTAACGGAACGGGAAGGGAAAACTGACATGGAAGCGCTCGATCTCACGACAGAATACCTCGGCATCCCCTTAAAGAATCCGCTGGTCGTTTCTTCTAATCCGCTCTCCGAAGCGACACTAAACGTGCGCCGTATGGAGGACTTTGGCGCTTCCGCCGTCGTCCTCGGCTCGCTCTTCGAAGAGCAGCTCAACCTTGAAAGCAACGCCCTCGACCGGGATTTGTCGCGAGGCACCGACTCGTTTCCGGAGTCGCTCAGCTACCTGCCCGACTTCGACGATTACCGTGCTGATCAGGACCATTACCTGGAGCATCTAGTCCAGGTAAAGCACAGCGTCTCGATCCCAATCATCGCCAGCATCAACGGCGCCACTCCGGGCGGGTGGGTCCGCTTCGCTCGCGATGTTGAGGCCGCCGGCGCCGATGCGCTTGAGCTGAACACCTACTCATTGGCCACCGATCCGCTCATTCCTGGTAGCGAAGTTGAGCAGCAGCTCGTCGAGCTCGTCCGCCAGGTGCGACATAGCATTCGCATCCCGCTCGCAGTCAAGCTTTCGCCTCAGTTCACCAGCATTCCAAACCTTGCTGTGCAACTGGATGCCGCCGGCATCAATGGCCTGGTCGTCTTCAACCGCTTCTACCAGCCCGACTTCGATATCGAGAACTTGACGGTTACCCCGCACCTTTCGCTAAGCCGGTCGGACGAGTTGCTGCTCCGGCTGCACTGGGTGGCGATCCTCTACGGGCGTATCCGCGCCGACCTGGCTATTACCGGAGGCGTGCATTACGCCAAGGATGTCTTGAAAGGAATCATGGCCGGTGCGTCGGTGACCATGCTGACGTCGGCCCTTTTGATCCACGGCATCGAGCACCTGAACACCATCCATGCGGACCTGATTCGCTGGATGGTCGAGCATGAATATCAGTCCATCCGGCAGATGCGCGGATCGCTCAGCCGGATCGCCGTCCCGGATCCGTCGCCCTTCGAGCGCGGCAATTACATTAAGACGCTGAGTTCGTATACCCTGCGGCGTCCCGCCTTCCGCTAGCGCTCTCGATGTCCCGCCGCGAGATTGGGCGCGGGGTCGTATAGTATGGCGTGGCGATGAAAGCACCGAGGAACCGCGCTCGTATTCTGCTCGCCGTTGCCTGGCTTGCCCTGCTGTCGATCCCAGCGCCTGCTCAAGACATCAGCTATTTTCGCGACTGGCCGCCGGGATATTCTCCCCGGGAGATAGGGAAGCGGGTCGCCGAGCGCTTTGTCTCCAGCCCTCATCAGTACGACAACAATCCCACGCACTACTCGGAGATCGACACCTGGTACGGCGCGCTCGCGTTTGCTTCGATCACCCACGACGCTGGGCTCCGGGACGAGCTGATTCGGCGTTTCGATCCTTATCTCCCCGGCGGCCCTGACTTCGTTCCATTAACGGCGCTGCGGAGTGAAGACCTCAGCGTGCTGGGCATCGTGCCGCTCGAGATCGGCATGCAGACCGGGAACAAAAAATATTTGACGATGGGTAAACAATGGGCCGATCGGCAGTGGGAGACGCCCCGTCCCGATGGCCTCTCGATCGAAACCCGCTTTTGGATCGATGACATGTACATGATGACCATCCTGCAGGTGGAGGCCTACCGAGCTACTGGCGATCGCATTTACCTCGACCACGCGGCGCTTGAGATGAGCGTGTACTGCGATAAGCTGCAGCAGCCGGACGGCCTGTTTTTTCACACTCTGGAGACGCCATTCTATTGGGGAAGAGGCAACGGCTGGGTCGCGGCAGGCATGACGGAGTTGTTGACCGACCTGCCGGAGAACCATCCTCGACGGCCACGCATCCTCGAGGCATACCGGCTGATGATGGCCGCGCTGCTGAAATATCAGGGAAGAGACGGCATGTGGCGGCAGCTGATCGACCATGACGAGGCGTGGCCGGAGACGTCGGCATCAGCCATGTTCGAATTCGCCATGGTTACCGGGGTGAAGCACGGCTGGCTGGACGCCAAGACTTACGGGCCAGCCGCTCGTCGAGGCTGGGTCGCGGTCGCCGGGTATATCGACCAGAACTACGACGCGACCAATGTCTGTCAGGGCACCAACGCAACCAACAGCGTGGACTACTATCTGCAGCGCAAAAGGCTCACCGGCGACTTCCACGGTCAGGCGCCGATCTTGTGGACGATCAATGCACTCCTTCGGTGAAGCAGTCATTGAAGCGTTTCGGAAAGCGGTTTAGGAAAGCTGCCCATCGGACTCGAAGTCGTGGCTCGGCAGATCAGAGAGAGGCATGTCTCCTGGGGTGCCGGTTGCCGTTGGTGGTTCCTCGTGCTCGGCCCTGCAGTCTCTTTCGCTGATGACCCGCCTGACCGCAAGCAGCGCTGCAGGGATAGCTGCGGCCACCTTCCCGCTGGGTACTTCCCGTAATGCGAAATCCTCGCCACCGACAGTGATTGCAACTGACCGAGACGGAGTCTTGCCATAGAATTCGAGGGCCAGCTTCAATAGCGAGGCAGGATCGAGATGATGAGTAAAGATCGCTGGCAAAGCTCCGGCGGCTTCGATGGGAGTGGTAGAGACAGTGCCTGCGGGGGTAATCGCCGAGCAGTCGACGAATACTGCAAGATCCGCATCGCTGACGGCTTCCGCGTGTTCCGGCAACAGTTGCTGGGTGCAGACGACAAAGACGTTTTCGCGCGGGGGATTGTCGCTGATTTCTCGGCCAATCCGCCAGCCGACTCCGTCATCTCCGAGCAAGGCGTTGCCACAGGCAAACACCATCGTGCGACGCGCGTTGTCCGCGGTCGATCCTCCGGGCATCACTCCGGCAGCTATCATCGGCGTACCTCATCGAGCATTGTGCCATCCGGGGCGAGCAGTTCGATGATGAGCGGCATCTGGCCGAAGGCATGGGTGGAGCAACTGAGGCAGGGATCGAAGGTTCGAATCACCGCCTCTACGCGATTCAGCATGCCGTCGACCAGTTTGTCGGTCTTCACGTATTGTTGCGCCGCTTGCAGCACTCCGCGGTTCATGGCGTTATTGTTTTGCCCTGTGGCGATCACCAGGTTGGCCCAGAGCATCTGTCCCTTTTCGTCAACTTTGTAGTGGTGCATGAGCGTACCCCGCGGGGCCTCCGCTACACCGGAGCCTTCCAGCCGGTTGACTCCCGCGGTCGCCCTGACGTGGGTATCGAGGATCGTTGGATCGGTAAAGATCCGCTCAACGACCTCGATGCCGTAGAGGATATCGATGAGTCGCGCCTGATGGTAATAGAAGGATCCAAGCACGGGGCCATTCGCGAGTTGTTTGAACTCCTTCAACTCGGCATCCGCCAACGGAGTGCCCGCATGTTTGGCGATGTTGAGACGGGCCAGCGGCCCAACCCGGTAAGCGCCATCGGGATAGCCGAGCGGCTTGTAATACGGAAACTTCATGTAGGAGAATGGCTCGACCGCTTCCCCAAAGTGATCGTCGAACTGCGCCGCCTCGAGGTTGTCTAACAGCACATTGCCGTCCGCGTCGATCAGCCGCAGTTTGCCGTCGGTGAACTCGAGACCATCGTCGTCGCTCACCATACCCAGGAAGGCGCCGCGGAAATTTGCAAAGCTTTCGGCCTCCCCGCGAAAGCGTTCCGCGATCTTCTTGTACCAGGTCAGGGCCAGGTGAATATTCGCATAGGCCTCTGGAATCAGGCCCAGGATCTCATCGCGCTTCACCGCGCTCAGCGGCTCGGTCACCCCGCCAGGCACCACCCATCCGGGATGAATGCGCTTCTTTCCCAGCAGCTCGATGATGTGCTGGCCAAAACGGCGCAGGCCGATGCCCGCTCGTCCAAGTTCTGGATTGACCTTTGCCACGCCGAAGATGTTCCGCTCAGCCGGGTCTGAGTCCATGCCCAGCAGCAGGTCCGGCGAGGCCAGATAGAAGAAGCTCAGCGCGTGCGACTGGATGGTTTGCGCCATATTGAGCGCACGCCGCAGCTTCGCGGCAGTCGGAGGAATCTCGACCGACATGATCGCCTCGCAGGCCTTGGCTGAAGCCAGCAGATGGCTGACCGGGCAGATGCCGCAGATGCGGGCCATCAGGCCAGGCATCTCATAGAACGGGCGGCCTTCGGTGAATTTCTCGAAGCCACGCACCTGGGTCACGCTGAAAAAGGCTTCACTCACCTCGCCCTGATCGTTGGTCTTGAGAGTAATCTTCCCATGGCCTTCGAGGCGCGTTACCGGGTCGATCGTGATCGTCTGCGACATCGTCATTTCTCCTAGGCGCCAAACCGGGTCAGGCTCCCAACGTCCGGCGTACGTCCAGCTAGCAGTTCAGTGAGCACCGTGAAGAAGGTGTCGGCCGACGGAGGGCAGCCGGGAATATACATATCCACGGCGACGAATTCATGCACCGGCCGCACCTTCTCCAGGAGCTCCGGAACGATCACGCAGGGAATTTGGGGCTGTGCGGAGACGTTCTCAGTGTAGGCCCGTTTCAAGATCGCTGCCGTGCCGAAGGGGTTTCGCATCGCCGGCACATTCCCGGCGACCGCGCAGTCGCCCATCGCGACCAGGAATTTCGTGTGCTCGCGAATGTGGTGGATCTTGCGTTCGTCCTCGACGCTGCTGATCGCACCTTCGACGAGCGCGACGTCCACCGAATCGGGATAGACCTTGAAGTCGACCAAAGGGCTGAATACGAGATCGAATTGACTGCTAAGGTCGAGCAGCCGCTCGTCCATATCCAGAAAGGACATGTGGCACCCGGAGCAGCCGTCCAGCCATACTGTCGCCAACTTGGTTTTGCTCATTGTGCCTCGCGCATCATGTTGAGATAGGTCAGGAACTCGGGATGCTTGGGATGGTCCCAGCCCAGCTTGCCTTTGTCGGATAGCGCGCCGGTCGGGCAGACTTGCACGCACTTGCCGCAGCGGGTGCAGCTTGACTCTCCCCAGGGTTGATGCAGGTCGGTGATGACCATCGAATCGACGCCTCGACCCATCACATCCCAAACGTGCGCGCCTTCCACCTCGGCGCAGACGCGCACGCAGCGGGTGCAAAGAATGCACCGGTTATGGTCGGCGACGAACCGCTCATGCGAGGCGTCGACGTCGAGCTTCGGATTGCGATAGGGAAGCCGCACATGGGTCAGACCCTGCGATTGCGCGAGAGATTGGAGCTCGCAGTTTCCATTGGCGACGCAGACCGAACAGACGTGGTTGCGTTCGGCAAACAACAGCTCAAGGATGGTCTGCCGGTAGTGGCGCAGCCGTTCGGAGGTGGTCGTGACCTCCATGCCTTCTTCCACGCGGAGCATGCAGGCCGGTGTCAACTTATTCGAGTTCTTCACTTCGACCAGGCACAACCGGCATGCGCCTACGTCGGAGAGGCCGTCGAGGTGGCAGAGCGTCGGGATGAAGATATTGTTCTCGCGCGCCACCTCAAGCACCGTCTGATCGCCGCCGGCGCTCACGTGCTTTCCATCGATGACGAGTGTCTTGACATCCGCGGCTACGGTCATGCAGTCACCTCTTCCCCGGCCATCACTCTGCTGCCGCAAGCGCACACCCCGGCGCGGCAATGCTTCTGCTCGATGTGCTCCAGGTATTCGTGTTTGAAGTAGCGCAGCGTGCTCAGCACCGGATTCGGCGCAGTCATGCCCAGTCCGCATAGGCTGGTGTTCTTGATCACGTCGCACAAGTCGACCAGCAGATCGAGGTCGGCGTGGGTGGCGACCCCATCGCAGATTTTGGTGAGGAGCTGGAACATCTGCACCGTGCCCGCCCGGCAGGGGATGCACTTGCCGCAAGACTCGGTCATGCAGAACTCCACGAAGAACCTCGCCACGTTGACCATGCAGGAGGTGTCGTCCATCACGATCATGCCGCCCGATCCCATCATCGAACCCACGCCGATCAGCGCATCGTAGGTCACCGGCAGGTCGAGGTGCTCCTCGGGAATGCAGCCGCCGGAAGGGCCGCCAGTTTGCACCGCCTTGAACTTGCCTCCGTTGGGGACGCCGCCGCCGATGTCGAAGACGATCTCGCGCAGGGTCATGCCCATTGGCACCTCGATCAGTCCGGTGTTGGCGATCCTGCCGGTTAAGGCGAAGACCTTGGTCCCCTTGCTCTTGTCAGCGCCTATGCTCGAGTACCAGTCAGCGCCGTTGCGAAGGATCGGCGGCACATTGGCGAAGGTCTCGACGTTGTTGATCAGCGTGGGCGAGCCGAACAGTCCCGACATGGCGGGATAGGGCGGCCGCGGCCGCGGCTGGCCGCGCAGTCCTTCGATCGAGGCGATGAGCGCCGTCTCCTCACCGCATACAAACGCGCCCGCGCCGAGACGGATTTCGATGTCGAAGGCAAACGCCGTGCCGCAGATATTTGTCCCCAGAAAGCCGCGCCGCCGGGCCTCGCGAAGCGACACCGTCAGGCGGCTGACGGCAAGCGGATACTCTGCTCGGACGTAAATGTATCCCTTGGTGGCTCCAACTGCATAGGCGGCAATCGCCATGCCTTCGATGACCCGCTGCGGGTCGCTCTCGAGCACGCTCCGGTCCATGAACGCTCCGGGATCGCCCTCGTCGGCATTGCAGATCACATACTTCTGGGCGCCGGTAGATTTGGCGACCGTGCTCCATTTCAGGCCGGTCGGATAGCCTCCGCCTCCGCGGCCGCGCAGTCCGCTCGCTGAGATTTGCTCGATCACCACCGCCGGCGTCATCTCCGTCAGCACCTTCACGAGCGCCCGATATCCGTCGCGGCCGATGTACTCGTCGATTTTTTCCGGATCGATGTACCCGGAGTTTTCGAGCACGATGTGTTGTTGCCGTTCGAAGTAGTTCTCCCGGTGAACGGCGAGCCGCTCGACCGGCTGCTCCCCGAGGCTGTCGATTAACTCCTTGGCGTCTTCGGCGCGTACGCCGCCATAGAGGGTCTCAGACGGCTCGACCAGCACCAGCGGACCAGCCGCGCAGAGCCCCATGCAACCCGTCTGGCGAACCCGGCAGCGCTTGCCCGACGCGGCCGCTTCCTTGGTCAAGGCATCTTTGAGTTGATCGCTATGCTGCGAAAGGCAACCCAATGCGACACATACATTCACCTCATGGTCGAACTTCCCATGCTCGGCATTGACTGTCTCGGCGATCTGCAACAGTTCTTCGCTAGTCATGGGAAGTCCAACTTTCCAGCTGCTCCAGCATCCGCACAGGTTCCACAAGTCCTACAAGTTCTTCATCCACAAGCATCACTGGGGCGCGGCCGCAGGCGCCTACGCACCGGGCCGTCATTAAGGAAACATTGCCGTCCTGCGTTGTTTTGCCGGGCTTGATTTGCAACAGCTTTTCCGCCGCGGCCAGCAGCCGGTCGGCGCCTTTGATATAGCAGGCAGTTCCAATACAAATGGTGCAGGTATGCTTGCCCGGCGGCTTCATGCTGAAGTGGTTGTAAAAAGTCGCCACCCCAAAGGCCTGGCTTAAAGGCACATGCAGCGCCCGGGCCACAAACCGGATTGCGTTGTCATCCAGGCACCCGAAGGAAGACTGGACGGTATGCAGGGTCTCGATCAGAGCATTGCGCTCGTAGCCGTGGCGGCGCATCGTCCCGTTGACGATCTTCCAGCGTTTGTCATCCGACGGAAGCGGGGGCATTGGGTAGACTGGCAAGGTTCCTCCGGCGCTGCGGCGTTTGTCCGAAGATTGGACAGCTCCTTTGTACTTCGAGAAACGAGGACACGTCGGTGATGGCCATCACTCCCGATGCGGACCGGCGCCCAGGAGTTGGTGACAGTGCTCGTCACGCGGAGAGCTTCGCGTCTACTCTGAAGGGGAGGCGCCATGACCCACGCGCAGCGAAACTCGGCAGAACTGGAGTCGGTCTCTCTACCAGAGGCGAATCCGGCTAAGGTTCGACGCCGGATCCTGGTGAATGGCGTCGTCCAGGGAGTCGGGTTTCGGCCCTACATCTATCGGCTCGCACTAGAGGAACACCTCACCGGCAGCGTCTTCAACGACTCAAGTGGCGTCACCATCGAGGTGGAAGGCCCGGTCTCCGCAATTGAAGCATTTCTGCGTCGGCTGCCCATGGAGGCGCCTCCACTCGCGCATATCTCCGCCATTGCCGCATCAGAAATGGCGCTGATCGGCGACCAGAACTTCCGCATCACGTTGAGCGATGTCCGCGGCCGGGTGGCCACGCAAATCCCTGCAGATGCCGCTACCTGCGACGACTGCTTCCGCGAGATCTTCAATCCCGCCGATCGCCGGTATGGATATCCGTTCACGAACTGCACCAACTGCGGGCCGCGCTTCACCATCACCCGTCGCATCCCCTACGACCGTCCCCAGACTTCGATGGCGAACTACCTGATGTGCGTGCAATGCCGGGCTGAATACGATGACCCATCCAACCGCCGCTTTCACGCGCAGCCGAATGCCTGCTGGAACTGCGGGCCGCGCCTCTGGCTCACCACTCCAGACGGGACGGCGATTGCCACGGGAGACCCGATTGCCGAGACCATTCAACGCCTGAAAGACGGCCAGATTGTCGCCATCAAAGGAATTGGCGGCTTCCATCTTGCTGTCGATGCGACCAACGAGGAGGCAGTACGATTGCTGCGCGAGCGCAAACGCCGCCACGGCAAGCCCTTCGCCGTTATGCTTAAGAATGTCTCTGACGCGGAGAGATATGCTGTGCTCGGCGAAGCGGAGAGGGACCTGCTCCTCCGAGTCGAACGACCTATCGTTCTGCTGAAAACCCGCAACCCTGTACGCTTGGCCCCTTCAATCGCTCCCAGACTTCCGTGGCTCGGCGTCTTTCTTCCCTACACGCCGCTCCATCATCTGTTTTTTGCCAGCGGCATGATCGAAGCACTGGTGATGACCAGCGCGAACCTCAGCGACGAACCGATCGCCATCGACAATCTTGAAGCCGTCACCCGTCTGGGTTTGATCGCCGATGCTTTTCTGATGCACGATCGAGAAATTCTGCAGCGCTGCGACGACTCCGTGGTCCAACTGGTCGAAGAGTCGCCACAGCTTCTTCGGCGCGCGCGCGGATTCGTTCCGCTGCCCATCCCTCTGCCATTCAACGCACCGCCTTTGCTTGCGGTTGGCGGCCATTTGAAGAACACCTTCTGTCTCGCTTTAGGCAGAGAAGCATATCTAAGCCAGCACCTCGGCGACCTCGAAAGTCCCAGTGGATTGGAGTTTTTCGAGCAGGCCCTGGACCATCTCAAGCGCACCTTTGAAATTGAACCGGCGACCATCGTCCACGACTTGCATCCCGGCTATTTGTCGACGCAATGGGCGCACCGCCAGAGCCTGCCCCGTATCGGCGTCCAGCATCACCATGCCCATATCGCGGCCTGCATGGCTGAACACAACCTCTCCGGCAGCGTCATCGGCATTGCCCTCGACGGCACCGGCTATGGCGCGGATGGTCATATCTGGGGCGGGGAAGTGCTGATCGCTTCTTACTTGAGCTACGAACGCTTCGGCCATCTGAAGTACGTCGCGATGCCCGGCTCGGAGGCGGCCATCCGCGAGCCGTGGCGTATGGCCTTCAGTCACCTGCTCGCTGCTAGCGGCGAGCAGGTCTTCGAGCCGGCAACGCTCGACCTGCTCGGTATCAAGCTGCAGGAAGCGCGGCTCCTCGAGCGCATGATCGCGCGCCGCCTTCAAAGCCCGCTGACCTCCAGCTGCGGACGCCTCTTCGATGCAGCAGCAGCGTTGATTCTCGGCCGGCGCAGGGTCGACTATGAAGCCCAGGGCGCCATGGAACTCGAGGGCGCCGCCATCGATGCTTCTCCAGGCATCCCGTATTCCGTCGACATCTTGCCCGGCTCACAGAGATGGGGGACCGCGGACGAAGCCTCAAAGCCGTGGCAGCTCGACCCAGCGCCATTGTTTCGTAAGCTGCTCGCTGACGTACGGAGAAACGAACGGCCCGCCGTTATGAGCCATCGCTTCCATCGCGGCGTGGCGAACGCCTACTGTGGACTCGCCATCCAAGCCCGCGAATGCACCGGTATCCAACAAGTCTGTCTCAGTGGCGGAGTCCTGCACAACAAGCTGCTTGCGCATCTGCTCAGGAATACGCTCCTGCTGAAGGGATTCGAGGTCTTCCTGCCGACGCTGGTGAGTCCAGGAGACGGCGGCCTCAGCTACGGGCAAGCGGTCATTGCTGCCGCGCAGATGGCAAGCGAAAGCAAAGAAGCCCAGGATGCGAAATCTCTCGCCCCCTGAGCTTCTCTGCTTTTAGCCGCGCTACCTATCGGCGCTGGCAAGATCTATTTGCGTCACTTGCCACGGTTGAAGCTCCCTGACTACAGCTTCATTCCCTACAATGTAGCGCCCCCGTAAAATGGAGGCAGTGATTGCCGTCACCCATGAACAACCGGTTTGGATCTAGGAGAAAAACCTTTCCTCATCCCTTGCTGCGATCGGTGAAGCGGAAGAACAGCGACTGCTTCGCCACCGGACCAGCCAGTTCGTTCAGCGTCGCCATTTGTGCCTTGGATAGTGGCGTGAAATCTCTAGCAATCTCCACGTTTTCTTCCAGTTGCGCGATATTGTCACAGCCAACGATCACTGTACTGACCGGGTGCGAAAGCGTGAAATTCATGGCGTCCTTCATCTTCATCACGCCGGTCTGGGTCGCGATCGCTGACCCTTCCCACGAATGCTGCTGCTGTGCAAGCGGCGGTGGAGTCCAGCCCGCCAGCAATCTTCCTCGCGTCGGTACCTTCATGCCGATAATTCCCATCTGCTTCTCGACGACCACCGGCAGCAACTCATCGGTAAAGCTGTGAATGTGCGAATCGGCCGCATTGAGAGCCATCAAAATGGTGTCGAAAGGATGACGATTCACGGCATCAATCAGCGCCTCAGGACGATAGTGCCCGGTAACTCCCAAAAACCGGACCACTTTTTGGTCCTGCATTTCCGTAAGCGCTTCCATGGCGCCGCCCTTGGCGAAGATCGCCTCCACATCCTCAGGCAACCCAATGTCATGAAGCTGCCAAAGATCCACGTGGTCGGTATTCAGCAGTTGGAGAGACTTCTCGATCATGCGAAGCGAGCCATCGCGGGTGCGCTCCTTGGTTTTGGTCGCAAGGAAGGCCTCTTGCCGGCGGGTCTTCATCACCCGGCCGACATACTGTTCGCTCCACCGCTCCGGGCCGCCATAGATGGACGAGGTGTCGAGATAGTTCACCCCGAGATCGAGGGCGCGGTTGATAATCGGCAAGGCAACGTCGAAGTTATTGGGCTTTTCAAGCGATGCCTGGCCGCCCAGGCTGAAGATGCCAACTTTGTAGCCGGTCTTCCCCAGGTTCCTGGTAGGCATGGCGGCCGGGGTGCGGGCATTCGCCGGCAGCGCAGGCAGAGCGATTGTCGCGGCAGGCGAGGCGATCGCGCTCTGGGTAAGGAGTCCCGCGGCAACTGCGCCGCTCGTCTTTAAGAACCTGCGCCGGTCGGGAGAGCTAGCCTGCTTCATTGCGATCGAACCTCGGTATGAATTCGATTTTGCTACGCGCCTATTCTACCGCCAGAATGCTCGATGGCCTTCACTTGATCGACGAATCCATTCTCTTGTGACCGCAATCACAGCGGCCCGCGGAGTATGCTGACACCATCGTTCCAAGGAGACAGCATGAACACCTTCCTGCCAGGCTCGATTTTCGGATCTAAGTCGCACCGTCCCGAATCGCTTTCTCCGGCGCTCTTCAGCGCGCTGATCGAGGATTGCCAGAAGCGCGAGCCTATCCCCGTCGCGGTTTGCTGGCCATGCAGCGATGTCGCCCTCGCCGGCGCCTTTGAGGCCGCTGCCGCCGGTCTGATCGATCCCGTGCTCATCGGCGCCCGGCGCGAAATCAAGATCATTGCCGATCGTCTCCATCTCGACCTCGATGCTCATGAAATCGTCGACGTACTCACGGAACAGGAAGCAGCGATCAAGAGCACCGAGCTATGTCGAACCGGAGTCACCAAATCGTTGATGAAGGGAAGCCTCCACACCGACGTCCTCATGCGCTACGTTCTACAGAAGGAAGGCGGACTGCGGAGCTCCCGCCGCATCAGCCATGTCTTCATCCTTGAAGTGCCGCTCTACGATCGCGCCTTGCTGATTACTGATGCGGCCATCAACATCTATCCCACCCTTGAAGACAAAATCGACATCGTGCAGAATGCGATCGACCTGGCGCACGTCCTCGGAATTGCCACGCCCAAGGTAGCGATCATGTCGGCCATCGAGACCGTGAATCCTAAGATCGTCTCGACGCTCGACGCCGCGGCCCTCTGCAAGATGGCCGACCGCGGCCAGATTACCGGGGCCATTCTCGACGGACCGCTCGCCTTCGACACCGCCGTCAGCAAAGAAGCCGCGCTGGTGAAGCACCTGAAATCCCCGGTTGCCGGAGAAGCCGATATTCTGCTCGTCCCTGATCTGGAGTCCGGCAACATGTTAGCCAAGCAGCTTGAATATCTAGGAGGAGCCAATCTGGCCGGCATCGTTCTCGGAGCCAAGGTGCCGATCATTCTTACCAGCCGCGCCGACTTGCCCGAATCCCGAGTCGCCTCCTGCGCCGTGGCCGCGATGCTGGTGCATGCCAATCTCCAATGCTGGCTGTAGGGCGGCTTTGTCCAACCCAGTTGCCGCTTGTTTCGGTAAGGAAGCACTAGCGGGCTGCTGACCGTGCTTACTGAACGGTGAGATTCAGGCTCGCGGTCTGTGAAAAGCCGCCTGGTCCTGAAGTCACTAGCTGAACCGTATAGGTCCCGGCGGGAGTTTGCATCGTAGGAGCGGGATTGGTGGAGGAGGACCCGCCGCCGCATCCGCCCAACGCCGCGCCCATGCCGCAAAGCAGGAAGGCCAGCACAAGAAGCTTACCGGCACGAGTGCGGACGCTGCGCCTGCGCCGCACGAAAGTTGCCAGGAAAAGACCAGGTGCCCAGAAGACCGCTGCCAGTGTGCCGGCTGGACCTTCCCGGCCGTCCGAATGCGGATGTTGCACCGCCGCGCTGCTGCTGACTCCTGTCTGAATGGTCAACGAAGCACTGCTCGAGCTGGTGCTACCGGTGAAGGCAACCGAGGCCGGTTGGAAGTCGCAGGACGAGTTCTGCGGCAGGCCGCTGCACGAGAGCTGTACTGTGCCCGTATAGCCAGGGGCCGGAGTGAGGTTCACCTGGTCCACCACGCTGCCGGCGTTCGCTACGGTCACCGATGTGTTCGCGGGAACCACCGACAACACCAGAATGGGAGGCGATGCCGATTGGGTGAAATTTGCGTCGCCACTGTATTGGGCGCTCACCACCACATCGCCCGAGGGCAAGGCGCTCGCGGTATAAGACGCGGTTCCATTCGCGAGGGTGCCGCTGCCGACTTCCATCTGGCCTTCGTAGAAGGCGACGGTTCCAGTGGGGATCCCGCTGGTCAACGAGGCCACTGTAGCGGTCAGGCTCGTGTTGCCATTCGAAAGCGCGAAGGTCGTTGCGGTTCCCGCCTGCGACACGGCGAGAGTGCCATTTGTGGAGTTTACCGTGTAGTCGGCGAGATTGGCGCCGGTGACCGACGGCACGATAGGATAGCTTCCCACAATGCTGCTGATCGTCGCGGTGGTGGAGAAGGTTTCAGTGAACGTATCCCCATTGACCGCGCCGGTCACGGATCCGGTGAAGGTAGGATTGGACGCTCCAAAGACGCGCGCCAGATTGTTGGCAATGACGGTAAGCGGGGCGGAGGCTACGGTCAGCGACGCCCTCTGCGTGGCGGCCGCGTAGCCCTCCGCTGCGGCCTGCGAAGCCTGCATCACAACCATGCCGGCCCCCGTAATAGTGACGGTCGAACCCGTTAGGGTTGCCGGCCCGCTTAGCACCGAATAGGTGAACGCCCCTGTTGAGGTCGAGGTCGCTGAGACGGTAAATGGCGGGTCGCCATAGGTATGGTTTGGAACCACAAAGGTGATCGCCGCACTCGGCGTCCCGTACAGGGCTGCAGCGCTGGAGGCGCTCGCGCCGTAGGTGCTATCGCCCAGATAGCTCGCCGTGACCTGCTGTGTTCCCGTGCCTGCCACGGAAACGTTGCTGGCCGTAGCCGTAGCGGGAAACAGTTGCCCAATTAAAACATCCGGCCCTTCTGCATCATAGTCACTACTAACAGCAATATCGGAAAGGCCGTCTCCGTTGAAGTCGGCTATTGCGAGTAAATTCACTCTCGCGGGGACAAGGCCGGAAACCGAGCCGACGGAAAAGGTTCCGTCCCCTTGCCGAGCAGAACTGTTTCAGTGGCAAGGTCGTATTGGCCTTCAGTATCATCGTTCGAGAGAACCAGGTCGGCTTTGCCGTCGCCGTTGAAGTCTCCGACCGCAATCGGGCGTCCTCCAGTGTTACTGGGAATCGTCGCCGGTAATGGAGTAAAAGTCCCATCGCCATTGCCGAGAAACACTGTCACAATTTAAAGTGTAAGGGTCTGATCTGAGCTAGCCGCAGCCAGATCCAGCTTCCCGTCCCCATTGAAGTCACCGGTCACGATCGGATCGGCATTAACGAGACTGACCGGAGCGGCGGCGACAAACGTTCCGTTCCCCTGGCCGAGTAGAACTGTGATCGTACCATTTGCGGGACTGCTCAAAGCAAGATCGAGTTTGCCGTCTCCATTGAAGTCTCCAGTCACAAGGGCGCCATCGGCAGGAGCGGTTGTTCCCGTGATGGGGGCGGCGAACGTTCCGTCCCCGTTGCCCAGCAAAACCGTCACCCCCGGGAGCGGGATATTCGTGTAAGCCAGATCGAGGATGCCGTCGCCACTGAAATCTCCCGCAACCCAGAGCGCATACTCCGGGACCGATGGCGTGACCACAATCGCGTTATTGTTAAATGTCCCGTCGCCGTTGCCCAGCAGTATGGTGAGTCCCGACGATCCCAGGGCAGCCACATCCAGGTGTCCGTCCTGATTGAAATCGCCCACCGCCATAACAGTCTCGTTCTCGGTGATGTTCGCGACGGTAGAGTGGGTGAATGTCCCGTCCCCGTTCCCCAGCGCCATAGCGAAACCACTCGATTGAAAATTAGAATCAATGCCGCTCAGAAGAAGATCCGGCTTCCCGTCTTCGTTGAAGTCCCCGGTAACCATCGCGGAGGGATTGAGAATGTAGACTCCGGGATCGGGCATGCTGTAGCTCAACGGCTGTGCACTTGGTGTCAGCGTTGCGGTCGTGACCACCTGGTTGTTGCTGGTGGTGTTGAGGAACGAAATCACCCCGGTCGGCGCAACCGTGGCGCTCCGGGGGGAACCGACCACGGAGGCGGTCAGGGTGTAGCCACCTGGATTGCCGCTCGATGTGAACGTTGTGGCCGAGGTATATGGTCCTGCAAAGGTCACCGCCAGCGAAGATGCAGCTGAGGAGCTCGTCGAATAAGCAATCGTTCCCGAAAAAACCACCTTGTAGCTATGGCTGCCGATCCCGGGAATGAGCCTCATTATTGCCGTTCCGGCGCTCGTCAGTTGTGCCGTTCCCAGCGAATGGATGTCCGTGCAATAGGGGACGCTGGCGTCGCAGAAGTTCACCTGACCCGTAGTCAGCGCCATTGCTCCGGAAGTGACCTTGGCGGTCAAGGTGATCGCGCTGCCAGCAGCTACCGTGGTTGTCGCGCTTCCGCCCGAGGTAACCGCCAACGTCGTCGCGGTGCCGGCCGCGGCGGAGCCGCGAATCCCAGGCGCAAGCAAAAAGACGCACAAAACCGGCAAGAGGTGCAGACGGAGTTGTCCAGCAAGGAGAGCACCTCTTCGAGTGCATGAAAGGCAGGTGTTCACAATTCCTCCTGTCCTCCTGGAGAGGCGATGGTCCGGTGGCTAGGCTGTTTAGGGGGAAACTGTGACAGAAGGCAGCGACAACATAAGTGCAACGTAGCGCAAGGTGGCATGCGCACTCTATGCCACTCTAATTAAAGTTACCGGGTTAAGATTACTCCAGAAATTTGATTTAGATCTCCCGAAACCAATTCAATTGCAACTGTTGTTTCGGGCTTGGGATTCGGAGGGAAGCCTTCACACCGACGTGTTCATGCATAGGTCTTGCGGAAGAAGCTGAGTGCAGAGTTCACGGCGCGTCAGCCTGCACGGTCCGCGATGCTGGCGCATGCCAATCTCCAATGCTGGCTGTCGTGCGGCTTCGGGTCGAATGGCAAACGGGGCAGGGCTTAGTGACCCACGCTAAACTAGAAGTGACATGAAAATAGGTATCGACTTCGGAACCACCCGCATTGTGGTGGCGGCTTCCGATCGCGGCAACTTCCCCTTAGTCAATTTCGAAACGCCGGATGGCGAAGTTCGTGACTGGTTTCCTCCTACGGTCGCCGTTCAAGGCGAGATGCGGCTCTATGGCTGGGAAGCCGTTGCCCGCCAGAATGAACCGGAGTGGAGTGTCCTTCGCTCGCTGAAGCGTTCGCTCCGCAGTGCCGGACCTCATACTCAGATTGAAATAGATGGGCAGCACCTGCCGCTGAAGCTGCTGCTGGAAGAGACCATGGCCGCACTACATCGAGAACTGCGCGAGCGCTCCAACCTCGGCGTTCCGCCGGACGATGTCCTCGAAGCCATGCTCGGAGTTCCTGCCAACGCCAACAGCAACCAGCGCTTCCTGACCGAAGAGGCAGCCCGCATCGCCGGATTCGAAGTGCTCGGCCTGCTGAATGAGCCCACCGCGGCCGCGCTCGAATTCGCTCATCGCAACAGCGGCGAGCGTAAGGGCCGGGGAAACAGCGGGCTTGCCGTCTACGACCTTGGCGGCGGCACCTTCGACATCTCACTCGTTGCCGTCGGCGAGACGGAACACACCGTCATCGCGTCGGATGGAATACCGAATCTTGGCGGGGAAGACTTCGACACCATCCTCGCCAATCTGGCACTCGAACTCTCCGGAACTCCCGCAAGCTCACTCACTTCGTTTGAGCTGCATCAGCTTCTCGAAGAATGCCGCGAGAAGAAGGAGTCGCTGAATCCCAACACCCGCAAGCTCACCATCGATCTCGAACGGGCTCGTCCCGGCTGGCCAGAGGTGACGGTTCCTGTCGATGTTTATTACGAACGTTGCCGCCCTTTGATTGAATCTACCCGCAAGGTAGTCGAGGATCTGCTCGAGAGCCAGCCGCAATACCCGCTCGACACCCTCTATGTGACCGGAGGCGGATCGGAGCTTCCACCGGTCGCCCGCGTCTTGAAAGAAACCTTCGGCCGCCGGGTCAAGCGCTCCGCCTACATGCGCTCCGCCAGCGCCGTCGGCCTGGCCATCCGCGCCAGCACCCAGGCGGAGCGGTTGAACGAGCAGTTCACTGAAAACTTTGGCCTGTGGCGCGAGTCCGACGACGGCCGCAATATAACCTTCGACCTCATCTTCCCGCGCGGCGCCAAACTGCCGTCTCCCGGCGAGCCCCCGTTGCACCGCATGCGCGCTTATCAGCCCGCCCACAATATCGGCCACTTCCGCTACCTGGAATGCACCCACCTGGATCCCGAAGGCCAGCCGACCGGCGAAATTACCAAGTGGGATGAGATCCTCTTCCCCTTCGATCGTCATCTGCAGCGGGAGACGGACCTTGCCGCTCAGACGGTAGAGCGTTTTGCCGCTCCACAGGGGTTTATGGTCAAGGAAGATTACACCTGCGACGCCAGCGGCAACCTCCAGGTGACTGTCTCGACCGAATCCACCGGCTATGTGCGCGAATACCGCATTGGCTCCTGGTCAAACGGCAACGAGTCCAACGGGAAGAGGTGATGCTGTAGATACCCGAAAACATCCTTCTCGGTGGCTTAGGTAGGGCTGGGTTCCTCAAATCTGGCCTTGAACGGCGGCTGTTTGCTCTCCTGAATTTAGCGATCCCCACTCAAACCAACAGTGCATAAATGGAACCCTTTGGGTCGTCACTGGTCTCGTAGCGTCTCCATCGGATCAAGGTTTGCCGCCCGAATCGCGGGAATAAGGCTTGCGGTTGCCGATACCAGCAAGAGCACGGCTACCACGACAAAGAGGGTGACTGCATCGAGCGGCTTCACCTCATAGAGCAGGCTCTTCAGAAAACGCGTTAGTCCGGCGGACACGATTAAGCCGACTCCGACGCCAAGCAGTGCCAGCACCATGCCGCGGTTCAGGATCAACTTCACCACATTCTGGCGCTGCGCCCCGAGCGCCATGCGCAAACCCAGTTCGTGAGTTCGCTGCACCACCATATAGGAAAGCACGGCATAGAGACCGATCCCGGCGAGCAGCAGCGCGATCGCCGCGAAGGCAGCCAAGAGCATTGTTTGAAAGCAGGACTGCGCGGTATTGAGCGCGAGCAACTCGTCGAAGGCGTGAATTCGATAGATAGGGGCGTCCTTGTCAAGCGACGCCACTGCGAGCCGCGCTGAGTTCACGAAGTCCATCGGCCTACCTTTTACGCGAAGAGCGAAGTAGGGTGTAGTGATGTTCGCGGGCGCATAGGGAACGTAATATTCCGGTCGCACCTCGTCGGTCAAGCCGGAGCGCTTCACGTCCGCCGTGATGGCGATGATCTCCCGCATTGGTTTCTTCCCGTCGTCGCCGGTCAACCCCGGCTGGATTCGTTTGCCTAGGGCCTCCTCGCCGGGAAAGAACTTGCGCGCAAATGCCTGGTTCACGATCACCACCGGCCTGCCCTTGGGCTGGTCTTCGGCGTCAGAGAACGAGCGCCCCTTCAGGATTGGAATGCCGAGAGTGTGGAAGAAGGACGGCTCGACGATGCTTACCTGTGCGTCCGGCGAGTCTCCTGGCGCATGGGGGCGCCCCTCGATATCGAAGCTGATGTTGATGTTGCTGCCGCTGAGCGGGAGCGGAAAGCCGGCCGTCGTCGACTCGACCCCCGGCAGCGCCTGCAATTTCGTCAACAGCTGCCGGTAGAAGTTGAGGGAATCCGCGTCTTGTTTATAACGCTTCGGGGACAAGCCGACCCGGAAGGTCAAGACATTATCGGGACGGAAACCCGGATCGACGGAGAGGATGTGAAGGAAGCTGCGGATCAGCAACCCGGCACCCACCAACAGCACCAGCCCGAGCGCAGTCTCAACCACTACCAGCCCGGAGTGCAGCCGATGTTGCTTGCGCCCGCTGGTTGAGGTGCGAGTTCCATCGCGCAGCGCGAGCGCTGGATCGAGGCGAGAGAGACGCCGGGCGGGGAGCAGGCCAAAGAGAACGCCGGTGAGCAGCGACACCCCGAGCGCAAAGGCCAGCACGATGCCATCGATCGAAGCGTCGCCGACGCGAGGAACTCCGGTAGGGATGAAATGCAGCAGCCCTTTCAGCATGAGGATGGCGAGCGCTGTTCCCGCGGCCCCGCCAAGCAGAGCGAGCAAGAGCGATTCCGTGAGCAATTGCAAGGCAATCTCGCTCTGGCTGGCGCCAAGCGCCGCCCGCACCGCAAGTTCCGGCTGGCGTGCAGAGCCGCGGGCGAGCAAGAGGCCGGCCACGTTGGCGCACGCAATCAGCAGTAGGGCCGAGACTGCGGCAAACAGGATCCGCATCGCGGGACGGGCATCGCCTGCCACAGTCTCCGCCTCAGAAACCACTTGGGCGGCGCGATTGTTCAGGTCGTCGGTTGGATACTGCTCCGCCAAACCCGCTTGAATGGCGGTCATCTCGGCTTGCGCCTGGTCCAGGCTTACCCCGCGTCTAAGCCGGCCGATCACCGAGAGCTGCATCCATCCACGTTGCGTTGTCGACGGGCCGTCACCCTCCGCATCCCGCGCCGGGGTCATCCAAAAGCTTGGCGAGGGGGATTCGATGGGGAAGCTGAAGGCCTTCGGCATCACCCCGATCACGGTGTACGGTTCATCATAGATCCTCACCGAGTGGCCCACGATGTCTGGTGCGGCGTTGAAGTCCGACGTCCAGAATTCGTGGCTGAGGATGACGCTCCGGTTCCCAGCCTTCTCTTCCTCTCGAGTGAATTCGCGGCCGATCTCAGGATGTATGCCCAGCACCTGGAAGAAGTCGGACGAAACCGCGAGCCCGGAAACCATGCGGGCGGAGCCGTTGGGACTCGCCGGCGCATTCAACTCGTGATAGGAGGCCAGCGCCTCAAAGCTATGGCTCTGTGTACGCCAGTCAAAGAAATCGGGATAGGAGACATCATCGGGCGCGCCGACGGCTTGCGGTTCGGAGTTGGCCGGGAAGGCCAGGACGCTGACCTTGGCCAGCCGTTCCGGTTCGGGGAAGGGAAGCGGACGGAGCAGGACCGCATAGAAGATAGAGAAGATGGCGGTGGTGGCGCCAATGCCGATCGCGAGGGTCAAGATGGCCGTCAGCGAAAATCCGAGGTTGCGGCGTAGCTGGCGAATGGCGAACCGCAGATGATGGATCAGGTCGTTCATGATTTCTCCATACTCCAGGAAAGTGGAGCACGAGAGTGGCCAAAGGTGGGTATTGCTAAGTGAAGGATTCAAAATTGCTTACGAATTTCAAGCGGAGTACCCCGGCGAGAATCCGTCCGGGCCCGCTAGCTATGTGTCCACAAGTGGACGTATTCCCCGTACTTCGCAAGACTGAAAACCGTTTTGCTTCTAGTCGAATTGTGTGGAGATTGAAGCGTAGGCAATCGTGAGCTGAATGAGCGGTCCCGCGACATCGTTGGTGAAATACGCCCCGCTCAGCATTTTGAGCTCAGGGAAGGTCACATCCTTCATCGTTATCTCGATGCTGGTCGAGGAGTTCGGATTCTCGGTCAAGACGCACGACGAGCTGTGCAGGCTGTTCGAAGCAAGGTGATAGAGCGCCGCATAGGTGGAGTTCAAAGGCAGAACCACTACGAGGCTGGAGACCGCCTTGGCTGCGCCTCCCCCGCTACCGCCCGAGTTAGAGCTTTGAACTTGCACGTCGAAATTGAAGGCAACCGGCGTGGTATTGGGCACGTTGTAGGAATTCACGCAAGTCAAATGCGAGGAGGCGACGGCAGAGGCGCCGCCGCATAGAAGGATTCCAAGCAGTGCGAAGAGACAGGTACCGCGCATCGGAGTAGTCCCCGGTTTCTCAGGATGGTATTGGTGTTCGGTTTTCTGCTACGACTGCAGCGTACTTGACAGATTCTTGATGGCTAAGCAGATTCTTCTTGATGGCTTGACAAATTCTTGATGGAAGGATAACAGGGTGCCATGCCCGTCATCGATCTATTCCAATAGTGGGCTCGCTAGGGCTGCCGTTTCCGGCGCGCGAAAACTATTTTCGTTCCACGAGAATTTCGAAAGAAGCCTTCATCCAAAAGGCGCATACTAACGTCAAAGTAGTAGCAGGGTGAAGTGCGTCTCTGCTCCTTTTGGGTTGTGGATGAGGTGGTCTATGTTTCAACTGTCGGCAAAGGATCGGTACTCGCTCCAACTGGCGCTTTCGGCCAGCTTGGTTCTTGCTCCGTTGTCAGGCTGGGCCCAGTCGACGGGGACCCCAACAACGACGAATCCTCCTGCTGTGACCCAGGCGCCGGTCCAATCACCTCCGTCCCAACCAACGCCCAGCCAGACTCCGTCTCAACCGGCCCCTGCGCCGTCCGCCGGCGGCAACACGTCGGCGACCCCGGACTCCACTGGACCCCTGCCTCCTCCGACCGTGACCCCGAGTGCCGCCCCCGGCACCGCACCGCCGGCTCCTCCCACGGATGGCAAAATGCCGGGCGTAAAGCCGGGCAGTGTCGATGACGTCAGCGCGGTTGGCAATCGCGACATCGGCGCTCGCGGCATGGGCAACTGGTACTCCACCGAGAGCGAAATCAAGATGGGCAAGAGCTACTCGATGGAGATCGAGAAGAGCACCAAGTTCATCACCGACCCGGTCATCACCGAATACGTCAACCGCATCGGCCAAAACATCGTGAAGAATTCCGACTGCAAGGTCCCCTTCACGATCAAGGTCATTGACTCCGACGAAGTCAACGCCATGGCCCTTCCCGGGGGCTTTTTCTACGTGAATTCGGGATTGATCCTCGCAGCCGACGAAGAGGCTGAATTGGCGGGCGTGATGGCCCATGAAACTGCCCACGTCTGCGCCCACCATGCTGCGCGGGAACAGACCCGCGCTAACTATGCCCAGATCGGCAGCATGGCCTCCATGATCCTTATCCCCGGCTGGGCCGGATACGGCATCTACGAGGCGTCTGGACTCGCGATTCCCCTGACCTTCCTCCAGTTCTCGCGTGAGTTTGAGGCGCAGGCGGACTACCTCGGCGTCCAATACATGTACCGCACCGGCTACGATCCCCAGGCATTCGTGACCTTCTTTGAAAAGATCCAGAACCTCGAGAAACGGAAGCCCGGAGCGGTCGCCCGCGCCTTCTCGTCCCACCCCCAGACGCCCGACCGGATTGAGCATTCCCAGCAGGAGATCGCCCGGATTCTGCCTCCCCGCGACGAATACGTGGTGACGACCTCCGAGTTCGATGACGTCAAGGCAAGGCTCGCCCGCATCGAGAACAAGCGCCGCCTGAACGATAAATCGAATGGAGCGAAGCCCACGCTCCGCCGCGCCAGCACCACCGTCGGAGATCCAAGCACCCAGGGCAACAACCCCAACTCGGCTTCGACCACCAGCACCACTGACGGTCAAGGGGACGATCAGCCCACCCTCCACAGGCGCGACAACTAACGAGTTGCTTCGTCTCTAAGTCGACAGGAAGGCCGCCACTGAGGGCGGCCTTTCTGCTGGTCTCCTTCGATCGCTTAGTTTCGTCCATTACACGAGATTGTTTGTAGCGGACTTTGGCTTCTCTTTCGGCGTCAAGTCCTCAGGAGACACCGTGACCCGATTGGTCGGACTTGTCGCTTTTGTAGGGATTCTCGCCGCACCGGCATCCGGCCAGAATCTCCAGATGCCGGGCTGTCTGCCGCAGCCCGAGAATGAACCGCGCCTCGTAGCGAACCCAGATGCTCGAGTGACTTTTCGTTGCAAGGATGCAACCGCCATCGATCTGATCCGAGCCGTCGGTCGACAAACTCGCATTCCCATCGGGGTCGTCCTCGGAACACATCCCGAGGCCATTTCGGCCATCCCGCATGCCTACAACCTCAACCAGGTCACCGCGGCTGACGCTCTCTCCAGAGCAATCGATGGTACTGGTTATTCCGTGAAAGAGGATGCCAAAGGACTAGTCATTATGGCGGGCGACCTGGCCCCGCGACAGAGAGAATGGCTGACCCACGAATACAACGACCTTCCCCAAGTATTGAGTCAGAGCATGACCGGGCTAGGGATCATGCTAACCATCTGGATGAGGGCTGCCATCGATCCGAATGTCGGTGGTTTTGCGGGCAGCATCCTTGGCTCCGTGAATGACGAGGTGATTGCTATTCATCTTGCGCAGCCAGCCAGTACCGAGCAAATCGCCAGACACATCGTTACGCAGGGGTCTCGAGGGATGTGGATCTTCAAGGTCGATGCCGCAAGGCTGCCATCAGAGCCGCTCACCGACGAAATCGACATAGAGTCATATCAGCATTACACCAATAGTCCGGCCGCCTATGTCTCGCCTCTGAGCTCCCGCCATCCGTAAACCCCGCCGCTTCCAACCCCATAAAAGTGTTGCGTCTAGGCTCGCATTGGTGGAAGATACCTCTCCAATGCAGACCTTTCGCCGATCACTGGCTTCTACTGCTCGTCGATTCTTCCGGAGAGTTAAATTTCTGCTCCTCGATGCCAGGCTTTCACGGCAGGCTTGTCCCCTTAGCTTGCTCCTTTTGGCGGTACTGGTAGGGATGGCTCACGCCGAGAATTCGTCGATCACCGTTCAGCCACCCTCAACGACGGTCGACTTCCGTGCTCATGACGTTGGCACTACCACTGTCCCGCTCCCCATCCTCTTCACTAACTCGGGCAAGAACGACCTCCAGATCAATGTGTGGATCGACGACTCCTCAGCCTTCCGAATCGAAAGGAACGGTTGCGGCCAGAGCTACTCGCCCGGCTTCAGCTGCGAGGTATGGGTAGTATTTGCTCCAAGAGCGCCCCGGACGGCGGGAGAGGTACAGCAGGCGACGCTGAAATATAACTATGCGCCCGGCGAGGGCGACAAGGGTGAGTCCGAGCCGGTCAAGCTTGTTTTAACCGGACAAGCGTATCTCCCCGAAATCTCGGTTCATCCCGGATCCTTGTCGTTCCCCTCGAATTCCTCCTCGGGGGATGCCCCGCAAACCGTCACGTTGACTAACAACAGCTCCGCAAAGCTCGCCATTCAGCGCATCTCCGCAAGCGACGGCTTCGATGTGCAGCGGCCGACGCCGGCCGAGATCGGTTCGCACGAATCGGTCAGCCTGCTGGTCAGTCCTCCCTCCGGCGGACTCCTTGCAGCCCACGGACTGCTGGTCGTCGTCAGCGATTCCCGGCTCAGTCCACAGTTCATCCCGCTCGCAACCAGCGCCAGACCCATATTCTTTGAGCATCTCCCTCCGAACTTCGGGCAGAGTCTCTTCGCCTTGATAGCTTGCCTGCTGTATTGGCTCGGGATGGCCGCAGTGCGATGGAACCGGATTGCTCTCCGGGCACGGAAGCTGCTCAAGGCAGAGATCGACAATCTCCTTATCGATGCGGACCAGGCGGCCGGCGCACCCTCCGCCGTCATCGCCGCAATCAAGGATTCGGTGGGCGACAAGTTCATCAAGGACTTCGATCCTCGGCAATGTTCCTTCGGCGACTTCGCGCTCTGGTCCCGCGGCGACGAGCTGGCGGGCTGGCAGCGGGTCCATCAAGCGATGGTGCAACTGGTGACCTGGTTGCCGGACGACCGGGTTGCTGCCAAGCTTGAATTTCTTGTCGGCCAGCTCGCCGGTGAAGACTCCTGCAGCCACCTGCTCGATCTGGTCAAGGCGGAGTTGATTCTGGCAACCGGGAAAACCGCCGATCCAGGCCGTCGCCGGGCCTTGCTGCGCGAGCTGCTCAGCGCCTACTACGACCGTGAGGATACCTCTTACGCGTCGCTGCTCAGCTGGCAGAATAAGGCAGGCTGGCTGGTCAGTTGCGGATTGTTTCTCATCCTGATCCTTACCATCGGTGATGGTCACGGAACTCTTTTCCTGATCGGCGCACTCGGCGGATTGCTCAGCCGTCTCTCTCGCGCGCTCCACCGGACCGATACCCCGAGCGACTACGGAGCATCTTGGACAACCGTCTTCCTTAGTCCCGTGACGGGAGCCCTTGCCGGTTGGGCCGGGATTTTATTCTGCTCGGTAGCCGTCAAATTCCAGATCCTGGGCAAGATCTTCGAGCAGGCATGGGACGACCCGCACAAACCGCTCGTCATGGGTCTCGCCCTGGCCTTCGGCTTCTCCGAACGCCTGCTGGATAACCTCTTCAATCAGCTCGATGACAAACTCGGAAGCGACACCACCAGTCCGAAGCCTTCATCGCTGCCCCCCGGCGGCCTTCCCCCCGGCGGAGGCCCTCCTCCTGGTCCTCCTTCGGATCGCGACCGTGCAGCGACAACCATCGTCACCGCTTCCTTGCCGAGCGGCAAAGTAGGAGAGCCTTATCCGGAAACCCCGCCACTTACCGTCGATCCACCTATTCCCAAAGCCAATTGGAGCGCCGTCTCCGGATTGCCAGAAGGCTTGGAAATCAGCCCTTCTGGGCAAATCTCGGGAACGCCTCGCGGGCCGGCCGGCTCTTCAACGGTGCACATCAAAGTCGAGGACCCCGCGGACGCGAGCAAGTCAGCTACTAAGTCGTTGCAGATTGTCATCGATCCGGAGTAGTGCACTCTGAATTACCGTTCGGTAGAGCATTCTTGCACGAGACAAGGGTCGATTCGGTCGCTTCTTTCTCATCGAGGCAAGTCGCGCGAATAGCGGAAATGCTCCGAGGTGAGCGTAACGGGAGGCAGTATTGCTGTCATATACTCGTACTCGGGGCATGAGGGTACTCGAGGTATGAGAGCGATAGAAACGGAAGTTAAATTCCGCATCCGCGACGTCATGAATCTGGAAAGAAATCTCCAGCATGCCGGTTTCGAGCGCCAGACCCCTCGAACCTTCGAGCGCAACGTGCTTTACGACACTCCAGACCGCCGGCTTCGCAACGAGCGCCAGATTCTGCGCATCCGGCAATATGGCGACAAGTGGGTCCTGACCCACAAGGCCCTGCCCGTCCAAGGCGACACCGGGCCCTATAAGCAGCGCGTCGAGACCGAGACCACCGTCGGGGACGGCGATATGGTGGCCAAGATCTTTGCGTCGCTGGGGTTTATGCCCGCATTTACTTACGAGAAATGGCGCACGGAGTGGTCCGACGCTACCGGTCACTGTGTTCTCGATGAGACGCCCATCGGCCTCTACGCCGAACTCGAAGGTCCCGAGGATTGGATCGACCGCACCGCAGCAGCCCTGGGAGTTCACCGGAGCGAGTTCATGAATCTTAGCTACGGACGCCTCTTCGAGCTGTGGAAGCAGGAGACCGAGAGCGCGGCCAACGATCTCACCTTCGAAGCGATCGGAGAAGGCAACACGTCGTGGGTGCCCAGCGCCATCGAGCAAAACGCTCTGCGCTAACGAGCTTGGAATAATCCCTGTCGTTTGCAGGAAGCTGGGGCGTGAGGCCGAGATGACACGTACGCGGATCTTGCTCCTCCTGGCATTTGTTGGATCGGGGGTCTGCTGGTGGCCGGCAAGGATCGAGCCGAGCCTTGATTTTCCCCGATGGATTCTGCTCGCGCCGGTTGCCTTCCTCTCCGCAGCCTCAGTTTTGTTGCTGGGAGGGGAAGGGTGGTCGGCAGTCGTTGCCGCTACCGCGGGCGGGTCCTTTGCGGGAATGCTGAGCAGTGTCATTCTGTGGCCTTGGTCGGACGGCATCGCACAGTCGTATGCTCTCATCGTTGTCATGATCGGAACGGCGGCTGCCGCAGGTGCAGCGCTGATCGGCAGCAGGGCAGCCTTCCTCGCAGCGCGGAGATGGCCGCTATTGAGTGGCGCGGCAAAAGGCGCTTTGTGGATCGTGTTCGGGCTTTGTCTAGCCGTAGGACCAGCGCTTCTTGCGATCACCAAGCCGCTGGTCAAGCGTCGAGTGGCGCGCAACGAGAGCATTGCCGCTGTCCGCTTTGCTTCCTTGAAGAAAGCCTTGCAACTGGCGAGCGCTGACAGGGGCGCCGCAAAGAGCATCTGCGCCGGACAAAGCCTGGATAGGTACTACTCTGGGCCGCCCTTCACCAAGGACGATTGGATTCGAATCTCCGGGAATTACGTCGAAGAGGACAAGTATGTTTACATGATCTCTTGTCGTCAACAACGGAAGTATCTGCTTGAGGCTCGGCCAAAGATGCCAAGGGTTTACGGCTATGGCGCCCGCATCTTCTGTGCCGACGAGTCAGGCGAAGTAGCTTGCGATTTACAGTGGAATGGCCCATAACATCCACCATTTTGTCCGTATAACTGGCCATTAAACTCGCAGCGCTCAGAAACCTAAGCTGTTAGCAAGGGATGACTAGGCACGGTTCTATGGACCACCGCACCCAACGCCAAATCGTTTGATCGCAATGGGCCCGTCGGCCGCCATTGTCTCCGAACCACTCCCGGCGAGGTTCGAAGAGCGCATCAGGCTATCGGCAACAGTGGACACTTCGCAATCCGGGAAAATCACTACAGCGCTGACCCGCGATTTGTCCGCGTGCCAGCGCTTGTCAATTCCGTCCGTGGCAAATCTAGAACCATTTTCAGGATGCGACGACCTGTCTCCTTCGCTGCTCGCTAGCCTTTATGATTTCGTTCATGTCCCCGGTTGGCCGAATCTCGAAGATGTTGCCATAGGTCATCGCCGGATGCTGCGCCATCAGCTGGACAGCATGATTCATGTCCCGTGCCTCAAGCACGAGAAGGCCGCCGAGTTGTTCTTTGGTCTCGGCATAGGGACCATCGGTCGTTGCCACCTTGCCGTTCTTCCAATACAGAGTCAGGGCGGTCTCCGGTCCCTGAAGCGCTTCTCCACCGGCCCAGTTCCCGTTGGCGCGAAGATGATCGTCATAGTCAAAACATGCATCGAACATGGCGTTTCGCTCGCTCTCCGTCATACCATCGAATTTGTCTTTGTCGTAGTAGCCAAAACAGAGGTATTTCACTGTTCTTCTCCTTTTCCTTTCGGTTGGCCAGCGGTGTTGCTCGCGCTGGGTCGTTTCGGGGTTCCCCACGGATGGCACGACGTCCGTCGGTGCTCCATCCATGATCAAGACGATCGCATCGTTCTAAGCCCGCGGCGGGTGACGCTATTCCGTCGCTCCCCGCGGATCTGGATAAAAAAGAAGCTCGCGCACCTCGCCCGACGCCCGGCAGGCAACGGCCCCCTTCATCGCCCATGACATCGCCCCGTCCAGATCCGCGGCTTCCAGAATCCAGAAACCGCCCATGTGTTCCTTGGTCTCGGTGTACGGCCCGTCGGTGACGAGCACCTTGCCATCGGGCTTTACCCGCAGCGACTTGGCGTTGGCGACCGGCGAAATGCCGCAGGCGAACTTCCTCGCGCCGGCAGCGATCAATTCGCGGTTAAGCGCATGGATCTCCTCGATCATTTCTTCGGTTACGAGCGACGGATCGAAGTCGTCGGGGTGGTAAACGGCAACTAGATACTGTGGCATGAACTCTCCTTTTGGCTTCCTATGGCTGGTTTCCGATGACTCGTTCCTGTTCACTCAGGGGTTCATCCTTCCTTTGTCCTATAGTCGTGGGGAAGACGGAAAATCGACAGCCACTCTTATCTTTTTTCAATCTGCTCGTTTTTTATTTCAACTGCAGAAGCCGCACCTGCAGGAATTTCCGCTCCGGTTCCTGTTGGGTCAGCGCGAGAGCTTTCTCATAGGACGACCGGGCTTCGGCGGTCCTGCCCAGCCGGCGGTACATCTCCGCACGGGCCGAATGTGCCAGGTAATAATTTGCCAATTCGCCATGCTCCAGGACCGCATCGATATGCGTCAGACCAGCCTCTGGACCATCGCGCATGGCAATGGCTACGGCCCGATTCAGATGGACGACCGGCGAAGGCTGAATTCGCGCCAATTGGTTGTAAAGCGCAACAATCTGCCGCCAGTCAGTCGCAGCGACCGACTCCGCCTCCGCATGGACGGCCGCAATCGCAGCCTGCAGTGTGTAGGAGCCGAAGCGGCGGGACTTCAGGGCTTTCTCCACCAGGGAGACTCCCTCCTCGATCTGCTCCCGGTTCCAGAGCGAGCGGTCTTGATTTTCCAGCAAAATCAATTCTCCGGTTGGAGAGGTCCTTGCCGCCCGACGCGATTCCTGGAGCAACATCAGCGCAAGCAGTCCCATGATTTCCGGGGTTTCCGGCTTTGATGCCTCCGGCTTGAGTTCAGCGAGCAGCCGTCCCAATCGAATCGCTTCGCCGGTGAGCTCCGCTCGCGTGACCTCCGCTCCCGACGCAGCCGAGTAACCCTCGTTAAAGACCAGATAGATGACCTGAAGCACCGCATCCAGCCGCTCCGGCAACTCCTGCGGCGCCGGGACCTCGTAGGGAATCGGCGTCTCTCGAATCTTCGCCTTGGCGCGCACGATGCGTTGGGCAAGCGCTGCCGGCGTCAACAGAAATGCCCGGGCAATTTCTTCCGTCGTCAGGCCGCAAACTTCGCGAAGAGTGAGCGCAACCTGTCCTTCCGGAGGCAGAGCGGGATGGCAGCAGGTAAATATTAATCGGAGACGATCGTCCTCAATCTCTTCATCGCCAATTTCTTCATACCCGGTGGAAGCGGCGTTGGCACGAGATTCCATATGGGCAACAAGATCCCTCTGTGCTTCATCGAGACGCACACGCCGGCGAATAGCGTCGATTGCCTTGAAGCGTGCTGTTGAAATCAGCCAGGGGCGCGGGTTTTCCGGAATGCCAGCCAGCGTCCACGACTCCAGAGCCGCAGCGAACGCCTCATGCATCGACTCTTCGGCCAGATCCAGGTCTCCAAGCAGGCGCACGAGCGTCGCTAGAACCCGCCCCGATTCCGTGCGGTAGAGAGTTTCAATGGTCCTGCTGAGTTGTTCGGGCACAGGCGGCGGCATGTACGCCAAACTAGCAAACGGAGTGGCGCAATACAACTGCGCTCGAGCTCCCACACCGACGCTTCATCGGTGTCATGTCCGCTCGCACGTATCGATTCGACTAAGGGCCGCCAATGCACTTGCGTTCGATGCATCCGGATAGAAGGTAATCACCCAAAACGCAACAAGCATACGGCTAACGACTCGCGATGGTACTACTAGCATCGCTGCAATCACGAGACCAAGGCCGTAAAATCTCAGAGCTGAGATCAGTCGATGGGTTGGGTTGAAAGGGTTTGTTGCTCGCCTGGCCTCTCACCGGTAGATACTCTGTTTGATCGTCCTGATCGAGCAAGTGGAACATCGTTGCCTCGCCGAATTAAGCAAGCCAGTCCCGAATCACACAGCATCTCGACACTACACGTTGCGTGACCCAGCTTAGAGCTGGTGGTAGAAAGTTACGACATCGTGACCGAGGTGGTCACCAGCAACGCTCCATGATCTGGATATCTCAGTGCTTGACCGCTATTGCATTGGCATTGGACGCATCCGGATAGAAGGTGATCGCCCCGGCTTTGGCGCTTCCCAGCACCTGATTCGGCACGATTCCCAGAATGAGCGTGGCGACGACGGTCAGCAGAAGGGCCACTAGCAGAGCGGGGGTGACCCGGGCGATCGACTCCATCGGCTGCGTCTCGCTCGGCTTCGAGTAAGCTGAAGTCAGCAGCCGCAGGTAATAGAAAGCGGCAATCCCGCTATTGAAAAGCCCTAAAATCGCCAGCCAGACCAGACCCGAATGCAGGGCTGCGGAGAAGACATAGAACTTGCCAAAAAATCCGCCCGTAAACGGAATCCCGATCAGCGAGATCAGGAAGAACGCCAGCATGCCGCCAAGCAGTGGAGAGCGGTAGGCGAGGCCTCGGTAATCGCCCACCGTCACGATCTTTTCTTCACGCCCGCCGACATGGCTGATGACTGCAAAAACTCCTACATTCATCGCTGCATAGGAGGCAGCATAGAAGCTGGCCGCCGCTACTCCATCCGCAGAGAGCGCTGCGAAGGCGACCAGCAGATAACCGGCGTGGGCGATCGAGGAATAGGCCAGCATCCGCTTCACATTTTGCTGCCGAAGCGCTCCTAGGTTGCCGACAGTCATCGAGAGCGCCGCCATGATCCAGATCAGCGGTACCCAATGGACGTGATAGGCCGGGAACGCTCCATAGAGGATGCGCAGCAGGAAGGCGAAAGCAGCCGCCTTCGGTGCCGTCGACATCAACCCCACCGTCGCTGGAGGAGCGCCTTCATAGACGTCCGGTGTCCAGACCTGAAACGGCGCCGCCGATACCTTGAAGCCGATGCCGATCAGGATCATGGCCAACCCGACTAAGGCAAAGACCGGCGTCTGGCTCTGCGGCAGCAGGGAAGCAAGTGAAGCGATGTTGGTGGTGCCGGTTGCGCCGAAGATGAGCGCGACTCCGTAAAGAAAGAACGCCGTCGCGAACGACCCCAGCAGGAAGTATTTGATCGCAGCTTCCGGGCCCTTCGCCGCGCGCTTTCTCAGCCCGGCCATGATGTAAGTGGAGATCGAGGAGATCTCCAAGCCGATAAAGACCAGCAGCAGCTCCGAGGCGGTGGTCATTAACAGCATGCCGACTGCGCCGAAGGCTACTAAGGCGAAAAACTCGCCCTGATTGTCGACTGCGCCTTGCAGGCTGTCGAGCGCCACCAGCAGAGTCACCAGAACGATGCCGCAAATCAACACATGAAAGAAAACACTAAAGGCGTCGGTTTGGATCAAGCCGCTATAGGCAGTCCCCGGAACCAGCAAAGCCTGGCGCAGACTGGCATAAAGCGCGGCCAGTACCCCTAGAATCGCCATCCAGCCGAGCGGCTTCCGGCTGCTGGCGCGCGGCAGGACCGCCTCAATCATCATCACCACAACGCCGGTCACCGTCAGAATGACCTCGGGCAGGATGCGAAGGAAACTCTCAGTCTGGTTCATCGCTTCTCTCCTCCCGGTATCGTCTGGGCCGCCACCGTGCGCGGGAAAGAGCTTGGCGAAGGAGCGCGCTCGATCGTGCCGACCAATGCCGTCACCGTAGGATCGATCAGCCGGATCCAGGCTGGCGAGGCCACTCCCATGATGAACATCAGGACCGCGACCGGCCACAGGGCGATGGCTTCGCGGAAGAGCAGATCGGGCGACCCTTTGCCGGCGACCAGCGAGGAGGTCGGGCCGTAAAAGACCCGCTGCACCATCCACAACATATAAGCCGCGCTCAGGATCACGCCGATCGTCGCGGCAGCGCCCCACCCTGCATGCACTCCATAGCTGCTGCTCAGGACCAGAAATTCACCCACAAATCCATTCAAAATTGGCCAGCCTATCAGCGACAGGGAGGTGACGACGAACAAGGTCGCATACCGCGGCATCTTCGCCGCCAGGCCGCCATAGGAGGCAATGTCGTAGGTGCCGAAACGCTCATACAGAATTCCCAGCAGCACCAGGAGTGCACTGCCGCTGATCTCATGGCTGAGAATCTGGTAGATTGATCCATCAATCCCGGCGATTGCGAAGCTGAAAATTCCCAACGTGCAAAAGCTAAGGCCGCTCATCGTCGAATAAGCCGCCAGGCGCTTGAGGTCCTTCTGCACCAGCGCGACCAACGCTCCGTAGAGCAAGCCAATCACCGCCAGCGCAATCATCCACGGCGCGAACTGCTTGGCCTGGGCGGGAAAAAGGCCCAGGTTGAAACGCAGGATGGAGTAAAGCCCCAGCTTGCCGGCCACCACCATCGCCATGCCCGTGGGCGCCTCCGAGATGACATCGCCCAGCCAGCCGTGCAGCGGGAACACCGGCACCTTGACCGCAAACGCGACCAGGAAGGCCAACGCTACCCAGGTGAGCGCCTGCGGAGTCGCGCCCAAGTTTCCACTCGCCAACGCCTGCTGCAGGACGACGAAGTCGAAGCTCCCGGTCTTCGCATAGAGCCATAAGATGGCCACCAGGAAGAGCGCCGACGGCAGGAAGGTGTAGACGAAGAACTTCAGCGCTGCTTGGGGTCCGCGGTCGCGGCCGAACATGGCAATCGCGATAGCCATCGGCACCAGCGACAGCTCCCAGAATCCGTAATAGAGGAAGAGGTCAAGCGAGACGAAGACGCCGATCATCGCCGTCCACTGCAGCAGCAAGAGGAAGTAGAACTCTTTGGTGCGGGTCGCAATTGCTTTCCAGGACGCGAAGACCGCCAAGGGTCCGAGAAACGCAGTCAGCACGACCAGCCACACCGATATGCCGTCCACCCCGAGGTGGTAATGAATGTTCGGGCTCGCGATCCATGCCCGGTTGACTTCAAACTGAAAACCACCCTGGCCGGGAACAAAGTGAGCAGGCAAATGCAGCGCCAAGCCAAGTGTCGCCAGCATCACCAACAGCGTGAACCACTGAATCACCTGTCCGCGTCGCGGCAAAAGGGCCACTACCACCGCGCCCGCGGCGGGTAAGAGCGTGATCCACGTCAAGATTGAATCGTTCAAGTTCAAAGCGTTTCCCAGACTCTCTCTACCAGACTCTCACTAGCGGTTGCGTCTCACTTGGAAGCGGCAAACCACACGAACATGTGCGAACCAAAGCCGAAATACATCAGCAGCAGGATGGCTGCTGCGCCGCCCGCGAGCCAGCCCGCATACGAACGGATATTCCCTGAATGAATCCTGCGTGCGATCGCGCCTAGCCCAACCGCACTGCCAGCGGCAGCGTACCCAGCTCCATCGACCAGTCCACGATCGACAGTCCACCAAAGCCCGATGCGTGCAAAAACATTGAGCGGCCGAACCACCAGCGCCGCATAGATCTCATCCACCCAGTACTTGTGCTCGACCAAACCATAGACGGCACTAAATTGCTTCGCTAGTTTGCCCGGCAGCTCCGGCTTGCGGATGTAAAAGACATAAGCCAAAAACCAGCCAAAGAGCGCGACCACGGTAGACACCGCTGCCAGTGCGAGTTCGAGCGGCTTGTTGCCTTCAGGCGTGCTCGAAGCGGCAGCTGAGGAGCCGTTGTTCAGGGCCACCGTAACTTGCTCGAACGACAAATGTTGCGCGCTGATGACCGGATCCAGGAAGTGACCGAACCAGTTTCCCCCGCCTAGCGCATCTGGCCAGCCCACCCATCCGCCACTTACCGACAGAATCGCGAGCACCGCTAGCGGGAACAACATCAGACCGCCGCTTTCGTGCACCCCATGCCCACTATGGAGAGGGTCTGCCCCGTGACCTGGCTCCGGGGTATGCGCACCTTGATGGCTGGTGCGGCGCTCGCCGAAGAAGGTCAGATACCACAGCCGGAACATGTAGAACGAGGTCAGGAAGGCGGTGAAGAGCCCAACGAACCAGAGGATCGGCCCCAGACCCGGAGAAGAGAAAGTCCGGTAAAGGATCTCATCCTTGCTCACGAATCCGGCAAAGGGCGGGATCCCGGAGATGGCGACCACACCAGCGGTCATCGTCCAGAAGGTGATTGGAATCTTGCTTTTGAGACCGCCCATCTCGCGCATGTCCTGTTCGCCATTCAGCGCATGAATGACCGATCCTGCAGCGAGGAAGAGCAGTGCTTTGAAGAAGGCATGGGTCAGCAAGTGGAAGATGGCTGCCGAATAGGCCGCTACTCCGCAAGCCATGAACATGTATCCCAGTTGCGAGATGGTCGAGTAGGCCAGCACCCGCTTGATGTCCGTCTGAACAATGCCAACGGTTGCGGCAAAGAGGGCGGTTGCCGCGCCAATGATGGCGACCACCGAAAGCGCCAGCGGCGACCGGTCGAAGATTGCATGACAGCGAACCGTCATATAAATACCGGCGGTGACCATGGTCGCGGCGTGGATCAAAGCCGAGACCGGGGTCGGGCCTTCCATCGCGTCCGGCAGCCATATGTAGAGGGGAATTTGCGCCGACTTACCCGTCGCTCCCAGGACCAAACAGAGTGCAATCGCGGTAAGGAAGCCGCCATGCAACTCCGGATGCTGGGCGATCTGGCTGAAGACTTCATGGAAGCTCAACGTTCCGAAATGGGCGATGACCAGAAACATCGCCAACAGGAATCCGAAATCACCGATCCGGTTGACGACGAAGGCTTTCTTCCCGGCATTAGCCGCCGAGTTACGCGTGAAGTAGAAGCCGATCAGCAGATACGACGCGAGTCCAACGCCCTCCCAGCCGACGAATACAAGCAAGAAATTCTCCGCCAGTACCAGCATCAGCATGAAGAACATGAACAGGTTCAGATACGCGAAAAAGCGCCAGAAACCCTCTTCGTGCGCCATGTAGCCGATCGAATAGATATGGATCAGGAACCCGACCCCAGTCACCACCAGCAACATGATCAACGTCAACTGGTCGAGCGAGAAGGCGAAATCGGCGCGAAACGCGCCTGCCTGGATCCACGGACCGAGACGCTCCACATAGGGAAGTGAGAGGCTCGAGAAATGCGCGGCGATATTCAAGACCAGCACAAAAGGTGTTCCGGTCGCCAGCAGGGCGATGATCGAAATAATAGGATTGGGCAGCTTCCGGCCGAGCAGGCCGTTCAGCAAAAATCCCACGAAAGGGAGGATGGGAATCAACCACAGATGCATTGAGGGGACGCCGGTCATAGTTTCATCAGGTCGACCGAGTCGACATTCAAGGTGTTCCGCGTGCGGAAGACGGCGATGATGATGGCCAAACCGACCGCCGCTTCCGCGGCAGCCACCACCATAACAAAGAAGACAAAAATCTGTCCGCTCACCTGATGCCATTGATGGGCAAAGGCAACGAAGGTCAGATTGACCGCATTCAGCATTAACTCGATCGACATGAAGACGGTGATGATGTTGCGCTTGATCAGGAATGCGCCAACCCCGATCGAGAACAGGATCGCACTCAGCACCAGGTAGTAGGCAATCGGCACCGCCATGCTAGTTTTCCCTCCGCGCCAGGGCGACCGCGCCCAGGATTGCGACCAGGATGAGCACCGAGGTGACTTCAAAAGGGAGCAGGAGATCGCGAAACAGCACCGTGCTCAGGTCCGAGGTGGTTACCAGATAATCACCGAGCCGCGCGTTGCTCAGATGGCCGCGCTGCGAGAGAAAGACAAACGATAGCAAGCAGACCAGGACCGCGACCCCGGGGATGCCGACGATATATGCCGCCTTGCTGCCATGGGTGCGCTCTTCCTTTCCGGCGTTCAGAAGCATGATCACGAAGGTGAACAACACCATGATCGCGCCGGAGTAGACGATCACCTGAGCGGCAGCCAAAAACTCGGCGCCTAACAATAGGTACAACACCGCCAGCGAACTCATCACCACGATCAGCGAGAGCGCGCTATTGATGGGGTGGCGCTGCAGAAGCAGGTTGAGAGCGCCTGCCACGCAGAGTCCGCCGAAGATGAAGAACAAGACTAGATACATGCTTGTGTCAACTCGTCCGTGCTGCTAAGTGGGTCTGCGTAAGTCCTTCAGGAATCGAACCCGAAAGGCGATTGTAAATCAAAACGCTGTCCTAACTACCGCGCAGCGCCAGCCAGAGACTAGTGGCCACAATGTTGAGGATCGCGAGAGGCATCAAGAACTTCCAGCCGAAGCCCATCAACTGGTCGTAGCGGAAGCGAGGCAGCGTACCCCGGACCCAGATGTAGAGAAAAAGGAAGCAAACCACCTTGAAGACAAACCAGAAGACCGGCACGATGGCCGCGACGACCGGCCCCCCGATTGCGGGCAGCAGGTTGCCAAACGGGCTCGTCCAGCCACCAAAGAAGAGCAGCGTCGCCACGCAGCCGACGGTGATCATGTTGGCGTACTCGGCCATGAAGAACATGGCGAACTTCATCGAGCTGTATTCGGTGTGATACCCCGCAGTCAACTCGCTCTCCGCCTCCGGCAGATCGAAGGGCGAACGGTTAGTCTCGGCATAGGCCGCCATCAGATAGATGAAGAAGGCCACGAACTGAAAGCCGCCAAAGACATTCCAGGAAAGAAGTCCGTGGGTCGCCTGCACATCGACGATATCGCGCAGCCGCAGCGATCCGGTGCGCAAGACGACGCCAACTAGCGACAGCCCTAAAGCCAGTTCGTAGCTGATTAACTGCGCGCTCGCCCTCAGTGCACCGAGCAGCGAATACTTGTTGTTCGAAGCCCAACCAGACAGCGCGATGCCGTACACGCCAATCGAGGTCACGCCCAGGATCACCAGCAGCCCAATGTTCACATCGGCGATTTGGAAGAGGTCCACTCCCTTGAACAGGGTGCTTGCTCCGAATGGCACGACCGAAATCGAAAGCAGGGCGCAGGCCAGTGCGATGACCGGCGCGGCAAGGTAAAGCGGCCGGTAGACGCCAGTAGGCATTAGATCTTCTTTGAGAAATAACTTGGCGCCGTCAGCGAGTGGCTGCAGCAGGCCGAATGGCCCTACCCGGCTGGGTCCCCACCGGTTCTGGATGCGGCCGACCACCTTCCGTTCGAGCAGCACCGTATAGGCCACCGCTGTCAGCAGGATGACCAGCACGACTAACACCTTCAGAATGCTCAGGACCACAAATAGAAGAATATTCACTCGGCCTTCCCAAAAGTGTTCAAGTTCTCAAACGGTCTTGATACTGCGCTTTTCGCCGGTTACAAAGCAGGCCCAGGGACCTTCTCTCAAAAGGCTTAGAGTCCGTGGATCCCGTCCGAGGGCCCAGATCCTTGCCAGCGTTAGTCAGCCGCCTCGGCAACCTGAGGCCTGGTATGCGATTCCACCACCGCGCCTAACATGTTGCTGTAGCGTCCAAGCGTCCCCGACGTGAATAGTGTATCGCGTGAAGGCAGAACGAGATCCCGGCGTTCCGTGGCGCTCGCACCCGCATTCTCAATCTGGACCAGAGGCGCGTCAGAATGGGTCGCATTGCCCGCCAGCAGCTCCAACCGGGAGGTCGCATAAGCCGGCACCAGCCGTTGAATCTCATCGAGGATGGCGAATGGATCAAAGGGGCTCAGCTTCGGTTCAAGATGGTTCGCCGCCAGCCAGACAGAATGCCGATCGGCCTCGCCCGACTGTGCTCCGCGCGATTGACCCATATCGGCGCGAACCCCGCTCCCAAAAGGAACCAGGGACCGCGGATTGACTCCCGCCCGGTCCGCCAGCCGGACGATCAACTCAAAGTCGGTGCGCACACCCGCCCGGTCCGCCGCCTTCTTCACCAACTGCAGGTCGCCATAGGTGTTGGTCACCGTGCCGGATTTTTCATAGAGGTTCGCGACCGGCAAGACCACGTCGGCCAACAACGCCGTCTCGGTCAGGAACATGTCCTGCACGATCAGAAAAGTGTTCTTGAGCGCCGCCGCATCCACCCCGTACCGAGAAACCGGATTCGACCCGACAACATAGAGGGCCGCCAGTTCTCCGCGACCAGCGGCATCGAACATCTCAACCAGGTCCATGCCCGGAGCCGCTAAAAGTCCCGATCCAGAACTCCTGTACTCCTCGGTAAACGGGCCGCCCGCCTCGACCGGAACATAGCCGGGCAGAAAGTCCGGCAGCAGCCCCATGTCTGCCGCGCCACGCGAGTTGACGTAGTCGCCGAGACACGCAAACTTCACGTTGGGCAAGCCAAGGCCGAACTTGACCAATGCCTCAATGTCCCGTCCGCGGAACTCCGAGCCAAAGACGATCAGCAGCTCTTTCTCGCCGCGCAGACCCTCGCGGAAGGCCTTCGCCGAGTCGTCTTCTGCAATCGCGCCGTCATCGCCACCCAGAAAGTTGATCGCCGCCGCATAGCCATCGGCCGGTACTTCGAGGAATCCCTTCGCCTGCCTGCGTAGCTTGATCTCTTCGTGGTTGACGAGATAAATCCGGGCGCGGTTATGGCGAACATTCTCGCGCAAACTCCACGCCAGCATCGGGTGCTGTTCTGTCGGATCGTTGCCGATCACCAGGATCGCCGGCGCCTTTCCGACATCGGCCAGCGAAGCCGCCAGTCCGGCATTCGTGCCCAGAGCCTTGGCAAAGCCCGCGTAGTCGGCCGTCCGGTGGTGATCGATGTTGTTGGTGCCGAGCACCGTCCGCGCGAACTTCTGCAGCAGGTAATTCTCTTCATTCGTCGTCCGGTTCGAACCGATGACGCCGATTGCTTGACCGCCGCGAGTGTCGCGCACCTCGCGCAGTTTCTTGCCCGCGTAATCGAGCGCCGACTCCCAGCTGACCTCGGCAAACTTGCCATCCGGCTGACGAACCAGCGGCTTCGTCAAGCGGTCTTTGTGGTTGGCAAAATCGAAGGCGTAGCGCCCCTTGATGCACAGGAAGTCGCCGTTGATCCCACTCTTGTCGCGGTTGTCGCCGCGGACAATCTCCATGCCTTCATCCGCCCGGCGCACGCCGAGGGTCGTCTTGCAGCCATCGCCGCAGTGGGTGCAGACGGTGGCCACGTGGTTCATCTCCCACGGCCGCGTCTTGTAGCGATAGGTGCCCGAGGTCAGGGCGCCCACCGGGCAGATGTCGATGCACATGCCGCATTCTTCACATTCCAGATGGTCGCCGCCATTGGGAGCGATCACCGAGGTGACGCCCCGGTTCTGCACACCCAGCGCCCAGACATCCATGCCTTCGCCGCAAACGCGGACGCAGCGGTAGCAGAGAATGCAGCGCGGCCGATCGAAGAAGACTACTGGCGACCACTGCTGTTCTTCGCGGTGCTGCTTGACCTCGGTATAGAACGACTCCGCCGCCCCATACTTAAACGTCATGTCCTGCAATTCGCACTCGCCGCCGGCATCGCAGACCGGGCAGTCGAGGGGATGGTTCCCCAACAGCAGCTCAATCGTCGCCTTCCGCGCCTGCTTGATCTCGTCGGTTTCGGAGTAGACGATCATGCCCTCGGCCACCGGAGTGGTGCACGCGGTTTGGAGCTTCGGCACCTTCTCCAGACGCACCACGCACATCCGGCACGCGGCCTGGAGCGAAAGGCCTGGGTAATAACAAAACGCGGGAATCTCGATCCCCGCCGTCCGGCAGGCATCAATCAACAGCGTCCCTGCCGGCGCGGTGAGCTTCTTCCCATCGACTGTGAAACTTACATCTGGCATCTTGAATCCTCTTAGCTGGCTGCGGCCAATTCTTGATTGCGCTCGGGCAACGTCACATCCAGCCATTCGACTACATATTGCTTCGTCTCGTGGCCGGGATCGAACTCTTCAAAATCAACTCCGGTCGCGGCCGCATCGGGAAGGCGTTCTCCAGCTTTCATACATTCGTGCAGGTAAAGTTCGATTGCTTCGCGCATATTCGAGCGGGTTTCCTCGATCGAGTCACCCAGCGAACCGCAGCCGGCGATGTCTGGAGAGAAGGCGCTCCAGTTCTCGGGGCCCTTTTCGTAAACGACCAGATATTCGCGCTTCATTCCAACCCCGCCTTTTTCAGAATACTGTGAAGCAGCCCTCTGCCGATTTCTTTTCCAGCGTGCATCGGAACGATCAGCAGGCCCTCTTTTGTCGGATGACGGAAGTGCCGGTGGCTTCCTGTTTGTCCTGTGCGATACCAACCATCCGCTTCAAGCCTGCGAACCAGTTCTCGCGGTCTCAATGGTTTTGTGGCAAGAATCCGTCTACGGTGAAACTCACATGGGGCATCTTGAATTTGTCCTCAGTCCGCTGCCACTTCGGCTTGGTTTTACTTTTGATAATGGGACGCTCACTTTAGCCATTCAACGACCGTGTACTCCACATCCTGGTCATAGTCCTCGCTGTCGCGGCTTTGTCTGGATGCCTGAAGCGCATGTGACTACCTTTTTGCGCTTCTAAGACCAAACCATCGGCCTCAACCAGCTTGATAGCCTCGGGCTCCTCAAACCCCAACCAGCTCACCCACCCCAGCCTTCGCATACGGGCAAGGCTTGCCATTCAAATGGTCCTCAAACTCCTCGCGGAACTTCTTCACGAAAGCGATCGTCGGCATCGCCGCCGCATCGCCCAGCGGACAGAACGTCCGCCCCAGCATGTTCTCCGCCAGGTACTTGATGTTGTCGATGTCCTTGGCCACGCCGCCGCCTGCGTGAAAGCGGGTCAGCGTCTTCTTCAGCCAATCCGTGCCTTCGCGGCAGGGAATACACCAGCCGCAGCTCTCATGCTGGTAGAACTTGATCGTGCGCAAGGCGAACTCGACCATGCACACCGACTCATCGAGCACTACTACGCCCGCCGAACCGAGCATCGTCCCCGCCTTGCCCATCTGATCGAAGTCCATGCCGACATCGATCTCATCCGCCTTGAGCACCGGCGTCGACGAGCCGCCGGGCACGACCGCTTTCAGCTTCTTGCCGTCCTTAATGCCGCCGGCGACCTCGTAAATCATCTTCTTTAGGTTGTAACCCATCGGCAACTCGTAGACGCCCGGGCGCTCCACATGGCCCGAGATGCCGAAGAGGCGCGTCCCGCCATTACGCTCCGAGCCGAGCTTCGCATACTCCGCCGCGCCGATACGGAAGATGCTCGGCACCGCCGCAATCGTCTCCGCATTGTTGATCACCGTCGGGCCGCCATAGATCCCGACCACCGCGGGGAAGGGCGGCTTGATCCGGGGAATACCGCGCTTCCCCTCGAGCGACTCCATCAGCGCCGACTCTTCACCAACCTCGTACGCGCCCGCGCCGGTATGCGAGATGACGTCGAAGTCGAAGCCCGTGCCCATGATGTTCTTGCCAAGATAGCCTTGGGCATAGGCGTCGGCAATCGCCTTCTCCATGATTTGAAGCAAGTAGCGGTATTCGCCGCGCAGGTAGATGAAGCCGGTCTTGGCGCCGATCGCGAGACCGGCGATGATCGTCCCTTCGATGATCGCGTGCGGGTCGTGCAGGAAGATCAGGTGGTCTTTGCAGGTGCCCGGCTCGCTTTCGTCGCCGTTGACCAGAACATATTTCGCCCGGTCGCTTTGCTTAGGCACGAACGACCATTTCAGCCCGGTCGGGAAGCCCGCGCCGCCTCGCCCGCGCAACCCTGAAGCCTTCATCTCGTTGATGACCCACTCCGGGCCCTGCGCAATGCACTTCTTGAGCGATTCGTATCCGCCCAACTCGACATACTTGTCGAGATTGGCCGCGCCCTGGCCGAAACGGTAGGAGATGACCTTCACTTCATCGGGATGGGAGACCAGTTCGGGCATTGTTCAAACTCCCTTTCCGTTGCTGTCTGCCTTAGGGGCGGATTGCGCTTTGGCCCGGTACTCGTCGAGTATCTTGTCCATCGCCTCGGGCGTCAGGTTGTCATGGAAGTCGTAGTTCACCTGCACCGCTGGCGCCCAGCAGCAGGCCCCGATGCACTCGACCTCTTCCAAAGAAAAGACGCCATCCGGGGTGGTTTCCTTATGGCCGATGCCTAGCCGTTGGCTGCAATGGGCGAGCAATTCATTCCCGCCGCGCAGCATGCAGCTGATGTTGGTGCACACCTGGACGTGGAATTTACCATGCGGCTTCAGGTGAAGCAGCGAATAGTAGCTGATCACGTTGCGAACTTCGAGCGGGCTCAACTGCACTCGTTCTGCAATCTCTTCGATCACCGCATCCGAGAGGCATCCGACCTCGTCCTGCGCATAGAGCAGCATCGGCACCAGCGCCGAACGCCGCACCGGATAGGCAGTCACCAGCTTGTCGAAGCGGGCCGCGAGTTCAGGAGAAAAAATCGTTATCGTCGTACTCATGCCGGTACCTCAATCCTGTCGAGAGTGGCCGCCGTAGTCAGCAATCCAACCAGATGGATCGCCGCGTGGTCCATGTCGAACTCGGACCGATCCAGAGCGACGGTGCCGTCGGCATTCAATTCGAAGGTGCCGCGTTCCTGCTTGTCTCGTTCCTGTTTGTCCTTGGTCGTCAGCGACCAGACACCGCGCCCCAGCGTCGGATAGTACTCGACCCTCAATGTGCTGCCCTTCACGACGATTTCAAGCGAGCCGGGTGTCAGGTCAAGCACCCCATGCTCCACCCCATTGAGGCTGGCTGCAGCGGCATACGACCTTAGCAAAGAGGCAAACGAGCGCCACAACTCGGTGCGAACGTCGGAGCGCAAAGCTGTCAATCGGAATGGAACCGGGGCGCTCACCGGTCGATCTCCCCGAGCACGATGTCGATCGAGCCGATCACCGCCACTACATCTGCCAGCAGCCGGCCTTCGCACATCACCTGCAGGGCCTGTAACGTCGCGAACGACGGATTCCGCATATGCACCCGGTACGGCTTCGCGGTGCCGTCCGAAACCACGTAATACCCCATCTCGCCGCGCGGCGATTCGATCGCCTGATAGACCTCGCCTGCCGGGACCGGGAAGCCCTCGGTCACGATCTTGAAGTGGTAGATGAGCGACTCCATCTGGGTCTTCATTTTTTCCCGGTCGGGCAGAACCACCTTCGGCGAATCCGCCTTGATCGGACCCTCCGGCATCCCATCGAGCGCCTGCTGACAGATCTTGACCGACTCGCGCATCTCTTCGAGGCGAATCACATACCGGGCCCAGACATCGCAATCGTTCGAGACCGGCACCTTGAACTGGAACTTCTCATAGCTCGAATACGGCATGTCCCGCCGCAAGTCGAAATCGACGCCGCTGGCCCGCAAGGGCGGCCCGGTCACTCCCAGCGCAATGCCATCCGCTGCGCTCAAGTGTCCGACACCCTTCAACCGGCTCACCCAGATCGGGTTGCCCGTGAGCAGGTTCTGATACTCATCAATCTTCTCGGGCAGGATCTTGATCAGCGCCTGGACGCGGTCGAAGAAGTCGAACGGAGGCTCGAGCGCCAAACCGCCGATCCGGAAATACGAAGTCATCATCCGCTGGCCAGAGACGTGCTCGAAGATCCTCAAAATCTCTTCCCGCTCGCGGAAGGTATAGAGGAAGACGGTCAGCGCGCCAATGTCCATCGCGTGCGTGCCCAGCCAAACCAGGTGCGAATTCAACCGGGTTAGCTCATTGAGTAGAACGCGCATCCACTGCGCCTTCTCCGGAATCTCCATCTCCAGCAGCTTCTCGACCGCCAGGCAGTAGCAGAGATTGTTCGACATCGGGCTGAGATAGTCGATGCGGTCGGTCATCGGCACGACCTGCTGGTAAAACTTCGCCTCGCAGGTCTTTTCAATGCCAGTGTGCAGATAGCCGATGTCGGGGACGACCTTGAGCACGGTCTCGCCGTCAATCTCAATCACCAGCCGCAAGACGCCGTGGGTCGAGGGGTGCTGCGGTCCCATGTTGAGGACCATCGTCGTGTCGCCCGAGCCTTCGACGACATGCGGTTCGAGCAGCGAGCCGGTAGCAACAAATTCTGTCATCAGCGGTAACCCTCCACCGGATAGTCCTTGCGTAAGGGATGGCCTTCCCATTCGTCCGGCATCATGATGCGGCGCAGGTTCGGGTGCCCCGCGAAGCGTATCCCGAAGAGGTCGAAGACCTCGCGCTCATAGAAGTTCGCCGACGGCCAGATCGGAGTGATGCTGTCGATCACCGGATCGTCGCTCGACACGAAAGCCCGCAACCGGATCCGCTGCTTCAAGCCATGCGAAAGAATGTGGTAGCTCACCTGAAACCGCGGCTCGGTCGGATACCAGTCAACCGCCGTCACGTCTTCAAGGAAGTTGAATCCGGCGTCCCGCACCACCTTCGCTGCTTCGCGAATGTCATCGACGGCCACCGTCAACGTCAACTCACTGCGGTCCCACAACGCGTCGACAATGGCCGCCGGCTTCCACCCCAGCAAGGCGGAGATTCCCGGATTCGCAGCATGTTCGGAGAGCACAGCGTCTTTGGTCGAGGTCGGCATAAGTTAGAGGTCCGCCTTGTCGGAAGACCAATCCAGAATGCCCTTGTGCCAGATGTAAAACAGGCCAACCGCGACGAAGCCGAGATACACGATCATCTCCCAGAAGCCGAAGAACCGGCCGACGCCGAGCGAAGGCAGCTTGCGGTAGATCACCGCCCACGGCAGCATGAAAACCGCTTCCACATCGAACAGGATGAACAGCATCGCGACCATGTAGAAGCGCACTGAGAAGCGGCCCCGCGCATCGCCTAACACGGGGATGCCGCACTCATAGGCTTCCAGTTTGGCCTTCGTATTCCGGTGCCGCCCGATAAACCAGGACCCGGTCACCATGCCCACCCCCATGCCGACGACGACAATTACTTGAATCAGCAGTGGCAGGTAGTTCCAGAAATAATTTTGCGAGTGCATCAAGGCCCCTGACGGTGAGAAAAGCGTTGGAGTAACCCTACTCCGACTCTAAGTTTAAGGCACTCCAGAGTCAAGCCTAACAGCCGTTGACGACGGGTCCATTGAAATGGTGGAGTAAAAGCGAATTGGTTCTTCCAGCGGCCCATTGCGGCTCTGCTTTAAGGCCATAAAGTTTGGCTCCCTCGCGGCTGCGCGGGCACGACCGCTGGCCTTGACGCTCCACAAAGCGACCTGCCACAATTCCGGACAAACGGAGCGGAGTTCTACGGTTCACTCAAAGGAGCCTCCAGAGGAGAGTCTTTCGATGGGCGCGTTGATTGTATGGCTAAGCCACTTGCTGAATCGGATCTTCGGTGGAGTTATCCTCGCGCTGCTCCAGCCCTGCGCATCCACACCGGGAGCCGCGCCCATCTCATCAGCTCCACCTTGACCATCGAGTTGCTGGTGACAGCCTTCCTCCTTCTGTCCTTCATCGCGGTACGAGTGACGCTCGATATCGAGAGGCCGCCCGCTGCTCAGCACCTTGCCGAGATGCTGCATGAATTCGTGACGAACCAGGCAGGAGCCATAATGGGCCGCGGCTTCGAACCTCATCTTCCTTTTGTCACCACCATTCTGCTTTTCATCGGATGCTGCAATCTGGCTGGCCTTCTGCCGGGAATCCATACCCCGACCGCAACCCCCTCTGTGCCGCTCGCCGTGGCCTTGCTGACGTTTCTGTACAGCGAATTCCATGCAGTTCGCGTGCAAGGCGTCCTGGGATACTTGAAGAGTCTGGGAGGCCCCATCTGGTGGACGGTTCCGCTCATTCTTCCCGTCGAAATCATCTCCCACCTGAACCGCAATGTTTCACTCACCGTGCGTGTCTATGCGAATATGTACGCCAGCGACCTGCTCACCCTGGTCTTCTTTTCGCTCGTTCCCATCGGGCTGCCGGTCGTCTTCCTGGGTCTACATTTCGGAGTAGCGCTCATTCAATGCTACGTTTTTATGCTGCTTGCCTTGATCTATCTCGCTGAAGCCAATGCCGGCCATTGAACCTGCGCACTGAACCCCTGTTCGCTGAATGTTATTGAGCGGCCACAAACAAGCCGGCCCGTCATTGCTACAAGCCGGGAATAACGACCATCCGGCAGCCTCGAGCCATCCCCAGGTCTTCACATGCCGCGAATCACCTCTTCGAGCGATTGAGTCAAGACCGCCGGTCCGACTGCTTCGTCGATCGACTGAATCCTCCCAACATGGATCATCAACTTCCCGGAACGGAACCATTTTGACTTGGCTTGCTTTATCTCTCCAACCCCCCTCAGGGCGACTGGCAAAATGGGCACTCTGGACTCCGCCGCCAAAATGCCGATTCCGCTGCGAAAAGGATGCAGCCGCCCATCCTCCGAACGGTGGCCCTCCGGGAAAATCAGCACCGAATAGCCCCGATCCATCGCCTGACCAGCATGGGCAAAGCTCCGCCGAAAGCCCATCGATCGCGGCAGCGGAAAGACATTGAACAGCGCCGTGATCAAGAAATAAGCAACCGGTCCGAAGTCGCTAAACCGGAATTCACTCTGTCTGCGACCCTCGCGGAAGTCGCGCAGCATCTCGCCCGACATCGCCACCGCCACGCGATGCCGCAGCTTCGGCGGTAGCGCATAGAGCACCAGAGCGGCGTCATAACTGCTCACGTGGTTGGCAATGATCAGCAGCGGCCCGTCGGGAAGGCCGCTGCTGTCGCGGATCACCTGCGGCGCAGCCAGCAGCCAGACCAGCGGCCGCATGACCGTCTCAAGGAAGAGCACCCGCAGCCAGCGAACCGGAGTCGTCCATGGCCAGAACGGATAGCGATGATCATCCGGCTTCGTTGCCCGGTCGGACGGCGTTTCTGGCGCCGGAACTCTACGCTCGACCCGCTCTTCAACGTTCCTGCGGCCGGGCAAGCTCACCAGCGCACGCAGCTCGCCCAGCGTCCGGACGCCCTCCATCGCGTCATCCGGCAGCTCCACGCCCAACTGCTGTTCGAGCGCCGATTGCAGCTGTACCCGTCCCAGGCTGTCGAGCTGGAGGTCCTCGGAGAGCAGGGAAGCATCGCTCGCCTCGGTCACCTTCGCCCCGCTCACCGAGGCAATCAAACGGAGAAGCCAGTCCCCATCGCCGGCTTCCCGGCCAGCCTCATCCGGACGCGCCAACGCTGCGCATGCCCAGTCGGCGACCCGCCGGCGCAGCAGTTTGCCGGTGGGAGTATAGGGAAACTCCATCTCCGGCCAGCGCACCCAGCGGCGTATCTGCTGAAATTCAGCGAGCTCCCGGTTGGCGCCGCGCACCGCCTCCGCCAGGGCCCCGTCCGCCGCCGAGATACCGTTTGCCGCCGGACTTTGGCTTACCCCTGAATCGATCACCACCGCCAACGGCTCGGTGCCGCCCAAAGCCGGGCAGCCGACCACCACGCAGCTCCGCACCCCCGGCTGTTTGCACAGAGCGGCTTCGAGGTCGGCGGCATGAATGTTCATGCCCGAAGCGCTGACGATAACGTCGCTCTGCCGCCCGACGAAGCGCAGCTCGCCAGACGCGTCCCGCGCCGCCAAGTCGCCGGTCGCGAGCCACTCGTCCTGCCTCGGCTGCAAACGGCCGCCTTGCCAGCTTGAGGTCGACAGCATGTCGCCCCGCACCAGGATTTCGCCGTTTTCCCCCAGGCGAACTTCGCGGCCCGGCAATGGTTTCCCAATAGTCCCGCGACCGATCTTGAACGGATGATTCAACGTCACCAGCGCCGCTGTTTCGGTGAGTCCATAGCCTTGAATCAGCGCAAAACCCAAAGTGTTCCAGAACTCTTCCAGCTCCTGAGGCAACGAGGCGCCTCCGCAAACGATCGCCCAGAACTTGAAGCCAAACGCCCGATGAATGCCGCGGAACCTCCACCAGTGCTTCCACACCCGCTCCCCGCGCCCAGCCGCCATCTCCTCTGCGAGCCGCGGATCGGACGCCAGAAGATGCGTACGCAGCGGCTCGAGAACGCGCGGCACCGCGGCTAGCACCGAGATGCGCTCTCTGCGAATCGTCGCAATCAGCCGGGATGGCTCCAGCTGCGATTCGAAGTGGACCTCGGCCGCCAGCAGCGGAGGCACCCACAGCCCCATGAACTGCCCAAAAACATGGCTCAGCGGGAGGCTATGCAGAAAACGCAGCGGGTGAAAGATTCGTTCGTACTTGAGGTACTTGCCAATCTCCCGCTCGATCGGCCCCAGGCTCGCCAGCACGTTCCGGTGCGTATGGACGACCCCCTTCGGCTCCGAAGTGGTGCCCGACGTGAAGACAATTTGCAGCGGCGTCACGTCGGAGACGCTGGGATCGACGGTGAACAGAGGCTCCGCAGGGAGGGAATCCGCAAAGTCGAGAAAAGAGAGTTGGGGCGGCTTCGAGGAACCCGGCAACTCTGCTCTGGCCAGCAGCGAGCGGTCACCAGCAATCAGCCGCGGCGCAACGTCCGCAATCACCCGTGCCCCAAAGTCGCCCGAACCGGCCGCGTCGAGCGGCACCGCAATCACTCCGCGCAACAGGCAGCCGAAGAAGGCGGCAATCCATTCCGCTGAGTTCTCCCCCCAAAGCACCACCCGCTCGCCCGGGCCGATTCCGCGCCTGGCGAGCTCGGCTGAGAAGCGGCCCGCTAGCAACGCCAGTTCACGGTAAGAAGTCGCATAGCGTCGATTGCCGCGATACACCACCACCGCTGTCTGCGCCCCGTGGCGGCGGAAATCCTCGACGAGAGTAGCCAGGTTTGCCCGCATTGTCTCTAGTCTAGAGGGTGAGTCTTTGCTTCATGCAGCCAATGGGGTCAGAGGCAAAAATGCTCTAAAATCGAAGTTCGTTACTTTTCCATTCGTTACTTTTGCTAAGGAGAGATCATATGGACGCATTGAAGTTTTGGGCGGTCTTTTCGATCGGAGTGGCTGCCGGCGCGGCCGTGGCACTTATCTACGCTCCGCAGTCCGGAGCCAAGACCCGCAAGCAGCTCAAGCGCAAGCTCGAAGACGCCACCGACTACCTCAAAGACGCTACCGAAAACATCGGCGACTACGCCGATAAGGCTGCCAAGCGCGGTCGGGATGTCTGGGAAGACGTCGCCGACTCCGCCAGCAAAGCAGCCAGCCGCGGCGTCAAAACCGTATCTGATCTGATCTAGTCAATCTCCATCTTTGGAATGGATCGCAACGGGATGGTCTCGGCGCTGTGTCTTCTCGGCCGGGACCATCCTCGAGCCACTTCAGTCAGATCGCCGCTTTACCCGGACGATGTTTCCCTATGTTCGACACTCACGGCGAGGAGAATCATGAGGCGCGACCTGGACAATGTACAAGACGCTGTCGATAGAATTCTTCGGCCGGTCTTTGGTATTTTCGCGGCGCTGCTGCCGCTGGCGACCACGAGGCATGCTTGGAGAGATATTCACACTCGCCTGGACTGCGCTGTAATGGTCCTTCTCGTCGCCGCCTTCTATGTGGGATCCGATCAGCTGATCCGCAAACTGGACAGACTCACAACCAGCGAAGCATTATCAGGAACCTTTAGCTCGCTTCGCAGTTCAGTCGGTCAATTATCGACGATAGGCCTGATGATCGTCCCCGTCGCCTGGATCTTCGCAACTTACACCGCTAGCCGCGGACACTAAATCGAACGCAGCAGCGACCAGGGATCCCGACGCCTGCCAGAACCAGTCTGGGTCACTCTGCATTTGAAGTAGCGACCAGCCGCAGGACGGTCGACGGCCCGCTCAGGAAGCTACTGAGATCGCCACTCAGCGTCTTCGAGGCTGGCGTCTCCCGACGGGTAAGAAAGTCATGCTCTGAGCCCCACACCTCATACACCAGCCATTGCGCCCTATCCCGCTTTACATAATGGACCGTGAATGAAGGCAGCCGGGTTCCTCTTTAGCCAGTCTGGCGATCGTATTCAGTCAATCGCCAAGCTCTTCGGCACGTTCAGGTTTCGCATGAAAAAGAAGGCTGAAAATCACCTCGTCCGCCATGTGGCATCTCTCTAAATGTCAGAATCCGGCACCGTTCGAATCGATGATAAACGCCAAGGTCCGGGGACATCGGTTCAGCCTCCAGGCGGTTCGTGAAGCGATTGGGCAAAAAAGAAGTCCCGCCAGAGGGCAGGACTTCTCTCGATTACGCAACCAAAGCTAGGGTCGGAAAGCTAGGCGCTGAACAGCAGAACCCCGTCGCTCTTCTCCTCGCCCACCTGACTTACCGGACGATAGTAGAGCTGGTTGTTCTCCAAATAGACCTCCAGGAACGCTGGCCGTTCGGTAATGCCGCCGGCGATCAGCGCCTCCGACAGCGGATCTTCGACGTACCGCTGCAAGGCCCTCCGTAGAGGACGCGCCCCGTAGGTCCGGTCGATCAGCGTCTTCTCGATAATCCACTTCTTCGCCTCTTCGGTCACCGAAATGGTGATCGCCTTCTGCGCCAGATTCGCGTTGAGCTGCTGGACCAGCAGTTCGAGGATCTGGATCAGGTCGGCATCCGAGAGCGACAGGAAGATGATGACCTCGTCAAGACGGTTCAGGAACTCTGGGTTGAAAGTTCGCTTCACCTCATTTTTGACCAGCTCTTCGATCTTCTCCATCACATGGTCTTCACGATCCGATTGGAAGCCCAAACCCTGCTTTCTCTGCAAGTGCCGCGCGCCAATGTTCGAAGTCATGATCAGGATCGTGTTCTTGAAGTCGACCGTATTGCCCAGTCCATCGGTCAACTGTCCGTCTTCAAAGACCTGCAACAAAATGTTGAAGACATCCGGGTGCGCCTTCTCGATCTCATCGAGCAGCACCACCGAGTAGGGCGAGCGCTTGACCCGTTCGGTCAGCTGGCCACCTTCCTCGTACCCGACGTATCCCGGAGGCGAACCAATCAGCTTCGACACCGAATGCTTCTCCATGAACTCCGACATATCGAAGCGGATCAGCGACTTCTCGCTGCCAAAGAGGAAGTTGGCGAGGGTTCGCGCCATTTCCGTCTTGCCAACGCCGGTCGGTCCCAGGAAGAGGAACGACCCAATCGGCCGATGCGGAGATTTCAAGCCGGCGCGTGAACGCCGGATGGCTCTCGCCAGCGCCGAGATCGCCTTCTCTTGCGAGATGACCCGCTTGTGCAGCTCCTCCTCGACCCGCAGCAGCTTCTGGGTCTCTTCTTCCTTGATCGAGAAAATCGGTACGCCCGTCCAGCGGCTGACCACGTCCTCGATGTCTTCCCGGGTGACTATGCCGGCGGTCGAATCGTCAAGATGGTACTTGTCCCGCAGAGCACGCAGGTTTTCGCGCTCTTTGCGTTCCTCGTCCGAATAAAACCGCGCCTTCTCGAACTCATGGTTCGCAATCGCGTTTTCCATCCGGTGGACGATGAACTTTATCCGCTTCTGGACCTCGGTAATCTCCTCGGGAAGGGAAGTCTGGCGTAGCTTGACCCGGGCGCCAGCCTCGTCGATCAGATCGATCGCCTTATCGGGAAGGAACCTGTCCGGAATGTACCGGTTGGAATGGGAGACGGCAAAGAAAATCGAGTCGTCGGTGTAGCTGACGGCGTGGAATTTCTCATAACGGTCCTTGATTCCCATAATGATCTTGATCGCGTCTTCTTCGTTCGGTGGCGGCACTTTGACCGCTTGAAAACGCCGTTCGAGCGACCGGTCCTTCTCGATCGATTTGCGATACTCCGCCGGGGTCGTCGCGCCGATGCACTGGATCTCGCCGCGAGACAAAGCCGGCTTCAGGATATTCGCGGCATCGAGCGAACCTTCCGCCGAACCCGCCCCAACCAGGGTGTGCAGCTCATCGATGAAGATGATGGAGTTTTGATTTTCCATCAGCTCCTTCATGATCGTCTTTAACCGCTCTTCAAACTGCCCGCGGTATTTCGTGCCAGCAACAATCAGCGACAGATCGAGCGCCAGCACCCGCTTGTCGGCCAGAAAGCTCGGCACTTCGCCGTCTGAAATGCGCTGCGCCAGGCCTTCGACGATCGCCGTCTTGCCGACACCCGGCTCGCCGATCAAGACCGGATTGTTCTTCGTCCGGCGGCAAAGGATCTGGATCACGCGCTCCAGCTCCGTGTCCCTGCCAACCAGCGGATCAAGCTGCGTATCCATCGCCGCCTGCGTGAGGTCGCGAGAGAACTCGGCCAGCAGGCTCGACTCGCGGCTCCGCTGCTGCGACGCCGGAGCCTTCTCTTGCGTCGCCCGCGCCAGCTCCTCGCGGATCGCCACCAGCTTCAATCCCCGCTCGTGCAGGATCTCCGCCGCAAAGCACTTCTCCTCGCGAAGCAGGCCCAGCAGCAGATGCTCCGTGCCAATGTGCTTGTGCGAAAGCCGCTCCGCCTCTTCTGCCGCATATGCCAGGACCCGCTTGCATTCGTTCGATAAGGGCAGGTCGACCGAAGTCGAAACCTTCTCTCGAATCGTGGTATGACCTTCTATCTGTTTCCGGATGGATTCAACCGACGCATGCGAGCGCAGAAAGCGATTAGTCAACGCTTTATCTTCGCGCAGCAGGCCGAGGAGCAGGTGTTCGGTTTCAATGTACGGGGAGCCAAACTGGCTGGCTTCATATCGCGCGAAAAAGATCACGCGCCGTGCCTTCTCTGTATAACGCTCGAACATGTTCCCCCTTAACGAAGCCTGCGCCGCCATTGTCTCGGGCCCAAGCAGCCCTCAACCGGCCAGCGGTGGCCTCTCAATACTGTCCGTCTCCTCAGACCGAATCCCGGTCAAAAAGTGAGGCGACTTTCCCCAGTCCAACCCGATGTCCTGGGCTTTGGACCTACATACCGCAGCCAAATTCTGCTTACCGATTAGACTGCGCTCAGACCACAACGATTCCGTCCCCCCGATTAGGCAACTTCGCACCAAAGCTTCCAACTCATTCCTACGCCCGTCCAACCGCCGGCAATTCCTCGTAAATTCGGCCCTTTTCTAACCGAAGCACCCGGCTACATCGCTGCGCCAGCGCGGTATTATGAGTCACGATTAAGGATGTCAGCCCATGGCTCCGGTGCAGGCGTTCCACCAGCGAAAAGACGACATCCGCCGTCCGCCCATCCAGGTCCCCGGTCGGTTCATCGGCTAACAGGATTTTCGGTTGAGTGATCAGCGCCCTTGCCAGCGAGATGCGCTGCTGCTCTCCACCCGAGAGCTCGCCCGAACGATGCTCCGCTCGATCCCCGAGCTCAACCTCATGCAGCCAGTGTTTCGCTTTTTCCAGAGCGGATTTGCGCGGCTCCCCCCTCGCCAGCAGCGGCATCGCCACGTTTTCCTGGGCGGTAAACTCGGGGAGAAGGTAGTGAAACTGCCAGACATAGCCCACTTCGCGATTGCGAAAGTCCGCGGACTGCCTGGGTGAGGAAAAATTCAATAGCGTTGACGCGAAGTATACGTCACCGGAAGTCGCTGTATCAAGAGCACCGAGAATGTGCAAAAGCGTGCTCTTTCCCGCTCCCGACTCCCCCACAATCGCCAGCAGGTCGCCCCGTGCGACCGAAAACGAGATCTCCTCGAAGAGCACCAACCGCCCGCGGCCAGTCAAGTACTCCTTACGCAGACGCTCCACTCGAAGCACTTCCGAAGAATCTTCCGGGAACCGGGCGTACACGTCAGCCAGCATCGCTCCCGAGGGAGCCAGACTTGCGCCGGCCGCGTCGACCTCGTCCATTCCCATACCTACCTCTACCATTCTAAAACCCGAAAGGGAAGGGAGTTGTTACGCCTTGTCACACGATTGTTACCCGATAGTAAAGAAGTCCACTTCAGGAAAGAGCAATTTCTGAGAGAGTCTGGCCAACCGAAAGCGGTCTTGCAGGCAGGTGCGGGCATCTGGAAAAGGGAACGGCTGCCGGCCAGGCCCCTCATTCATACCGGAGCGCCTCCGCCGGCAAGACCCGCGCCGCCGACGAAGAAGGGTACAGTGTCGCCAGCAGCGATACACTCAGCGAAACCAGGGCAACAATCACGCCATCCATCGCTCGCGGGGCGAATGGCAGGTAATCCAGCGAATAAACCTGGGGATCCAGCTGAAACCGGTAGTGATGGCCCGCCCAGGACGCTCCGTATCCGAGAATCAAACCCAGAATCGTCCCCACCACGCTGATCAGCAAGCCCTGGAACAGGAAGATCCGCCGGATCTGTTCCGGCCGCACTCCGAATGACATCAGCACCGCGATGTCCCGGGTCTTCTCCATCACCATCATGGTCAAGGCAATCAGGATGTTAAGCGCCGCCACGCAGACGATCAAGCCGATCACGATGAAGGTCACGATCTGCTCCAGGGCCAGGGCGCGAAAGATCTCCCGGTTCGACTCCATCCAATTCGTGGTCAAGAATCCCGGTCCTGCTGCCTGCTCGATCTCATGGCCGACCTTCCCGGCGCGATAGAGGTCGTCGACCTTAAAAGAAACCACCGAGATAATGTCCGGTTCGCCGAAGAGCCGCTGTGCGTCAGCCAGCCGGATAAAGGCCATCTCATGGTCATATTGGTAGAAGCCGGAGTGGAAGATTCCAACCACCTGGAAACGCTGATACTTCGGCTCCAACCCATAAGGGGTCAGTTCGCCCTGCGGGCTGATGACCATCACCGCCGAACCTACCTTGGCATCAAGCGTCTCCGCCAGGTCATAGCCGATCAGGATCGGAGGGATCGCTGAGTTTGCCGACGGTGTCGTCTGCCCATCGTCGCCCGGGTCCGGATTCAACGGAGCCACGCTGCCGATCGTCGGCTGGATCAAGTCGCTGACCGTCTTCTCCTGCGCCGGAAGAATGCCCTTGATCAGCGCTCCACCCGAACGGGCGCCCCGCGAGATCAGCACCGGCTCATACAGCCCCGGGGCGGCCGCCGTCACATGCGGCAGCCGCATCAGCCTGGCCAGTAGCGCCCGCCAGTCGCGGATGCCGTCGTCCTGCACTCGCATCAGCTCCACATGCGCGGTCGAACTCAGCAGACGATCCTGCAAATCGCGCCGCATGCCATTGGTGATGGCCAGCGCAATAATCAGCGAAGCCACGCCTACCGCGACGCCCGCAACAGAGATGGCGGTGATCACCCCAACCACCGCCTGCCGTCGTTTCGCCCGCAGGTAACGCGCGGCTATGAAGAATTCAAAACGCATCGTGAACTTGCTTTCCGGCACGGCGTCTCGGGGCCAGACCCGGCTACAGAACCAGACCACCCAGACATTCCCGTTACCGAACCACCGTCTTCGCCGCGGTCACGTTTTCATACCGGTCATACACCCGCAGCGTCACCAGGTGTTCACCGCTTGAAGCCTTCAACGGAGCCGAGAAGTCGTAATGCTCCTCAAGCGAATCAGAAAGCTGGCCAATCGGCTCGATATATTGCCACGGTCCGGCATCCACCGAATACTCGGCATGGCCAATCGGCGTCGCCGCGTCGCTCGCAGTTGCGGTAACGTGTACCTTCTCCGCCTCGAGATGGGCAGCGAGAGCGGTGATCACTGGAGGCGCCGTATCGATTGAGAACCGGTCGCTCGTCCGGTCCGACGTCAGCGCATCCCCCGGGTTGTGCGAGGGCGCGTCGCTCGCCACGACTCTGATCCGGTAGCCGCCATCCGGCAGCAGCGCCGCGTCGAAGGAGTAATACTTCTCCGTCACGCCATCTTTGAGCAGCCGCCAGTCGCTGTCGCCATCGCCGCGAAAATACACCGAGTAGGTAAGCTCATCGCCATTGTCATCGTGGGCCGCCCACCGCGCCGTCACCGCCGTCTTGTCGCGGATCGCTGAAAGCGGCGTGTTCGTGCCTTCCGAGTAATTGATCGAGCTGCCCTGCGTCGATGGAAAGGATATATTGATCGTCTGCTGGGATTGCTGCGCCTGTCCCGAAAAATTTACCCGCGCTCCCGGCTGCACCACGATCTCGTCGACCGATGGCGCCACATTCACCGGCAAATAGTTCAGTCCGATCGAAGCAATCGAGGCATTGTTCCGCAATGCCGCCTTCCATTGGACGAATCGGGCCGAGCCTACGCCGAGGTCGCCGGCATTGGGAGTCACCTTCACCCATGGGCCCCAGTCCCGATCCGGGTTTTCTACATTCCCCGCTCGTCCATAGAGATCGAAGTCATGGGAGGTGGAATGCGCCTCCACCCGCCCCCACTTCGAGAAGACGCCCGCATCGAAGACGTCGCTCTCGTAACTCGCCTCTGGATCGGCGGCATGGGTGAGCATATACAGCTTGCCGCTATTGGCGGTCCCTATCAAATATCCTTCCTTGGTCTCCGCAAAACCGACCGCCTGCGAGGCTTCCAGATGGGCCAGGTCTTCAAACTCTCCATTCTGGTGAATGCGATAAATGCGGCCGCGATTTCCGGTCGCTGCGAGCAATCCCTTGTCGGTCGAATGCAGCGCGTAGACGACCGTCTCCTTGTCGGACCAGAGCTTGCGAGGCGCGCCGCTTGCGGCAAGCTCGTAGATATCGGAGCCGTCGCTCACCACCGAGTTGGAACTGGACGCCTGCACCGATCCCGGCGCGACGATCGTAATCGTCGCCGTCGCTGCGGCGATGCCTTGCACCGGCAGCAAGGGCAGGGTACTCCGGTTTCGTTCCCCAACCGCGCTTGCCCAGATCACCTCTTTGCCCCCGCTGTCGTTGCCAGTCGTGATCGCAGTAATCTCCCGCTTCGGCGCATCGTAAACAATGAAGCCCTTGCCGCTCTTGTCAATTCTGTAGATCAGCCCGGTACCGTCGGAGCCGGCGAGCAGGTTGCCGCTATGGTCAAAGGCCAGGCAGCGAATATGTTGCTCGTCGCTCTTGAAGAACAACTCCGGCTTCGCGCCCTGCTGTTTAAGGTCGATCCGGTACACCGCCGCTGGACCGCCAGTCGCTACATAGAGCCGCCCTGAGGCGTCGAACGCCAGATCCCAGATGTACTTCGGTTTCTCGTCCGTCTTGGCCGGGTCGAAGACCACCGTCGCCGAGGTATCATCGACCGCCGGCCCATCGGCTTTCAGCCGGTACACCTTGCCGCTCGGCAGGGTCGCGGCGTACACCGAACCATCCCCGCCGACGCGCACCGCCTGCACCGAAAGGTCCTTGGTCTCAAACAGCTTCGTCGATTTGCCATCCGCGGAGACCTTCAAAACCGTCGCCGGCGAGCCGGTCCCGACAAACGCATTCCCGGAACCATCCGCAGCCAAAGCCCAGATATAAGTCGAGGGCGTACTCGAGACCAGGCTAAGCTTGGGCCCTGGAATGATCGAACCATCGCTCCGGATGGCCGCTCCATGCGGATGTCCCCGCTCAAATTCCTCATATCGGGACTGGGTCCAAAGATGCGTTCCTTGCCCTTGCGCAAGTGGGGCGAATGCAACAAAAAGAAGAAGTTGAAGGCTGAACCTGGGTCGAGACATGCTGAAGTTCAGTCTACTAGAGCCTTTCCCTTCCAGCTTCAAACGGCGCGGAGCGCTGCAGACACGCGGTGAAAGCGCCGCCGAAGCGCCGTTCGCAAACCAACGAGCTCTCAACACCGCAGAGAGTCTCCGTTCAAAGTTTTCGTGAAGTTCCTGTCTCAGATCGCTCTATGGAACGCGCTGCCAAACTTGCACTACGCTACCTTCTATAACGTCTGGACCGGCAGCCGCATTGCGCCAAAGCATTCCACAACCGGCTGCGCGAAGACCTCTCCGCGTTGTGTGACCTTCTAGCCAAGGGGGCCATCAATCCGCCGATCGCGGCGCGATTCCCACTCGCCGAGGCGAGTGCAGCGATGACGTTGGCCGAGTCGCGCACGGTGCAAGGTAAGGTTGTCCTTCTTCCCTGAAACTTCCTCCTGAAACTCTGCGCTCGACTCTCGTTCGGCTGCTGACGCGGGTGTTCCCATAGATCGGAGTTAGCACAGCAGAACCGCTATGGACGAATGGAAGATTAACCCGCATTTGTTGGAAGCATGGTTGTGGCATACCCCCAGGGGACTTGATGATGAATGTAAAGCAACCCTGGCCGGCTTTCCCGGAATCCGTCCAATGACTACAAATCTGCAATGACAGGGGAATCAGATGAGCCAGTTAGATCAGTTCTTGGATCGGAACAAGAAGTTCGCAGCGGAGCAGTCTGCTGCGAAAACTCTGTTGTCTTTGCCGGATTCCCTTCCCAAGGTAAAGGCCGTTGTCATCGGCTGCGCGGACATGCGCGTGGATCCAGCCTTCGTCCTCGGATTGCAGCCCGGTGAGGCCGTTGTCATACGCAACATCGGTGGTCGCATCACGCCGGGTCTGCTGGAGCAGATTGGCCTACTGGGGCGGATCGGCCAGGTGGCCGGCAAAATACCCGGAGGCGGTGGCGAATTCCATCTCGTCGTTCTTCACCACACCGACTGCGGCATCACCCGCCTCGGTGGCGATCCTGCCATGCTGGCACACTATTTTCAGGTATCCGAGGAAGACCTTCCGTCGAAGGCAGTTATGAATCCTCGCGAAGCGGTGGCCGTCGACGTGGCAATCCTCAAAGCGATCCCCGCCTTGCCCGGCGAGTGGCTCCTTTCCGGCATTGTCTATGATGTGGCGACCGGGCTTGCTGAGATCGTCATCCCCGCAGAGCCCATCCGTGCCTAGTAGCCAGGTGCTTCAGTGTCGCGGAGAAAGATGCAGTGTTGCGGAGTGAAACTATGCAGGTAAAGCAAGGCGATAAAGCAAGTGGGATGAGCAGGGGACTGATTCCAAAAGTACGGACAACTTGGGATCTTCCGAATTGACAACGGCGATAATCTGGTCCAGGCTCTTGTGGCAAAAGAAAAGGCTTGTCTGCGATGCACGTGAATGTATCCAGACTATCAATCCTGATCTTAAACAGCGGTTGGCATTCTAAGCAGGATCTCTGCTGGCTGACCGCCTGGAGCCACTCCCCATGAAAGTTCCTCTCCTCCTGACAACTTGCCTGCTATCGACGACTTTCCTCACCGCGCATTCACAGACCGTCGCCGCTGACTTGCCGAGTAAGCTCGCATCTCGGTCGGTGCCAGCGACCTCCATCCAGTCAGCGCCGCCGGCAGTATCGGCCACCCGCAGCCAACTACCGTTGAGCTTCGAAGCGAACCAGGGTCAGACTGACCCGCAGGTGCGCTTTCTCTCTCGCGGCCCGGGATACTCCCTCTTTCTGACCGGCCATGCAGCGGTGCTGGCGCTGAGCAAAAGGACACCACAGCCAGGAAAAGCCTCTTCCGATCGGCCACTGCCATCCGCCATTGCAAAAGATCAGAAGTTCGAGACCGAGGTCGTTCGCATGGAACTGGTCGGTGCTTCCGGGGGATTACAGGTAAGCGGGACCGATCCCTTGCCCGGTAAGGTGAACTACTTCACCGGCAGCGATCCTTCGAAGTGGCACAGCAGCATTCCGACTTATGCCCGGGTGAAGTACTCCAGCGTCTACCCCGGTATCGATCTGGTGTACTACGGCAACCAGCGACAACTTGAATATGACTTTGTCATTACCCGGAATGCCGATACTCATGCCGTAAAGCTGCATTTTACCGGAGCTCAGCAATTAAAGCTGGCCAGGAATGGGGATCTGCAGATCCTCTCCGAAGGCGGAGAGATAGCCTTCCATAAGCCGATCGCCTATCAGATGAAAGATGGCCAGCGCCAGACGGTTGCCAGCAGCTTCGTTGTATCGGCGAAGAATACTGTCGCCTTCCAGCTAGGCGCCTACGACCATAACCAGCAGTTAGTGATCGATCCTGTGTTGGCGTATTCGACCTATCTTGGCGGAAGCGGAAACTCGGGAAACTTTGGAGACTACGCCCAGAGCGTCGCGGTGGATGCTAGCGGCAATATCTATGTCGGGGGTCAAACCTTCTCGGTCGACTTTCCGGTTACGGCTGGAGCACTTGAGCCAACTGGCGGCGCCACACCGGGCGCTTTTCTGACCGAGTTAGACCCAACTCTGTCGACCTTGATTTATTCCACCTATTTCGGAGGATTTGAAACACGCGTCTATGGACTCGCCGTAGATAGCAGCGGCGCCGTTTACCTGACCGGTTTTTCGGGCGACAATTTCCGACAACCTCCGGTGCCTACGACACGTCTATTGGTGACACCCCCACTGGCTACATCACCAAAGTAAGTCCTGGAGGATCCTCACTAGAGTATTCGACCCTGATCGGAGCTCAAAACATCAATAGCTCGGCTATTGCGGTGGATAGTTCTGGAGACGCTTACATCACCGGTGCAACCTCTGGTGGCCTTCCTGTAACTGGGAATGCCTTCCTGAAAACACTTCCTAACTCAACTTCCTCCGCTTTCGCTATGAAGTTCAACCCGGCTGGAAGCGCTCTGGTGTACTCCACCTATCTAGGGGGATCTTCCGCAGGCGACTCGCCCGACGATCAAGGATCCGCAACTGCAGTCGATGGCGCAGGCCATGCCTATGTGGCAGGTTGCACGCGGCAGACGCATTTCCCCACGACGCCAGGAGCACTGCAGACCGTCAACAAAGCATCGACTGGTAACAACGCGTTCGTCTCGAAACTCAATGAGGATGGCAGCGGACTTGATTACTCAACGTATCTCGGAGGAACGGCCAGCGCCACCTCCGGCTCCAAAGCCGACTGCATCAATGCCATCGCAGTAGATAGCGCGGAAAATGCCTACGTTGCCGGAGTAGCAGGATCGAGCGATTTTCCTGTCACTGACGGAGCCGTCCAGGCGAGAGATTTAAATTCAGAGTTCACCGGCTTTGTTTCCAAGCTGAATCCGGCGGGATCGGCCCTGGTTTTTTCCACTTACCTCGGAGGCTCGAATTTCGAGGAAGTCACCTCGATTGGCATCGACGCAGGGCTCCACGTGTTCGTCGCCGGCTTCACCTCGTCACTCGACTTCCCGGTCACCCCCGGTGCATTCCAGCGGACCAACAACTGTTCATTGGATCCGCCTGGCCCGTGTAGGCCCGGTACGACAAATGCCTTCTTCACCGAATTGAAATCCGACGCCTCGTCCTTGATCTACTCCACGTACTTGGGTGGTCATCCTTCGCCAGATCCGGGGGTCCCCAGCGCAGGTGCATATGGTTTGGCAATAGGAGCGGCTGGCGAGGAAGTCGTCGCCGGGGCCACTTACGCCGCCGATTTTCCGGTGACCGCAAAGGCATTTCAGAAGCAAAACAAGGCTCTCGACCTGGTTTCGAGCGGCGGGTTCACCGATAACGCCTTCGTAACGAAATTTGCTGAGCAGCCGTCAAGCCCGCTGGCCACTACGACCACCCTGTCTGCAGATCCGAACCCTCAGAAGGCAAACACTGCCATAACGCTTCTCGCGAATGTGTCGGCCGACGATGGTTTCGGGTTCTTAAGTGGAGGAGTGACTTTCAGCGTGGATGGCACTCAGGTGGATAGCACCAGCCTTATTGGGCTTACTGGCGTCGCCGTCGCCTACGTCAACCTCGCTCCCGGAAGCCACAACATCATCGCGAAGTATCGAGGGAGCACGATCTACTCGCCTTCGACGAGCGCAACACTCAAGGAAACCGTCTCCAGCACCGCCTCAGCACCCGTCGCCCTGCCGCTGCCAGGCACTTACCGGAAAAGTCAGCAGGTGAACTTAACCAGTCCCAGTGTCGGCGCGGCCATCTACTACACCACCAATGGAGCGCCGCCGACCCAGTCGTCCACGAAATATGCCGGACCGATTACCGTCTCCTCGAGCGAGACGATCAAAGCAATTGCCGTGCCCAGCGGCGGCACTCCCAGCACGGTCACCGTAGCGGCTTATGACATCGATACTGCAGCGATCGTGGACCAATTTATTACGCTCGTCTCTTCGGCCAATCCAAGCGCCTTTGGACAGCCGGTGACCTTTACTGCCACCGTAACTGCGGCCTCCGGTCCAGCACCGACGGGTTCGGTGGTCTTCCTCCATGGAACCGGCACGCTCGGGTCTGCGCCGCTGGTCAGCCACGGAAGCTACTCTACTGCCGCATTCACCACTTCAGCGCTCACCCCGCTCGGTCATTCCATCACTGTGGTCTATACGGGCAACGCGACACACACCGAAACGTCCTCTCCCGTGCTTACCCAGGAGGTCACTCCCTAATCAAGCCTTCGACTGGAAATCGAAATCCTGTGTTCGACAGCAAAGGCCTCGGCATGGAGGCCTTCTGTCAGTTACAACAAGTCTCTGTCTCCTCCATGCTCCTCCGGTACGCGCAGCATGGCGCCAAGAGCCCAATCCGGTTAACCATTCGACGCTAAAGATTAGAAGCTGCGCAAGAGAAGATCCCTTGCGCTCGCCAGCACTCTCTCTCGCATCGCCGGCTCGGGCAGCATTCGTGCCATCTCAACCGCCCCAACCATCGTTGAGAAGATGGAAAAAAAAGCGCGCTCTTTGTCGGCAGTTCGCTGTCCTGGCATGAACGGAAGCATTCGACTCCTGTATTGCTTCAGCTCCTCAAAGATCCACGGCTTCATCGCTGGATCGGCCCTTGCCAGCTCGGGTGCGAGCGCCGTCAAGGGGCATCCGGACTCGACATGTTCGCAATATTCCAGGCTCAGGTAGGTCTTCACAATCGCCTTCCACGCCATCTCGGGGTGGGCCTGCTCGGCGTCGTGAGCAAGTCGATCGGCTATTTGCTGAAATGCCTCGCCTAAAGACTCCATCAGAAGCTCGTCCTTGCTTCCGAAATGCTTGTAGAAGCCCCCGTGGGTCAAGCCGGCGTCCCGCATGACGGCGGAAACCGCGGCACCCGTCATCCCTTCGGCGCGAATCCGCCGTGAGGCGTCTTTCACAATCTTCTGGTGGATTTCGGCTTTGTGTTCGGGCCCGTAGCGCATGACTTCATTATAAGATGTCGGCAATCATCTCTCGTCGCTACGCCTCCGCGTGAGCTTGCTCGAATAAGTCTGAATCTATTGGATGATGCACGTAATCCTATGCGCAGGAGGCTCTAAATGTCACCGCAAACTCTCTTCCAAGTGCAGCTGGTTCTAGGTTATGTCGCATGCCTGCTTTGCTTCAGCGTGTATTTCCTGCCCAGGCTCAAGTCAATGGAACGATTCGATGCGCAACGGGTGATTGCGACTGTGCACAGCTTCCGCTTCTTCGGGCTCGTCTTTCTTCTTCCCGGCGTCGTCGGCCCTAATCTGCCCGCTGGTTTCGCCGCCTTCGCCGCCTACGGCGACTTTGCAGTGGGGATCCTGGCCATGTTGGCCCTTCTCACCGTGAGGGTGCGTCCGCTTTTTTGGTCGCTCGTCGTCGCGTTCAATCTCGTGGGAACGGTCGACATCCTTCTCGACTACTATCATGCCGTCAAGCTCGGTCTTCCTGCGCTGGCTGGGCAGCTGGGCGCCACCTATGCTATACCGATTCTCTATGTGCCCGTGCTGATGATCACCCATCTGCTCGCTTTCTACTGGCTGGTGCGCCCGCAGCGTGAGGCTGCGCCTGTCCTCATCGGCAACCCAACCTATTGATCTCTCGAGCCACATTGATTGGCGATACTTTCGATCACAGAAAGGGTCAACGCAATGAGAAGGTCTCAGCGTTAACCGCTGCAACTCGCAAGGTTAGCGGACCAACCGTTCTTGCCCTGTCGTTCCGCAATCGGAGGTTATCCCTTGACCGGTTGGGGCGCAGTCAGATACGCCCAGCGTTCGACCAGCTGACGATGAGCAATTCGCCAGATCACAATCCCGGAGAATTCATACTTCGTCCCCGTTGCCGCTTCGGTGCCCGTCCAATGGTTGCGCACCACAACCCGGTCATCGTCGGCGATCAAATCGAGAATGTCCACATGGATGTCGGGGAACTTCTTATAGGCTCCGCCCACATAGGCCTTCGCGCCCGCCGGCCCCGGAGGCATTCCCGGCGGCACATCCGCGCCGTGATCTTCAAATTCAGGCGCAAAATTGATGTCGCCGATGTCGAGGTTTTTCCGGTTCACAAACTCTTCAAAGTGGTTCCGAACAAATTCCCGGATCTCACTGGGAGTCATGCCCGTCTTCGGGTTTACTATCTCCGCCACATCGCTCATTTTGCTCTTCTCCTGCTCTATTTCGCTGCTTCGTTGCGAAAGCTCTCTGCAAACTCGGCCAGGAACGCATCAAGGCGAGTTGGTTCTCTTCCCAGCAGCATTTCGAGAACGTCCGTGACTTCACCGCCCTGGCCGCCAGTGTAGTAGCGCTGCAGGTCGAGCAAGGCATCCACCTGCCATTCGGGCATGCCGAGACCGAGCATACTCGCCCGCTGCGCCGACTCCGGTATATCGATAAATTGGACGGGTCGCTTCGCTACCCGGCTGATGCGGGCTGCAAGTTCGCCATTAGTGACCGCTTCCGGCCCATTTAATTCATAGATTTTGCCGGCGTGTTCGCCAGGGGCATTGAGAATAGTCGCTGCCACTCGAGCAATATCGCGCGCGTCGATGAAGCTGGTTTTCGCCTCGCCCATCGCCGCATAAAACGCCCCCTCCTTGCGAATGCTCGGCGCCATATAGGCGAGGATGTTCTGCATAAACGCATTTGGCCGCAGAATGGAGTACTCCAAGCCCGAACCTTTCAGCTTGTCTTCAACCGCGCGATGCCAGCTCGGGAACGACTTGGGATAGTCGGCCGCCCCGAGCGCGGAGTTGAGTAGCACGAATCGAACGCCGCTCTCTTTCGCAACGTCGATGACGTTGCTTTCGAGTTCCACCAGTGCCGGAATCGGCGAGCACACCAGGAAGAGGGAATCGACCCCAGCGAGGGCCCGGGCAAGGCTGGCTTTGTCGGCAAAATCCCCAAAGACCGCCTTCGTCCCGGCAGGAACTTTGCGGGCATCTTCCTCGCTGCGATAAAGAGCGATATGCGGTACGCCGCTCTTCTGGACTTCTTCGAGTACAAACCGCCCCAGTGATCCTGAGGCGCCCGTGACGAGAATCATGGTTACTCCTTGTGTGATCTTGTCTGATCGATTTCTCAACCGGAAACCCTGCATGGGTGGGTCCACAAGGCGGTATAGTACAGGCCAGGATCAGTGCGCGGAAGTACGCACAAAGAAGTAAGTGCCTCGGGATTCAAAGCAAAAGAGATTTTCCGCGAAGACATCAAAAGGGAGAGATCAAAAAGGAGAGATCAAAGGAGAGCACCCATGGCGAAAGAACACTACGGCTGTCCCGTTCAGGCGACCATCAACTTGCTTTCAGGCAAATGGAAGGTGCAGATCCTTTGGCATCTTTCGTTTCAACCCTTGCGGTTTGCCGAACTCCGAAGGAAGCTGCCAAAGATCACCGAAAAGGTGCTCACCGAACAAGTTCGATTACTCGAAGCCGGCGGCCTGGTGCAACGCGATGTCACACCATCGGTGCCGCCCGCCGTGACTTACTCGTTAAAGCCAGAGGGGGAACGGCTGATTCCAATGCTCGCAAACCTATGTGATTGGGGTAGCCAACATTTCCATATGCTGCCAAGCCTTCCTCGTCCAAAACAGCCCGTCGTTGACCATGCTGAAACCCTTATCGCTGCGTCTTAACCGGAAAACGAGCTCATACACAGGCGAACATCCGGATGGTCCACGGCTAACGCACCCATCGTTCCCTCCGCCGCCGCCAGCGCATGCAATCGCCACCCAACCCTCAGCTTCGACTCTGGCCGCGCCGCCAGCAAGGCCGTAGGTTCATCGGCGAGCAGGGATACATCAAAGGAATCCAGCGGGATGCGGAGACCAACTCCCTCTCCCTTGAGAATTGCCTCCTTGCGCGTCCAGCACCGATAGAAGCCGTCCAACCACTCCGTGCCGCGCAGCCCCCGCAGCCGGGCAAGTTCGGCCGCCGAAAAGAACCTCTCCGCGACCCCGGTCTCGATCGGATGGATGTCCTCGACATCGACACCGATCTCCATACCCAACGCCACCCCTAGCACCGCTACACTTTTGCTGTGACTGAGGTTGAAGCGGACCTCCACCACACCGTCCAGCTCCGGCTTGCCGCCGGCGCCCTCGCGAAAGAGCAGGGATTCCGGCGGCATATCCAGGTAGCTGCCCAGGATCCTCCGCATATTCGCATGGCAAACCGAATAGCGGATCCGATCCGGCAGAAAGTGAAACCGCGCGGTCCGCGCCCGCTCCCGATCGTCCAGAATGCGAAGATCCTCGGTACGAAGATCTTCGGTGCGAAGGTCCTCCCCAGCCAGCGTCGAGCTTCCCGCGAATCCCCACGCCCACAGATGAACCTCTCCCGCACCGATCTCGAACGGGAGCCGCCGCGCGGGCCACAACAACACTGCTGCTTGAGTCTGGTTGCGGGGAGCCATAGGTCCAGCCCTGATACTACCGTGAACGCTGATACTATCGTGAACGCTGCCTGGCTTCTGTCCCGTTGAGTTAACCATCAACCAGAAGTACAGTTACTAGGAAATGGCCGGCCGGGTTGAGCCTTTGCATTTACAGTAACTGTGCTCCTGCTGGAGCCAAGTCCATGGAAAGAGGGAATGCCTTTGAAGTTGTTGGCGAAGTTCAACCTGATGCTTATTATCCTGTTCGGCCTCGGCCTGTTGCTGGTCTCCCAGCTCTCCCGCAGGTTTCTCGAGGACAATGCCCGCGATGAGACCATCCAGCAGGCCAAACTCATGATCTCAAGCGCCCGCTCAACCCGCGATTACACCGAAGAAGAGCTCGATCCGCTGCTTGAAAAAACCCCTGCCAGCGCCGAGCGCTTTCTGCCGCAGACCATCCCCTTCTACGCCGCGACCGTCACCTTCAATCATCTCCGCAAAGACTATCCCGACTACACCTACAAAGAGGCGGCGCTGAACCCGACCAACCCCCGCGATCGCGCCGATGACTGGGAGGCGGACATCATCAACTACTTCCGCAATCATCCCGGCCAAACTCAGCTGATTGGGGAGCGCCAAACCGCCACCGGCAGCTCCATTTATCTCTCCCAGCCGATCGCCGCCGCCGAGGGCTGCCTTGAGTGTCATAGCGTCCCCGCCGCCGCTCCTAAAACCCAGCTGAGCACTTACGGCAGTGCCAATGGCTTCGGCTGGAAACTCAATGAAATCGTCGGCGCACAGATCGTCTCGGTGCCCACCGAGGTCCCGTTGAACATCGCCCACCGTGCCTTCAGCACTCTGCTGTTGTATCTCTCTTGTACATTTGCCGCCACCCTGCTGGTCATCGATCTGGGCCTCTACTACATCGTCATTCTGCCTCTGCGCAAGCTGGCGGTGACCGCCGACCTGGTCAGCAAAGGCGACCTCAGCCAGCCGGAATTCGTCCACGGCGGGAAGGACGAAATTTCCGAAGTGGGCGCCTCCTTCAATCGGATGTATGTGAGCCTGGTCAAAGCCATGAAGATGCTCGAAGACTGAGCCAAGCTTTACACGGAGTACTTCTGCCGGGTCGCCATGAATGTCTTGCGCTCCGTCTCGGCCCCAATTTCCCCCCCGATCAGCGCGTAAAGCTCGTCGAGCGTGGCCGCCTGTTTGGCGGCGCGATTCACCACCACCTTCGCGATCGGTCCAATATAATGGGCGAGTTCGCGAGAGACCGCAGCCAGAACGCTTGCGCCACTCAGCGTCCTCGTCCCGGTGGCCGCCCCGGCCGGCTGGGCAGTAGCACCCGTCTTTCTTGCCTCAGAGTCGTGTGCCTCCCGGTTGAGCGCGGGCGTCGGCAGCAGCGACATCGTCTCATCGCTGTTCAGCGATCCCAGCGCGTCATAGAAGGCCTGCGCGGTCTGAAAGCGCTCCTCCGGCGCCTTGGCCAACGCCTTCATCACCATGGCCGCAAGCTGAGATGGAATATTCGGGTTGATGCTCGTCGGGTCTTCCGGAGTATTCTTTAAATGTCCGCTGGCAATCGCATATTCTCCAAAGCCATCGATCGGCACCCGTCCCGTCAACAACTGATAGAGCGTCACTCCCACCGAGTAAATGTCGGAGCGCGCATCCACCCGTTCGCCCATCACCTGTTCGGGAGACATATAGTGCAATGATCCTAGGATCAGACCGGTTCGCGTAATATCCGACCTCAGCCCCTGGAATGCCAGCCCGAAGTCGAGCAGCTTGATCCGCTCGTCGGGAGTGACCATGATGTTTGCTGGCTTGATATCCCGATGAACGATGCCCCGGCGATGCGCATACGCCAGCCCAGCCAGGATCTGCCGCAAGTAGTCCAGGCTCTGGCTCATCATGATGGAGCCCTGCCCGAGCTTCGTCCGAAGCGTCATCCCTTCGACGAACTCCATGATCATCACCAACTGGCCCTGGTGGTGAAAAGCCGTATGCAGCCCCGCGATGTTGGGATGGTCGAGAGAAGCCAGCACTCGGATCTCGCGAAGAAAGCGTTCGCTGATCTCCTCCGTTCCTGCGCGATCGGTCAACAGCACCTTCATCGCCTCGGCCCGGTTTGAAATCGCGTGCCGCACCTGGTAAACCTGTCCGATCCCACCGGAACCTAGTGTGCCGACTACCTCGTATTCCCCGATCCGATCTCCAACGCTAAACGACATAGGCGGCTGTAGCTTGCAGAATTCATCATAATTCGTTGCTCTGGAACGCTTATGAGTTGATAGTTGGAATTCATCCAGAGTCTCCCAGGCAAAACCAATGCTGGATCAAACTCCGTCCTACTGATCGACCGTCGCCTCCCTTAGAAAGTCAAAGGTTCCCGAGCTGGAAAGATGGACGTTGCGCAATCGCCGGTTGTGCACAATCACCGTGTCCAGATACCAGAGGTTGATCGCTGGAAGCTCCTTAGCCACGATCTGCTGCATCTTCGCGTAGATCGCCGCGCGGCCGCTCTGGCTCGGAGTCACAGCTGCTTCGGCGACCAGCGCATCAAACTCGGGATTACTGTAGTAGCCGCGATTCGCGCCATGCGGCGGCGCGCTCGCCGTCGCATAGGCATAACGAAAAATATCCGGATCTTCGTTGCCGCCTATCCAGCGCAGCGTATACATCTGAAAAGCGCCTTTGGCGATGTCCGCATAAAAGGTAGCGAACTCGAAGCTGCGAACCTCAAGATCGATACCGATCGCACGCAGCTGCTGCTGGAGCACGACCGCGAGCGTCCGGCCGGTTTCGTCAGTCGAAGTTTTGATCGTGAGATGAAAGCGGACGCCGTCGCGTCCCCGCTTGAATCCGGCCGCATCCAGCAGCGCGTTGGCGCGCGTCGGATCGTACTCGTGCGCATCGACGTTGCTTGACCAGGCCCAATGCTCCGTCGGTAGCAGACTTTCCGCGATACGCGCCCTACCGCGCCACAATGCCGAGACAATCAGCGGACGGTTGATGGCAAAAGCAATCGCCTGGCGCACCCGGGCATCCTTGAGAACAAAATCCCGAGTGTTGAAGGAGATGTAGTTCAGGATCGTACCCGGACCGCTCTCGACCACGATCCGAGCATCGTTGCGCATCGCGTAGACCTGGTCGGCGGTGAGCGCGTTCACCCCGATGTCCGCCGAACCCTTCTGCAGCTCAAGCGCCCGGGTGATCGAATCGGGCACTACGGCGAAGCGCACCCGCTCGATCGCCGGAGGCGTTCCCCACGTCATCGGATTTCGCTCAATCACCACTTCCTTGTCCTGCTCCTGAGAGACGAACCGGAATGGCCCGCTGCCGATCGGATGCAGCCCGAAGTCGCGTCCGCTCCCGGCAGGAACAATGCCGATCGCTCCATCCGAAAGACTAGGCAGCAGCCCGGGGTCGGCTTTCTTCAGATGAAAGACCGCGGTCAGCGGGTCGGGCGTATCAATGTGGTCGACATTGCGATAGGCCTGCGACTTCACCGTCGGAACCTTGCCATTGAGGATCGACATAATCGTCCATTGCACGTCCTTCGAACTTAGAGGCCGCCCATCATGAAAATGAACTCCACTCCGCAAATGGAAAACAACGGTCAGCGGATCGGGCGTCTCCCAGCTCTGCGCCAGCCACGGCTGAATGTTGAAGTGCTCATCGCGCCGCACTAGCGCGTCGAAGATCAGCGCGTCGATATGCTCCGACTGTCCATCCGTGCCGATCCGCGGGTCGAGGTTCGTCGGACTGCTCTCGATCACCATCGTCACCGTTCCCGCCGGTTTCCGCGCCGGTCGGCAACCCGCCAGGGCAATGAACCCCAACCACACCGGCGTCAGGAACAAGCTACAGCGACGGTTACGCATAGGTGATCTCGCCCAGAATTGCCGAACGCACCGCGCCGGTCGCGGCAGGCACATTGCCGGGGCGCCGGTGCCAGGTCTCATAGGCCAGCAGTCCGAACGCCGCTGCCTCCTTCGTCTGGGCCGGAAGACCTGCATCCTCGGTCGTGCCCAGCTTGCAGCCCAGGGGATCAAGTTCACTGCTCAGCATCTCGACCAGAGTGGCATTGTGCGCGCCCCCTCCAGAGAGCAGATAATCGACCGCGCCCTCCATTCGATCCTGCACAAAGCGGCAATAGGCAAGGCCGATGCTCCGAGCTGTTAACGCCGTGGCAGTGGCAACTGCATCTTCCGGACGACGGCTGGCGGCTTTGCATTGCTTCAAAAATTGCGCTGCGAAGCTCGAGCCAAACTCCTCGCGCCCCGCGCTCTTGGGCGGCTTGCGCCCGAAAAAAGGATGCTTCAACGCCGATACCACGACGGCTTCCAAAACCATCCCGCGAGCGGCAATGGCCCCCCGCCTGTCGAACGGCTTACCGAACAAGCTCTGGGTCACCGCGTCAATCAGCATGTTTGCTGGACCAGTGTCGAAGGCGATGAGATCGTTCAACGAAGCGCCCGCCGGCATCGCCGTCAGGTTGCCAATCCCGCCAAGATTCTGCAAAACGCGTCCGCGCCCCGCGTGGCGAAACATCACAAAATCGAGCAGCGATACCAGCGGCGCCCCCTGTCCGCCGGCCACCATGTCCGCTGGGCGAAAGTTCGACACCACCGGAACTCCAGACGCTGCCGCCAGCATCGCCATCTCGCCAATCTGCCAGGTACAGGCAAGCTTCACTCCTGCATACTTCGCGGGGACGCCCTGGTGGTAGATGGTTTGTCCATGGCAGCCAATCAGCTGAAGCTTGACCGGATATTCGGCCAGCGTCGCTTTGATCGCGTCGGCATAGGCGATCCCGAGACGCCAATTGAGCCGAGCGAGTTCAGCCGTCGAAATGTTGCCGGCATCCATCGCCGCCAGCACCGCTGCCCGAACGCTCGTTGAGAAGGGAACAGCATGGTGGGCCAGCAGCTTCATTCTGAGCCCCTTCGCCCCCGGCGCTATCCGAACGATAGCGACATCGATGCCATCGGCGGATGTTCCACTCATCATGCCCGCCACATTCATCGGTCGCAAGATCGTTGCGTTCCTGGTCATCGTCCCTCCAAATGCCTACGGCTCAAGATGTTTCTACGGCTCAGGATATTTGGCTCGAAATGCATTGACGTCGGCGACCATTGCGCGCATCTGTAACTGTGACGGTGGCTTAACCGCGGCGGCCGACAGTAGTCTGCGCTTTGCCCGTGAAATCTTGCGAGACGCCGCCTCCACCATGCGCCGAAACACCGTCGATCTCTCCGCTTCCGAAAGCAGCGCTTCGTAGGCCCGGAAAATCAGCGAAGGCTCCTTACAGATTTCAATCAAATGCGTCCCCGCAAGTACGCTCTGAATGGAAGCCTCTTCAATCGAGGACGCGCTCAGGACTCCCCCCATCTCCAGGTCATCGGAGAGAATCAAGCCGCGATATCCCATCCGCTTCGTCAGAACATCCGTGATCCAATAGCGTGAGATCGAGGCAGGCTTCTGCTCCCCCGCCGCCGGGTAGCATGCGTGCGAGACCATCACCAGCGGCATCCGCGCCTTGAGCTTGCGAAAAGGGAAGAGATCATTCTTCCAGAGCGTCTCCCCGCTGCGCTCGATCACCGGCGTCGCCTGATGCGAGTCCAGCGTCCCGCCTCCTAGCCCGGGGAAGTGCTTCCCGCAGCCCACTATTTCGCATTGTTCAAGGCCTGACAGAAAGCCATCTGCGTAGGCCGCAACTTCTTCCGGATCGGCCGAAACCGTCCGCGTCCGCATCACCGTTCGCGACTCTTCCAGGCCGAGATCGAGCACCGGAGCAAAGACCGTGTTGAAGCCCAGCATCTTCGCCTCGCGACCGATCAGCTTGCCATGTTTCACGGCTGCGGACCTCTTCTTCGCCGCGCCCACCGCAGCCGCCGAAGGCATCGGCGCAAGCAAATCGCGAAGCCGGTCGACCAGTCCGCCCTCCAGATCAACGCAGCGAAAGAGAACTGTGCTGGCAACCGAACTAGCCTCTTCGAGCAGACGAAGAGTCTGTTCAACTGTCTCGATGTTCCTCCGAAAGAGGATCACCCCGCCCGGATCGAGGATCTTCAACCACCCCCGTTCCGAAGCCGTAAGCACCGCGCCTTCGAGACCGACGATCAGCAATTGCCCAACTTGTTTGCGAATCGCGATCATCAGCCGCTGCCTTTCCCGTCGCGCAAGCCGCGGATCTCCGCTTTCAGTTGTTCCAGCAAATTCAATGCCTGGAGCGGCGTCAGCGTGTCGATGTCCGTCGACTCCAGCCGATCGACGATCGTCTGCGAGAGTGGCGTAAACATGGTCATCTGCAGGGGCGCTTCGGTCTCAACCGCCACATTATGCCGCTCCGAGCGTTCATGCTGCTTCAGCACCATGCGCGCCCGCTGCAGCACCGAGGCCGGCAATCCGGCGAGCCGCGCCACTTCGATTCCATAGCTCTTGCTTGCCGGCCCTGCTTCAATCGCGTGAAGAAAGACAATGCCTTGCGGCGTCTCCTTCACCCCCACGCGAACGTTCTTCAAACGCGGCAGCTGGTCGGCGAGCAGCGTCAACTCGTGATAGTGGGTCGCGAAGAGAGTTCGGGCGCCGATCTTCGCATGCAGGTGCTCGAGCGCCGCCCAGGCCAGCGAGAGCCCATCGAAGGTCGCCGTCCCCCGGCCCATCTCATCAAGCAGGATCAACGAGCGCTCCGTCGCCGTATTCAGAATGGTCGCCGTCTCCGTCATCTCGACCATAAAGGTCGACCGCCCGCGCGCCAGGTTGTCGCTCGCGCCGATGCGCGTATAGATCCGGTCGACGATCCCAAACCGCAGGCTTCGCGCGGGAACGAAACACCCGAGCTGCGCCAGAATCACCAGCAGCGCCGCCTGCCGCAGGTAGGTCGACTTGCCGCCCATATTCGGCCCGGTCACCAGCAGAATCGCGGGTCCTCCCGCATCCCGGCTTGCGTCCAGATAGAGGTCGTTGGCCACAAAACGCCCCTCCCCGGCATCCTCCATCATGCATTCCACAACCGGATGCCGCCCGCCAATCACTTCCAGAACGCAGCGGTCCTCAATCGACGGCCGAGTGTAGTTGCGGAGCGCAGCCAGGTGCGCAAAATTCGTCAGCAAATCGATCTCCGCAATCGCCGCCCCGCTCTTGCGAATGCGGCCGCCCGCAGCCAGCACAAACTGCCGCAGCTCCTCGGCCAGCTGCTTCTCGATCTCAATGCAGCGTTCATGGGCGGTCAAGATCCGGCTCTCAAAATCCTTCAGTTCGGGAGTCGTAAACCTCTCCGCGTTCACCAGAGTTTGCTTCCGCTGATAATCGTCCGGGACATTTCCCAGCTGTGACTTGGTGATCTCGATGTAGTAGCCGAAGACTGAGTTGAACCGGACCTTCAAGGACTGAATGCCGGTACGCGTCCGCTCCCGCTGCTCGATCGCCGCAATCGACTCGCGTCCCGAGTGACTGATCGCCCGCAGCTCATCGAGTTCCGCATGCACCCCATGCTGAATCACTCCGCCATCCGCCAGCGTCACCGGCGGCTCCGCCACAATGGTCGATTCCACCCGGCTCTGGACGTCTTCCAGCGCATCCAGCCGATCGAGATTGCTTCGCCAAAGATCCGCGGTCAACCCCTCGAGCGCACCACGCAAGGTGGGCAGCTTTCGCAGCGAAACTGCCAAGGCCAGCAGGTCGCGAGGCTTCGCCGTCTCGAGCGAGATCCGTCCTAAAAGCCGTTCCAGATCGAGAATGCCATCCAGAGCGCTGCGTAGCTTTTCGCGAATGATCAGTTCCGCGCACAGCGACTCGACCGCATCGTAGCGGCGCAGAATCTCGCCTCGATCCGCCAGAGGCCGCAGCAGTGACGAGCGGAGCAGCCGTTTGCCCATCGGTGTGCAACAGCAATCGAGGGCGTGGAACAAGGTCGCCTGCGCGGAGCCGTCGCTGAACAGGGTGTCGACCAGCTCCAGATTGCGGACCGTGACCTGGTCTAGCTGCAGGCACTCCGACCGCTCGTAAAACCGGATGCTGTCGATGTGCCCCAGCTCCGACTGCTGGGTATTCCGCACATAGTGGAGCACCGCGCCCGCCGCAATTGCCGCCGCTCCATGTCCCGTCAGTCCAAAGCCATCGAGCGAATGCGTTCCCAGCTGCCGTTCCAGCAGCGGAATCGCATACTCCGCCGTGAAGGCATAGGCATCAATTGCCGTCTTGGTGCGGATCCCGGCCAGCGCTTTCAGCGATTCCGCGCTCGCGGCGTCGTTGAACAGCGGGTGCGCCGCTTCATAGAGCAGCTCCGCCGGCTTGGTTTTCGTTAGCTCATCGACCGCCTGCTCGATTGCCGCCGCGCCTGTAAACTCGGTCGTCCGAAACTCCCCGGTCGAGAGATCGAGCAGCGCGATCGCTGCCACACCCTCGTCCAGATACAGCGATGCCAGGAAGTTGTTCTGTTCGGCGCTTAGCCCGGAGTCGATCGCCGTCCCCGGCGTCAGCACCCGCGTCACCTCGCGGCGGACAATTTTCTTAGTTAGCTTAGGGTCCTCCATCTGCTCGCAGATGGCGATCCGGTAGCCCTTTCTCAACAGCCGTGCTAGATATCCTTCTGCGGCATGGTAGGGAACTCCGCACATCGGCACCGACCGCTCCCGGTCGCGGGAGGTCAGCTGGATCTGCAGTTCACGCGACGCGATCGTGGCGTCTTCAAAGAACAATTCGTAGAAATCGCCCATCCGGAAAAACAGCAGAGCATCGGGATGCAGGCGCTTGGCTGCCGCGTACTGACGCATCGCGGGCGTGAGAGAGGCGTCGGAGGCTTCAACTGGTGATTGAATAGACACGGAAACGCCAGAATACCGCGAACGGCGGACTGGCGTTTCGACCGCTAGGATTGTTTGCTCTGGTCCTCGGGCCCGTTCCCGAAAATCGACCAGAATTGGATCTGGTCCTGACGGGAAACCGGCGCAGTATCTGCGCCGGTCCTGGCCGAAAATCTGCTCTTCAGCTTAAGATCTGCCCTTCAGCTTAAGAGTTGCTCTTCAGCTGAAGATTTGTCCTTCAGCTTTTGCCTAGGCCATCAACCTCAGGGAGACCGCACTCCGCCGAAGTCGATGGTTCTTGAGGATCTAGGCGTCCTGGTCGCGAGTCAACGCGTCCGAACCATGCTGCTTGACCATCTTGTTGTAGATACCCAGGAGGAGAAAAGGAGCGGCCCACTGGCCCACAAACAACGAGAGGTTGTCCTTGTTCTGCGCCTTCAAGATGAGGGAAGCAGCCATCGAAGCTACTGAAGCTCCGAGAAAAAAGCTGGTCGGCCACTTCGCTGTTTGGCTCTCAAGAAGGGCGGTAATCTGATCTTCCGAAATCTCTCCGGCTTTCACGCGATAATCTGACATTGTCTATCTCTCCATATCGTTAATTTCAGAATTCCTGGCTGACCCGCGCCGAGGCGTCGGCTTCGCCGCTTATAAATCTTCCAACAGAGATGCACCTTATCTGATTAAGGGAGACATAGAAAGCGAAGGATTCGTAAAATCGCAAAGATTCGTGAAATCAATGATCTGAATTGATTTTTATATCCCTTTTTCAACCCCCGGTCCTGCCGCCTCCCGAACCCACGGGTCTGCTCCGCGGCCCATCCTCCCGAACTCAAACCAAGTATCATGACACAGGCATGTTTATTCTATGGCTCAGGGTCGCCGCGTTCTGCTACGGAATAGCGACCGTCTGCGCTCTGCCTGCCGTGCTCTATACCCTGCCTCGCTGGACCCGCGTCTTCCTGATGGCGGCTACCGCCGGTTTCGTCTTCCATTTTGTTTCGATCGCCGAGATGCTGGGCGAGGCCCATCGCTGGATGCCGGTCGGCACCCGCGAAATGCAGTCTCTGCTCGGGTTACTGATCGTTGCCGCATTCCTGATGATCTGGCTGCGCTATCGAGCCCTGTCCTTCGGACTCTTCGCCCTGCCGCTGGCGCTGCTGCTGATTCTCTTTCCCGCCATCGGGCTGGAAAGATACACCTTCACCTCGCCGGTGGTTCGCAACGGATGGATCATCGTCCACGTCTGCGCCTTGCTCGCGGCCTATGCGGCGCTGCTCTTCAGCCTCCTGGCCAGCTTTCTCTATCTCGTTCAGGAACGAAGGCTTAAGGACCGCCGGAAGCCGTCCTTCTTGACCTGGCTGCCACCCCTCGAAACCATCAACCAGATCGGCCAGCGGGCGTTGGTCATTGGCTTCCACTGCATGACGGCGGGCCTGCTGATCGGTTCGATCATGGCCCAGTCCAGCGTCGGCCCTGCCTACTTTCTCGATCCTAAAGTACTCTTATCTTTTGCCATGTGGCTGCTTTATATCGGCATGCTGCTGGTGCGGCGCAGCACCGGCCTGCGCGGCCGCCGGGCGGTTTATTGGTCGAGTCTGGTCTTTTTAGTGATGCTCACTGTCTGGGCCGCGAATCTATTCAGTTCAGTGCACAGGTTTTCCGTCCCATGAAGAACGCCCCCATACCACCCGATAAGCCAGGTATGAGTTCTGGCGGCCTGCTGCTGTTTGGGGTAAACCACAAGACCGCTCCCGTCGAATTGCGCGAGCAGTTGGCCATCCCGGAATCCCGCCTCGCCGAGGCCACCCGTTGGCTCGTCCAGACCCCCGGCGTGCGCGAGGCGATGATCCTCTCCACCTGCAACCGGGTTGAGTTGCTCGTCTGTCCAAAGGCCGGAGCGCCCGACCTGCTCGGCTTCTTCAACGATTTCTTTGACGTCGACCACACCCTCCTTAAACCGCACGTCTACGAGTACCGTCAGGACGAGGCCGTCCGGCACCTCTTCCGCGTCGCCTCCAGCCTCGACTCCATGGTCCTCGGCGAACCCCAAATTCTCGGCCAGGTGAAAGAAGCCTACGCCGTCGCCCGCTCCGTCGGCGCCGTCCAATCCGGCCTCGAAAAGCTGCTCCAGAACGCCTTTAATGTCGCCAAACGAGTCAGGAACGAAACCCAGATCGGCAGTTCGTCCGTCTCCATTGCCTCGATAGCCGTCGACCTGGCCGAAAAGATCTTCGGTTCGCTCGAAAATAAGAAGGTCTTCCTCGTCGGCGCCGGCAAAATGAGCGAACTCGCTGCTCGCCATCTCGTCCAGCGTGGGGCTAGCTCCATCTACGTTGCCAACCGCACTCACGATCGCGCCATCCGCCTGGCCGCGCAGTTTGGCGGACAGGTTATCCGCTTCGACGACCTCTACACGACCGCCGATCGCGCCGACATCATCATCACCTCGACCGGATCGCCGCAGCCCATCTTCCGTCCCGAGCACGGAGCCCAGTTCATTCACCGGCGTCGCAACCGGCCGATGTTCTTCATCGATATCGCCGTACCCCGCGATGTCGACCCCGAGATGAACCGGGTTGAAGGGATCTTCCTCTACGACATCGACGATCTGCAATCGGTGGCGGCGACCAACCAGATCGACCGCGTCCGAGAGGCGGAGCAGGCCGAGTCCATCATCGCCTTCGAAGTCGAACGCTATCAACGCCACCTCAACACTCTGGACGCCGTGCCCGTCATCCGCAATCTCCAGCAGGCCGCCGAAACCATGCGCCAGTCCGAACTCCGCAAGGCTGAAAGCCGCTTGCGCAGTGTCTCCGCCGAGCCACTCTCTGACGCTCAGTGGGCAGCCGTCGAGGCCATGACCCGCGGGCTGATGAATAAGTTCCTGCACCCCACGCTCCAGGCCATCAAGGCCGCTGCCGCCGAGGGCGACACCGCTCGGCTGGAGACCTTTCGCTCCACCTTCGACGTGCAGCGGGCTGCCGCCTACCTGCCCTCGCACGCCGTTCCGCCCGCGCTTGCAGATGCCTCTGTCGACTCCGAGTCGTCCGCGCGCCCGGAACGATCCTCCGATCCGGAGAAGGAATCTTGATCCGGATCGGCTCGCGCGGCTCCCAACTGGCCCTCTGGCAATCCAACCACATCGCCGCAGCATTGCGGGCGAACGGGCATCACGTCGAGATCGAGATCATCCGCACCACCGGCGACCGGCTGCAAGAGGTCACCTTTGCCGAGGTCGGCACCAAAGGCATGTTCACTAAGGAGATCGAAGAGGCGCTGATCGCCGAGCGCATCGACCTTGCCGTCCACAGCCTCAAGGATTTGCCCACCGAGCTCGCGCCTGAATTTACTCTCGCCGCTCTACCGGAGCGCGCCGACCCGCGCGATGCCTTCGTCTCCGTCGACTTTCACTCCTTCTTCGACCTGCCTGCCGGCGCGAAGGTCGGCAGTAGCAGTCCGCGCCGCCAAACCCAGCTGCGCACACTGCGTCACGATCTCGAATACATCGAATTTCGCGGCAACGTCGATACCCGGCTGCGCAAACTCCAGGAAGGCCAGGCGCAGGCCATCATCCTCGCCGCCAGCGGCCTCGATCGCCTCGGTCGCACGGAGTGGATTCGCCAGCGCTTCGATCCTGAGCAGCTCTGTCCGGCGCCCGGGCAGGGTGCGCTGGCCATTGAATGCCGCGCCGCCGACGCCGCCACCCACCAGGCGCTCGCCTTCCTCGACCACCCCGATACCCGCTTCGCCGTTACCGCCGAACGCGCCGCCCTCAACGCCCTCGGTGGCGGCTGCCAGGTTCCCATCGGCGTCTATTGCCGCCGCGAAGGCGACACCTTCCGCATCCACGGAGTCGTCGCCAGCAACCCAGGGAGTAGCCGAGGCGGCGAAGCCCATATTTCCGCCAGCACCACCGGCTCACAAGCCGAAGAACTCGGCCGCACGCTCGCCGCCGTGCTGCTCAGAAACGGCGCAGAAAGCATCCTCTTCGCCAACCAGTACAAACCATGAGCGAACCGTCTCCGAAACCTCTGCTTGAAGGCAGACGGATCATCGTCACCCGCGCCCGCACCCAGGCCAGCTCTCTCGTCACCTCGCTACAGGAGTTAGGCGCCGAAGTCATCGAAATCCCCACCATCGAAACCATTCCGCTCGACTCCTACGAGATGCTCGACGACGCCCTCAAGAACATCGCGAACTACCAATGGCTCCTCGTGACCAGCGCCAACACGGTGCGTGTCCTCGCCGAACGCCTCGCCGTCCTCAAGCTTTCGCCTTCAACCCTCGACCCTCCCCAGAAAGTAGCAATCGGCTCGGCAACCGCCAGGGCCATGCGCGAGCAGGGAATCGCAGTCGATCTCATCCCCGAACAATATGTCGCCGAGTCGCTGGTGAGCGCGTTGGGCGATCAAGTCGCCGGAAGCCGCATCCTGCTCGCCCGCGCTGCCATCGCCCGGGACCTCATCCCCGAAGCACTCGCTCGTCAAGGTGCCACCGTCGACATCGTCGATGCCTACCGAACCGTCCTCCCCGAAGGTTCGATCGAGCGCATCCAGCAAGTCTTTGCCAGCCCTGCCAGGCTACCCGACGCCATCACCTTTACCAGCTCGTCCACGGTGAAGAACTTCTTCACTCTCTGGAACGAAGCAGGCTTCTCCGGAATCCCCAAAGAAGTCGCCGCCCTCTCGATCGGGCCCATCACCAGCCAGACCCTCCGCGAGCACGGCTGGGAACCTGCTCGTGAGGCAAAGAGACACGATGTCGAAGGATTGGTCGATGCGACGGTTCGGTATGTAGAGGTAAGGATATTGGAAGAGCGCGAACGGGAAGGATATTTGCGATACCCGGAAGATCTCGCCGAAGCTGAGACATGGTGGGAATCTGAGCAGAGCAATGAGCCAGAAGACTAATCCTCACCCCGCAGATAAATTTCCACGTTGTTCGTGGTCCACGTAGCGACGCCGGTTCCGAAGAAATCCCGGTCTTCTGTCCAGATGGGTGCTTTGAGAAGCAGGGCGATCGCCAACACCGGCCAGTCGTCGGAATCGCGCGTTGCGACGCGTCGCATCGCGGCCTCATCGAAAGCGGAATAGTCTGCTGCGGGAATTCGCTCAACGACGCTTCCAACAGCCTGGAAGTCATGTCCGACGCCTTCTGTACGCATGTCTACCAAATCTTACCTGGGAACTCCCAGCGCTCTTACCTAGGAATTCCTAGTGCGTGCTCCAGGTCTTGTCCCCCGAATTACAAACCTTCTCGAGCGAACAATCCACACACCGAGGTTTCCGCGCGATACAAATCAGCCGCCCATGATGGATCAGTTCATGCGAGAAAGCAATCCACCGGTCCTTCGGAATAATCTTCATTAGGTCCTGTTCGACTTTTTCAGGAGTCGTCTCGGTCGTGAGCCCCAATCTCCGCGAGAGCCTCAGCACATGGGTATCGACCACCACCCCAACGGCCAGCCCATAGGCCACGCCCAACACCACATTTGCCGTCTTCCGCGCCGCTCCGGGAACCGTCAGCAGCTCTTCCATCTTGCGCGGAACCTTGCCATGGAAGTCAGTCAGAATCTTCTTCGCGGCGCCCTGGATCGACTTCGCCTTGTTGTTGTAGAAACCGGTCGTGCGAATGATCTCCTTGATCTCATCAATCGGCGCCGCCGCCATATCGGCGGGCGTGGGATAGGTCTTGAAGAGCACCGGCGTCACCATATTTACCCGCGCGTCGGTGCATTGCGCCGAGAGGATCGTTGCGACCAGCAGCTGCCATGCATCTTTGTGAATCAACGCACACTCCGCGCCCGGATAAGCGGCAGCCAGCAAGTCGAGGATAGTCTGAATGCGCTCCGGAGCGAGCGCCTGCTTGCGCGAGGCGGCGGTGGCTTTGCGCGGCTTGATGGTTGACTTAGCTGGTGTCGCTTTCGCGGCGGACTTCTTAGTGGATTTCTTCGCGGCAGTTTTGCCGGGCATCGCAGTTTTGCTGAGCATGATTGAGGAAAGCGCTCCCGTCGCCATCGTAGCAAAGGGCCCAGTGGCAGACACCTGCCTCCCGGTCGCAGCATTGAAATTGATGGTCTGAAGGTATACTCAACCTGCACCAACTCCAAAAACATGACAGAAAAAATTCTCGCCATAGTAGCCAGCTTCATTGTGGCCACCATCTCCGTCTCTGGCTATGCGGGCGTCGCCCTGCTCATGGCCATCGAGTCGGCCTGCATTCCTCTCCCCTCTGAAGTCATCATGCCTTTCGCCGGTTACCTCGTCTCGACGGGCCGCTTCAACCTGTTCTTCGTGGCCACCGCGGGCGCGATCGGCTGCAATCTCGGCTCTGTCGTCGCTTATTGGATTGGCGCATGGGCCGGTCGCCCCTTCATCGAGCGCTTCGGAAAATTCGTCCTTATTGATGTGCACGACCTCGACCGCGCCACCCGCTTCTTTGAGAAATACGGCTCCATTACCGTGCTCATCGGCCGTCTGCTGCCGGTCGTGCGCACCTTTATCGCCCTGCCTGCGGGCATTGCCCGCATGTCGCAGCTCCGCTTTCACATCTATACCTTTGTCGGCTCCTGGCCCTGGTGCTTCGTGCTCGCCTACGTCGGCATGAAGCTCGGCCAGCAATGGGACACTAACCCGGCCTTCAAAGAGGCATTCCATCGCTTCCACCTGGCCGTCGAGATCGCGCTGCTCGCAGGGATCATATGGTTTCTCTGGACCCACCTCAAGTCGCGCAACCGTACCAGCGAGGCCTAGCCAACCACATCACAGGATGGACCTGGCGGAGCATCCGTAGTGACCGTTGAGGCACCTTTTCCGCTGTTTCGGACTGGCCGGTTTGCGTATCGTCCCTTCGAGGGGAGAGACTAAGGTGTTTTGATTTTGCGCTTCCTGGCATATCCAGCTTCTGGCCAGGGGACGCAAGAGTTACCGGCGTCAAACTTGACTTTCCCCATAGCAGTTTCGAGCAAATCGCAAGCTCGAGCAATTTTTGGATTCAATAGGAAGGAACCACAGCAATGCCCACAGCAAACCCCAGCGGCTATTCCGCAAATGAAGGCGCCGCCTCCGCATCCCAGATTCAGCCCGCCAAAGGCAAGCTAGGAGTGATGGTTGTCGGCCTGGGCGCCGTCGCCACCACTCTCATCGCCGGCGTAGAGGCCATCCGCAAGGGACTGGCCAAGCCCATTGGATCGCTTACTCAGATGGGCACCATCCGCCTCGGCAAGCGCACCGAAGGCAACACCCCGCTGATTAAGGATTTCGTGCCGCTCGCCGACCTGAACGACATCGTCTTCACCGGTTGGGACATCTTCGACGACAACGTCTACGAAGCCGCCGCCCACGCTAAGGTCCTCGACAAAGAGCAGCTGGAGCAGATCCGCCCCTACCTCGAAGCGATCAAGCCGATGCCCGCCGTCTTCGACCAGTACTACGTCAAGCGCCTCAACGGCACCAACATCAAGACCGGCAAGAACAAGATGGATCTCGCCAACCAGCTTCGCGCCGACATCCAGGCGTTTAAGAAGACCGTCAGCCGCGTGGTCATCATCTGGTGCGGGTCGACCGAAATCTTCCTCGAGCCTTCCGAAGTCCACGACTCCATCGCCGCCTTCGAAAAGGGCCTCGAAGAGGACCACATCAACATCGCTCCATCCATGATCTACGCCTACGCGGCCATGAAGGAAGGCGTACCCTTCGCCAATGGCGCTCCGAACCTCTCCGTCGACCTGCCCTTCATTCAGGAGCTTTCGAAAGAGAACTTCGCTCCCATCTGCGGCAAGGACTTCAAGACCGGACAGACCTTCATCAAGACCGTGCTCGCCCCGGCCTTCAAGGCCCGCATGCTCGGCATCGCCGGGTGGTATTCCACCAACATTCTCGGCAACCGCGACGGCGAAGTCCTCGACGATCCGGAGTCCTTCAAGACCAAGGAAGAGTCGAAGCTAGGCGTGCTCGACTTCATCCTCCAGCCCGAGCTCTACCCCGACCTCTACAAGGACATCTACCATAAGGTAAGAATTAACTATTACCCGCCGAGGGGTGATAACAAAGAGGGATGGGATAACATCGATATCTTCGGATGGCTCGGCTATCCAATGCAGATCAAGGTAGACTTCCTCTGCCGGGATTCGATCCTCGCCGCTCCGATCGCCCTCGATCTCGTCCTCTTCCTCGACCTCGCCAAGCGCACCACCGGCCTTTGCGGCATCGGCATTCAGGAGTGGCTCAGCTTCTACTTCAAGTCGCCCATGACCGCCCCCGGTCTTTATCCCGAACACGATCTCTTCATCCAGTCGATGAAGCTCAAGAACACCCTCCGCCACATCATGGGCGAAGAGTTGATCACCCACCTCGGACTCGAGTATTACGACTGATCCCCGTTCCATCAATGCACCAGAAACGGCGAGCCTCATAGGCTCGCCGTTTTTGTTTACTTGTGAGGCGAAAGATTCATCAATCAACCTCCTGGGTCAGGCCGATGGCGCTGGCCGCATTCGTCGCGCTGCCCGTGTAGGCAGCGGTGATGCTATGCCCGAGAAGGGTCAGATTCGGGATGGTGAAGGTGGCAACTCCATCGACGAGCGGAGCGCTGCCCACAGTCTTGGCACCATGCTTAAAGATGACCGTGCCCGTAGGTGTGGGTCCGGACTCACCCTTCACCGTGGCCACAAAGGTCACTGGCTGCCCCAGGGTTGAGGGATTGCTCAGCGATCGAATCGCAATTGTGGTTGGAAGGGCATGCGGAAGGATGGTGTAGACGGCCGTGCCCACGGCGCTATTCGTATTGCCGCTGCGGACAGCGATTGCTTTCACGGTAGTCGTAGGCCCAAAAACCGTCACCGGGCCGGTATAGAGTGGCGAAGAGGCTGTCGGCATGCTTCCATTTACCGTGTAATGGATTGCCGCACCGGCTGTAGCCGTATCAATCTTGACCGGAACCGGCAGGGAGTATGTCCCACCCAGTCGCGGAAAAGTTGGCGTCGCCACTTGATCGAGGATTGTCTCGGTCAAGGTTCCGGTGCTGGCCGAGTATTTACCCGGTTCGCCCTCATAGCTGGCCACAATGCTATGACTGCCTGGCGTCAGGGTGCTGCTGTAGAAAAGGGCATAGCCGCCATCCAGCACACTGACATTGCCTGCCACGGTGCCGTCCACCAGAAAAGTCACCGTCTCTTCGGGAGTCGCTCCGCTGGAAAGTGGCTCCACATGTGCGGTGAAGGTGACAAGTTCGCCAACGTATGGGCTCGGCACATCGGCAGAGACGGTCGTTGTAGTTGCACCATTGAAGACGAACTTGGCTAGAAATGCCGTGCCATATGGCTGCAAAGCGTCTTTGGTGAATGGAACACCAGTCCCATATCCTGAGAAGTAGAGGTTCTCGAGACTGTCTGTAGCGACAGCGCTGCTTTCGTTAGATAAGATATTCCTAATGCCACCAAAGTAAGTGGAGTAGATCAGAGCGGAACCTTCGCTGTTCAGCTTCGTAGCAACAATACTGTAGGGATATCCAGAGGCAAGCTTCTTCTGATAGGCGTCGCTGGTCACCGGAAAGTCAGACGAAGCGGCAAGTCCGCTGATAGAGGCGTTGCCGTCACTATCGACAGCAATGCTGTTTGCCTCATCGCCCGTAGGGTTATTGTAGATATTGAAGGGTTCTCCCGACCCACCAAGGTAAGTGGAATAAGATAGACCAGAACCCGCAGGATTGAGTTTTGTAACAAACATATTGTAGGAGTTGTTCGAAGCGGCATGGTTCACTTTTTGAAATGCAGTGCTGCTGACCGGCCAATCCGTCGACGACGTCGAACCAGTCACATAGGCGCTCCCCGAAGAATCGACGGCAAGCCCATTCAATCCGTTGTAATCGTAGCCGCCGCCAGAGAGACTTCCAAGATAGGTGGAATAAACCAGAGCCGAGCCGCTTGGATTGAACTTGCTCACAAAGCCGCTGTTAAGTGTAGCGGTCGTCCGAAATGCGCCGTGCGTCGTCGGGAACGCGGGGCCTGCACTTCCGGCTAAGTATGTCGAGCCGGAGCTATCGACGGCAATGCTGGTTACGCTCGCACCACCAGACCCGCCGATATAACTTGAATACGCAAGAGCTGTACCCGCAGGGTTGATCTTTGTGACAAACGCGTTCGAGCAACCACCCGGGCAATCACTCAAAGTGGTCTGATAAGCGCCGGGAGTCACTGGAAAATCAGCGGAGTAGGCGTAGCCTCCTACGTAAGCATTTCCCTCCTTATCCGCTGCAATTGTCGTAGGGGTATCAGGAGAGTTCGATCCGTTGTAGGGGTTATCGTAATCCACCCCTCCTCCACTGCCGCCCAGGTAAGAGGAGAAGATCAGCGCGGAGCCATTGGGATCGAGCTTTGTAATAGTCCCGCTGACGCAAGGGCTTGCTTTGGTCTTGCAAGACTGTTGAAAAGCGCCGGGCGTGATCGGAAAGCCTGCCTGCCCATTAAAGCCGGCAACGTAAGCATTGCCGTCCGGGTCCACTGCAATTGCCGATGGAGAAGCCGGACCTATATAGCTCGAATAAGCCAGTGCTGTGCCGGCAGGATTGATCTTATAGACGAGTATGCCAGATCCATTAAATGCGGCCGTATAGGCAGACCCGCTCGAGTCGATCGCTAGGAAGGGACCGAAATCGGGGACACCAGTCGAGTAAGCCAAGACAGGATCAATCACCAATTCTCGGCTATGGTCATAGTCGCCAATTCGGAATCCAACCGTGTTCCTTGCCAGTAGGGAAAATCTTCCCTCGACGGATTGTTGTTGACCGTTCTTCATTTGGTAAACAACTGGTCGATGGAAGGCGATAGAACCGTGGGGTGCACCCACCATCAGATCTCCACCTTCAGTGAGTCGTAGCGATTTAACTCCCGCGAAGTGGATACGGATCGGTCTCGCCTCAGCCCTGGGTGCGACCACAAAGTCATATTCCAACTGCCGCTCATTCCCGTAGTAGACAAGGTCGACTCCGGGATAAACACCGCTATACTTCACCTTCGCATAAGTCGGAATATTGACGCGCCAATTAGCCGCGACGCTGCCGGTGAAGTAGTTCGCCTTTCCTGGTAGCTCATCACTTCCGCTGACCCGTAGTAGACGGTTCGGACTAACCAGTTCCATACGCAAGATGCCGGTTTTGGTGTGGAGATCCTTGGCCACTGGCTGGTCGCCGTCAACCTTAGTCCAGGCCAAAATAGACGAAGTATCCGTAAGATAGAGCGAATACCCCGGACCTCTGGACAGGAACTTTGTCCGAGGATCGGTCTGTCCCTGGTTGGCCTCAAAGCTGAGCGGCAATTTGCCAACGCTCGCCATCGTTGCGGCGCTGTTGCTCGCGGTTGGAGGCGGAGTCGGTTTAGAGAGCGGAGAGCTGGGTAAAGTTAACTGGCCAAAAACAACTGCTTGACTCAAGGCGACGACAAGACTGCAGGGAAGGATGTGTTTCATATTGGCTCCTTAGAAAGGAAGCAGTTACGATTCATTATTACGCATCCGCTGCTCGCGTGGGCAACTGAGCCGGGATCGTGCGTCCGGCAGAAGCAAACGTCTTCGCCAAAGATAGTCCACCCAAATGCAAAAGAATGTCAATTTACCCAGATCAAGAGAATGCCATTCTGTTAAGCTTCGGGAACTATCAACGAACTCGGACGTGAATACTACGACTTGATCTCTTTCTTTACTGACGACGGCCAGCCACATGGATCGCCGTCGTCAGCTTTCGCAATCGAGAGCGAAAATCCCAAGAGGACACGAGCGCTACTCCGTCACCTCCTGAGTAAATCCCACCGCGCTTGCCGTATTAGTCGCGCTGCCCGTGTAGTAGGCGGTGATGCTATGTCCGTAAAGGCCAAGCCCGCTCAGCGAGAAGGTTGCCACTCCCTTCACCAGCGGAGCGGTTCCTACCGAGGCAGCCCCATTCTTGAAGGTCACCGCCCCCGTCGGCGTCGGACCGGAAGCCGCAGTCACCGTGGCCACGAAGGTCACTGGCTCTCCCAGCGCCGACGGATTGCTCAACGACTTCACCGTTGTTGTCGTTGGAATAGCTTTCGCATTGATGGTGTAGACGGCCGTAGCGACCGCGCTCGGGGTAAAGCCGCTCTCTGGCAACAGCGCGATCGCCTTCACTGTATTCACCGGATAAAAAATAAATACGGGGTTGGTATAGAGCCCGTAGGGCGATACTACCGGCGTGGAACCGTCGGTGGTGTAGTAGATAAGCGCCCCGGGCGTCGAACACTCGATCGCCACTTGGAATAATGCGGGATAGGTCCCTCCAAGTTTTGGAAAGGTCGGCGTAGCCACCTGGCCAGGGACCGCAACCGTAATCGCGCCGTTGCTGGACGAATACTCTGGAAGATCGCCGAAGTAGCTGGCCACAATGGCGTTCTCTCCGATCGGCAGGCTATCGGTCGTATAGACTGCCCGGCCAGTGTTATCCAGAGGAACTTTGGCTGCGCTCGCTCCATTGATGATGAAGTCGATGTTGCCCGGCGGCACGCTGCTTCCGGTCAGAGGCGTCACGTGGGCGGTTAGGATCGCGTTCTCTCCCCGCTGATAGATAGCGCTGTTCGATGTAAGAGTGGTGGTGGTGCCGCCATGGAGAGCAAATTTGGTGATGAACCCATTGCCTATCGCTGCCGCATGGTTCGTGCTTTGAAAGGCGCCACGCGTAACCGGGAAATCAGCGGATGCAGTTGTTCCTACAACATAGGCGTTCCCTGCTGTATCCAATCCGATTGCCGTCGCTCCATCCCCAAGGACAATGGGCGACGCCGCGCCGATGAGACTGCCCGAGCCGCCGAGATAAGTGCCATAGAGGACAGCCGTGCCATCCGTGTTGAGCTCCGCGAAGACGGCGTTGGGCGGATAAGACCCCTCCTCATTCAAAGCACCTTTGAAAGTAGGTTGGAAGGCATCCGGGGTCACCGGAAAACCGGGTGCGGAGTCATAGCCGGCAACAAACGCATGGCCTAGCGGATCAACGGCGATCGCACTTAGACCATCTTCTCCATCTACATAGGCATCGGAGGGAAGAAGGTAAGTACCATAGACTAGAGCAGTGCCGCTGGCGTTGAGTTTGCCTACCCAGTCGCCACCTTTGCTTTGAATAGCGCGAGCGGTAACCGGGCCAGCGGTCGCAACCCCATAAACATTCCCGGAGGGGTCGACCGCAATCGAACCCTGGGGGAAATAAGTGGAATAGATCAGCTTTGAGCCCTCGGGGTTCAGCTTGGTCACAAAGCCCGTGAGATTGTCTCCCGTGAACTTGAAGACCCTGTCGTATGCTCCCGGAGTGATCGGAAAATCAGTCGAATCGGTAGTTCCGCCAATGAAGGCGTCTCCAGCCTTATCGAGAAAAATAGCTTCAGCGCTGACGTAACTGCTTCCACTCAGAAATGTGGAGTAGATAAGACCAGAGCCTGTCGAGTTTAATTCCGTGACAAAACCGGTTGCGGAACCTCGAGCGGCCTTGTCTACCCTCTGAAAGGCGTTTGGCGTTATCGGAAAATCAGTCGAGTAAGTCCTTCCGCTGACATAGGCATTCCCCGCCGGACTCACTGCAATACCGAGACCGAATTCCCCTTGACTTCCCCCAAGCAGCGTGGAGTAGATAAGAGTGGAACCGGTGCTATCCAACTTGCTCACAAATGCCTTGCCAGCTTGGCTGGCTACTCGGTCGTAAGCGACCGGCGTAGTTGGAAAATCAAGCGTGCTTGCCGTACCCGTAGCGTAGACATTTCCAGAAGCGTCGATTGCGATGTCACCGATGCCATTACTGAGATCGGTGTAATCCGTTCCGGTTCCCCCAAAGTACGTCGAGTAGACCAAGGCGGAGCCGGCCGGGTTGAACTTAGTGATAAACGATTCGGTCACCTGTTCATAGTAACCAGGCTTGGTGATTGGGTTTGTTTTTTGGAACGCGTGGGGAGTAACTGGGAAATCCAACGAATTTGCCGCTCCCGTTACATAGGCGCAGCCCTCGGCATCCACCACCACGCCCCCTATCCCATCCCCGGAAGAAGATCCGTCACCGCCATCGTCATAGCCAATCCCGCTGCCGCCCAGATAAGTCGAATAAACCACCGTCGGATCAATCACTACCTCCCGGCTAGGATCGAAAGCACCGAGCTGAAATCCAACCGTGTTTTTGGCCAGCATTTGGAATCGGCCATCGACCCTCTCTCGTTCTCCATCCTTCACCTGATAGACAACCGGCTTGTGAAAAACCACCGTGCCGTTTTTCGCCGCGATATTGAGATCCCCACCGCTGCCCAGCGTCAATTTGCTCGCGCCCCCGAAATGCAGCCGGACAATCTTCGGATCGGCGCCCGGTGCAACCACAAAGTCATATTCCAGCTGCCGCTGGTTGCCGTAGTAGACCAGGTCCACTCCGGCATAAACACCGCTATACTTCACCTTTGCGAAGGTCGGGACATTGCGATGCCACTTTGCGGGATCGTTGCCGACAAAGTAATTCACCTTACCCGGCAGCGCCTCCGCGCCATCTACCTTCAACTCATGCGAAGCACCGGCCAGTTCCATCCGAATTACATCGGTCTTCACCGCCGCGGGAAATGTCTTAGCAGAACTCATACGAGTCGAATCCCGCTTGGTCAAGGCAAGCACGGCCTCCGAGTCGGTGAGGAAGAGCGAATAGTTCTGGCCGCGCGACGCGAACCGCACCCGCGGATCCGTCTGCCCTTGGTTCTCTTCGAAGGTCAGCGGAAGCTTGCCGTAGTTCGCCGTAACACCCGCGGCGGCTGCTCCAGATGCCCGATTAACTTGGTGATTTTGTGATGTTGTTTGGGAGTATGAGAAGAGGGAACTAAGGACAGACAAAGATAAGGTAACAGGCAGAAGGGCCTTCATGATTGCTCCTTTGGGGGGAAAGGAAGCAGGACAGCATCGTTCTCGCGTGCCGCTGCTCTAGTGAATTGTCACTGGCGCAAAGATGCATCGACCCGCTCAGGAACGCGAATGCATCTCGGCTGCGACAATGCGCCGAAACAACCTGAATGTCAACTCAAACTTATGCTGAATGCCAGGCAAGGCCTACGGCAGAGGCCCTAACTCGACAGGCAGCGTCCGTCCCTCCGCGCTGCTCTGCCGCGCCAGTTCGATGATGCGCGTTGTCCGCCAGGCGTCTATGCCCGGGACCGCAACCGCCGCTTCCCCTAAAATAGCGTCGCGAATGTTCTCATAGTAGCCGCGATAATCCCCAGCTTCGGTCCGGATCCGGCTCTCGCTTCCATCCGCCAGCTTGAGGGTCCCCCACAACGACTCAGGCTCTTCACCCCAACCCGGCGAGCCGATCGTCACCCCCGCCTTGATCGCGTCCTCCTGCGGATCGATCCCGAACTTCACAAAGCTCCCCTGCGTCCCATGCAGCGTGAATCGCGCTCCGGGAATCGCCGCCGTCATCGTCGATCGCAGCAGCACCGTGAGCCTCCTCCCATTCCCCTCCGGATAGCTCAGCCGGAGGTCGAATGCATCGTCAGTCAGGCCTGCATCACGGTCGATCCGAATGTCCGCGGTAATCGTCTCCGGCACGTCGAAGAGCGCCAGCGCCTGGTCGATAATGTGACTGCCCAGGTCATAGAGCATCCCGCCACCCGGCGTCACCCCATCTTCCTTCCACATGTTAAGCCGAGGCTCTTGCCGAAACCGGTCATAGTGCGATTCGAAGACAACCAGGCGCCCCAGCACACCGCGGCTGACTAGCTCGCGAAGCGTGCGGAAATCCCCATCCCAGCGTCGATTCTGAAAGGCGGAAAGCACCAGCTTTCGCTCTCGTGCGATATGGATCAACTCCGCCGCTTCGGCCGAAGTCAGCGCGAACGGCTTATCGATCACCACGTGTTTGCCGGCCAGCAGGGCCTGCCGCCCGAGCTCAAAATGGGTGTGGTTCGAGGTCGTCACCGCGACCAGCTGGATGCTCTCGTCGGCAAGCATTTCGTCGACCGAACGGTAGATAGTCGCGTCCGGATAAGCCTGCGCCGCTTCGTCGCCCCTGCGCTGCACAATCGCTGCCAGTTGAAGCCCGTCGACCGCATGGATAAATGCCGTATGGAAGACGCGTCCACCAAGGCCGAAGCCAATGACCGCAGCACGAATCGGTTCTGTCATGAAGACAGGGTACAGCAACTGCCTTATTGTTCCTTCGAGTGTTCGTACCGGAAGCCGTCGGCAACCTTGTTCTCCCAAGCTAACTACAGCCCGGTAGAGTTGTCATCGTGAACGGAGCGCAGCCAAAGTACACGTCCAAAGGGCTGAGTCAGAGAAAGCATCACGCGTATGAAGTAATCGCCTTCATGTTTCTCGCCGCCCGTTCAGCCGTGATCTGCTCCACATACCCGCTCTCCGCGAGTGCCAGCAGGGGGTCTTCGGGAAGCCCCCGCGACCGCCTCCAATCGCGCACCATCGGCCGCACATCCTCCCAGAATGCCGACCGGAAGCACTCCTCCGCCTCGACCAGCTTGCACCCCTGCTGCAGCACCTCTAGCTCTTCCAGATCGACCAGAGCGGCTTTTGCGTAGAGCTCTTCTGCCGTGGCCACAGTCTGCACCATGGCCTCCATCTTGCCTTTAAGGTTATGACTCTGGTCGATCATGAAAGCAATCTCGAGCGAGTTGAGGTCGGGGTCGCTCAGAATCTGATGAAAGATGCGAAAGACTTGATAGGGATCAATCGACCCCAAAGTCAGATCGTCATCCGCATAGCGCCGGTCATTGAAATGGAAGCCGCCGAGCATCTTTAAGTGCAGCAGCCAGGCCACGATCTGTTCGATGTTCTGCGACTGGTAATGATGTCCCGTATCGACCAGCACCAGCGCCTGCGGGCCCGCCGAGCGCGCCAACTCAAGCGCCATGCCCCAGTCAGCGATGTCGGTATGATAGAACGCCGGCTCGAAAGGCTTGTACTCGATCAGCAGGCGTTGCGCCGGACCGAGTGCCGCATGAATGCGGCTGAACGACTCCTCCATCCACACAATCCGCTTGCGAATGCTTTGCGTTCCGGGGTAATTCGAACCATCCGAGACCCAGGGGGAGATATCGCGCGCATCCAGACGCTTCGCGATCTCAACGCAATCGAGCATATGGCTTGTCGCCTTTTCGCGCACCTCCGGATCGGGATTGCAGATCGATCCGTATTTGTAGGCCTGGTCCTGAAACAGATTCGGGTTGATCGACCCGGCGCGAATGCCATACTTTCGCTCCAACTGCTGGATCGCCGGAACATCGTCGGTGCCATTCGGCAAATCCCATTCCACATGCAAAGCCAGCGTCGGGTTGACCCCGGTGAGTGCATTCACCTGTGAGGCGTCGGCAAACTTCTCCTCGATCGAGGTCGCCGCCGACGGCTGCAGAAACTTGCCGAATCGGGTTCCGGTGTTGGCAAATCCCCAGGAGGGAATTTCAATCGAAAAGTGGTCTAACGCCCGCGCAATCCGCTCTGCCTTTGTCTGCCCGTCCGCCATTATGCTCTCCACGACCAAGCCCAGATCGATAGTGAAAAAGTGAGAACAAAATCTCTATTGAAACTTGACTGCAGATCATAGCAGATTCTTCCTCTCCGGTAACGCAATATAAACCAGAGCACTATCGCCTCTCGCTTCTCCTCAAGAAAACCCACGGTGCAATTCAATAGGCATTTCATTTCCTTCCCAGTATCCATTCAGTTGGTTATGATGGTGTCGCTTCAATGCACCTCCGGGAGGAGCTCCTTGCAATTCAATCCGTTGATGGGCGTCTTCTACCACTGGCTCGGTGGACTCGCCTCCGCCAGCTGCTACCTGCCCTTCCGCGGAATCAAACGCTGGTCTTGGGAGACCTACTGGCTGGTGCAGGGTACCTTTAGCTGGATCCTCGCTCCGATCATCATCGCCTCGCTTCTGGTTCCTCACGTCTACTCGGTGCTGCACGCCGCTCCTTCATCCAGCCTCTTCTTCGCCTACTTCTGGGGATGCCTCTGGGGTATCGGCGGCCTCACCTGCGGCCTCTCGATCCGTTATCTCGGCTTCGCTCTCGGCTATCCTATCGTGCTGGGACTCTGCACTGTCTTCGGCACCATCATGCCGCCTGTTTTCAGCGGGACCATGAGCGCCATCCTGCGCGAGAACTCCGGTCACGTCATCCTCCTCGGGCTGGCAGTCTGCGTCCTCGGCATCCTCTTCAGCGGCTTCGCCGGACGCTCCAAGGAAAATGAGCTGACCGAGAGCCAGAAGCAAGAGACGGTCCAGGAATTTCAATACGGCAAAGGGCTTGCCGTCGCTGTGCTCTCGGGAATCATGAGCGCGTGTTTCGCCTATGGTCTCGCTGCAGGCAAGCCCATCGGCGAGATCGCCAAAGCCCAGCTGTTGGCCAACGGCGGCTCCGACATCTGGCAAAACCTGCCCGTCCTTATCGTGGTTATGCTCGGTGGCTTCTCGACCAACTTCATCTGGTGCGCAATCCTTCTCATTCGCAACCGCTCTGCCGGCCAGTACCTGGGAACGCCCGCCCGCGAGAGCGGCCAGAATCTTCTCAAGGCGAAGCTCTCCACGCCGCTAATCGATGAGCTTGCGCATCCGGACGACCATCCGCGGCCTCGCCTCGCATCCCGGATCATGTCGCTCAACTACGCCTTCGCCGCGCTCGCCGGGGTCACCTGGTATTTCCAGTTCTTCTTCTACAGCATGGGCCAGACGAAGATGGGAAAGTATGACTTCTCCAGCTGGACCCTCCACATGGCCAGCATCATGATCTTCGCAACCATCATCGGCATCTTCCTCAAAGAATGGCGCGGCACCAGCCCCCGCACCCGCGGCCTGGTCGCCGGCGGCCTCTTCTTCCTCGTCCTCTCTACCGTGGTCGTTGGCTACGGCAACTACATGAAGGGCCACGAAGACAGCGTCTCCGCCACCAACCGTTAGCGCCCCGCGTCGGATCGCGGGTAGATGCCGGGCGGGCGATGGTCACCGGCTCTGACGACGCTGTTATAGCTTTGCCACCCTCCTTGTCCTGACTGTAGCCGGATTGCTCCCTGACTATTGCTCCCTGACTGCAGCAGAATTGCTCATCGATAGTCATCGACTCTGCATGCGCAAGAATCCATGATTTCGCGCTCCTATTACGGAACAGCCGTATCTGTGGAATAGAACAAAGATCGCCGTAGAGTTCTGTGTCCTCAGTCACAAATCGGGGTAATCTGGTTGTGTTAGCTTCATGGCAATGGAACTCCGATTCATATGCGCCTGAGAGCGCTCATACTTTTCGGTGGAGGTCTAGGCATTTATGGTGACGGGGTTGTGGGCGATGCCGGATTTCGCGGCTCATTGGATGACCCTTCGCACCATTTCATCCTTGACCTTGGCGGCCTGGCGCTTCCTGCCGCCGCTCGCATCGCTGTCTCCGACAAACATGTTGGACCCGGCCGGAACGCCTGCCCGCTCCATCTTTAATCTCACCTGGTTTGTAGGCGGCCTGGTGTTAGGCATCTTCGTGGTCGTCGGCGGCCTTCTGACCTTTATCGTGCTGCGCTATCGTGGGCGCGCGACTGACGACAATATCGAGCCAACCCAGATCTACGGAAGCAACCAGATTGAGCTGTCGTGGACGGTCATCCCGATCCTTCTCGTCTTCATGCTCTTTCTCACCACGGCGCGCGTCATTCTCGGCACCGAGCGTATTCCTAAGCCAGCCGGCGCTCTCGATGTCGCCGTCATTGGCCACCAGTTCTGGTGGGAATATCGTTATCCATCACTCGGCGTCGTCACTGCGAATGAACTTCATGTCCCGGTCAGTGATCCCGCCCATCCCACCCCCACTTACCTCAACACCTCCTCGGCCGATGTGACCCATAATTTCTCCGTGCCGCGGCTCGCTGGCCGCATCGACGTGATCCCCAATCGGGTCAACACCATTTGGATCGATCCTCAGGCAGCCGGTCTCTACCTCGGCCAATGCGCGCAATATTGCGGCACCCAGCACGCCAAGATGTTGTTGCGTGTCTACGCGGACTCACCCGCCGATTTTTCCGCCTGGATCCAGCATCAACAGGCTCCGGCCGCTGACCCGTCAACTCTCAGCCCCCAGCAGCTGGAGGGCAAGTCGGTCTTTGAACACAATGCCTGCGCCAATTGCCATACCGTGAAGGGAACCAGCGCCCAGGGGAAGTTCGGTCCCGATCTCACCCACATGGGTAGCCGCGATACCCTCGGCTCCGGGGCCTTCGCCAACAATCGGCAGAATCTCCATCAATGGATCGACAACCCTGATTCCTTAAAGCCCGGAGCTCTCATGCCGCCCATGCACCTCAACGAGAAGGACCTCAACGCCGTCACCGAGTACTTAACCACGCTGCGTTAATACAGGATCAGCAGAAAGGAGAGAGCTATGGCAACGACCACCGCAGTCGATCTGACCAGCCAGACCAAACCAAAGAAGCTTCTGCTCCAGGTCGCCCACGACTGGCTCACTACGGTCGATCACAAAAAGATCGGCATCATGTATATCGTGTATGCGCTTGTCTTTTTGGTCATCGCCGGATTCATGGCGATGCTGATCCGCATCCAGCTGGCCGTGCCCAATAACCATTTCCTTTCCCCGCAGGTATTCAATCGCTTATTCACCATGCATGGCACCACGATGGTCTTCTTCGTGGGCATGCCGATTCTCTTCGGCTTCGGCAATTACTTGATCCCGCTGATGATCGGCGCGCGGGACATGGCCTTTCCCCGGCTGAATGCCTTCTCTTTCTGGATTTCGGCTTTTGGTGGAATCCTCCTGTATTACAGCTATGTCGGGGGGAGTGGACTCTACGGCGCTGGTTCGGCCCCGGATGTCAGCTGGTGGGCCTACGCGCCGCTGACCGAAAAGGTCTTTTCTCCCGGACATAGCACCGATTACTGGACCTTCTCCATCCTCTTGTCCGGTATCGGTACTACCGGTACGGCGATCAACATCGTCGCCACTATTCTTTCCATGCGGTGCAAGGGCATGACCATGACTCGCCTGCCATTGCTGCCGTGGATTTATCTGGTCACCAGCTTCCTGGTCTTCGTCGCCGTCAGCCCGCTCACCGCCGCCCAGATCATGATCACCATCGATCGCTATCTCGGCGCCCACTTCTTTGATACCCAGGCCGGCGGTTCGGCAATCCTATGGTTCCACTTCTTCTGGATCTTCGGCCATCCCGAGGTATACATCCTCGTCATGCCCGCCTTCGGCTTCATGAATGAGATCATTCCCGTCTTCTCCCGCAAGGCCATCTTCGGCTATCCCGCCATGGTCGCCGCGACGGTCTCGATTGGTTTCATCAGCCTCAGCGTGTGGGCCCACCACATGTTCATCGACGGCTTGGGTGCGGGAGGGAACATCTTCTTCACCGCGGCCACCATGGTCATCTCGGTGCCCACCGGCATCAAGATCTTCAATTGGCTGGCAACCATGTGGGGCGGCAAGATTCAATTCAAAACCCCCATGCTCTTTGCCACCGGCTTTCTCTTCCAGTTCCTCGGGGCCGGACTTACCGGCATCGTCCTCTCTTCCGCGCCCATGGATTGGCAGTTGAATAACACCTACTTCGTCGTCGCTCACTTCCACTATGTGCTCGTCGGAGCCATTCTCTTTGCGCTCTTCGCCGCGTTCTACTACTGGTATCCGAAGATGACCGGACGCATGCTCAGTGAGCGGCTTGGCAAGTGGCATTTCTGGCTCTTCGTCATCGGCTTCCATCTCACCTTCGACCTCATGCATGTGCCAGGCATTCTAGGCATGCCTCGCCGTATCTATACCTACGAGGCAGGACGAGGCTGGGACAGCTGGAACATGCTCGTCAGCGCCGGCGGCTTTATCCAGGCGATCGCCACCGTCATCTTCGTCGTCAACATGGTATGGGCGTTCTACCGCGGCCGTGTCGCAGGACCCGATCCATGGGACGCGTGGACCCTCGAATGGGCGACCACGTCCCCGCCGCCCGACTACAACTTCGCCGTGCCGCCATCGATCAGCAGCCGCCGCCCGCTATGGGACCTCAAACATCCCGAAGATGTGGATAGCCATTATGAATACTAGCCTGATCATCAACGCCGACAGAGACGCAGTTATGCCTCTATGAGCACAATCCCCGTCACTCGCGAGGTAAGCGAAGCTCCATGGACGCTGCCCAGCCGCGGCATCGTCGGCATGGCATGCCTGATCCTTGCCGAGTCGGCCATCTTCATCATCTTCGTCGTCGCCTATGTCTATTACATCGGCAAGAGTCTGAGTGGGCCGACGCCGAAGCAGGTGCTGGAACTTCCCATCGTCGCGACCATCTGCCTGCTTTCCAGCAGCATCACTGCACACGCCGCCGTATCTTCGCTCCGCAAAGATCGGGTGAGTGCCTGCACCGCATGGCTCGGCGCCACCATCTTCCTCGCCCTCGTCTTCCTCTTCTATACGGCGAAGGAATGGTACGAACTCATTTATCACTACGGATTGACCATCCGCACCAACCTCTTCGGCACCACCTTCTATTCGCTCGTCGGTCTGCACGCCACTCACGTCGTCGTCGGTCTGATCATGCTTACCGTCGCCCTGATCGCCGGGCTGCGCAAAGCAATGAACGAGCATCATGCCGAAAAGCTCGAAGTGTTGTCCCTCTATTGGCACTTCGTCGACGCCGTTTGGGTGGTCGTCTTTACCGTCGTTTACGTGCTGGGAAGATGAATCAAGAAAATGTCAGAAAGGGCGGCCATGGCGCATAACGACGGAACCGGTCATGCGGAATCGGAAGGCTTTGTCCAGCTTCCGGCTCCAACCATCTGGCCGCTGATCCTTGCCTTGGGCGTGAGTCTGTCCTTGGCCGGGTTGGTGACTCACTGGGCAATCACCGTATTGGGAGTCTGTCTGGTCCTTCCCGCCATCGTAGGCTGGTTTGTCCAGATCTTCCCCCACGAACGCCACGAACCGGTCGCGGTCAGCACCCAGATCGTTCCCATATCCACCGAATGGATCGTTCATGTCCGGCCGCAGCCGGAGATCGAGCCCTCCGCCGCCACCACTGGCCGCCGACAGGTGCTGCCGCTGGAAAGCTACAGCCTCTTTGTCGGCGTCAAGGGAGGCATTGCCGGCGGCATCGCCATGACCGTGCCCGCTGCGATCTTCGGGCTGCTCAAATATCACAGCGTCTGGTATCCGATCAATCTGCTCGCCGCCGGCGGCTTTGTAAGCTGGGCCAGTGAAAGCGATGCCTTCCTCGCCCAATTCCACCTATATGGTCTGCTCGCTGGCTTCGCTATCCACGCATTTTCCTCGGTCCTGGTAGGCCTGCTATACGGCGCGATCCTTCCCATGTTCCCGAGAAGACCGATCTTGACCGCCGGTTTTATCGCCCCGCTATTTTGGACCGGTCTGCTCTACACGTCTCTTGGCATTCTCAGCCCCATCCTCGATGCCCGCATCAACTGGCTGTGGTTCATCGTCTCGCAGTTCGCCTTCGGACTGGTGGCCGGCTTCGTCGTCAATCTCCAGGTCAGGGTGCGCACTCCCCAGTTCCGGGCGCTCCCGTTCGCCGTTCGTGCCGGCTTGCATACCGATGCGCCGCGAGTCGACGAATCACTAGGGGACAAGAACAAATGAGGGCTTTCAGACTCTTTCTCCTCGGGCTTCTCTCGACTGCCTCCCTCGCCGCGATCGGCTGCCACGACGCACCGGGCAAACCCGGCCCTGAACCCGAAGTCCCCCGGCCCGATCGGGTCCTCGACTTCGCCACGCTTTACCAGGAAAACTGTATCGCCTGTCACGGAAACAACCAGCATCGGGGACCGGCGATTACCATCGCGAACCCTGTATATCTTGCCGTAGCGGGGGAGAGCAATATAGAAAATGTTCTCAACCACGGAGTTCCCGGCGGCCTCATGCCCGCCTTCGGCCAGGTCGGCGGCGGCATGCTCACCGAGCAGCAGGTCGAGGTTCTCGCCAAAGGCCTGATCACGACCTGGGGCAAACCCGGGGTCCTCGACGGTCTGAATGCGCCGACCTACAAGGCCATGCTGAAACCGGATCCCGCTGCCGGACAAAAAGTATTCGTGACCTACTGCGCCCACTGCCACGGCGATAACGGCCAGGGCGCGGATGTCGTCGGTGCGCTCTTCGATCCCGCTTTCCTTGACCTGATCAGCGATCAAAACCTGCGCAGCATCGTCATCGCAGGCCATTCCTCCGACATGCCTAACTTCCATGAGCAGGATCCTGACCATCCCCTCACTGACCAGAACATTACCGACGTCGTGGCCTGGGTGGCCTCTCATCGCAGCACCAGTTCTCTGGCCGCCGCCTCCGCCCCCGTCCCTGAATCCAATACCCCACATGCCGCTTCCACCAAAGTGAAGCACGAACCTTCATCCGTTCGATAGGAGCCGAATAACCAATGACCACCACGGCCTTGCCCCCCGACAGTCCCAAGCCAGAAGAACTGGAGAAGCACCAGCGGCCTGAAGAAGTTTCCCGGCGCCGCTTCCTCTTCAAGCTTTCGATTGCGGCCAACGGTCTGGTCGGAGCCATCTTCGCCGTGCCGATCCTCGGCTACCTGCTCGGCCCCGCCATGAAGAAGCAGAAGAATAGCGATTTCTGGGTCGGCCTCGGACCCGTCGATCAATTTCCCGAAGGCGAGACCAGGCTGGTCAACTTCCGCAATCCCTCGACCACCCCTTGGGACGGTCAGACCGGCGATATCCCTGCCTGGGTCCGCCGCATAGCCGGAAATCAATTCCAGGTCTTCGCCATCAACTGCGCCCATCTCGGTTGCCCGGTGCGCTGGTTCGCCCAGTCGAAGCTCTTCATGTGTCCCTGCCATGGGGGCGCCTATTACCAGGATGGCTCTCGCGCCTCCGGGCCGCCCGAACGCGGTCTCTTCGAATACGCCTACAAAATCGATGGAAACAACCTGATCATCAGCGTAGGCGATCTCCCCACCCTCGCTCGTCCCGGTACCAAGGTCTCCGAATGTCCGGGAGCCGCCAAGCCTCTTGCTCAAGCCCCCCTGGTCCAGATCGCCAGCGAATCTACCCAGCCCGATGGAGGCAAGCCATGGCCAGCCTGAAGCAGAATGCCATCGGCATCTACGATTGGCTCGAGCACCGGCTCGGCCTCGTCAAGCCAACCCTCGAAGCCGCCTCCCACCCCATTCCCGTCAAGACCGAGAGCTGGTGGTATGTCTTTGGCAGCGCCGCCACCATTCTGCTCGGCCTGCAGGTTGTCACCGGTATCCTGCTGGCGCTCGTCTACTCGCCCTCCGCCAGCGATGCCTGGAAGAGCCTCCAGTTCCTCAATCACAACATCGCCCTCGGCTGGTTTCTCCGCGCCATTCACGGCTGGGGTTCCGACTTCATGGTCGCCGTTGTGCTCATTCATCTGTGCCAGGTCTTCCTCTTCGGCGCTTATAAGTTTCCCCGCGAACTCACCTGGATCATCGGTGTCTTCCTGCTCCTGCTGACTTTGGGTATGGCATTCACCGGCCAGGTCCTGCGCTTTGATCAGGACGCCTATTGGGGCCTCGGCATCGGCGCTTCCATCCTCAGCCGCGTGCCCCTCATCGGTGGCCCGGCGGTCAACCTGATGCTGGGTGGACCCATCATCGGAGCAGCCACTCTCTCCCGCTTCTTCGCGCTGCACGTCTTCGTCATTCCCGGCATCTTGATCGGCGCCGTTGGCGTCCATGTCTGGATGGTCCTTCGCCTCGGCATCAATGAATGGCCGATGCCCGGCCGCATCGTTCGCAAGGCTACCTACGAGCGCGAATACCACTCCTTGACTGCAAAGGAAGGCATTCCCTTCGTTCCCGATGGCGCTTGGAAAGACGGCGTCTTTGCCGCTGCCATCATTCTCGCGGTCATCGCCTGTGCGCTCTTCTTCGGCCCCTTCGGTCCCACCGGCCAGCCTGATCCGACCATCATCCAGACCGCTCCCAAACCCGACTTCGCCTTCCTTTGGATCTACGCCGTCCTCGCCTTTCTGCCGCCCAGCATCGAGACGCCGGTGATGTTCATCGTCCCCGTCCTCGCCATCGGCGGCATGCTGCTTCTGCCGTTGGTCTTTCCTGAGGGAGAGAAGCACTGGTCGCGGCGTCCGGTCGCCGTCCTCATGGTCGCCATCATCGCCGTCGCCCTCGGCATCTTCACCCGGCTCGGCACCTACACTCCATGGAGCCCCATCATGAATGCCTGGAGCAGCGACGCCATCCCCGCCCGCTATCTCCACGACCGCACCCCGCTTCAGCTTCAAGGAGCAATCGTCTTTCAGAACAAGCAGTGCCGCAATTGTCACTCCATCGGCAATGTCGGCGGCATGCGCGGTCCGGCGCTCGACGCCGTCGCCGCCCACATGACTTATGACCAGATCGTGCGCCAGGTCGTCCAGGGAGGCGGCAATATGCCCGCCTACGGCAACGCCCTCAATGCCGACGAAACCACCGCCCTGGTCGGCTTTCTCAGCACCTTGCGCGGGAACGACCTCAGTCCGGCCGAAGATGTCTCCGGTAAGCTCACCGATCCTCGCAGCGTCAAGCCTTCCGCCGAAGCCGACCGGTCGAAGTACTTAGGACATCCAAAATAAGCACGCGACCCCAACCGCGATCGACTCTCTCCCCAAAGCACGGGATTGAGCAGCGCAGCACAAATTCGAGCGTCCCAATTCTGGCTCGGAACGCCACCATCCCGGCCCCATCTCCCGAAACCCCGGAACGTCTCTTCCTGAGAGGCGAATCATGAACAGCGCGACCGATGCCATCCTCGCAGAGTGGTCCCCGCCCTGGCTGCTCACCGCCAGCATCCTTGTCTTCGCCGCTATCTACGTACGCGGCTTTCTCGCCATCCGCAAAACCCGGCCCCAGCTCTTTCCCGAGTGGCGCCTCGTTGCTTATCTTTCCGGCCTTGCCACCCTGTGGCTGTCGATTGCCTCGCCCATCGACGGCTTTGCCGATGCGCTGCTCAGCGCCCATATGGTGCAGCACCTGCTGCTCATGTCCGCGGTTCCACCGCTGGTTCTGCTTGGTTCGCCGGTCGTCCCCATCCTCCGCGGTCTACCCCGGGCCTTTACCCGAGTCATCCTGGGCCCGCTCTTTGCGTCGAAACCTCTTCTCAACATCGGACGCTTCCTCACCAAACCATTGGTCGCGTGGCTGGCGTTGAATCTGACCTTCCTGCTCTGGCATACGCCCGCTGCCTACAACTTCGCGCTCTGGAACGAAGGCTGGCATCGTGTCGAACACATCTGCTTCCTCACCGCCGCTTTGCTCTTCTGGTGGCCGGTCGTTCAGCCATGGCCGGCTCATCATCACGACTACCGCTGGGGAATGCTCCTCTACCTGATCACCGCGGACTTCGTCAACACCGCGCTCTCGGCCTTCCTCGCCTTCTGCGATCGACCCGTCTACAGCTATTACTTGCAGAACCCCAATCCGTTCCACGTCAACCCGCTCGATGACCAGGTCGTCGGAGCAGCCATCATGTGGGTGCTGGGATCGATGATCTTCCTTCTGCCCGCAGTGCTGCTTACCTTGAATTTGCTCAGTGGCAGGATGGAGATCGACCGCTCTCCCATAGGGCAGCGCGGACGAACCGTCGGGTAACGAATGACGGCAGCGTTCTGACCCGGCTACTCTCCGGTTCAGCGCGGAATAGAGGGGTTTTCAAAGGGGAAGAGACGAAAATTCAAGACCGTTATCGGCCCAGCGCGTGCCGGATCTTCTGATCGGTATTCCACTGGCTCAGCGCATAGACCGCCCAAATCGCCGCCGGAATCCAGCCAATCACCGTCACTTGCAGGATCAGACAAAGGATTCCCGCCAGCGGCCGCCCAATCGTGAAGAAGGTCAGCCAGGGAAGGATGATCGCAATCGCCAACCTCATATCAAGTACACATCCTTGTAGGGATCATTAAACCAAAGATCAAATTCGTACGCCAGTCTGGGTCGGCTCATCCGACTCCAAAACCGGACTTCTGAGCCAAGGGAAGCAAGCGCCAGTTCTCTGATCCTAGTTCTCCGCTCCTTGTTCCCGGATGGCCTTCAGCAGGTCGATAGGATGCACCGGTTTTGGCAGAATATGGAAGTTCTCACCAAGCCGTTCAGCGTCGTACAGGAAGTTCACCGTGCGTGCCTGCCCCGAAAAAAGCAGCACTTTGCATTTAGGACAGAGAGCTTTGATCTGAATGGCCAGGTCAATCCCCGACAAACCCGGCATCACGATATCCGATATGAGCAGGTCTGGCGTGTCGACAAGCGCACTTGCAAGGGCTTTCACTGGATCGGTGAAGGCAGTGGCGAAGAATCCATTCATTCGCAGAATTGTGGCTAATGTCGTCGCAATGATCGGCTCATCATCAACAACCAGGACACGTCGGCTCTCCCTTTGCATGAAATGCTCCCTGCCGTAGTACGAGTAGGTACTTCGTGGTCATGCATATTGATTTCCCTGATTGGCGCGACGCAAAGAGAAGACAGGGTGCCAAATGCCACAGTTCACACGATCCTACACCGCGGAGGCCACCTCGCTGTGACCATCGGCACATATGTAACAATGCCACTAGTGACCGAAGATTTGTCATTGATTTTCAGGGCATAACCTAAACCGTCGCAATCCCTTGAAAAAAGGTGAGGAAAGCATCGATCGAATGCCTTCTTACCGAATCCACCATCAGGGCGATGCCACTAAAACCCAGGCAGCAAAGCGAAGCCGCACATAGTCGGCCACCCAACCCTCCTCTGGACTATGCAAAACCGGCTTCAGCAGCGCGACCGTCTTCTCAATAGCCGCTTCCCGATGTTGCTCCGGCAGTCGGTCGAGCAATCCCCGGCGAAAGGTCTCGAGCCATCCCCGCATCCCTGTCTCTGGAAGCGGAGTCGGGCGCGGGATGAGCGCGATCGTCTCCACCGAGAATCCCGCCGCCTCGAGCCGGGCGCGATAGTCCGTCGCCGTAGGAAAGAAGTTGTTATCCATGCCATAGGCGTCCAACCCCCAGTCCGCGAACACCGCGGCCAGGGCAACTCGAATGGAAGCGATATTGCCGTGGCCGCCCATCTCCGCCACAAACCGCCCGCCCGGTTTCAGCGCACGTTTGACTCCGGCCAGCACCGCGTCCTGATTGTGCATCCAGTGCAGCGCCGCATTCGAAAACACCGCGTCGAACTCTCCATCAAATGTCAACTCGTCGCCCGGCAACAGATGAGCCTCCAGCCCAAGTCCACGCGCGGCTTCGACCATCGAAGCGGAGCTGTCGACGCCCACCACGCGCGCTCCGGTCGCTGCGATCTTTGCGGTCAACGCGCCATCGCCGCAGCCCAGGTCGAGGATTGTCTCCCCGGCCTGCGCCGCAAGCAGGTCGAAGACCCCGCCGGCCATGTCCGCGACAAACCGCCCTTGCCTCGCATACTGCGCCGCATCCCAACTCTGCGCCATCAATCTCGCCCCCTCACATCAACATCCTCAACCTTTACGATAACCCGCCCAAAGCGGAGGGTTCCGACGCTTCTATTTCCTTCTACGATCATGACTTCCTCTGCTTTTATGATCGTTCTTGATGCCGGTCGACGTACATGTGCGCATGGCTTTGCCAGAAGACGTCAATGCGATCACTTCCATTTACGCTCCGTACGTGCTTCACGGCGTAGCGTCCTTCGAAGCAGTTGTGCCCGATCCCGCGGAGATGCTACGGCGTAGAGCAGCGGTTCTAGATCTTGGTCTTCCCTACATCGTTGCGGAGATCGGCGGAGAGATCGCGGGCTATGCCTATGCAAGCCAATTTCGCCCGCGCGCCGCCTATCGTTTCACTGTTGAGAATTCGGTCTATGTCGCAGAACGCCATCAAAGACGTGGTGTAGCGCGCCTGCTGATGCGGCAGTTGATCGAACAATGCGCGGCCGCAGGGATGCGGGAAATGATCGCAGTCATCGCCGACCCTTCGAACAGCACGGCTTCGGTGGCGCTGCATCGTTCGCTCGGCTTTGCTGAAGTTGGCCTGCTTCGCGGCGTCGGCGAGAAATTCGGTAGAGCATTGGACGTGCTGCTCATGCAAAGATCCCTCACTCAGAGTTAGCCCACGTGGGTTTTCGCATCAACGATGCGAATCGTCCCTGCGCATAGAGCAGGAGGGCCCTCGGGCCCGCGCCTCGCCTGCGATGAAGTTAGCGTACGCGGGTGTTGGCAAGCGCCCGCAGGATGGTGCGAGTGTTCTTGTTCATGACCTGGCGAAGGTACATAGCAATAGCGAACATCAGTACCAGGAAGAAAAGGTCAACGCGCAGGAGAGAATGCAGAAGCGCGCCCAGGGTCTCTGGCGGGAACATGTGAAGATGCATCCACACGAACACCACGATGGCGAGAATGGCGAGCACGCCCACGATGATGCGGGAGGACCGTTCCGAGCGGTCGGCGGCTGCCAGGGCTTGCTGGACAAAGGCGATCTCCGCGTTGGGGTTTTCGGAGTTGGGCTGCTGGTAATCAGGACTCATACAGGTTTCCTTTCCGGGGTGAGGTGTTTGCGAAGATTCTCTCTTGTAGTGCAAGCATTTTCGGTGGGGATGGAATGGATTTTCAAGGCATGGTGGGTCTTTCCCTCCGATGCCTGTCTGGGCCGAGCGAGGATATCCCCGCTCGGCTGTTGGTTCATCGTCGGGATGAGCCCACCAAGTTATCCCTCGGCATGGTTGCTTCCCAGCAGAGCCCGCTTCCGTTTCACTTGATGAGGCGATTGTAGCGTTTATATGGTCAGCAGATGCGGGAAGAGCTTGCTTCCGTCGTAGGGAGTTTGGCTGCCGAAGATGCCGTAGATGGCGTGAAGCAGTTTGCGAGCGACCGCGATCAGTGCCTGCAGTTTGCGTTTGTGCCGCGCAAGCAAGGCTTCATAGAACGCCTTTAGATGTGGGTCCCAACGCACTGCGGCCAGAGCCGGCATATAAAGCGCCCGGCGCAGGTGGCGACTGCCAGCGCGACTGATGCGCGATGGTTTTATGCACCGAAGTGCCAGAGTCTTGGTGTACCGGATCGAGCCCGCTGCGCGCGACCCATTGACGCACCTTCATGTCTGGGGCCAGCAGGACCAGTTCGCCCAGGATCTGCAACGCGCTGACGGCCGCGATGCCCGGAACGCTTGTTAACAGCCTGAAACGCTGGCTCAAGTGGGCATCAGCGGCGATCAACGTCAGGGCCTCACGGCGCAGCTTCACGATGCGCCCGGTCAACTCCGGCCAGCGAACGCTTCAGGTCCGCGATCACACAGCGCGGCGTGGCTAACGATCTTTCGGCGGCGTGCAGGCGATTACCTTCCCGCCTTTGCTGGACCACCAACGCCTCCAGATGCCGGCTGATGGCGCGCAGAGCGAGGGCGCTTTGACTGGGCTTTTGCCAGGCTGCAAAGGGCATGCGCAGACTGAACTCTGCCAGCACCTGAGCATCTGCTGAGTCCGTTTTGGACCGGCGAAGTGTCCGCGCAAAGTCGTGAACCCTTTTTGGGTTCAGCACCGCTACCTCCACAAACTCGGTCGCATCCAGGGCCAAGGCCAGGTCCATCGAATAAATGCCGGTGGCCTCCAGCGATACCCGCACCGGCGCCTTCATCTTTCCCAGCCAGTTGAGCAGCGCCTTGTGTCCCGCAACGGTGTTGGCAAACTCGCGTTGCACCCACGGATGGTCCACCTCCATCACTGCAATCGCCAGAGTTTCCGCGCCTATATCAATACCGCAAAACAACTTCTTCACTTGGCGATCTGGGTATTTCTCGGTTGAAACTGCGGGCTTACCAAGAGCAACGATCTGCTTGCTCATAGACCTCCTTCGGCACTAGGATGGGCTTCAGCAGCCGTCCCTGTCCGCGTCCACGGGCTTCCTCTTTCTGCTGACCTTGAACATGCAGGCTCCAAAGGCCTCCGATTCTCCACAGCATAAAAAGAGAGGGACGGCGGCCGATCTTCGCATCAGGCTCAGCAAGGCTGGCCTCGGGTGGGAACGGCCTCTCCGCCGAAACGTAACCTATCGTCACGCCTCTGAACGCAACATACAAGGGTGGTGACTCCGTAATGGAGGCGCGACTTGGCGGTGCCGACCGGAATCTCCAAAATGGCGGCGCTTTCTTCAAGCGAAAAATCCTGCTGGTAATGGAGAAGGAGAACGGCTCGGCTGGCCGGCGAAACATGCTCGAGCAGGGTAAGGAATGCTTCATCGGGCGCCTCGCCGAGGCCGGTGCTTAGGGTGGTGACGGGTTCAGGAGGAGCGTCTTCGAGGGGCTGCCAGCGGCGTGCACGTTTGAGATGGGCAAAGGCGATGCGCGAGGCGATCCTCAGGGCCCAGGGGCGGAAGACGGCGGGCTCACGCAGGAAGGGAAGCTTGCGGAAGATCTGGAGCGAGGTCTCCTGGAGTACGTCATCGGCGAGAGCGACGCCGACGAGGCGGGTGATGTAGCGACGCAACGGAGGATAGGTGTCATGGAGAAGTTGTTCCAGCGCGCCCCGGTCTCCGGCTTGGGCGAGAAGCACCAGCAGGGTCTGGTCCTGGGTAGGCGGCTTCTCGCGTTGAGTTAGCGTGCGCATGCTTGAGAGAGAGATCGGAGTGAGTGAGAGTTCGGTTCACCGACAAATAATTATGGGCGCGAGATGGCTCGCCTGCCGATTACTGTCTAGCTCTGTGATCACTTCATTCGAATCCGCAAACGTGGGCCTCCCGCGCAAAAGAATTGAAAATCAGACTCATAGATATGAACAGGCAATCTTTACAGATTACCTGCATATATGAGAGATTGATCTGGTGAGCCGCAAGTCATCTACCCAGATCAGTCTTCCATCGACACTGGCTGCCGAGATCCGCGCAATATTCCGCAAGCTCAAGCTGCGCTTACGCGAATACGGCGGCCGCAGCGAACTCACCCCATCCCAGGTCGCGGTTATTCTTCGGCTCGAAGAGCACGGACCGGCGACGGTTTCAAGTCTGGCGCGAGTGGAAGGCATGCGCCCGCAGTCCATGAGCGCAGTGGTGAAGCCACTGCAGCAAGCCGGCTTGGTCATCGGCGCGCCTGATCCAGGCGACGGCCGCCAGACTCTGATGTCTCTCACGCCAAAATGCCTAAGGTGGCTTGAAGAGGGCAGGACCGCGAGGCAGGATTGGCTGACTGCAACTATTTCGCAGAAACTCTCGGCTCGCGATCAGGAAAAGCTTGAGCAGGCGCTTGAACTGCTGAAACGGCTTGCTGAGGATTAGTCAGCCCTTCCTTTCAGCCGACCTCCACTTCCTTTACACGGAGAAAGAACCAACATGCCGCTTACTGCTCTCGATCCCATAACCGCGTTGATCGTCGTCGACCTGCAAAAGGGAATAGCCGATCAGAAGTTCCTACATCCGCTCGGCGAGATCATCGATCGGACGCGGGCATTGCTCGATATCTTCCGTGCGAAGAACCTCCCGGTAGTGCTAGTCAATGTAGCGGGCCGGCCATCAGGCCGCACCGAACTGCGTCCGCGCAGCAGCCAGATGTTTCCCGCAGGATGGACCGACCTTCTGCCCCAGCTGGATCAGCAGCCGGGCGACATCGTCATCACCAAGCGAAGCTGGGGATCCTTCGCAACCACTGATCTTGAACGCCAGCTCAGCGAGCGAGGCGCTACCCAGGTTGTTGTGACTGGAGTGGCGACATCCGTCGGCGTCGAAGCCACCGCCCGCCAGGCCTACGAGCAGGGATTCAATGTGACCCTCGTCCTCGATGCGATGACCGATCTTCGCGAGGAAACCCACGCCTACAGCATCCAGAACGTCTTTCCCCGTCTCGGCGAGACCGGCTTTACGCAGGAAATCATTTCGCTGCTGGAGAGCCCGTCGGAAGATTAGCGGAGAGTTCGTCAGAAGACCGGCGGAGAGTTCGTCAGAAGAAAGGACCACTGCACATGAATTGGCCATGGCTTGTGTCGTACTTCTTCGGGGGCGTTTTTACCGCAAACGCCATCCCTCACTTTGTCGCCGGCACAATGGGACGCGCCTTCCAGAGTCCCTTCGCAAAACCGCCCGGCCGAGGGCTCTCCTCGTCAACCGTCAATGTCGTTTGGGGCTTCTTCAACGCCGTAGTTGCCTATCTGCTAGTCGCGCATGTCGGTGAATTTCACCCGCGCACGACCAGCCACATCGTTGCGTTCGGCCTGGGAGCGCTGCCCATCAGCATCTTTTCGGCGCGTCACTTCGGCCAGTTCCATGGAGGCAACCCGTCGTCGCGCCCATGAAAATCCCAGTCTCCGGCGCCCGTCGCTCCACATTTCGCTCTCTGCGAAGCTTCAACTTTCGCCTATGGACGGCAGGCGGCCTGATTTCCAACGTCGGTACCTGGATGCAGCGCGTCGCTCAGGACTGGCTTGTGCTGACCCAGCTGACCCATCATGATGCGTCCGCACTGGGTATCGTGATGGGCCTGCAGTTCGCGCCGCAGCTTCTGTTCCTGCCCTGGACAGGCTCGGCTGCCGACCGGCTCAATCAGCGCAAGCTCCTGATGTTCACCCAGGCAACCATGGGAGTGCTGGCGCTCGGCCTGGGAGTTCTCACCATCACCGGAGTCATCCGGCTCTGGCACTTGTATGTGTTCACCTTCCTGTCCGGCTCCGCCGCGGCGCTCGATGCTCCGGTGAGACAGACCTTTGTCGCGGAGATGGTGGGTGACGAAGACCTCCCCAATGCCGTGGCCTTGAATTCAACTTCGTTCAATGCAGCCCAGATGATTGGTCCTGCCGTTGCCGGTTTGCTCATCGCAAAGGTTGGCATCGGCTGGGCCTTTCTTCTGAACGGGCTCTCGTTCGCAGCGGTTCTCATCTCGATGTCGTTCTTTCGTCTTTCAGAGCTGCGTACAAGCGCTCGAGCCCACCGCAGCGCCTCAGGATTTCGGGAGGGGCTTCGCTATGTGTGGCGGAAACCGGATCTGCGGGCCATCCTCATCATGCTCTTTCTGATCGGCGCCTTTGGTCTGAATTTTCCCATCTTCATTTCGACGATGGCCGTGAATGTCTTCCACTCCGGCGCCCGCGCCTTCGGCCTGCTCTCCTCGATCATGGCCGTGGGCTCGCTCTCGGGAGGGTTGTTTGCTGCCGGGCAAAAGCGACCAGGCTTATCGTCTCTGCTGGCCGGCGCCGGCGTCTTCGGGCTGGGCTGTACCCTCGGTGCGCTCGCACCCGGATACTGGTGGTTTGCGGCCGCACTCGCAATTAGCGGCGCGGCTGTCCTGACCTTGACCAACGGCACCAACAGCATCATGCAGCTCTCGACTGAACCTTCCATGCGCGGCAGGGTCATGGCGCTGCGAGTCGGCATTGCCCTCGGTGGAATGACGATGGGCGCTCCCATCGTTGGTTGGATCGCCAACCACTTCGGTCCCCGTTGGTCGCTCGCCGCCGGTGCCGCAGCAGGCTTCGCCGCCGCCTTGGTCGCAGCAGTCTACGTTCTTGCCCGCCGAAACAAGCATGCAGGCGCCAGCTTACGCAAACAAAGTGCTTCCGGAACACCGCAGCAGCCACTTCGCTGAGTGCCTTGGACTTGGATCATAGGTCTGCTTGGAACTAATCCACTACCGGGATTTGGACCTCAGCTGATGGCCGGGCGTGTTGGGCATCGTGCTGCGTGAGACCGTTTGCTTAAGTGGGTTCGGACCTTGCGCTCGCGTCCCGATGGTTCTCCTCCCCGCCGCCGACCCGGTTCATTCACGGACACTCTTCGGTGAAACCGGACACTGGATCGGTTCCCATGCGCCTGCTAAATTTCGTAAGCCGATCGATTTCCAGAGACTTGCGTCAAAGCCACTATGGCTCTCGAATTGCCATCCTTTTCCTCAATGGACAGTCGATAACCGGAGCTTGACATGACCACCCTGCTGCAGGATCTGCGATTCGCCCTACGCCAACTGCGCAAGTCTCCCGGCTTCGCCATCGCCGCAGTGTTGACGCTGGCACTTGCCATTGGAGCGAATGCCCTCGTCTTCGGCGTACTAAATGCCCTCATTCTGCGCCCGCTGAATGTGCCTCAGGCCGAGCGGCTTTTCGTGATCCAGCACGGGAGCGACGTCGCCTCACACTCCTATCCCGACTATCGCGACCTTCGCCAGCGCAATCAGAGCTTCGACGATGTCGCTGTCTTTGCTATCTCTCAATCCGGGCTGGATACCGGCAACGATCCATCCAATGTGTGGGAATACGAGACCAGCGCAAACTATTTCGACGTATTGCGTACTCAACCCTACCTTGGGCGATTCTTCCACGCGTCCGATGAGCATGGCCCAAACAGCGCGCCGTATATCGTCCTCTCCTACGCATATTGGCACAGCCATTTTCAGGATGATCGAGGTGTGGTGGGCCGCGTTGTTCGGCTGAACAGGCACCCATTCACCATCCTTGGCGTTGCGCCTCCCGGATTTCAGGGGACCATTCTCTTCTTCGCATCGGATGTCTTCGTGCCCATCTTGAATCACGAGCAGTTATCCGGCGACGCGACGATATTGAACGCGCGCGGAGCCCATTGGATGTTTGAGATGGTGGGGCGTCTGAGGCCGGGAGTCACTCCGGCGCAGGCCACCGCTGATCTGAACTCCGTGAATTCCTATCTTAAGAAAAGCTATCCCAAAGAAGAAAGTGACGGCTCCTATACGCTGGCGCGGCCAGGTCTTCACGGCGACTATTTGAACGGGCCAACGCGCGCTTTTCTCGCCGGATTGATGCTGCTCTCGGTATTGATCCTGTTAGCGGCCTGTGCCAACCTGGGCAGTCTGTTTGCTGCGCGGGCCGCTGACCGTTCTCGCGAATTGGCCTTGCGGCTGGCTCTTGGTTCGAGCCGGAATCGCATTTTGCGCCAGTTGTTCACCGAATCCTTCCTGCTTTCGTTGGCAGGAGGCGTAGCCGGACTCGCGGCAAGCCTCCTGCTATTGCGCCGGCTGAGCGTGTGGCAGCCATTTCCCCGATACCCACTCCATGTGCCGGTAACTCCGGATGGGAACGTCTATCTGGTAGCTTTCGTCCTGGCATTGGTCAGCGGAGTTCTTTCCGGAATTGTTCCAGTCCGCCAGATCCTCCGGGCGAATCCCTACGAGATCGTCAAAGCTGGAGCGGCCGGCGCGTTCGGACGCCGAATGACCGTGCGAGACGTATTGCTTGTCGTCCAGATTGCGATCTGTGCCGTGCTGGTCACTTCATCGATGGTTGCTGTGCGTGGACTCTTGCGCGCTATGCACAGCAACTTTGGTTTTGAGCCGCGGAATGCGATGTTGGTGGATACCGATCTGACCACGGCCGGCTACAGCGGCGACAGAGTACCCGCAATGCAGCGGCGCATGATCGATGCCGTGCAAGCGATTCCTGGCGTGGACTCCGTAGGATCGGTGAACTATCCGCCGTTAGAACCTCCCGGTACTTGGCAGGGGCTTGTCTATACCGACACAACCGAAGATCTGAGGCCATCGAATGCTGCGGCCGACCCGAATATGTTCAACATATCTCCAGACTACTTCCGCGCATCCGGGACATCTTTATTGGCGGGTAGGGCCTTTTCTTGGCATGACGACGCAAATGCCCCGCGCGTAGCCGTGGTGAACCGCGAGTTCGCACGCAGGATACTGGGCTCCGTACCAGACGCGGTCGGCCGGTATTTCAAGCTGCAGGATGGTGCCCGCGTGCGGGTGGTGGGGCTGGTCGAAGACGGAAAATACGCCAACCTCACCGAAGCCCGGAAGCCCGCGATGTTCCTGCCTCTTCTGCAGTCGCCGGCTAGTTGGACATGGCTGGTGGTGCGTTCAAACCGCGACCCCCAGGAACTTGCCGCGGCGGTAAGAGGGGTGCTTCGCGACATCGACCCCGGCATGGTTTTGGCGATTCGGCCCTGGAGCACAGAACTGGGAGGAACTTTGTTCCCCTCGCGCATGGCGACAGTTTCGCTCGGCGTGCTGGGCATCATGGGCGCCATGCTGTCGATCACCGGCATCTTTGGACTGGCGGCATATTCAGTGAGCAAGCGACTTCGGGAATTGGGAATCCGCATCGCCCTCGGCGCCCAGCGCAGGGAAGTTTTGCAGGCTGCACTGGGACTGCCCCTTAGGTTGTTCGCCATCGGTTCGGCAGCGGGGCTGGTCTTGGGAGTTATGGGGAGCCGGGTGCTGGCTCTCATCGTTTATCAGGCAACTCCCTACGATCCGCTGGTCTTGGCCGGTGTCGTTTTGGCGATGCTGCTGATAGGGATGTTTGCCACATGGATTCCGGCGCAGCGAGCCCTCGGGGTCAATCCTCTGGCCCTGCTGCGCGAGCAGTGAACGGGGCTTCGCATCGAAGTTGCCGTACGACCGCGTCTAGCGGAAAGCCGCAATTCTCCGCTTCAAAAATCTTCCGCTATTGCGGCGCGACCGTCGCGTTCAAAACCACGTTTGAGGTACTGACCAGGGTTGGCCCCGACAACCCGCTTGAACGCCTTACTGAACGCAGCGTGGGACTCGTAACCGACCAGCCGGGCAACGTCTATCAGCTTCTTGTCCCGCTGTTCGAGTAACTGCATCGCCTTCTGCATCCGCCACTCGGTTACGTATTCGAGCGGTGTCTGTCCGAGTAGCTCTTTAAAACGTGCTGCGAATGCGGAGCGCGACATGCCCGCCGCTTCCGCCAGGGATTCGACCGTCCAAGGTGTACTCACTCGGTCGTGAACGGCACTCAGGGCAGTGCCTACCTGGGGATCGAAAATTGCACGCAGCCATCCACTCTTGCGTTCAGGGCCCCCGTTGCGTTTGGGGCCTTGGTTGCGTTCCGATCCCGACGCAATATGCGCCCGGAGTACCTGGATAAACAGAACCTCGGCCAGCCGATTCGCCACCACTTCAGATCCCGGCGACTGTTCCGCCATCTCCGAAGCCAGCGCCTGTACGGTGATGTGAAGAGCAAGCGTACGAGCCTGATCGGCCTTCATCAGAATGAAGCTCGGCAATAACTGGGAAAGCGGCTTCAGGCTGGCGCGATCGAAACTCAAGGACCCGCACACGATCGTCGTCGGTGCGCCACCGCCTCCATAAAGAGCGACATTGCCGTTGGCCGTGGCCCCGATCTCGCGGAAGGTCGACCTTGGCCGTGTGCGCGGGCTGTCGCGCAAAACGATCGAAGTCCCCCGCGCCAGCAAAAAGCAATCACCACCGGTGAGGGGAATCGGCTCCGGAACCCCTTCCACACTCAGCCAGCAGTTGCCGCGAGAAAGCATGGCGAAGTGCGCCAGATCCGCAGGTGGCATCCTCTTGCCGGAAGGCGTGCCCTTTTCTTCGGTCTGGTTCTCCTGTTTTACGCCCCATGGGGCCGTGGCTTCGAGCCTGTGCAGACCGAAAGCGGTGACGTGCATCGTTCTGAAGATATCTGTGATTGGATCCACTTTAGGCTACCTGATCTGGACGAATGGACAAAAAATTTAGACTCCGGAGCAGTTCTCGTCCACCACTAAAGAACTCTACTCTACTGTACTGAATGCGACACACATTGCGAAGAGGAGTCATGATGGGAAAGCTAAACGGTAAGGTTGCAGTCATCACGGGTGGATCAAGCGGCCTGGCGCTGGCGAGCGCCAAGCTGTTCGTTGAAGAAGGCGCCTACGTTTTCATTACCGGCAGGAGGCAGCAGCAGCTCGATGATGCCGTCAAATTGATAGGCCGCAACGTGACCGCCGTGCGCGGCGACGCGGCCAATCTCGAAGATCTCGACCGTCTGTTCGACACGGTCAAGCGAGAAAAGGGCAAGATCGACGTTCTCTTTGCGAGTGCAGGTAAGGGCGAAGCCGCCGTGCTTGGCGAAATTACTGAGCAGCACTTTGATGGGGAGTTCGGCCTGATTGTGCGCGGAACCTTATTCACCGCTCAAAAGGCGTTGCCGCTGATCAACGACGGCGGATCGATTATCTTGACCGGATCGGTCGCGTCGGTGAAAGGATTCCCTGGCTTCGGCGTGTACGCGGCGAGCAAGGCGGCCTTGCGCTCCTTTGCACGCACGTGGCTCAACGAATTGAAGGGCAGAAAAATCCGGGTGAACGTGCTGAGCCCGGGGCAGGTCGACACCCCGGATTCCCGGCGTCTCGACCAGGCAACGAGGGAGATGTTCGAGTCCCTGATCCCCCGCGGAAAGATGGGTCGTCCTGAGGAGATCGCCGCGGCAGCGCTCTTTCTTGCTTCAGACGATTCGAGCTACGTGAATGGAATGGACTTCGCTGTCGACGGCGGCTTCTCGGCCGTCTGAAGCAGCCGCCAAATCGTCAAAACTGGCTCATCTGCCAGACCACCGGGAAAGAACTTTATCGCACCGAATATCACACATTCATTAAGGGAAAATCATGGGAAAGCTCGATGGAAAAGTAGCAGTCATCACGGGTGGATCGAGCGGCATGGCGCTGGCCAGCGCCATGCTGTTTGTTCAAGAAGGCGCCTACGTTTACATCACCGGCCGGAGACGGGAGCAGCTCGATGAGGCCGTCAAGACGATTGGCCGGAACGTGACCGGCGTGCGCGGCGACGCAGCCAATCTCGACGATCTCGACCGCCTGTTCGATACGGTCAAGCGCGAGAAGGGCAAGATCGACATCCTCTTCGCGAGCGCCGGCAAGGGCGAGCCACTCCCACTGGGGCAGATTACCGAGGAGCACTTCGATGCGGCCTTCGACCTGAATGTGCGCGGCACGCTGTTTACAGTTCAGAAGGCATTGCCGCTGTTCAGCGATGGCGGATCGATCATCATGACCGGATCCAATGCTTCGGCCAAGGGTTTCCCCGGTTTCGGTGTCTACGCCGCGAGCAAGTTGGCCTTGCGCTCCTTCGCTCGCACGTGGGTCAACGAACTGAAGGGCAGACATATCCGGGTGAACCTGCTGGTGCCGGGGGCTGTCGCCTCACCGATGCAGGAAGAAGTTCTCACCAAAGAGGCACGGGACTTCTTCGAGTCGCTGATTCCTCGAGGAAAAATGGGCCAGCCCGACGAGATTGCGACGGTTGCCTTGTTCCTTGCTTCAGACGACTCCAGTTACGTGAATGGGGTGGAGTTGTTCGTCGATGGCGGCATGACCGCCGTTTGAAACCGCCGAGCCCCGGTGAGCGGATGATCGCTAACGCACTCACCGGAACTCGATCAGCAACAACCAGCACCAAAAGTATCGGAGATAAACATGAGCTACGCAATTGTTGGATTCGGCAAAATAGGCCAGGCCCTCGCCCAAGCCTTCGCCCGTAAAAACCTTGATGTGACCGTCGCCAGCCGCCGACCGCCTGAAGAATTGGCGCCGCAGACTCGGGCGATTGGACCCACGGTCGTTGCCAAGTCGCTCGAGAAAGCCCTCGAGGCCGACACCATCATCCTGGCGGTCCCGTTCGGTGAACATCGCGAGATTGCGAAGGCCCTGCCGAGCTGGGACGGCAAGACGATCATCGACACGATGAACTCATTCCCCATCCCGCCAGAGGAACTCGATGGTCTCCCATCTTCCGCCTTCGCGGCAAAGTCATTCCCCGGCGCCAGTCTCGTGAAAGGGTTCAATCACCTGCCTGCAGCCGCCCTGGCGACCGATCCGGTCGTCGACGGTGGTCATCGGGTCGTCTTTCTATCAAGCGACGATGAAGACGCGATCGCTCCCGTTGCGGACCTGGCCAAACAACTCGGGTTCGCTCCCGTCAAGCTGGGAAAGCTGAACGAGGGCGGATGGCTCGTGCACGCACGCGGCCGCACCTGGGGACCACTCATCTTTCAGGATCTCTTCAAGAAGCAGCAGTAATCGATTTTCAACCGTGTGATTTGGTCCGAGAAGGATGATTCCAAAACGTTCCATTCGATCGGACCGCTTCGTGAAGCAAAGGAGAGATTCGATGAGCATCGATGAGAATGTACAGGTTGTAAAAGACTTCTTCGCAGCAATAGGAAGCGGCGATAAGCAAGCCATGCTAGCGCTGGTCGCCGAAGACATTGAGTGGATCATTCCAGGCGAGGACTGGCCGCTGGCCGGCGCCTACCGCGGACACGCGGGATTGGAGGAGGTACTTGAGAAGGCTAATCAAACGGTTGAAATGTCGTACCCAATGCCACCCGAATTCTTAGCGCAGGGAGACCGGGTTCTGGCCATCGGCATCGCTATAGGAGAGATCAAAGCCACGAATAAGCCCTTCAAGGACGACTGGGTCTTCGACATTACTGTTCGAGAAGGCAAACTCACGAAGATCCGGGAGTATATCGACACCCAAGCACTGGCGCGGGCCTCGCGGCGAGCATAGGCCGGAGAACGAATTTCCTAAGGATCTGTCAACGGCTCGAGCGGAATCCAGATTTCGACCGGCCCAATGGGGGTACCATCCTCCGAGATGCTTGTAAACCGCTCAAACTCCGGTGCGTGCTTTTCTCGACGTCCGGACGAGGGAAGCCAACTTCTCAGCAGCCAGACCCAGGTCTCGCGAAGCAAGCCTGGGTCGTCTACTAAAACGACTGCGTACTCTCCCGCCTCGAGGTTGAGACGCTGACCGTTCATTACGCTCTGTGCGTATACCTCCGCAACGCCCGTCAGGTAATGGATCTTGTGATCGTCGGTGCAGGGCGATGCGCCGTAGAACTGCGTGTTGCTGTCAAGCGCTGGATGGGTCAACCGAAACATGCGCCACTGCTGCGGGACTTGCTCAGTAACATCCGCCTGCGAATCGTAGATAGCCATCGTGCCCATCAGTGTCAAGCTGGGCATCATGCGGAAGACAGGATTCGGTCGCTCTGTCATGCTCCAATGCTAATACGGCTAGGCGCCGACGCCTGCGGACCCTTTTAGACAATCGCGGAGCACCTACTAAGCCCGCCGAGATGGAAGGAGCCATCGGCGTTTATGAGTACTGATCGATACTGAATAAGTGCATTGGCCTGTTCTCAACAATTCAGAACGAACGGGTAGATTGCTTGCCACTGGCGACTCGTCGTTACCCAAGCAAGCGATCATCCACGTCGAACTTGCGCATAATGATTGGTAGCATACGCCCGAATTATATCGCTGGTTACATTGTCTCGCCTTCCCATGGGTTCTCCGGATATGACCAGCTCGTTCTGAAGGGATGGAAGCATGGGCGAGAAAGATGCCCTCGTGAGGTACGCTTGATCCGAATTGCCTGTCCTGCGATCAGCGATTGCGGCAATATAGAAGGCGACGTCCGCGAACAAACGCCGAGGCCGTTTCTTCGATATGACGTACTTGTCGTCAGATTGGGGTTGCGCCCGACTCCGCCATCTTCTGCATTAATCATGCAGTCATGTTTCGGCGCACTGATTTGCTGCACTTAGAAGGGGAATTTGCGACATGCCACTATATTTTGTGATCTTCCTCGGAATGCTAGTCGCCTCGATGTTGCTGTACGTAGTGGCTGTTGGATTTGTGGTGGCCACGCGGCGTCCAACGCCCATTTGGATCCGCGCCGCGGCAGCAACCAGGCTTCAAGGTGCCAACGTGGCGTTGATGTGGTGGAATGTCGGCGTCGGCTGGTTACTGTACTTTAACGTCTACCGCATCCATGTGGACATGAGTGCACTTGGTGATGTCGCCCTGCAAGCGTTCAGCCGCGGCTATACCACCCGATTGCCGATCGTTGTGTTGCCCTACGGTCTAATGTGCCTATTGGCGATGCTGGGACTCTGGGGCGAGCCAGGTCGGATCTCGCGCCGCGTCCTTTGGGGCATGGCAACACTGCTTGTACTGAACATCCTTAGCACACCGTTCGCGGCAGGCGCGCAAGGAGATATTCAAGAACATGGGTTCACACTAAAGGCATACCAACAACTTCAAATGGCGCATCTTTTTCGTAGTATGTTGGTCACCATCGCCGCTGTTTGGGGCATTGTCGAGGGATGGCGTCTGCCAAGAGTCGACGCTTCGATTGAGGGTGCCATACGTTCTTAGCGGCTTCCAGGCGCTGTCCATTCGTGCGTGACTACTTCCGAGGCGCCAATCTCAATCAGTGATAAATCGCCAATGCAGTCAGCGACCGGGATAATAATGAGAAGTCGGCTAGCTTCCGCCGATCTCTCTTCCCCTTGTCTTCGATGAATGACTCCCAGCGAACGCGCTCATTGAACCTCGCCCAGAGTCATCCCAATCAACCGAGCGCAATGAAGAGCTCACAGGCCGCGAAAGAATTTGACGCTTGCCCGTGACCCATGCATAACGTTCGTTTTCGCTGAAAGAGCAAAGTTGGAGGGATCTGCGATCCTTCCTCGGCGGCAGAAAAGAACCCGGTTGTCCAGCTTCCCGAACCTAACCCGTCTTCTCTCCACCCCGAAGCACCTCAATCAGCAACTCCGGCTCCGCCAGGAAGGCATCATGTCCATGATCGGAGACCAGTTCGCGATAGCTGCACCGCGCGCCCGCCGCCCGCATCGCCTCGCTTAGCGCAACCACATCGCCCGGCGGGAAGAGCCAGTCCGAGGAGATGCCCACCAGCGTCACCGCGGCTTCCACCCGCTGCCACGCCTGCAAAGCAGAGACAAATCCTCGCGCCGGATCGAATAAGTCCATCATCCTCGTAATCGCCAGATACGAGTTCGCATCGAAGCGCGAATAGAATTTCTCTCCCTGATGATCGAGATACCCGGCCACGTCAAAGCGTCCGTTGCCTGTCCATGGGTCCTCGCCGCTGCGGTCCGGCTTGCGTCCAAAGCGCTCCTCGAATAAGGCCTCGGATTTGTACGAACAGACCGCCAGGGCGCGGGCCAGGGCCAATCCACGTTGAGGCTGCCGGTCAGGGGCATAGTTCCCGTCCCTCCACTCCGGGTCGAGCATGATTGCTTGACGTTGCAGGTGGTTCAACCCGAGCCCCATTGCGTTCAGCGGAGCCACCGCAATCGCCGTCGCCCGGGCCACGCGGGAAGGGAATTGGATCGCCCACTCCAGCACCTGCATGCCGCCGATCGAAGCCCCAACAGCGGATTTGAGCCGCGCGATGCCAAGAAAATCCAGCAGCAATGCCTGCGATCGAACAATGTCCCGGATCTCCACCAGCGGGAACCGGTTCCCATAGGGTCTGCCAGTGGCAGGATCGATCGAAGCGGGCCCGGTCGAGCCGTAGCACGAGCCCAGGATGTTGACCCCCAGTACCGCATCGTGGTCGGGATCGATCACTCCGGGGAGGGAGAAGATGGCTGGCCACCACTCCGCCACCAGCGCCGAACCCGAAAGCGCATGGCAGACCAGCACGACATTGTCCGCCGCGGCGTTGATCTTGCCATAAATGGCGTAGCGGAGGCGAGCGCCGCGCAGCGTCCCCCCTGACTCCAGCGGGAACACATCAGGCAGCGCGAAGTCGCCCTCGATCGCCGGTTGGGGCGCCGTCCGCATGGCCGAGGTGCTCACTTCGCCGCAAGCGCCTCGGCCTTGATCCCCTCAGCCTTGATCCCCTCAGCCTTGATCCCCTCAGCCTTGATCTCCTCAGCCTTGACGGACTCGGGCTTGCCTGATGCCTGGCCGTTCGCCGCCTCGATTGCCTGATCCAGATCAGCGAGAATGTCACGCAGGTCCTCGATCCCCACCGAGAGCCGCACCAGCTCCGGCATCACTCCAGTCGTCAGCTGCTCCTCGACTGTGAGCTGCTGATGGGTAGTGGAGGCAGGATGGATCACCAGCGACTTCGCGTCGCCGATATTCGCCAGAAGGGAAAACAGCTTTAGCGAATTGATCAGCTTTTTGCCTGCCTCATAAGCGTCGCCGGTCTTACCCGGCTTGATGCCGAAGGTCACCAGGCCGCTCTGCCCGTCAGGCAGATACTTCTTGGCTCGCTCGTAGTATTTGCTCGAGGCTAGTCCGGGATAGTTCACCCACTCGACTCCAGGATGCTGCTCGAGAAACTTCGCCACTCCTAGCGCGTTCTGTGAGTGCCGCTCCATCCGCAAGTGGAGCGTCTCCACCCCTTGCAGGAAGAGGAACGCATTGAATGGCGAGAGCGCCGCTCCGGTATCGCGGAGCCCCTGCACCCGTGCCTTAAGGATGAACGCCAGCGGCCCAAACGCTTCGGTGTAGGAGATGCCGTGGTAGGAAGGGTCTGGTGCGCTGAAATCGCGAAAGCGCCCCGAGGCCTTCCAATCGAACTTGCCTGCATCGATAATGATGCCGCCGATCGAAGTGCCATGGCCGCCAATATACTTGGTCGCTGATTCGACCACAATATCGGCGCCCCACTCAATCGGCCGCGACAGCGCCGGAGAGACACTGGTATTGTCGATGATCAGCGGCAGACCATGTTCATGCGCGATTGCGGCGAGCGTCTCGATGTCCGCGATGTCCAACTTTGGGTTGCCTAAGGTCTCGGTGTAAATGGCCCGGGTCTTGTCATTGATCGCTGCGCGAATTCCATCAAAGTCATCGGCGTCGGCGAACCGCACCTGGATGCCGTACTTGGGCAGCGTGTAGTGGAAGAGGTTGTACGTGCCGCCATAGAGCGAAGTCGTCGAGATGATTTCCTCGCCGGCGTTGGCGAGATTGGTGATCGCGAGCGTCTCCGCCGCCTGCCCGCTCGCTGTCGCCAGAGCCGCGGCCCCGCCCTCGAGCGCCGCGATCCGCTTCTCGAAGACGTCGGTGGTCGGGTTCATGATTCGCGTGTAGATGTTCCCGAACTCCTGCAGGCCGAAAAGTCGCGCCGCGTGGTCGGCATCCTGAAAAACATACGAAGTCGTCTGGTAGATCGGGACCGCGCGCGATCCGGTAGTAGGGTCCGCCGTCTGCCCGGCATGGACAGCGAGGGTTGCAAAATGCTGCTTCGAGGCGAGGTCTTCAGACATGCATGAGCTCCTGGGGAAAAGTCGATTCCGGTACAAAAGGCAAAAGTCCACGGACGCACGCCGCGGGCTTGGATCTACTGGCTGGGGGGCTAAATCGGGGAACAGCCAGAAATCACGCAGGTCCGCGCGCGGAGACAACATGGAGCGGTACGGGAAATAAGCGGATTCCGTTGCCGTGGATTCATCCCCATGAGTATCGATGAACCCTGGGGGAAAGTGCAAGCAGTTCCGCGCCCGAAGAAGCTCGGCGAGGATGGTAGAAGAACGGCGGCGGGAAGGCGAGGTTGCCAGTCAGTTGGGTAACACAGTTCCGCCCAGTCCAGCGCGGCTGAACTGGGCGGAAACTGTAACTACCTGGCTACTTTGTGAATTCGGTGGGATCTTCGCGGTGCTGCCGTTCCAGGCCTCTCCGCGCTGCATGGTCTGCGGAATGCTCGAGCTTGTGCTCAGGCTCTCCCTCTATGTGCACTGGAATGTCCGCCTGTGTGCCTGCCGGCATACCCGCGCCTTGCTGCCCGGTTCCGGCTGGATCGACATTGTTCTCGGTTGCCATTTTTTCGTCTCTCCTGTAACACCGGATGTGATTCCAAAAACAATCGCTCAGTTGTACCGGTTCGGGAATATGGCTCGCCGGATCCGATAAAATGGTTTAAGCGTCGACCATAAACCCTCTCTAGCACATCAAAATGGCGCTAAAAGAGCCTTTTTTCTGCCCTGATTTTGGTATCAAAACTGAAGAATTAAATGACAGAATCCTCCTTAAGAAATCCGAGTCGCCGCACATTTCTGAAGGCTGGCGCACTCGCGGTCGGAGGCCTCATCCTCTACTCTGGAGAGGTCGAGCGCCACTGGATCGACATTCAGCACGTCACCGTCAAGCTCCCGAATCTCCCCCCGGATTTCAAGGGCTTTCGCATCGCCCAGCTCGCCGATTTCCACTACGGAGAATATTCCGAACCAAGCTTCATCCGCGCCTGTATTAAGGCCACAAATGCATTGCGGCCTGACCTGGTTGCACTCACCGGAGACTTCATTAGCGCGGGTCCGATGGTGCGGCGGATCTCCGCTCAGTTCGCCTACCATTGCGCCGATCTGCTGGCCCGCCTGGAGTGCAAAAAAAAATTCGCCGTGATGGGAAACCACGACGCCATGGTCGGGATTGCCGACGTCACCGATGCGCTGAGAACTCGAGGTATTGAAGTACTCCATAACAGCTCAGTGCCCGTTGAGCGCGGCGCGGCGCGATTGTGGATCGCAGGCGTTGCCGACATACTCATCGGGAAGCAGGCCGATCTCGCAGCGGCGATTCCTAAGCAGCGCGACCGCGCGACGGAGCCGCTGATTCTTATGGCCCACGAACCCGACTATGCTGACCAGGTTCGCGGTTCGGGTGTCGACCTGATGCTCTCGGGCCACACCCACGGCGGCCAGATTCGCATCCCGTTCCTGCCGCTGAACCACTTGCCGCCACTTGGAGAGAAATACGTTGAAGGTCTGTTCAGGCTTGGCGATCTGCAGCTCTACGTGACCCGTGGCATCGGTACAGTCGAAGTCCCTTTCCGGTTCCGGTGCCCGCCCGAGATCACCTTAATCACCCTGGATTAATCAACCGGGATGAGGGATTCACTTCAATTCAAGCGAGCATAGCCCGGACTGCTTTATACTTTTGAGGTATCGAGCCTGTGGTCGCAAGACAGGGCCAACCCGTGTGCTACGCACATTAAAGGTCGTCACCTCTTCATGATCCGTTTTCTACAAAAAGACAATCGACTTGTCAAAAGCATTTTCGTCGTTATCATCGCCGTCGCGTGCATCACGATGGTGATCACGCTGGTGCCCGGCATCTTCAATGATTCCGCCTCGGCAGCCGATACCTATGCCACGGTCCGGGAGCGTGGATGGCTCTCGAAGTACGTAGGCTCGTCCACGGACATTTCCAGCACGGATGTGCAGCAGATTGCCGCCCAGATGTTGCAGCGCCAGAAGCTGCCGGATTTCGTATTGCCTTACATGATGCAGCGCGTCGGTCAAAGCATGATCCAGCAAGCCGTGGTCCTGCAAGAGGCGAACCGGTTGGGACTGCGAGTCACCGATGAGGGGTTGCGGCAGTTTCTGCATTCTGGAATGTATGGGCAGGTTCTCTTTCCGAAAGGCCAATACATAGGAGATGACAAGTACCGCGAGTTGATTTCGCAGCAATTTAACATCTCCACGCAAAAGTTCGAAACCGAGGTCAAGAAGGAAATCGAGGAAAATCGGTTAAGGTCGATGGTGACCGGCGGCATTACAGTTTCGGATGCGGAGGTGCGAGATTATTACATCGAGCAGGGAACCAAGATTAAATTCGACTACGCAGTGATCAGTTCTACCGACCTTGAGAAACAGATCAACCCTTCCGAAGCCGAGCTACAAACATTCTTCAAGACGAATGCCGCCAAGTACGCTACGGCCGTTCCGGAAGCGCGCAAAATTACCTATATCGCCTTTGCCGACGGTCAAGAACCGGGAGGCGCCCCACAGGTGACCGACGCTGAGGTCCAGCAATATTACAATCAGCATCTGAAGGAATATCAAGTCGACGAACAGGTCAAGGTCCGTCACATCCTTATCAAGGTCGACTCGGGCGCTGATGCTAAAACTGATGCCGCCGCCAAGGCGAAAGCCGAAGACTTATTGAAGCAAATCAAAGGCGGCGCCAACTTCGCTGACCTTGCAAAAAAGAATTCAGACGATCCAGGCAGCAAGGACGAGGGCGGGGAACTCGGTTTTCTGAAACGCGGCGCTACCGTTCCGGAGTTCGACCAGGCAGCGTTCAGCCTGCAACCCGGCCAGCTATCGAACGTCATCAAGACCAAGTACGGGTATCACATCCTCCAGGTGGAAGAGAAGCAGACTGCTCATACCCGGCCGCTCGATGAGGTGAAGTCGACGATTGTAGCGCTGCTCACCCGACAAAAAGAAGGCGCGCAAGAACAGGCATACGCACAGCAGCTGGCGAACGAAGCACAGAAAAATGGCTTGGCCAAGACCGCCGAAGCTCACCACTTGCAGGTTGTCACTACCGATTACATTCAGCAGGGCGCTATCGTTCCTGGCTTGGCGGACGGGTCAAAGATGCTGACGTCAGCATTTACGGCAAAGCCGGGCACTGCACCTCAAATTGCTTCCACTGGGGAAGGTATCGCGGTCTTCCAGGTGAATGACGTGAAAGCGGCGCATGCTCCGAACTTTGACGAATTTAAATCGACGCTCTTGACGGATTATCGTCAGCAGCAATTGCCGCAGCTGCTCGCCCGCAAGACCAGCGAGCTCGCCGACAAAGCCCGGGCCGAGAACAACGACCTGGCAAAGGCGGCCAAGGAACTCGGCATTCCGGTGAAGACGAGTGACTTGGTTGGCCGCACCGGGCAGGTCCCGGATATCGGCCAGTTGTCTTCGGTGGCCCCAGGATTGTTCGATCTCAACAGCGGGCAGATCAGCAATCCCATCAACACTGGTCGCACTGGAATCATCGCAAGGCTGGTCGACAAGCAGCTGCCAACCCCTGAGGACATCACCAAGAACATGGATCAGACTCGAGAGAAGCTGCTAGATCAGCGTCGCAGTGAAATGTTTGAAGTCTTTGTCACCACGCTTGTCGATCAGTACCAGAAGCAAGGTCGCATCCGCGTGAATCAAAAAGCGCAGTCTGCCCTCTCGCCGGGCGCAGCGAGCTAAAGCGAAACCAAGCATCCATGAAAAGCAACCAGCGGCCTGCGATTTAGAATCTCTCGAATCGCGGGCCGTTTTTCTTTCGTGCCTGCAGAAAAGAATCCGATGCCATTTGATCGCTCCTCTGGATTGCTGTTGCACATCACCTCTCTGCCCTCTTACGGAGGCATCGGAGATTTCGGTCCGGCTGCTTATCAGTTCGCCGATTTTCTCGCTGCCGCTAAGCAAAAGTACTGGCAGGTGCTGCCACTCAGCCCGGTTGGATACGGGAACTCACCCTATGCCGCACTCTCGGCCTTTGCCGGCAATCCGTTGCTGATCAGTCTGGAACGACTCGCGGAGTGGGGCTGGATTGCCGGCGATCATCTTGCTAATCTTCCGGGCAAGACAGGGAACGTGCGCTTCGACGAGGTGTATGACACCAAGCTTCCGCTGCTTCATCGGGCTGCGGAGAACTTTTTGGCCAATCACGACAGCCTCGGTGCCCACGCAGCGGCACAATGGCAGCGTTTTGAAGACTACTGCAAGGCTAATTCTTCATGGCTGAACGACTGGGCTTTTTACAATGTGCTGCGCACTAAGTACAAGACCGGCGCATGGTATGCATGGCCGCAAGATCTGGCGCGCCGTCAGCCCGAGGCGCTCGCCCAGGTGCGCGAGGAGCAGGGACGCGAACTTGCCATCGAACAAATCATCCAGTTTGCATTCGACGAGCAGTGGAAAGATCTGCGGGCTTATTCGTTGGAACGGGGCATTCGTTTCATAGGCGATGTGGCAATTTTCGTGAGCTATGACAGTGCGGATGTATGGACCCACTCGGGGGCTTTCGAACTGAATGACGATCTGACGCCGGTGCGTGTTTCCGGCGTGCCTCCCGACTACTTCAGCTGGAAGGGACAGCGTTGGGGCAATCCCCTTTATCGCTGGGACGCGCTCGAGAGCCAGGGCTTCGATTGGTGGGTCTCCCGCATTCAGCGCGCTAAGGAGCTCTACGACGTCATTCGCCTCGACCACTTCCGCGGCTTCGAAGCGTACTGGGCGATTCCCTCCGAAGACGATACGGCGGTTAACGGCAAGTGGGTCAAAGCCCCGGGCGCTGCGCTCTTCGCGCGGCTTCGCGAGGCGCTCGGTGAACTCCCTTTCATCGCCGAGGACCTCGGAGTCATCACCGAGGAGGTGGATGCGCTGCGCGAAGCCTTCGGAATGCCGGGGATGCGCATTCTGCAATTCGGATTTGGCGACCGGGGATCGCATAACTACTTGCCTCATCGCTACGTCCCCAACACCGTCGTCTACACGGGCACGCATGACAACGACACCACCAGAGGCTGGTGGGAACACGGCGCCTCTGCTGAGGAAAAGGCATCTCTAAGAACCTACCTTCACCCCGATGTGGATGGCGTTGTGTGGGCGATGATTCGCGCCGCGGCTACCTCGGTTGCAGACATGTGCCTCTTCCCACTACAGGACATTCTGGAGCTAGGTTCGGAAGCGCGAATGAATACTCCGTCGCAACCCGAAAATAACTGGGGCTGGCGCTATCAAGAGGGAGCGCTCAGACCGGAGTTTGCCGCCCAGCTTGCGGCGCTGATGGAGATGACAGATCGAGATGACTATCGGGACCCTCAAAAGGAGGATCCTCGCGAGGAGGCTGATCCCGCGCTCGCTGCTCAAGCACGGTAGGCTCGTGTAACTTCCAGTTCCTGCCTCATCGCTTTGGCTCTTGCAGGTGGTGATACGATCACCCGGGCGGGCGCTTGCCACGAAAGCGCCAACCCTGCATCTGCTGTAACTCTTAACGAAGATTGTGCGCCGAGATGTTGATCATCCCTCGCTGGTAAGTACGGCGACGGGAAAGTCCTCGAAGACCGTGCTCAACGACAGCAAGCCGGATTCATCGGCCAGGACTTGCTTACCGGTAAAGATATTTGTAAAGAGCCGAGGCGTATTCTCCGGAAGCTCAATGCGGGAGTCGCCCCATACGTCGTTCAACGGCCACTCCGTTTTGCCATGCATGAGGGTGTTGGCAAACCGCGGGATGACGGTAAGCACGGAATGGCCTTCAAAGCTTCGGAGGAAGGCGATCGCAAACTTCGCATTCGTGCCGATGAGTTGAAGAGGAACATAGTCTCCCTTGCGGAAGAGATTGTGCCAGTCGTTGCGCAGGCCGAGCGCTTTGTAGGCGACCCATAACTTCACTCGCCCATCGGGTAGATTCGTGAGGACGTCCTGGCAGACGGCAAGGGCCCCGGAGCTTGCTTCAAGCGACGTGATTGTGTGCAACAAGCTCGATCGCATTTCGTAATCGACCGGACGGCGATTGTCAGGATCGACCAGGCTCAGTTCCCATAACTCGGCTCCCTGATAGAAATCCGGCACACCGGGGGAGATGAGCTTAAGCACCGTTTGGGCGAGGGAGTTGATGGCGCCGAAAAACTTCAGGCGAGGAAGCACGGTATTGAAGAGCTGCACGAACCGAGAGTCCTTGCCGCGTTTATCCGGGGTGAGAGCGTCGGCGAGAAATGCATGCACAGCTTCGATGTATTCAGGATTGGGATTAAGCCAGCTCAGGTTGACTTTGGATTCGCTCAGCGCCTTCGAGGAGTACTCCTGGATGCGCTTGAGGAAATCCTGCCGTGCCTCGTCAGTATCGATTTGCCACGGCCAAACGCCGAGAATGTTCTGGTAGAGCATGTACTCCTCGTTGGCGTCGGGGGCGATGCGTCCGTCACTCAGCTTGCGCTTCACGCTCTTGGAAGCGCGTCGCAACCGCCGCACCAGGGACGCCCATTCAGAGGGCATTTCGGAGAGCACGTTCAGTCGCGCACGAACATCTTCGCTGCGTTTCGTATCGTGGGTCGATAACGTCAGCATGGCGTCCGGCGAATTCTGCAGGCGATTCTGATTGCTCCCGTGGAAGACCTCAGGAGTGATCCCGAAAGCCTTCATCGATCCTCCTACCTCGTTCGAGGAAAGGAACCGGTTGTAGACGTAGAAGGAAGTGTCCTCAACACCCTTTGCCATTACCGGGCCGGTGAGCTGTTGGAACTTTAATGCGAAGTAAAGCTGCTCGGCGTCTATCTCGCTCTGCGGGTGACCGGGGCGGCCGCCCAGGAGCAGCGTGTTTTGTAAGAAGTCGAAGGCAGAGGCGTCGATGCCCGAGTTCAAACGCTTTGCCCGCTGAATCGCTCGCTCAACAACCTGGCGGTCACTGGGAGTGTATTGTCCGCGATCGTCGATATAGGTGCGATAGACGGGAAAACAGGCGATTGTCTCGCGAATGACCGATTCGAGAATGTTTTCAGTGAAATCACGCGCGCTGCGATCGGAAACGGCAATGTGATTCAGCAGATTCGTGAGCACGTAGACTTCGCTCGCCAATGAAGTTTGCATTACCTGGAGCTTTGAACGGTAGATGATCTCGTCCGGGCTGGTTCGACTTCCAGTGGCTTCCTCGTAGATGCGGTTAAATTTTTCCTCGTGTTCCAGCTGGATGAACAGCTGATTAGCGAAGTAGATGAAGTCGTAGCCCGATGTTCCATTGACCGGCCACTCTCGAGGCAGCGCTTCGCCAGGCTCCAGGATCTTTTCGACGACGCAGTAGAGCGGTCTGTTTCCTTTGGCCCAGTCATATCCGCGGAGCTGGTCGCGAACTTCATCCTCAATGCCGTTTGTGCCGGTGGGTCCGGTTGGGGTTGGCCCCGCGCATTGGCTCGCCACGTAAAGCAACTGCAGGCGAATAAGATACTGGCGTGGATTGAACATGCCGTCGGCATGGTCGACGCGCAGGCCGGTCAATTGCTGCTTCCCCAGCAGGTCGCGGATCAGGCAGTGGGTCTCGGCAAAGACGGCGGGATTCTCCATGCGCAGGCCAGCAAGATCGTTCACATCGAAGAAGCGGCGATAATTGATCTCTTCCCCGGAGACCCGCCAGAAGGCTAGCCGATACGGTTGAGATTCCAACAAGTCGTGGAGTTGATCGAAGCTCTTCGGATCACCCTCGACCCCGTTGATCGCTTCGAGGGCGCGGGCGATCACGGGCTGCAGCTCCGTGGAGCGCAAAGCCTGTTCGAGGCGCGGCCGGATTTCGAGCAGCTGGGCGCGGCGCTGGGCTACCAAGCTCGGATCGGTGGCCTCATGCGGGGGGATATGGGAAAGGTCCTTCAGCAAATCGCGGAAGCTTCGCGGCACCCCATATTCGGCATCTTTGCTCTCAGGAAAGATCTTGGGGATCATCCGCGGCGCCACCGGCATGATGTGATCGAAATACTTGATGAAGGCGCGGCCGTTTTCGATATGGACCTGGATATTCTTGCTTTCGAGTTCTTCTCCATACTGCTTTCCCAGGATTGGCAGCAGGAGCTTGTTCCACATATCCGGTTTTGCCGGATCCCAATCAATGTCGAAGTAGGCTGCGAACTCGGAGGCGCGACCGTTCTCTAGCACGTCCTGCCACCAACGCGAATCATTGCCGATGCCCATGTGGTTGGGCACGATATCCAGCAGCAGTCCAAGACCGGCGGACTTAAGAGAAGCGGAAAAACGTTCAAACTCCTCGCTCCCGCCGAGTTCAGGGTTGAGCCGGTCGTGGCGCGTGACGTCATAACCATGCATGCTGCCGGGTCGAGCCTCAAAGAAGGGCGACGAGTAAAAATCTCCTATGCCCAGCTCTTTCAAGTATGGAACGATTGCTTGAGCATTCTCAAAGGTGAAGTGTGCGTGCATCTGTACACGGTAGGTCGAGGTCGGAACGCGAGGCTCTTGCTGCAGGAGTTTTTCTATGCAATCTTTCATGGTCTCAATGACTTGCTTGACGCGGGATGACAAACCTTCAGATGCAGAAAAGGCGAGAGGCGGCAACCCTCGAGTTAAGCCATGCTACAACCTGGAGCGGCATGCTCGAATGGGGGAACTTTACGAAAGAGCCGACAAGGCTGAAAATAGGAACACTACAGGAGCATAACGAAGCCCTATGTCGAACACAATTCCAGAAGTGCCACCGCGTGCCACTCCACTCTCCGGCGAAGCCATCCGATTGATGAACTATGTCGATGATGTCTCTACCACGCTGCGGCGTGTTCTCGCACTGGCGCCTACACTGACGGTCGAGGAACGCCAGCGGCTCAGCGACTATTTGAAGAACTCCTCCCCTAACGCGGATAGTGTGCTCGCTGCTCTCAGCGTCAAGTAAGTCTGACCTGTCGACGCTCTCGGAAATGAAGTAATTGCAGGATCAGAGATCGATGAAGATCGGGAGTGTCGCGGTAATCGGAGCCGGTGCGAGGGGCAGGGAACTGGCCGCCCTCTTTGCCGCGAAGGGCTTCGCCGTCACCCTTGAGGACATCCTGCCCTCGAAGCTGAAAAAGGCGGCGGAGCTGCTCGGAGCACCGGACGGCACGGTCTCCGCCGAGGGCGGCATGTATGGCAAGGTGCGGTTCGCGACCAGTGTTGAGGACGCAGTTCGCACCGCCGACCTCGTCATCGACTGTGTTCCGGACGAGCTTGAATCGAAGCTGGAAATCTTCAGCTTGCTGGATCGGATGGCGCCTCCGCACTCTGCCTTTCTGACCCCTACCCAGAGCCTGAGCATTGCCGATCTGGCTTCCTGCACCTACCGCGCCGACCGATGCATCGCCCTTGTGCTGCCGAATACACTCACCAGCGGAACCGTTCGTCTCACGTCGACGAGCCTCACTGCGCCTGAGGTGCTGGCAGCGGTCCAGGCATTCTGGATGTCGCTGGGCCTTGCCGTCGAGCTCCAGATGGATCGAGCCGAACCCAGCGTGGCGGCAGGGACGCTCTTTTGAGCTTGCCGGCGAATGAGCATACCGGCGAATTTTTACGAGTCGACAACGGAACTGTAAGGCTTCGGCACGCGTAACAGCACATGAAGACAAAGCTGACTCCATGCAAAACCTAGGTGATACATTCGGGCAGGTAATGCGAGCGATCTGGGCGAACAAGCTCCGATCGTTCCTGACCATGTTCGGCATCGCCTGGGGAGTCGGTTCGATGCTGCTGCTCATCAGTGTCGGCGAAGGTTTTCGCTCCGGGCAGCATAAGGAATTAGCCAGCGTCGGCAATGACGTCATCATGATGTGGGGCGGAACGATCCCGGCCGTGCCGAGTCAGCATACTGGCATGCGACCCTATAATCTTACCGTCGGCGACGAAAGCGCCATGCGTGCTTCGGGCAGCTTTCGCGAGGTGATGGGCCTTATCCGGCGCAGCGATATTAAGCAGCAGAGTCAATATCAAAGCGCAGGAGGCTCAGTGATGGGAACTGAGCCCAACTATCCTGCAGTCCGCTTCCTGCCGATGAGTGTAGGTCGTTTTCTCACCGACGGCGATCTGCGCGACCGGCGCCGCGTGGTGGTGCTGGGGCAGAAGAGCGCGGAGCTGCTTTTTCCCGGCCGCCCGGCGGTCGGCGAAACCGTACTGCTGAATGGCACTGGCTTTCAGGTAGTCGGAGTGGCGGCGAAGACCGGGCATGGGAACGATGATGGCTGGAATCAGCAAATCTATATTCCAGTCACGACGATGCTCGAGATGTTTCCGATCAAGGGCGAGAATATTCCCCAGGATGCGTTGAGCTCAATTCAATATCAGCCCCGTGTGCGCGGAGAAAACGAATCGGCGAAATCGATGGCGCGTTCAATTATCGCCGCGCGCCATGGATTCAGCCCTGACGATCCGGAGTCCTTTGAAGAGTGGGACACGATCAAGAGCGACCAGATGGTCGGAAAGATCTTCACGGCCATGGACATCTTCCTCGGTGGCGTCGGGATCGTGACGCTGGCCTTGGGAGCGGTGGGCATCGTGAACATCATGCTGGTCTCTGTCTCCGAGCGGACGAGAGAGATCGGCTTGCGGAAGGCGATTGGCGCGACCAAGCGGAGCATCCTGATGCAATTCTTTCTCGAGGCGCTATTGCTCACCGGCGTGAGTGGCCTGATCGGGATTGGGGGCTCGGCGCTCTTCATGTATTTAATCTCAGCGGCAATTGGCGGAAAGGGAGTGGAAGGATTCGATCCTCCTAGATTGGTGCCATGGTCCGCAGCGCTTGCCTTGATTTCTCTGAGCGTCAGTGGAATTCTTGCCGGGCTCTATCCGGCCAGCAAGGCGGCGGCATTGGAACCGGTAGAGGCACTCCGCAGGGAATAAGTAGCGACGCGAACAAGAGGAAAACAATGCTGGTTGAACTGTTGAAGCAAGCCTACGAGGCCATGGTCTACAATCGCCGGCGTACCGTCATCACCACGGTCGGCATGGCGTGGGGCATTGCCACGGTGGTCTTGCTGCTGGCCTACGGCGCGGGTTTCGGGCGCGCTATCGAGGCCATCTTCGCTCAGTGGGGAACCCGCTTGATGGGCGTCTTTCCAGGGCGAACCAGTGAGCAGGTTGGCGGCTCGAAGGCTGGTGTTCAGGTTCGACTCACTCAGGACGACGTAGACCGCCTCAACAACACCGTTCCAGGCCTGCTTAACCTCACCCCGGAATTGTCCAAAGATGTTCCGGTACAGAACGAGCTGCATTCCTTCACCTGGACGGTCATCGGCAATCGTCCAATTGCCGCAGACATCCTGAAACTTGACATCGATTATGGACGCTTCTTTACCGCCGATGACGACGAGCAGCGCGCCCATGTCGCGGTAATCGGCTCGCAGGCGAAGACCAAGCTCTTCGGAGGGCAGTACCCTATCGGACAGCGGATTCGGCTGAACGGGATCAGCTTCACCGTGATCGGCGTCATGCAACCGAAGATGCAGGAGGCTGACAGCGATGTCAACCGGCAGATCCGTATTCCTTTCAATACCATGGGTGATATCAAGGACCCGAAGTACCTCGACGGCATTTGGATGAATTACAAGGGCGACAACGCGGCGGTCGAACGGGCGATCCGAACCAGCCTGGCCGAGGCGCATAACTTCCGGGTCACCGACCATAACGCAATTTACATGGCGAACCTCGAGAAGCAGTTGAGTCAATTTCACATTGTCAGTGTCGCTCTGCAGATCATGTTGCTGTTTATAGGCGCGTTGACCTTGGGAATCGCCGGAATCGGCTTGATGAATATCATGCTGGTCGCCGTGCAGCAGCGTACCAAGGAAATCGGCATCGAGAAGGCGCTGGGAGCGCGCAAGCGCCATATCCTGGTGCAGTTCCTCGCCGAGTCGCTCGTCATCACCAGTCTTGGCGGCGCTGCAGGCATTGCTCTGGCCTATGCTGTCTCGATCGGTGTCGGTCGAATTACCTTCTACAGCGCAATGGCCTCTCACGCCACCGACGCCGATATTCAGTTATTGATCTCTCCCACCATCGTCATCGTAGCGACCGGAATTCTTGTAGTCGTCGGGGTGGTCAGCGGCATGGTTCCCGCACTCAAGGCAGCCAACCTGAATCCAATCGAAGCCTTACGCTACGAGTAGAAGCACCCAGGACGTAGGACGTATCCGTGCACCGGTAAGGCTTGTATCTTAGGCGCGCTCGCCAGAGCGATCGTCAGACTGCATTCTGACGAAAGATGGGCCCTGAATTTACCCTCTATTCACCTCATGGAACTGGCTCGCCACTAAAGTAAGGTCGCAAGCTGAGCTATATCCCATGCCGCAGGCCAGCACAAACCAATCCAGACAGAATGCATTGCTTGGATGGACTTTGTTGACGCTGGCGCGGATTCACATCCCCGAACAAGAAACGGTATGAGAGCATTCCGACTCTCATGGAGGCTTCTATGAAAGTAGATCGAGCTTTACTGGCTGGATCTGTTGCCGCGATTGTGCTGGCATCGTCCATATCTGCCATGGCAGCAGATTCGAACAACAATGTGGGCACGGAGAAGATTCATCATGTGCTGTTGCTAAGCATCGATGGCATGCACGAAGTCGACTTTTATAACTGCACTCATGGGATCGCGGGAGCCAACGGCGGAGAACCATATTGTCCGAACCTGGCTGCACTGAGCCATACCGGAATCACCTATGTGAATGCCACGTCATCGAAGCCATCCGATTCTTTTCCGGGCCTCACGGCGCTGATCACCGGCGGCTCACCGAAGACGACGGGTATCTATTATGACGTCGCCTATGATCGCTCGCTGGATGCGCCTGCGGTGACGACCGCCAGCGGTCTAGCGGCGGGACCATGCACCGCCTTTGGGCTGCCAACTGGAACAACGACGGACAATACTCAGGGAATCGACATCGATCCGACCAAGCTGAATGGCGGCGCACCCGGCGCCAGTCTCACCGACGGAACCGCCGCAGCGATCGATCCTAAGAAGCTGGAGCGAGACCCGCAAAAGGGCTGCGCCCCGGTATACCCCTGGAACTTTATCCGGACTAACACTATTTTTGGCGTGGTCCACGCTGCAGGTGGGTACACCGCATGGATCGACAAGCGCCCGTCCTATGCCTTTGTGAACGGGCCCGGTGATGGCCGGAACGTGGATGATCTTTATGTCCCCGAGGTCGCCTCGACAGTGGTAGCGCTCCCGGGCGTGAAGACATCAGAGGGTGCTTCCTGCGCCACCATCCGCGACGCTGCAGGCACATCCTCTTGGACAAGCAGCTTTCAGAATATCCAATGCTACGACGCTCTGCGAGTGAACGCATTGCTCAACGAGATCGCGGGCAAAACCCACACCGGCGCACCGGCGGTGACACCCGCAATCTTTGGCATGAACTTCCAGTCCGTCTACTACGGCCAATCTCTCAATGAGCCCGGCGTTGGCAAGGGCGGTTACCAGAACTCAGCGGCAGTACCGAGCGCGGAGTTGCTCAGCGAGATCGAATTCGTCGATGCCTCGATCGGAGACATCGTGAATGGCCTCAAAGATAGAGGCGTCTACGAGCACACGTTAATTATCGTGACCGCGAAACATGGCGAGTCCCCGATTGATCCAACCAGATATGTGGCCGACGGCGCGAATACGCCGGCAACACTGCTCGGGTCCGCCATTCCTTTCTCCGAGTCGCCAATGAACTCGACCGGAGTGGGCGCGACCGAGGATGACGTTTCGGTGCTTTGGCTCAAGAAGGGTGCGAGCCTTCCTGCGGCGGTGTCCTTGCTCGAAAGCAATGCGGCAGCACTTGGCCTTGGCGAGGTCCTGTATGGGCCGACACTCGCGCCTAACTACAACATCGGTGGTCTTGATCCAGGGCAAGATCCTCGCTCGCCGGACATCATCGTAACCCCGAACCTGGGAGTTACCTATTCGGGTAACACGGCGATGATCGGCGACCATGGCGGCTTTGCTCATGACGACACCAACGTGATGCTGCTGGTCTCTCATCCATCGTTCAAGCCAGAGACCGTCTCGGTGGAAACCGCAACCGCACAGGTGGCTCCCACGATCCTGACGGCGCTCGGTTTGGACGAAACCAAGCTCGATGCGGTGAGGCTGGAAGGCACGAGAGTGCTGCCCGACTTCGATGCCGAGCTTGCCCGATAGCTAAGTCTACTTATCTCGTTCCAAAAGAAGGGCCGCTAACTCTTACTGAGTCAGCGGCCCATTCTGTTCGTATCGTGCCCAGCTTTTTGTCGTGCTAGAAGCTGAAGCGTGCACCAAATTGCAGTTGGCGCATGACCGGTTGTCCGGAACCAAGTACCGCATTATCCAGATTGGTAATTTGTCCGGTGGTTGCGACAGCGCAATCGATACAGCGTGCCTGGTTCGAGTTGGGGACACCCAGAGGAGCATGATTGAAGACGTTGAAGGCCTGGAACTGGAATTGGGCCCTGAACCGCTCGGTGATCCTGAAGTTCTTGAAGAGTGAGGCATCGGCAAAGTAGTCCGATGGCCCGCGGAAGCTATTGCGCCCGATGTCGCCAAACCTGCCGAAGGCCGGACGCTGGAAGGGACCAGAGGCCGCCCCGTTCGCCGCGAGAGCAGCCACCGGGGTGAAGTAGGCTCGACTGTGAGTTGCCGGATTGAAAGACCCGACATTCAGGCCGAAGCCGGAATTCGGCCCATTAACCAGCTTATTGGGACGGCAGTCGCTGGAGGTTCCAGGGCTGGCGAAATTGGTGTCAATGTCCTGATCATTGCCGCACTCCGCATAAGTAGGCGTAAACGGCAACCCGCTTTCCCACGTGGTTGTGCCGGCAAGCTGCCAGCCGCCGATGGCGTAATCCACCCAACGGTTGCTGTTGCTCAGGAACATCTTATTGTGACCGAAGGGCAATTCATACAGACCACTCAGGACGAACACCTGGTTGCGGTTGGTATCGTTCGGACCATATTCAACCCGGGGATCCTGAGCGAAATAGGTCGACCCATAGTTCATCGCCCGAGACCAGGTGTAGTTGGCGAGAAACTGGACGCCATTCGAGAAGCGTTGTTCCAGGGTTGTTTGGAGTGCGTTATAGTTGGCCCGCGCCGAAGGAGCGACGGAGTTAATGTCCTGGGTGCAGCATCCCTTGGAAGCAACATACCCAAAGTACGGACGGCGCTCATCGCGCGTTCTAGTATCTCCGGGGACTGCAATCACCGGAACGTTAATGTTGAAACCTTCAGTCTCACCGGGATAAATACGTTCCGCCACGTTCCCAACGTACGCCAGAGTGAAGGTCATGTTGTTGGTGACCTGCTGCTGAACGCTCAGGTTATATTGATCGACCCGCGGCAGCAGAAGCTTATTTGGGCGCACATTGAAGTTCACCCCATTTGGCAGGGGAATCAGGCCGCTAGCAGGGATGGCTTGCTGTGCGGGCCTGACCGGGGGCCCTGCTAGCGTAATCGGCAGTCCGGTCGCTGGATCCGTTGCGGCTGCACCAACGGTGTTCGGGGATCCATCGCTCTCATCCGTAAGTACGGGGATATTATGGGTAAGTGCGCTGCCAAAGATGGTGCCGAAGAAGCCGACATCATCATAGACCTGCCCGACACCGCCACGGATGACCATGCGGGAGTTTGGCTGATAGGCAAAGCCGAAGCGACCACCGAGATCGGTAAGGTCGGTCTGGGCGTTGCCGTTGGTCCCGATGCCGCCAATACCGGCGACCCGGATGACTCCTCCATTCAGGTCAGTGAAACCACCATTTCCGGGACTATTCACCGTCTCCGGGAAGATGATGTCCCAACGTACGCCGTAGTTCAACGTCAGCTTTGGAGTGACTCTCCAGCTGTCCTCTGCATAGAAGCCGCCGCGTTTTTGACGGTTTGCTGCGGTCTCTGAATAGAGATCGAAGCGCTGAAATTGGGCGACTTGCCCGAAGAGAAATGAGGCCAGGCCGAGGCCGGAGCCGGTTGCGCCCTGCGTGGTGGAATTAGAAAACGTTAGTTGGCCAGAGCGATTGTTGTCGCTGGCATTGCGCAGATTGAACGCATATCGCAGATCCGCCCCAAAGCGTATGGAGTGATTTCCCACGATCTTGGTCCAGTTATTGGCAACTTGAAAGACCTGCTCACTTTCGAGGAGCGGACAGTTGCAGCCCTGGTTGCCGAAACCCTGGCCGAGTGCGCTGCTACCGATGCTGTTATCGGAGAAGTTGAAGGTTGGGGAGCCCGAAGTATCAGGAGCTCCTGTGTTCAGGTTGGGAATGCCCACCGCGGTTGCCGGGGTGGTCCCATTGTCAAATTTATTTTCTGCCACGTGATAGTCAAGAAAACCGAAGCGGAAGTCTGTCAGCAGGTTGGGATGAATTGCCCAATCGGCTCCTAGAGCAACGCTCTGGTTCTGCACATTGTCGGTGCCGGTTGTGTTGCCGAGGCCGAAACCCGAGCCGCCCGCAGCGCCGAAGACCGGCGCGCCATTCAGGCGGAAATTAGAATAGTCATAGCGGCCGAAGGCGTGGATGTCCTGGCGAACCTGAGCATCCAGGCGAACGTCCGCCTGATCGCCATCATTATTGCCCGATCCCGACCCCACGTAGTTGTTGTTGATACCCGCACCGGCATTCGGCGCTGGTAAAGCGGAAAGCAGCGCAATCGCCTGCGGCGCCAACGCTGTCGTGGGAATAATGCCTCCGGTATAGGTGGCGCCCGTTGCGGGATTGAAGAGGGGAGCAGTCGTGTACTCCGAAAGGTTGCAAGTCGTGCTCCCTGGGGTTAAGCAGGTACTACGGACCAGGTTGGTCGGCACATTCTCCTGGAGGCTGGTGCCGGTCTTTTGCCGAGTCCCTTGGTAATCCAGAAAGAAGAAGGCGCGATCCTTCTTGATTGGTCCTCCCAGGGAACCACCGAACTGATTGTAAAGAGAACTTGGGATGAACTTGCCGGTCACCGGATCCGGCTGATACTGGGTAAAAGGATTACGGGCTTCGAGGTAATCGCTGCGGCGAAATTCAAAAGCATCGCCATGAAATTGGTTTCCGCCCGAGCGGGTCTGCGCGATCACAAAGCCGCCAACCGCCCCGCCAAATTCGGCGGAATAGTCTTCTGTGGAAATGCGCATATCGCTAATCGAGTCAAGCGTCGGATTGACGACGATGATGCCGTCTACCGGCTCCCGATTGTCCGTCCCGTCTAATAACCATCCAAGCGAGCCATAATTCGATCCATTGGCGTTGATCGCGGTCGTTCCCTGCGGATTTTCCGTCGGTGCAATGCTAAAGCTGGAGCGTTGGACGCCAGGCGTCAACAGAGTGAAGGACGAGAAATTTCGATCGACATTCGGCAGCGATTGAAGCTGGCGGTTGTCCAGCGATTGCGCGACCTCAGCGCGGTCCGTTTGTAGCGGAGGCGCTGCCGCGGTCACCGTGATGGTCTGCGCGGTGGCTCCGCCAACTTGCAGTTGCAGATTGACTTGCTGGGCGGAATCAGCCGTGACCGTGACGTTGTCGGCTTCGGCCGGGTTGAAGTTCGACGCGGTCGCCTTGACGTTATAGGTACCAGGTATCAGCCTGCTGACCGTGAAGTTTCCGCTTGCGTTGCTTTGCACCTGCTGCGAAGTGCCTTTGTTGACGTCGTTCACGGTGACTGAAGCGTTTGGGATTACCGCCCCTGAAACGTCGGTCACGGTTCCGATAATGGATCCGAAGACTGCTTGCGCGAATGTTTTGGGAGAAAATCCCAAGACACAGAATGCGGCCATCCACACTACAACGAGCGATCTTCGAGAGATTCTGTTTCGGTAAGAGAAAGCGGGGTGATGCGAAATGCTGACCACTGGGTAATGCCTCCTGAAACTCCAGGACATTTAGATGGTCATTCACTAAAAAGGTATGTATTAATTAGTAACTAAATTGTGGAATTGAATAAACAGGATCATCCTGAGACTCGGCAATTCGAACCGGCGTCTGCATCCGAAATTTAATCGTTGGATTCTTCGCGCTTATAAGGAGCTTGCAGGTATTGACGGGCCTCGTTCAGCGCTCCCTGGGTATTGTCGTTGGTTTGCACGGCCTCTCGATACTCGTTGACGGCGCGGTCCCGTTGGCCGGTCACATCGAAGATCTTGCCCAGTTGAATATGGCTCCAGACTTCCGTCCATTTCGGGTCGTCGTCACCCCGAAGTGCATCGCGGTAAGCATTCGCCGAGGCTTGATAGTTCCGTTGGTTGAAGAGTGCCTCCCCGATGCGGTAGCTGGCCAGGGAGCTGTTTGGATTGGCGGTGAGGGCTTTCTGATACTCACCGATCGCCCCGGTCGTATCTCCCTGGGCAATGAGTTGCTGACCGCGAAGGATGGCGATACGAACTGTCATGTCAGGTGAGTTCTTGAGCAGCCAGTTGTTGGGATCAAGCGAAATATGGCGAGGACGGCCGAAGGTATCCACTACATATTGAGAGTCAGTGCCCACCACGTCGATCCGCCGAGTTTCAGTCTTGCCGTCGGTCTCGATCTTGAGTTCAACGGGCATCCGAAAGAGATCGAGATCCTGGCCGATCTCCCCGATTGTCCGAAAGCCCTTATTATTGCCAAGCCTGTAAACCGTGTACTTATCAGTAAACTCTGGCGCTCCGGTCCCGTCAATCCATTGAGCAAAGAAGGCAGTCAATTGTTGTTGGGATTGTGATTCCGCCAGCTTCATAAAGTCGGATGTCCGGATCGGCTTATCGGCGAATTGAGTCAGGGTCGCCTTCAAGATATTGCGAAAGCTATCGTCGCCAACCTCCCAGCGAAGCATATGAAAGACAAGCGCGCCTTTTTCAAGCGTCGAAGACTGAAACTCGGGACTAAACGCGTCGTCCCGCCCGATGCCCGAGAGCGGAATCGTATCGTAGGCGAGCGCGCCGGCGGAGACATCGACGACTGCTTTCTGCAAGGCAGACTGGCCGCCTTCCTCTTCGAGATACATCAGTTCGGCATAACGGGACATGCCGTTGGTGATCCAGGCATCGTTGAGAGTTGCGGGCGAGACTTGGCTTCCCCACCATTGCCGCGAGACTGTGTTGGCCAGCAACCGGAAATTGCCCTTTGAGGACATCCTTGACCCGGGAATCGCCGCGATCTCAGGGGCCCAGTAGGCAGGCAGCGTATCGTCCGGAATTTCGACAACGTTGAAGTGGACAGACTCGGCTGGTCCGAAGATGCCGGTGAAAAAATTAAACTCTTTGGCCGCAGTGTCGGCGAACTCCGGCGCCGTCGATTTGCGTGCATCCGTAGTCCAGATATGCACGTAAGACGCACTGGGCGCGGCAATTGGGTTGAATTTTCCAGCGATGATGGTGCCGGGAAAGCCGGGCTTGTCCCAGCGAAACTCAAAGGTCCCGCCCGATTGGGTGATCGGGGTTACAGCGCCGCTACCCGCCACACGGTACCCCTCAGGCACAGAGATATGGATGTCGGCAGTGAACCGGTCCGTCAAATAACCGGTCATCGGGAACCAGCGCGCGGGATAGAAGAGGTAGCTGATGGGGCTGCCTATGGAGGCCAGCTTGAGCCCTTCTACCGGGCTTTCCTCCGAGCCGGAGAGGACGCCCTCATAGTCAAAGGTGAAGGTGGTAGTCTGACCCTTCGACAATGCTGCCGGCAGCGTGAGACGGATGGTTGCATCCGTGCCGCGCTCGCCTGAAAGCACGTGATTGGCGCTGTCAGTAACTTTGTTGACCTTGAGCGCGCCATGCAACTGGAAGGCTACGGTGTCGAGCGGCTCGAGCGAGGTGAAGGTGACGCGGGCGGTCGCTTTCAGCGAGTGGGCATCCGGGTCAAGCTGGGCATCGATGGTGTACGCGGTAATGTTGATGGTCGGCTTTTCGGCAGCGCGCAGCGGCGAGGCGCCGAGAAACACCACCGCCATGAGCGCAGCAAGAATTGCCACGGGTGGATTGTTCTTCTTCAACAAGCGGACGCCGCAAATCTTCATTAAGCCTTACTCGCAAGCGCTGGAGAGGAGTCGAGAGCGCCACTATGTTTTCGCGAAATCAACTGCAACGTTATTGCGGCAACCCGAGGAATCGTGTTCATCGATGCGGCATCTTGAGCTGGGTCTATTGCGTGGAGCCGAGCCGCAACCTGAGACAGCTTCTCCTTCATGATTTTCCGATCATTCTCATTGTGCATCAGCCGCCGCAAATGTGAGACGACATTGACCGTAGTAAAGTCACCCTGGATCAACTCTGGAACGACCTCTTCGTTGGCGATCAAATTCACCATAGCCACAAAAGGCACCTTAACCACCCGCTTCGCTACTTCATAGCTAAGCTTTGAGATGCGGTAGACAACCAGGAAGGGATTGCCCATCAGCGCCGCTTCAACGGTTGCCGTGCCGCTCGCCACGACACTGGCACGCGCATGGAAGAGCGCGGCGCGAGCATCATTTACGAGCGTGACCTTGGCGGCGGTACGCGCTGTCGATGGAGCTTCAACCATGGCCGCAACCTTATGTCGGTGTCCCGCAGTTAGGGTTGGCGCCAGCGGGAGGATGAATTCGACATGATCGTCTTTCATCGCTTCCACCACCTGCAGGAGGATGGGAAGGTTCAGATCAATCTCCTTCCCTCGGCTTCCCGGCAGCAAGGCGACCCAATCTTTGCTGGGATCGAGACGGTTCTGCTCAGCGAATTCGGCCCGGGAGATCGATGGTTTCGGCAGATCGGCCAGCGGATGGCCCACGAAAGTGGCCTCGACTCCATTGCCCTGGTAGAAAGCCTCTTCAAAGGGGAAAATCACCAGCATCTTGTCCACATTCCGTTGAACTTGTTTGAGGCGATGTTTCTTCCAGGCCCAAAGCTGAGGGCTGACAAAGAACACTACCGGTACTCCCTGCCGGTGGAGCACCCGGGCGAGGCTCAGGTTGACGTCGGGGAAGTCGATCAGCACCGCGGCGTCGGGAAGTCCGCTCCGGCCGCCGTCACGTCGCCGGATACTGTGTTTCAACTTCCGATATTCGCGGTAAATACGAGGCATGTGCCGAACGACTTCGGTAATCCCCATGATAGCGACATCTTCCGCTTTGACGATCCGGCGAAGCCCAGCAGATTCCATTCGCTGGCCGCCTAATCCGAAGAATGTCGCGCCTGGAGAGAGCTTTCGGATGGCCTCGATGAGCAGGGTGCCGTATTGCTCCCCGCTGGCTTCTCCGGCAGAGAGGAAGATAACCGGCGGGGGAAGGATGAGGGATGGGTTGGATCCCACCTTAGCTGATCCCTTCAAAGATCGTCACGTCAAAGATGGTCACGTCAAGGATCGTCACGATCGGGCATATGCGCCGTGCCGTCTGGAGCAAAGGAATACCATCGCCGGTCGAAGGAGGCTTGAGGAGCGCAGAGTTAATCACGGTTTAGTCGGAGCCTACCAGGGTTGCGGTTGGTTCGAAACCAAAACGCGGCAGTTCCTGGTCCTTGTACTGCAGCTGATACAGCTTGTAATAGAGGCCGCGGCGGGCGAGCAGTTCCTGATGCGTGCCCATCTCGCGAAGCTGGCCTTTGTGCATGACCAGGATGACGTCGGCGCGCTGCACGGTCGAGAGACGGTGAGCGATGACGACCGACGTGCGGCCCGTGACCATACGCTCAAGCGCGGATCGAACGAGTAATTCGGTATCGGTATCGACACTCGAAGTAGCTTCGTCCAGGATTAGAATCTTGGGATCATGGGCCAGAGCACGGGCGAAATTAATCAGCTGCTTGCGCCCGGTCGAGAGGGTGGCCCCGCGCTCCCGAACCGCTTCGTCAAACCCTCCAGGCAGCCCCTCAATATAGTCGAGCAGATTGACGTCGCGGGAGGCCTGCTTCATGTGTTCCTCGGTGATCCACGAAGAACCAAGCCGGATGTTGTCGGCAATTGTTCCGGTGAACAGGAACGGATCCTGCAGCACAACTCCAAATCTTTGCCGTAGTTGTTTCAAGTCATGAAGCCGGACATCGACGCCATCCACCAGGATGCTGCCGCTTTGGATGTCGTAGAAGCGCATCATCAGACTGACGATGGTAGTCTTGCCCGCGCCAGTGTGGCCGACTATTGCCGCAGTCTGACCGGGTTCGATGACGAAGGAGACATCCCGAAGGATCCATTCGATCGATGCGCCAAGCTGCGCCAACTCTTCGGGGTTGGCGGAAGCCGCTCGTCGTTTCTGATCTTCGTCGAGGCGCTGATAGGTAAACCAGACGTTCCGAAACTCGATTCTGCCCGATTGAGGAACCGCCCGCGAACCGGTTGGATTCACGATCTCCGTCGGTGTATCCAGTAGCTGAAAGACGCGTTCGCTGGCCGCCATGGCCGCTTGCAGAATGTTGTATTTATCGCTGAGATCCTGAATCGGCCGGAAAAACCTCATGGAGTATTGCATGAACGCAACCAGTACGCCGACGGTGACGGTGCCTTTGAGCACCCCGTCCCCGCCTCGCCAGAGTACCAAAGCGATGGCAATGGTCGAGAGGATTTCTACCGCCGGATAATAGAGCGCATATGCCAGAATGGCGTCCTTAAAAGCGACCATGTGCTGACGATTGACGACCTCAAAATCGTGGAAGGCCCGCTTTTCACGATTGAAAAGCTGGACCACGGTCATCCCGCTGATGTGCTCCTGCGTAAAGGCGTTGATTTTAGCGATCGCCGAGCGTATGCGGCGGTACGAGCTTCGAACATATTTTCGGAAGATCGCCGTCACCACCCCGATCAGCGGCAATACTGCGAAAGCGAGAAGCGCCAGCTTCCAGTTCATCTGGAGCATGATGATCACGATTCCGGCGAGCACAAAGATATCGTCAAAGATCGCAAAGACGCCCGAGGTGAACATCTCGTTTAATGCATCGACGTCGCTGGTGAGCCGGGTGACCAGTCGACCCACGGGGTTGCGGTCGAAGAAGCCGACATGCATTCCCTGAATGTGCCGGAAGATCTGGCTGCGCAGGTCGAACATGACCTTCTGGCCCATCCACTGAATAAGGTAGGTCTGAACGAATTCAAAGAGGTAGGTCAGCAGCAGTGCGGCCAGGTACAGCGCGGCGAGTTCAGTAATCCCGGCAGCCGGATGTGGGCTAAGCTGCCGCGCCAGCCAGTTTGGATGCTCCGGCCGCTTTGCGGTCAGATAGTTGTCGATAGCGACCTTGAACAGAAACGGCCCCATCACATCGCAAGCTGCTTTGAGCAGGATGGCGACAAACGACACCCCCGCCTGCCACTTGTAGGGGCGCAGGTACCTGAGCAGCCGTCCCATCAGGCGGCTGTCGTAAACCTTGCCGATTACATCCTCTTCCGGTTGGTTGCTCATCCGAACAGAGCCGCCTTATCGCGGGAGGGCATCGGCATCTTTGAACATCGCTCGAGAATAGAGGTTCTCCTCACTCAGTGGGACATAAACCGCCCCGGAATGCAAGATGCGGCAAACTGCGGTTCGTTGCAGGAAGACGGGCCGAGACCGGCATGGGAAGATAGAGATTCGATGGAAACCCTCGGAATCTATATTTCGGTGCCGTTTTGCCGTTCGAAATGCAGCTACTGTAACTTTGCCTCGGGAGTGTTTCCAGAGAGCTACCAACAGCGCTATGTGGATCGCCTCTTATCGGACATTCGCGAGATCGGGATCCAGGCTGCCGCCATGGGGGTTTCTCTGCCGCGGGTGGTCAACAGCCTTTATTTTGGGGGCGGAACCCCGAGCATTCTGGCGCCGGCTCTGCTTCATGAGCTGTTCGCTGTCTTGAGATCAGGCTTTCGATTCTCGGCCGATGCTGAAATTACGATGGAGTGCGCACCGGGTCAATTGGCGGACGACGTCCTGGCTGGTGTGGTGGAGTGTGGCGTCAATCGTTTCAGTTTCGGGGTGCAGTCGTTTGTCGACAGGGAAGCGTCGTCTACGGGAAGACTACACAATCGAGCGACCGCACTCTGCGATATCGAACGCGTGCTAGCGGCTGGCATACGCTCGGTCAACGCCGACTTGATTGCCGGCCTGCCGCACCAGACAGCGGAATCATGGCGCGAGTCCCTCGAGGTGCTGCTCGCATCAGGCGTGGACCATGCCAGCGTTTACATGCTCGAGGTTGACGAGGATTCGCGTCTGGGCCGGGAGTTGATCGAACGCGGCAGCCGATATCATGCAGCATCAGTCCCGTCTGATGATCAAACCGCCGACTTTTATTTGGAAGCCGTTGAGGTATTGAACCGCAATGGCTTAACCCAGTATGAAATCTCGAACTTCGCTCGTCCTGGAACGGCTTCGATCCACAACAAGAAGTACTGGCAGCGGCAACCCTATGTCGGATTCGGGCTCGACGCTCACTCCATGCTGCGAGCCGACGATGGTAATCCCGTCCGATTCCGAATGGGAGACGACATGCAGGGTTTCTTGAACGGCTCTGGCTTCGCCGAGGTTCAACCAGTTCCTCGATCAGAGGCCTTGGAAGAAGCATGGTTTTTGGGTTTGCGAATGAATGACGGAGTGGCATTGCGTGATTTAGTGGGGGAGTTCGGCACCGTCGCCATTTGCTCCCATGACTCGGTGCTCAACGAGCTTTCATCGACAGGTCTGCTCGAGATCAACGATGGTCGAGTTCGTCTTACGGATCGCGGCAGGTTGTTATCGAACGAGGTCTTCGAATCCTTCCTCGTTGAAAAGCAAAACCATCTGACTGAACTAGTGACAATCGACTAACCCTTTTGAGGAGATTCTGATGGCAACACAACCTCTAGTAGTAGATGAAGTCATATCGTGGCCCAATGTGGGAGTCATCGATCTTCGCAGCGATACCGTGACTAAGCCAACGCCTGCTATGCGGGCAGCAATGGCGGCGGCTGAAGTTGGCGATGATGTGTATGGAGAAGACCCCACGGTGAACCGGCTGGAAGAGCGGGCGGCAGAGGTCTTTCAGCGCGAGGCTGCCATCTTTGTGCCGACCGGTACCATGGGAAATCAGATTGCCATCCGGCTGCATACTCAGCATGGACAGGAAGTTATTTGCGAGTCCCGCGCGCACATCGTGGACTGGGAGTTGGCGATGGTCGCGGCATTTTCCGGCTGCCAGCTGAGAACGTTGCCCGCGGAACGAGGCATCCTTACCTGGGACGCTATCCGGACCGCGATTCTGCCGAAGATCTACTACCGAACGACGACCGGGTTGATTTCTCTTGAAAACACCCACAATCGCGGTGGTGGAACCGTCACCCCTCTGGATACTTTGGAGGAGATTTGGGCGGGAGCAAAGGCTGCCGGCCTGCCAGTCCACCTGGATGGAGCGCGGGTCTTTCATGCCGCCACCTATCTCGGCATACCTGTGGCGGCACTGACTCGGGGCTTCGATACGGTGATGTTTTGCCTCTCCAAAGGGCTATGCGCGCCGGTTGGATCGATGCTGGCGGGGAGCCGGGAGTTGATTGACCGCGCGAGGATTTTCCGGAAATCACTCGGGGGCGGATTGCGACAGGCCGGGGTGCTGGCAGCAGCGGGACTCATCGCGCTCGATGAAATGACATTGCGGCTCGGCGAAGACCACGCCAATGCACGGTTGCTGGCGGAAGGGCTGGCGAAGATTCCTCAGGTGGAGATCGATTTGGGTGCGGTGCAAACCAACCTGGTGATTTTCACTCTGCGAGACGGCGAGGACTACGACGGTCTGGTCACCAGACTGAAGCGCAGGGGTGTGCTGGCAAGCGCGGTCAATCCTCCTGGAATTCGATTGGTGACTCATCACGACGTGGACCGCGAAGCCTGCGAGCGGGCTTTGGCGATTCTGGTTGAGGAGATCCAGAAAGGCTGATCGTGCCGGCTATTTTACCTGACGACCACAGGAAACCGGTCTATACTAATAAAGCTATGCCGAGATATTCCGTTGTCGTCCCTTTCCATAACGAAGAAGAAAATGTAACCGCGCTCTATGACCGGCTCAAGGCGGTTATGGAACAAGTGGGCGAGAGCTTTGAACTGGTGCTGGTCGACGACGGGTCGACCGACCGCAGCTACAAGCTGCTGGAAGAGATTGCCGCGGTCGACAGCCGGGTTCTGGTGGTCAAGCTTCGGCGCAACTTTGGCCAGACTTCGGCGCTGGCAGCAGGGTTCGATCATGCGCAGGGCGAATACATCCTGGCGATGGATGGTGATCTGCAACATGACCCGGCGGAGATACCTGCATTCCTCGAAAAGCTGGAAGAGGGTTATGACGTTGTTAGCGGCTGGCGCAAAGAGCGAGTGGACAATGCCATCATGCGCAAATTCCCATCGCGCTGTGCAAACTGGCTGATGGCCAAGCTCTCCGGAGTCGACATTCATGACTTCGGCACCACCTTCAAGGCCTACCGGCGCGAAGTTATTCATAATATTCCGCTCTACGGCGAAATGCACCGATTCATCCCCGCGCTGGCATCCTGGTACGGCGCAAGCATCTGCGAGATTCCGATCAAGAACGTTCACCGTGAACGCGGACAGTCCCATTATGGAATCTCGCGGACGTTCCGAGTGTTTTTCGACCTGCTGACGATTCGGTTCCTGCTGAAGTACATGAGCCGTCCACTCCACTTTTTCGGTTCCCTCGGCGCTCTTGGTATTTTGCTGGGTGGAATGGTCTCGTTCTTTTTGGCTTGCCTGAAGCTCTTCACCCACCAGAACGTGATGGATCAGCATGGACCGTTATTCGTGGTTGCCGGCATTCTGATCCTGGCGGGCATACAGCTGCTGGCGATCGGGCTGCTGGGTGAGTTGCAAGTGCGCCATTATCATACGGCCTCCCATCGTGCTCCTTACGCAATCGACCGTCTGGTTCGGCTGCGCGCCCCTGAAGAGCCGAGCATGCTGCGCGAGGAATAACGCCTGGCTCATATTCGAGCGAGGATCTTCGCCGGAGTGGGATGAATGTTGGTCGCAGCGAAGGGCTCTGCTTGGCTTACGCTCGTCTGATCACCTGCGGCAGAATTCCAGGAGAATCCTGCGCGCTTACCCTGACGGATTTCATCCAAATACGCGAAAATTCCTAATCCACCCGAAGGCCGGACGCTCGCGTGACGACTTTTCGGAGCAATCGGAAAGCGAGCTATCCGCTTTCCTTTTCCGTCGTGGTGATGATTCAAGAATGGTCAGCCGCTGAGCTTGTGCTCGTTGCCGCCTTTAAGGTGAAATGCTCCGCTGGTACGGCCCTTAACCGTTCCGCTGCACTTTCTGGAGTGATGTCCCGTTGTGGCATTCCTAGCATCTCGAAGCCGACCATGAACTTCCTCACTGTTGCAGATCTTAATAGCGGCGGATAAAAGTGGGCGTGGAAATGCCATTCGTCGTGGGGATGGCCATCGGTGGGCCTCTGGTGAAAGCCCATGGTGTAGGGGAAGCTCGTCTGGAAGAGGTTGTCGTAGCGAGTCGTTAACTGCTTGAGGATATCGGCTAATTCGGAGCACTGCTCTTCGCTGAAGTCATGCAGGGAGCGCAAGTGCGACTTCGCGATCACCAGGGTCTCAAACGGCCAGACGGCCCACCAGGGGACGACCGCGAGAAAGCCTTCGTTCTCGCAGACGATGCGCCCGTTGGGGCGAGTTCCGGCTTCCTGCTCGACTTTGAGATAGTCACAGAGCAGGCAGCTGCCGTGCTGCTGGTGGTATTCGGCCAGAGCTGCGGTCTCAGCAGCCGGTTCATCGGGAATATGTTCAGTTGCCCAGATCTGTCCGTGGGGATGGGGGTTGCTGGCGCCCATCATCGCGCCTCGATTCTCGAAGATCTGCACGTAGTTGATCTCGTGCATACGGCCCAGATATCCATACTGCGTTACCCAGGCATCGACGACGCGGCGGATATCGGCGACCTCCATTCGGGCAAGCGTAAGGCTATGGTCGGGATGAAAGCAGAGAACGCGGCAGAGACCACGTTCGCGCTCAGCCTTGAGAAGCTCGGGCCAGCCCGCGGTGTCAGGCGCCGGGGAGTCGGGCAGCAGCGCCGCATAGTCGTTGTCAAAGACATAGACATGTTCGTAGACCGGCGTCTTCGCGCCGCCAGCGCGTTCGTTGCCCGGACACAGATAGCAAGTCGGATCATAGTGGAGATCGGAGAATCCAGAGGCGGCATTGACCTCGCCCTGCCACGGCCGCTGCGTGCGGTGCGGCGACACCAACACCCATTGCTTGCGGAGCGGATTGTAGCGGCGATGCGGGGACTGAAAACTGAGTTCGGACATGCGGTCTCCTTGTGCTCTGAGAATGCTAGAGCATTTCTCGCATCGATGTGAACCTTCCCGCTGAGACACGTTAGCCTTTCTTGAGGAGAAGGCCAGCCGAGCTTATTTCGTTGCTCTGCTCCTATGCGGGAAATTCTCTAGGGGAGGGGTTGGTCGGGCGCCATCAGGGCGGTCGATGTTCAATGCAGGAGTTCGCGAAGCCATCGAAACTGATATCTCAGAAGCGCTACGGGAGACCCCTCTTTGCGGAGCCTAATTCGTAGGCTTCATCGGGACCGGCGCAGTCGCAAGGAACATCTCGGCGAATCGGCGGCTGTATTCCTCGAGCAATGCGGCGACACGATTCGGATCGGGAGACTCTACCAGTAACCCGGCATGATGCTTCTTCTTCATGCGATAGACAATCTCCGGCGCGTTAAAGGAGGAGGTGTCCGGCTCGTCAGTACGAGCGAGACAGAGGACGCTGCCGGCATAGGAAAACTTTCGCTCCGGCAAGGTATATGGAATGCCTCGTAGCGACGAGATTTCGATCCGCGCCCACTCCGCCCAGAGATTCAGGCCGGTCGAGTGCTCGACCAGTTCGGCGATGAAGGCGCCACCGACCCGGGCCGCGACCTCTAGAAAATAATAGCGGGCGTCGCCTTTTTCATCTGTCTGGTGGGCTTTGATGTATTCGGCATGGCTGACACCCCGGACCATGCCGAGTGCGGGCACCAGTTTTTGATTGATCGCGATCAACGCCTTGGCATCTTCCGAATCACGCTCGACCGATCGAGTGGTGAATACCCCACCCTCATGCATAACCTGCATGGGCGGCTTGCCGTAGCGGTTCACCTCGGAGAAAACTACCCGCCGCTCGCTGGTAATCGCGTCCACGTGAAAGATGTCTCCAGGAACAAAGCGTTCCAGAAGGTAATTACTCTGCGCGTCACCCAGTTCATCGAGAGTCCGCCATACTTGTTCGGCCTCGTGCAGCTTGCGGATGCCGATAGCCGAGGCCTCTGCCCTTGGTTTGAGCACCCAGGGCGCAGGGACGCTAGCCATGTATTCGCGCAAGTCGTCGTAGTTCAGGATAGGGGTAAACTCGGGTACGGGAATGCCAGCTCGCTTAGCTTCGAAACGCATCGCGAGCTTGTCTCGAAAGTAGGCGGTCGTGGTAAGCCCCATTCCCGGGATCCGCATATGTTCGCGAAGATGAGCGACGGTATGCATGTCGAACTCGTCCAGGGCGACGATGCGCTCGAACTTGCGGCTACGCGCCAGGTAGGTGACGGTATTTGTGATTTGATCCCGGGTCAGGCCTTCAGGCATGGTGTGAACTTCGTCGAGAATGTCAAAAGGCCAATCGGCATTGTGGAGCTTGTCGATCGTCAGCAGTATGACCCGGCAGCCCATGGCGGCCACCTGCCGCAGGAATGCCTGCCCCTTCTCATAGGAGGTGATGCAGAGAATGACCTCTTCGCCAGAAGTGCCGTCGCTAGCCATTCTGGCTGTGTTCTCGACCGCCATCAGTTTCGTCACCTCACTGCTCATTCCGCCGTTCTTTCATCGCGTGGGGGAAAGACTCGACGTATGTTACTCGATAGTTCTACCATAAGGCGAAGGGTCCATATATGCCGTCCCTATCATCTTCTCTGAAATGATGACCTATGCTATCCGCTACTGAAATCGCCATCCTTCATGATCGCTGGACCGGGGAGTGGCACGCCGAACTGCCGCATACGGTGAACGAATCCGGCACTGACTTTCTCCAGACGGTATTTGCCAATCACCTCGCCAACTTCAACGTCTGGCACGCTGAGGACGAGACTCGTCTTCTCGAGGCCAGCGACCACCAGGTGGCGCGGGCCAAGCGAATCATCGACTTCGAGAACCAGCGACGCAACGATTTTGCCGAGCTTTGTGACACCATCCTGCTCGACTATCTCGAACGTCACGACTTGCCGAACAGAAACGCCGAGCTGCATACCGAGACTCCCGGACTGATCATCGATCGGCTCTCGATCCTGTCGTTGAAGCTTTTCCATACCGCCGAGGAGGTTTACCGGGTCGACGCGCCTCCCGGTCACGCAGAACGGAACCGTGAGCGCCACCACATTCTGACCGAACAGTGTGATGATCTGGTCAAAGGCCTCGACCGTTTATGGCAGCAGGTGCTTGCCGGAGATCGCTGCTTCAAACAGTACCGTCAATTGAAGATGTATAACGATCCGACACTAAACCCGGCGCTTTATCTCCAGCACGGATGAGGTTTGGCGAGGCCTCTGCCGACGGCACATGGCGGGGCTTGATACAGTGAAGGTTGACTCCATCCTGGGATCTGGGTATAACAACGTTCTCAAAGGAACTTGTCGCTTCCCGCCGTCGCGAAGCTACTTCTTCGCTGCCTCTCGTGTGCGGCGCCAGGCGAAATGGCTTGCACACGTTGCCTGGAATTCGGCGCAGACCTAAGAACTATGCAGGACGCATCTCCAGATACCGGCGCTCGTCGAACTCCCCGTTTACTGGAGGGAAAGGTAAGGATTGTGGCAAACCAGGCCCACCAGCAATCGTTGCAGGCGTACCAGACAGGCTTTCAGCTCATGCAGGAAGGGAAGTTCGATAAGGCGCGTGTGGTATTTGAAAAACTGATCGCCACTGGCCCGGCCGAGGTATTGGAGCGCTGCCGCGTCTATCTATCTGTTTGCCAAGGAAAGCTGCAGCAGACGCCGCGCAGTTTTTCCAGCTCCGAGGAACGCTACGACTACGCCATTTCACTGCTCAACACCGGCGATTACGACGAGGCGCGGGACCATTTTGAAGCCATCCTGCGCAACAATCCTTCGGCGGATTATGCCCATTACGGTTTGGCGGCGCTCGAGAGCATGACGGGACAGACGGAGGAATGCCTGGAGCATCTTGCCAAGGCAATCGAGTTGAGCCCTCGCAACCGTATTCAAGCGCGCACCGATTCCGATTTCCATGACATGATCGACGACCCACGTTTCACCGAACTCCTGTATCCCGAGATGGTGTGAAGTCTCCTGCGGCGATAACCTCCTCAACATTAGCGTCGCCATTGCCGAGCGAACTGCCACCGATCCGGACAGACAACACGCCGGTATCTCCTCTGCGCGTGGTGGCGATCGGTGGCGGCACTGGTCTTTCGACCTTACTGCGGGGTCTGCGCCACTTCGTCGCATCGCCTGGAGCGGCTTCGGAAAACGCTACTGATTGCGATCCGTGCCTGATCAGCGACCTTGCTGCCATCGTGACAGTTACCGACGACGGGGGCTCAAGCGGGCGTCTGCGGAAGGACTTCAACATCCTGCCTCCAGGAGACCTGCGTAACTGTATGGTCGCTTTGTCGGAGGATGAGGGATTGATATCCCGCCTCTTCCGTCACCGCTTCCAGGCGGGCGAGGGCTTGCAAGGGCATAGCTTCGGCAACCTCTTTGTCGCCGCTCTGACCGAGATGACCGGGGACTTTGCTCAGGCGATCAAGCTCTCGTCGCAGGTGCTGGCGACGCGCGGACATATCTACCCGGCGACCACGACCGATGTGACGCTGGTGGCTCGAATGGACGATGACTCCATCGTCCGCGGGGAATCAAACATCACCGCGAGCAAGCGCCGGATTGTTCAATTGATGATTGAGCCGGAGCGGGTCGATCCGATGCCCGAGACGCTTGAAGCGATTTCTCGCGCGGATGTCATTACCGTTGGTCCGGGTTCGCTCTATACCAGCCTCATCACCAACCTGCTGGTTGACGGAATTCCCGAGGCACTCGCCGAAGCACATGCTGTCCGGATCTATATCTGCAATCTGATGACCCAGGCGAATGAAAGTTTGAATCTCACAGCCTCGCAACATATTGAGAGAATCCTCGAACACGCTGGCGGCGGACACGGTCAAAAACCGATCTTCGATTACGCGATCGTCAACACGGCGCCGGTCTCGGCAGAGTTGCGGCAGCGCTATGCGAGCGAAGGGGCGATTGCCATCGATCCAGATGTGGAGCGGATCGAGGCTATGGGGATCCGCTGCATCACCGGAGATTTTGCGGCCGAAGGCGGAGTCCTCCGCCACGCGGCTGATCGGGTTGCTGAGACCGTCCTGCGCATCGGGCAGATGGCGAAGCTTAGCTCCACCGTTTGAGTCGACATCGCTCCGCATTAAGTGATGGCTGAGCCCCGGTATCCTCGGCGAAACAACGGAGAACCCCATGTACCGATCGCTAGCGCCGCGCCGAAGAAGACCACTGCGTCGATGCTTTCCCGGCCCTGGCGAGACCAATACGCCGCCGCGTCCAGATTCAGCCAAAGCGCGAACTCATCCAGGGTGAGCGCCGCCCCCACCCCATAGCAGAGCGCCAGCAGACGGCTCATCAGAATGGAAAGCGAGCCGTCGCCAGTCCCTACGTCCGCAATCTCGGCATAACCACAGATAAGCAGCAAAAGAATCCCCCATACCAGGTGATGAATATGCCTGCCACCCATCTCGACGTATCCAAAGGGTCCAACGTGGTGAGTGATCGACGCCACGAGCAGCCGCACTGCCAGGAAGGTGATGAAGAAACTGACCGACGCCAGGAACAGCCGCCTTTGCGGGCGATCGGGAATTTGTTGATGGATCAACCATCCAAGTTTTGTCAGGTGCAGCACCAAGAGGATCAGTGCGGTCGTCAGAGTTACGAAGATCAGTAAAATCCAGGATCCAGCGATATGCATAGGTAAGCATTATCACGGGTTACTCCTCGTCCCATGAGACTGTTACCGTCGCGGTCATGCGCTGAGCCCGTCTACAATGGAGGTGTCATGAGTGCCACAACATTACAAAGACCGGCCGAGCTGCGGCCCAGCCGGGAGGCGTCTCTCTTTCAGGTGCTGCTGGCGGTAAGCTTCTGCCACATGCTCAACGACATGATCCAGTCGTTGCTGCCGTCGGTTTATCCGATTCTCAAGGGATCCTTTCATCTCAGCTTTGGGCAGATTGGGCTCATTGCTCTGACAAATCAGGTGACCGCCTCGTTGCTTCAGCCGTTCGTCGGTCTTTATACCGACCGCCGAGCGGCGCCTTACTTTCTACCAATCGGGATGACGGTGACGCTGGGCGGTCTCTTGCTGCTCGCCTTCGCACCAACCTACGTCTGGTTGTTAGTGGGCGCTGCGCTGGTCGGTGTCGGCTCGGCAGTTTTCCATCCTGAATCCTCGCGCGTTGCCCGCATGGCATCGGGCGGCCAGCATGGCTTTGCCCAATCTTTCTTCCAGGTTGGAGGTAACAGCGGCAGCGCGATCGGGCCGCTGCTCGCCGCCTTCATTGTCCTGCCGCGGGGACAAAAGGGCATGGCCTGGTTCAGCGTCTTCGCCTTAATCGGTGTCGTCGTTCTGATATGGATCAGCAACTGGGCCAAGGGACGAAGGAAGAATCATCCTTCCAACATCCACGCCGGACCCGCAACTCATGCCAATCTGTCCAAGCAGAAGATCGCGATTGCGATGACGGTGCTGATGGCGCTCGTGTTTTCGAAATACTTCTATCTCTCCAGCCTGAGCAGCTATTACACCTTCTATTTGCTCTCGAGATTCCACGTCTCGGTGCAGAGCTCTCAACTGCACCTCTTCGCCTTCCTCGGAGCGGCTGCGGCCGGGACCTTCTTCGGCGGTCCGATTGGGGACCGTTTCGGTCGTAAGTACGTGATCTGGGGATCGATTCTTGGTGTCCTGCCTTTTACCCTGATGCTGCCCTACGCCAACCTTTTCTGGACCGGGGTTTTGAGCGTCATCATTGGCTTCGTGATCGCTTCGGCATTTTCAGCAATCCTTGTCTACGCGCAAGAGTTGGTGCCTGGCCGAGTTGGCTTGATCTCCGGGCTCTTCTTCGGATTGGCGTTTGGTATGGGCGGTATTGGCGCGGCGGTGCTCGGGAAGCTGGCCGATATGACCAGCATCATCTACGTGTATAAAGTCTGCGCATACTTACCGGTAATCGGGTTGCTGACGGGACTTTTGCCGGATATCGAGCCTTCAAGGACGCTAAAGAGCCACTCCTGAGACGTTGCTTCAACTTTACTTCTCAGGCTGGTTTCCGGTCTGCGATCAGCTTCATGTACAAGTGCACCGTCTGCTCCGCAACTGACGTCCAACTGAAGACCTCCTCGGCGCGTTTGCGGCCGGCTTTGCCGAAACGTTCGCACTTTTGCGGGTCGCCGAGCAGTTCGGTGACCTTTGCCCCTAAGTCGCGGGCGAACTGGTCCGGGTGAGAAGGAAAGCCGGTAACGGGATCAGCTTCAAACGGCACTAGGTAGCCGGTTTCGCCATCAACGACAACTTCCTTGATTCCTCCAGTAGCGCTCGCCACGACGGCGGTTTCGCAGGCCATCGCCTCCAGGTTAATGATGCCGAAAGGCTCGTAGACGGAGGGGCAACAAAAGACCTGGGCGTTGCTATAGAGCTGGATCGCCTCCTCCTTGGAGACCATCTTTTCGATCCACACGATCCGTGGATTCTTCATCTTTGCCTCGTGAAACTTATGCCGCATTTCTTCGGCGATCACCGGAGTGTCGGGAGCGCCCGCGCACAAGACGACCTGGGTCTCAGGAGGCATGTATTGGATGGCGTCGACTAAATGGGTCACGCCCTTCTGCCGGGTGATGCGGCCGACGAAGAGCACGTACGGCCGAGTCGGATCGACACCGTAGCGAATGAGTGCGTCAGTGTCCGCCGTCTTACGATATTCCCGGAGATTGATGCCGTTGTAGATCACATGAATACGAGCCGGATCGATCTCCGGATAGGCACGGAGGATGTCTTCGCGGGTGCCATTTGAGACCGCGATCACCGCATCGGCGTCAAGGATCGCAGTCTTCTCCATCCACGAACTCAGCGCGTAGCCGGTGCCCAGCTGTTCCGCCTTCCAGGCGCGCAGCGGCTCCAGACTATGAACCGTCAGGACGAAGGGAAGCCCATAAAGCTTCTTGGCCAGGAAACCAGCCATGGCAACATACCAGGTGTGCGTATGGGCAATATCCACGCCTGAAAGCGCCTTGATTTGAGTCAAATTGAGGCTCAGCGCTTCAAGCGCAGTCTTGAACTGACCGGAGGTATCACTCGTGATCTCGGTCCAAGGCTGCTGCCCAATCACGCGCAGCGTGTCGGCGTCCGACCACTGCTCCCCCCAACAATGAACTTCAACCTCGATCAGCCTCGAGAGCTCCCAGCTGAGATACTCCACATGGACGCCGGCCCCACCATACACGTGCGGGGGATATTCGCGGGTAAACAGTGCTGCTCGCATCGACAACTCCGGAACGTGGGAGGTCACAACCAACCGATTCTAGTGCAAAAGCAGAGTTACGGTAAGCCGACCGGCCGCGGGTATGGAGGTCCTTGGTCTCTGCTCCGAGTGCGAGCTGTCTCGTGGGGTTCTTTCTTGCAGCTGAAGCAGTCAGGTTCCAGGGGGTGCTTTGCCAGCTCCGGTAAGTAGCCGCTTTTACCTTCGAACGACAGAAAAACTTCGGCCCGAGCCAAAAGCGCTATTCCCGATTTGGGTCATCGCGTGGAATACTCCAGAAGACACTTGATACATGGCTGTGGGAGCGAGGGCCTTCTGACCTGCTGCTCAATCCAAGAACAGAGCCAGGGAGCATAGAGAAACCTCACATGCGTATTGCCAATACAGCCACCGCTTTTCCAGAGTATTACTTCACGCAGCGGGAGGTGGTCGACGCTCTCAAGAACCACTGGGACCGAGGTGCCGAATGCGCACCCATGCTGGAACGACTCTTCTTCCGGACCGGCGTCGATGGACGTTACTATTGCCGCCCGCTGCTCGAATACCAGGACCTGAATACCTGGGGCAAGATGAACGATGTCTGGATCGAGGTCGCCGAACAACTTGGCGAACGGGCGATCGACTGCGTTCTGAAGACCGCAGGGGTGGGACGAGACAAGATCGGCGCTCTCTTCTTCGTCTCGGTGACCGGCATCTCGAGCCCGTCGATCGACGCGCGGCTGGTCAACAAGATGAAGCTCAATCCGAAGCTGAAGCGCAACCCCCTCTTCGGACTAGGCTGCGTTGCCGGTGCGGCGGGATTGGCTCGTGCAGCCGATTACGTCCGCGCCTTTCCTGACCAGGTCGCCGTTCTGCTCTCAGTAGAGCTGTGTTCGCTCACCTGGCAGCGCGGCGATATCAATCCAGCGGCGTTGATCGCCTCAGGTCTCTTTGGCGATGGTGCGGTCGCAGTCTTGATCGCTGGAGCAAACGTTAACTTGCCCGGACCCAACCTCGTCGCCAGCACTCAGGTGTTTTATCCAGATACTCAGGATGTGATGGGCTGGAAGGTCTCCGAGAAAGGCTTCCAGGTCATTCTGTCCCCAGAAGTGCCGAACGTTGTACTCAAAAACCTGGGCAAAAACGTAGATGAATTCCTTGCCACCCGCGGGTTGACCCGAGGCGATGTCGGGTCGTGGATCATGCACACTGGAGGCCCTAAGGTGCTTGAAGCGACCGCCGAAGCACTCAATCTCACCAACGGCGAGCTGGACGTCTCCTGGCAGGCATTGAAGAGAGTTGGCAACCTATCCTCAGGTTCGGTGCTGATCGTGCTCGACGAAGTCATGAAAAATCGTCGCCCCGCACCCGGAACACGAAGCATCCTTGCCGCAATGGGACCCGGGTTTTGCGCGGAGATGTCGCTACTCGAGTGGTAGAGCCAGAATTACCTGCAAAAAGAGTTAAGATCCGCTTCCTGATGCTTGGCCGTTTGAAGAAGAATTTGCGGTAGAGATCCAAGTGTCGTCGTTAGGCCAGATTGTGTCACTTGTTTGTCATTCGGAAGCCTCATCGTCCTGGTGCCGCTGTTTGGAGCATAGGCTGGGAATAGAAAGATGGTTGGCTGAAGGATGATAAGAACTCCTAAATCGAATACGTACCAAAACTGCTCCTGTGATGCATTGGTAATTGGCGGTGGACCCGCTGGTCTGGCCGCCGGGATTGCCCTGCGCCAGCAAGGTCTCGACGTGGTCATAGTTGATGCACTCACTCCACCGATAGATAAAGCGTGCGGTGAGGGCTTGATGCCGGACTCGCGGCGCGAACTTGCTCTGCTTGGGGTTGAACTGACTGGTGGACTTGAATTCTCGGGGATTCACTTCGCCCAACGTAACCGCGGCCGGGAACACTTGGCCACTGCGGACTTTCCTCAAGGCAGAGGCATTGGCATTCCTCGCCTGGATCTGCACGAGCGACTCATCGAACGTGCGGCGCAACTGGGGGTTCGGTTCCAATGGAACTCCCGTGCCGAACTTAGGTCGAATGGCGAGGTCCGGGTGGCGGGACAGAGCTTCCGGTTTCGCTATCTGATTGGCGCCGATGGCGAAGCATCCAGTGTTCGACATTGGGCAGATCTCGACGCTGGATTCCGGCTCACTGAAAGATTTGGCTTCCGGCGTCACTACGCTGCCGCACCCTGGAGCGATCATGTCGAGGTCCATTGGAGCGACCTGGGACAAGTCTATGTGACCCCGGTCGGGGAAAACGAGATCTGTATGGCTGCGATTACACGACATCGGGGTCCGAAGTTCGATGAGATCCTTGAAGGGTTTCCCTACCTGCGCAGGAAGCTGCTGGGCGTTCCCACCATCGGCCGGGGACGCGGAGCAGTGACGTCCACCCGAAAGCTCCGCCGCGTCACCCGTGGCAACGTTGCGCTCATAGGAGACGCCTCTGGTTCCGCTGACGCCATCACCGGCGAAGGATTGGCCTCAGCGTTCCGCGAGGCGCTGCTCCTCGGCGAAGCGCTGGGCCGGCACTCTATCAGGGACTACGAAATTGGACATAGCAGAATTTTGAGGATCCCCCAGGCGATGGCAGCTATGATGCTCGCTATGGATCGCTGGCCTTGGCTCCGGAACCGGGCACTCCGTCTTCTAGCTGAGGACTCCGAGCTCTTTACCCGCTTGCTCGCCGTGCACGTCGGCGACATCGTGCCTGCTGGCTTCGGAGTAGGACTGGGACTTCGCCTCATGGGCCGCCTCCTGTATCCGAAGACCTCTTCTGAGGCTGCTGCCCCTCAGGATGCATCTCAGGTCAATGCAGGAGGCGCCGAGTTTGGCCAAGCAGAAGCAACGCTTTAATAGGTTTCCGGCTTGCGGCCGGGAAGAGATTTTCACCACGATCGGAAGAGCACTTCATTGCAACCGTTTCTCGTTCGCCATAAGTTTTAGAAAGCGCCTCCTCGCGCTTTCTATACTGGTGTTCTGCGGCGCGGTGAGTGCCGAGACGCAAACCCCGAAGGTCGCCGTGAAGCTCGATCCCGCCACAACCGAGATCAAATGGGAGCTTAAGGGAAACACGCACACCACCCACGGCACCTTCAAACTCAAGGGCGGCCTGGTGACATATGACCCGGCCACCGGCGTTTCCGAAGGCGAGATACTGATTGATCTAGCCAGTGGGGAAAGCGGCAACAAAAGCCGTGACGCCAAGATGCAGAAGGAAGTCCTCGAGTCTGACAGATATCCCGAGGCGTTCTTCCATCCCAGTAAGATTACTGGCAGCGCGAAACCGGGAATAAGCCAGACCCTCACAGCCGGCGGCATCTTCAATATCCATGGCGCTGATCATCCGTTCACCTTGCAGATTAAGGTCGATTTCGAAGGCAACCAAGCTACTGCGACGACCCACTTCTCGGTCCCTTATGTAGCTTGGGGGATGAAGGATCCTAGCTCCTTTCTTTTACGGGTTGGCAAGGAGGTCGATGTGGATGTCGTGGCGCATGGAACAGTGCTAAATTCAGAGGCGAAATAGTAGCCGGGTCCTGAACATGGTGTCCAGGGATGATTAGAACTACGGCTAAGCGAACGAGGTCACCCATGAGCACAGCAAGACAGGCCGTCGAAAAGTCCCCGGTAGTTGCCGCCATCCTGCTGGCAGCAACCAGTCTGGCGGGATGCAGCAGCGCTCCGTCAAACCAGCAGATCCAGCAGCAGGCAGCCGAAACTACCCAGCAGGTTAAGCAGGGAACGGAGAAAGCTGCGGCGGATGCCCGGGTCGCAGCAGCCAATGCCGAGGACAAGATCAACGCGGTTGCCGCCGGAGTGAGGCAGGGTCTCCAGGGCAGTGGTCCCGCTTTGCCACCGGTGGACCTAAATAACGCCACCCGAGACCAGCTCGTTGCGCTTCCGGGAATTTCGCCCGCTAAGGCTCGCAAGATCCTTGCCGGACGGCCCTACTCCGCGCCCAACGAACTGGTTTCCCGAGGTATTCTCACCCAGGACCAGTTCGACCGCATCTCGAAGAGGCTTACAGCCCGGCCTCCGACATCTTGAGCCTTGTCGTGATTTAGCGCATCAAATTAAGGTTGAGTTGACTCGTTTCGCATACAGATACAAACCATTTGCTGCAAACGATTGTGACCACGCCCTTTGGGGTTTACACTAGCATCACCAGTGGTTCTTTAGGAGAGAGATCTATGGCAACCAGCACTGTCCAGGCACCAGCAACTGTTGTGCCCGCCCCCGACACTTTCAAGTCTGTGCCGCCCCTTACGCTGAGCGATTCGGCAATCGAGAAAGTACGCGAAATCATGGCGACCCAGGACCCGTTGCCCGCTGGCCTCCGCATAGGTGTGGTTGGTGGCGGATGCTCAGGCTTTCAATATTCGATGTCCTTCGAAAATCAACCCGGTATGATGGACAAGGTGTTCACCTACGGCGCCCTCAAGGTGTTTGTCGATGCGACGTCGTTGATGTATCTCAATGGGTGTGTCGTCGACTATGTCGAAACCCTGGAAGCGGCAGGCTTCAAGTTTGAGAATCCCAACACCAAGAGCACTTGTGGCTGCGGCTCCTCATTCAGCGTTTAGATAAACTCATGCGGTTGTTTTCGTTGCTTTCGCTGTAACAAGAAGAAGCCCGCGCACTGGCGCGGGCTTCTTCTTGTCCGTAGATCAATCTTGCCGAGCCGTCCTTCCGGGTCCTTTTAAGGAGACCTAACGACCTTTCTCTCGCAAGGGTTGTGCTAGGTTGATCTGTTTGGCCAGGCCTGCCTTCCCCAAAGTCCAGATGACGTAGTAGTTCAGGTCGAACTCATACCATGCAAAGCCATGCCGCGCCGAAACCGGAAATGCGTGATGGTTATTGTGCCATCCCTCACCGCCCGTGAGCAGTGCAACCCACCAGAGATTGCGAGACTCGTCCTTGGTCGGAAAGCGACGCGAGCCCCAAATATGCGTGGCTGAGTTGACGAACCAGACTGCGTGCAATCCAATCGTCACCCGAAAAAAAACCCCCCAAAGCAGCCAGGGTAATCCTCCAAGGGCATAAAGGAGGATTGCGGAGAGGATCAGCGGCACATAATGGTACTTGCTCAGCAGTACGAGAAAAGGATCTTTGAGCAAATCCGGAGCGTATCTGCGGATCAGCTCTGGCTGCGTCGACAAGCCTTCGCCATGAATAACCCACCCCGCATGAGACCACCACCCGCCATCTTTGGGAGTATGCGGGTCACCATGCTTGTCGGTCAGCTGATGATGGATACGGTGGTTTACTACCCAATAAATCGGACTGCCCTCGAGCGCCAAGGTCCCACACACTGCGAGCCCACGGGCCAGCAGCCGCGATGTCCGATAGCCGCGATGGGTGAGCAGGCGATGGTAGCCGACACAGATTCCAAGGTTGATCGCGAGAAACCAAAACACGAGGCTTGCCGCGATGGCGCTCCAGCTAAAGAAGAACAATGCGGCAATTGCGCCGGCATGGAAAAGAGCCACGAAGAAGAGCGTGAACCAGTTGACGGATCGGTCCTGCGCCGCGCGGCTAAGCGGATGAATGGCCGGCGTCGTGAGGAGCGGTTGATCTTCCGCCGAAATCCCAGGAGTTAAGGCAGGAGCGACGTCCGAGAGTGGCGGATCGACAACAGCTTGTGAGTTCACGCGTGGCGGCCTCTGACCTGATTGAAACAGGGACAGCGCCCATTCAGATGACAATCAAGTAAAGCTGCTCGACGGTTACACAACTATTACGCCGCTCGCAAAGAAGGTGCGGGTTCCGTATGGATCAGACTTCAGCTATTGAGGGTTCGCGTCGTTCTATTGCGGAGTAGGCTGATTGGGATTGTTGTTTGGGGGAGTGCCCGTCCCGGGATTTGATCCTGGATTTCCATTGTTGCCTGAATTGCCGTTGTTATTGTTTCCGAACCCGGATCCCGGATTGTTGCCAAAGCCTGATCCAGAGGAATTGCCGAAACCAGAGCCGGAATTACCGCCAAAGCTTGAGCCAGAATTATTACCGAAACCAGAGTTGGAACCGCCGCCAAAGCTGGAACCAGGATTATTGCCAAATCCAGTGTTTCCCCCGGCGCCCGCCACTCCCATGCCGTTATTGCCACCGAGACCCCCCAGGTCAGTCTGCGGGTTATAGACAAACTCCCACTCGTTGTAGTGTTTCTGCTTCTTGTATTCCCGAATTGATTCCTTGGTGACGGAGCTGGCCACACCAACGATCGGGCCGCCACTCCCGATCGGCGAACCATTGCTCGAAGTGAGGGTGCTCGTGCCGAGGCCGGTTGTGCCGCCGGTGCTGCTGCCTGGTGTGCCAAAGCCCGATCCGGAAGTTCCGGTCCCAGCGCCGCTTAGCCCCGGGCCAGATCCAGGATCGCCGGGCGACGTGGGGTTGCTCGAGGAGGTGCCGCTGCCTCCGAATCCGGAACTGGAACCTCCACCAAAACCGGATCCGCCGTTGCTGCTTCCAAAGCTGGATCCGTTGCTGCTCCCGAAACTCGATCCGCTCCCATTACTCCCGAAGCTGGAACCACTACCGCCGCTGCTGAAGCTGTTGCCGAAACTGGAACCACTGCTTCCGCTATTGTTTCCAAAGCTGCTGCTGGCCCCAAATCCCGACGAAGCTTGCCCGTTGGTTCCAGTCGTCCCAGCGCCGTTAGCTCCGGTTCCGGCAGCGCCGGCTGCCCCGAGCGGTTGTCCGAAGAGACCGGTTTGAGGAACCTTGGCCTCGCCGAAGTGAATGATCCGCCAATCGGCCTTCCCGGTAAATGGGTCCTTATAACGCTTGCGAAGGAATCGAATGTTATTGGAGTTTTCCAGTTGATCGAGCGAGATTGGGTAGCTTCCGAACTTCTTGTAATAGAGTTTGATCCCGCGGGTGTACTGCATGCCACGATGGTAGAGCTCCAGCTCCTTGTCCCGGCGGATCGCAGTCGCGACTTTAGGCGCCGCCACCGCCAGCCAGATCAAGATGATGACGACAAGAAAGAGGACGCCGATGAGCACATAGCCATCTTCGCTGCCTGTCGCCCATTTCTTTCCCGCGATCTTAGTCGCTGCTCTCATCATTGCCGCCCGTTCACTACTCTGCCATTCCATGTCGCTAATTCTGCACCAGCGGCAGACTCTGGGTGTTGGAGTAAGGGATGTCCTCGACCTGCGCGGACGTCGGGGCAATCTTTACCACCTTATAGCGATGATCGACGACTTCACCCTCAGACGCTATGAAAACATCGTCTCCACGGAGAAAAAAAGCACGCTTTATGCCACTCTGCCGCGCTGAAAAACCAAAGAATTTTAAATCGATCGGCGGCGGGGGAGGCGGTGCAGGAGGCCCCGTCTGCGCGGTTTCAGCAGCGTTCGGGCGTACCGACGCAACCGGTTTAGGAATGTCGACGGGGGCTGACGTTAAAGAAAATATATTCCGCCCATTCCCCGTATACTCCAGCGATTCTGCCTGGGCCATCAACTCCGGATGGAGCGTCGGATCAAGATTGTCGGCGACTGCGGGAATCTTGGTCGCCTCGTGTGCGCCAGGCGCTTGGCCACTCCGCGAAGACGCCGGGGCCGGGGGTCTTTGCACGGCGACCTGTGGCGGCAGCGTGGGAGGCGGAGCGCCACCACTGAAGGTGTCCATGAGGGTCTTGCCGATGAGGACCAGCGCAACCAGCCCAAGCGCTCCTGCGATGTAGACCTTCTTCTTATCTTCGGCGCCTAGTTTGAGTGCCATCAGTGACCATCCTCCATTGCTGGAGTGTCCGGCTGGTGCGCCGCCGAATTCAGTGCCGGGAGCGACAGCATGGATTGGTCAGTAACCGGCGCCTGCTGGTCCGTCGGTGGTTCCGACGATGGCGGAAGCTGGCTGGCATCGGCAGCGTGGAGGTAGGTCGTCAATCTCAGCCGTAGATTGACCAGTCCGCCCTGTTGACCGGTGAGGGTCAGGTTGCTGATCACGTAAAGCGTCTTGTCGCGCTCGAGCCCGTTGATGAAGTGCATGACCCCCGAGTAATCCCCGGCGAGGTTGGCATCGATGCGCAGTTCGGCCAGACCTTCGATCGCTGCCGACTGAGTATAGCCGGCGCGGGTAAGGCGAATTTTGTCTTTCGCAGCTAACGCGCCCAGGTCGGCAAGGACCGAGGAGTAGTTCGCCGGGATTCGCTGTGCATAAAACTTGTCAGCATCTTTCCGGGAGATCTCAACCTTCTCCGGCAGCCCGTTCAGGCGGGCGGTCTGTGCCTGAAGCTGGGTCAAAGTGAGCTGTTCCTGCTGCAGTTGCTCCTGGCGGCTGGCGCCAAGATCCCGCCACGCAAGGCCGAGCCTGACCAGCAAGGTCACATTGAGAATCACCAGCAGCGCCACGCCTGCGATGTGCAGGTTCAACACATTAAGAACTTCGGTTGGCAGTTTCAAGGGATCGCTCAGCTTCATTGCGCTCCCTTCGTTGGACGTCCAGGCGTCTGTGGTTGTTGAGGTTGTGCAGGGGTCGGCCTTCTGGGCGAGGAGTTCCTGTGAGATTTTGCGGAAGGTGCGGTAGCGGCCGGCCCGACTGCTTTCGCGGTGGTCGTCTTAGCAGGCCGTTTGGACTCCGGTAGAAGCGGATTGTAGTCGGCCAAGACATCAAAATTCACATTGCCGGTGCCACTCGCGGGTTGAAGATTTGCCTGCCCGCCGTTGCTGTTGCTGGTATCGGCCGACTCCGTCGCCAGTCTCGGCTGGAGAAAACGACGGGAGTGTTCCAGATTTCGCACCAGTTCGACGGCACGATCGCGCTGCCCACTGACGCGGAGACGGATGGTGACGTTGCCTGATTTGTCGGTGGCCGGGTCGATGTTCATGACCTGAACGCCACCCGGCAGCACGGTTTCCAAGTCCATCATGACCGCGGTCCAGGAAAAAGCCTTGCGGGCGAAAAGCTGGTTGAGAAAGGCAGCTTGAGTCAAAACCGCGGCGTTTTGTGGTTGCTGCATCATAGCTTGATAGCTGCGCTGCTGGTTTTGGAGGCGCTGGATACTGGTCTCGACGGCTTGAAGCTTGGCGTTTGCAAGCGCCGCCTTACGAGTTTCTGTCTTCAGAAAGAGCCAGAGCGGAATCGCCAATATGAGCAGGATGGCCATCCACCAACGTAGTCGCGCGTAGAGCGGACGGAGTTCGATGAACGGCTTGGAGGCGAGATTGAGGGTAATGCGCATGGACGGCTGGCTCCATTGTATAGGGACGCACGACCGACCCAAGATGCTCGCCAACCGGGACGATGGTTGCGCCTCTCTCGGCAATGCGCATTGCGCCGTTCTGTTGCGCCGCTCCATTGTGCCATTTGAGATCGAATCGCGCGCGGGAATATTTCGCGGATCTCGTGGAGCGAAACGCGATCTACAACCAGCCAGCAACCGATGGTGTCAGTTCGCCGAAGCGCCCGCCACTCCAGCGAGAATACCCACCGGCTCCGGGCCGGTGATCTCATAGCACCGCTGAATGTCCTCGATGGCGCCCTTGAGGAGCGCATGGCCGGTACGGATCGCTGCGGAACTGGAACCGAGGTCTTTACCAATCGCGTTATAGCTTTCGCCGCCGAGATCACTGACGACACGGCGTAATTCCTGAAAGACTAAAACTCCGCGTTGATCATAGACAAAAGCAAATACTTCCATATCTCGGTCGATGACGCCGGTGGAGGGCTGAAGCGCGCCGGTCTCCCCTGAACTAACGCCAAAGCTCCATCCCGCGCCGGGGCGAACCGTCGGATGGACGCCGCTCAAGCCCGCCCGGGACGCGGAGAAGACAATCAGAAAGTTTCCTTTCCCCGATTGAGGCTGCTGGGAAAAGCAGACGCCAGGATAGTTCCTTCGGTGCTGACTGACCCAGCGGGTCACAAAATCGGGGGTCAGCGGGAGTACCAGCCCCTTTTCAGCGATGGCGAAAGAGACGTTCCTGTCGCAGGCGCGTGCTGAATGGCAAAGGCTCGTAAACAACAGAATTAATAAGGCGGCTATGGAGAATCGCTTCATCGGGAGACCTCGCCAGGAGCAGTTGGGCGTCGCTACAAGGATGGTACGCACCCCCACAGACAATGAATGCAACTGCATCGCCACTCACTGCTTTCTTTCTGAGTGGTTTCCCATCTTGGGCGGGGGAGAGGAGGACAGTCTCCAAACTGAGTCGCCGTCAGCGGCTGGCGCCTCGGAGTGAGGCGCGATCCTGTGTCAGTTGGCGAGCGCGCCAGTGACGCCAGCCAAAATCCCGACCGGTACCGGGCTGGTGGCTCCAGCTTCCGGAGGTTCGACCAGATCCCGCACCCTCACGTAGGTGCTCCCAGAATCGGGTTGATTCAGGATGATGTCAAATGCGGCAGCTCCACCAGGACCGACATAGAAGAGCGACTCCAAGGGTGTATTGAGCGAGTCTTCGAAGTAGGCGATAGCGACGGAAACCGCCTGCTGGATATCCGGTATATCGTTGCCGGCGTTCTCGGGAAGCTCGAGGGTCCGGTGCAGCAGGACTTCATTGTGCCGGGTAATGGCGGTGGTGATGCAAGCGGAGTTCTGGTTGATGACCAAAGCGTCTGTCTCGTCGGCGATCGCAGCGATCGCGCACAACGTACTGGGCAGGACGGCGCCAGGTTCATAGCCCGCCTCGCGGACGACGCCTTCATACTCGGCCAAGACCGGTTGCGGCGTGACCGCTACCAGCGCGCGCACCTGCTCGGCTTGCCGGGTCATGACCTGATAGCTAATCGCTGCATCGTCGACCTCAAACGGCAGCAGCTTGCGGAGGCGGAAGCGGATGATCGGCAGAGCCTCCGCAAGCTTTTCGGGAAGGGAATCGAAATCAAGCAGCAGGACGCGTACGGCGGCGTCCGGGATGACCAGCGTGAGTTTGCGGTCACGTTCGACGACCTGGTCAAGGGCTTGTTTGAGTGCGGCGACGATGCGGGCCGGGTGAGGGAAGTTGTGTGCGGTCAAGGAGGGAACGACCGAGCCTGGCAGCAGCGGCGCAAAGGCGGTGATCGCGGCTGCGTCGAGCGCATTCTCCTGGCGAGCGGCGATGACACCGGCCAGGGTGATCTCGCAGGCGAGGCGCGGACGCAGGGTCACGGTCGAGTGTTGCGGAAAAATCCGGAGGCGCTTTGGCATTTGTCGATCTATCTGTTTCGATCTGTCTATCGTCTATTATCCATCTGTTCATCTGTCTATCAATGCGTCGTTATTTGTCGCGGTCGCATTAGCGGTTCGCTTCGATGAAGGTGACCTTGTTGATCTCGCGGAGCGAGGTGAGACCGCGTTTGACGCGATCGATGGCGGATTCGCGAAGGAACTGCATGCCCTCGGCCTTGGCGAGACGGCGAACTTCGGAGGCTGGCTTCTTTTCGAGGATGATTTCGCGGATCGGGTCGGTGAGGTCGAGCAGCTCGTGAATGGCGGTACGGCCACGGAACCCGGTGCCTCCGCACTCAATGCACCCGGCGCCTTCGCGGAATTCAAAGTCACGCCACTCGTCCACGTGGAGACCGCTCTGGATCAGCAGCTCTTCGCTGTGTTTGACCGGTCTCGCGCAAAAGTCGCAGGTGAGACGGACGAGACGCTGGGCGAGGATGCAGTTCAACGCAGAGACAAAGTTGTAAACTTCGACGCCCATGTTGAGGAAGCGTCCGAGCACATCGACCACGTTGTTGGCGTGGACGGTGGTGAAGACCAAGTGACCGGTGAGCGCCGAGTTAATGGCGATCTGGGCGGTCTCCTGGTCGCGGATTTCGCCGACCAGGATCTTGTCGGGATCGTGACGGAGGATCGAGCGTAAGCCGCGGGCGAAGGTGAGGCCTTTCTTTTCATTGACCGGAATCTGGGTGATGCCGCGGATCTGGTATTCGACCGGGTCCTCAATGGTGATGATTTTGTCTTCATCGGACTTGATCTCGTTGAGCGCGGCGTAGAGGGTCGTCGTCTTACCGGAGCCAGTCGGTCCGGTAACCAGCACCATGCCATAAGGCTCGCGAATGTAGCGGCGAAAGCGGTAGAGATCGTCTTCGCCGAAACCGACTACGTCGAGGGTGAGCTTCGAGAACTTTTCACTCATCGACTCCTTATCGAGCACACGGAGAACGGCGTTCTCGCCATGCACGGTCGGCATGATCGAGACGCGGAAGTCGATGAGGCGGCCCTTGTAGCGGACGCGAAAGCGGCCGTCCTGGGGGACGCGGCGTTCGGCGATATCGAGCTCGCTCATGACCTTAATTCGGGAGAGGATAGTCTGATGATGTTCGCGGGCTATCGGCGCCATCGCCGCCTGGAGCACACCGTCGATGCGGTACTTCACGTGCAGGCTGTCGTCGTAGGTCTCGATGTGAATATCGGAGGCGCGCCGTTCGAGAGCCGTGAAGATGGTCGTATCGACCAGCCGGATGATCGGGCTGATGTCTTCTTCGGAGGTCAGCTTCTCGATCGAAATATTCTCGTCAGAATTCTCATCGGAAGGGATGACGTCAAAGGTCAAGCCCTCAGTCGCCTCATCGAGGACACGCTGCGATTGCTCGGTTTTCTTGAGCAGGTCGGTGATCTGGGTGAGGGTGGCGACCTTGGTGATGATCCTCTGGCCGAGCAGCCCCGAGATCTCGTCGAGGATCATCAGGCGGCTGGGGTCGGCGACGGCGATCACGAGGCGGTCGTCCATCTGCTCGAGCGGCACGAAATTGTAGCGGAACATGAGATCGACCGGCACGGCGCGGACAACTTCATGCTGGATCTTGTAGTGCTTCAGATCGATGAATTCGCAGCGATAGCGGCGCGCCAAGGATTGGGCGTTGGCGGTTTCATCGTATTCGGAGGCTAAGGGTAGAACTGCTATTTCGGTTGCCATGGCTTAGTGTAGACCTCTCATTCGGAGGGTGCTTCGTCCGAATCAATTAGTGCCCCTGCATCGCTCCAGCTTGCCCTAACGAGAAAATGGGCAGGTACAGCGCAATCAGGATAATCACCACAACGATGCCCATCACGATGAGGATCGCCGGCTCAATCAGCGCGAGCGATGCGGTCAGCGCGTTTTGCACGTCTTCTTCAAAAAACTCCGCCACCGAGTTCAACATCTGGGGCAACGCGCCGGTCGATTCGCCGACTTCGATCATTTCCGTAGAGAGTTCCGGGAAAATCTTGGTTTGCTTAAGGCTGAGCGCCAGCCCTTTACCTTCTCGAACCCGCCCGACTGATGTAAAGACGGCCTTGGCGATGCTTTTGCTCGAAATGGATTTTGCCGCGGTTTCGAGCGAAGGAACCAGCGGCAGGCCGCCAGTCAACAGGGTGGATAGAGTCCGGGCAAAGAGGGCGACCTGATATTTCAGCCAGATGGTGCCGAAGATCGGCATTCTGACGCGGATCGCGTCGATACGCGAAGAGCCGGCCTCCGTCTTGCTCCAGCGCAGGACGAGATAGACAATGGCGAGGACAGCTGGGATCACGTAGAGGGCGTACTTCTGGGCGCCCGTACCGAGCGCAAGCAGAGCCAGGGTGATGCCAGGCAGTTTGGTGCCGACGGAGTCGTAGAGCTTGGCAAACTGCGGCACAACGAACGTAATCAGGAAGATGAAGAGCAGCCCTACCATGCTCAGCAGGAGCGCTGGATAGACCAGCGAGGCCTGCAGCTTCTTGCGAAAGCTGAGTGAGATCCTTTGGAAGGAAAGGAAGCGGCTGAGGACCTCTTCGAGGTTGCCGGAGCGTTCGCCGGCCAGCAGCGTGGTGGTGTAGATGAGCGGAAATCCACCCTGGGCCTCGAAGGCGGCGGAGATCGACTCGCCGGTCCGCACCCGCTGGGCGACGTTCTGCAGTTGCGCGGCGAAGGCCGGATTTTTCTGCTGCTTGGCCAACATGTCGAGCGAGCCGAGAATCGGCAGTCCGGCGCGGACTAGGGTCAGAAACTGCTCGTTAAAGATGATGAAGGTCTCGAGCTTGGCTTTTTTGCGCTTGGTCGAGAAACCGCGCGGCTTCACCGAATAGACGTAATAGCCGGCGGTCGTGAACTTTGAACGCAATTCTTCGGCCGAGGAGGCGGACTGGGTCTGCTCCTGGATATGACCACGTTCGTCGGCGAGTTTGATTACGAATTCTGCCATTGGTTTAGTTTGGAAATCACATCCCACTTTGAGATGTGGGCATCCGCTTTTCTCTGATCTTGAAGCTCTTTGAAGTGGCGCGGCTTCGGAGGCCGAGGGAACTACCCGAACTAAGCTTAGGCCCTCCTACTTGCTCCTAACACCGGCGCGGCTGAAGCCATGCCCCTTCAATGAACTAGTGCGCTCCGAGACGCTCACTTATTAGCTACTCCTGCTGACTTCAACGATACCAGTTTGGCGATCCTGCCTTCGGGGCCGACGACCCAGGGGAGGCTGAGAGCATTCCAGTTGCCGGTATCGAGCGACTGCCAGGTCTTCCCGTCATCGTAAGAAACATCGGAGCCGTTAATTCCGGCGGCGATCCAGGCCTTCTCCGCCTCGTCCCAGGCGAGGGCAGACCGGTATCCATGGGGCGGGATGCTGGCTGCCGTCCAAGTCTTGTCGCCGTCGTGCCAGAACGCTGCCGTCTGCTGTTCTTCGTTGGGCTTCTTGTAATTTCCGCCTACCACGACCGCCCCCCAGACTCCGGTTTCTCCGTACCGCACACCAACGGCGAAGACGCCTTCCGTCACGCTTTCCCCGACAAGGGGGACAGCGGTCCGGTCGAACTCCCAGTGCTTCAGGCACTCCTCCGGATGCTCGTGTGCCATGCCCATGCCGCAATCGATGCCTCCACTGTAGACGTAAGCGCCCCCCGGACCGCTCGTGCCGAACCACGGCGCGTTCACCGGACCGAGAATCGGTCCAGCCAGGGCAAGGGAGGAGTTGCTCGCCGCGAATCCGCCGCTGTTGGCTGTGGCAGGCTTGAGGTCGCCGGAGTCAATGCGGCTCCACGCGGCTCCTCCATTGGAGGTGAAGGCGACGAAATATCGCCCATCTACAGGATCGCCAAAGAGGAAGCCGTGCTCCCGGTCGGAAAACGCCATGGCATCCCAAAATCCATCCTTGTCTGGATTGGTATAAAGCAGCGTCCAGCTGGAGCATCCATTAGTAGTCTTATAAAGCCGCGAGAGATCGCCGAATCCTGACGACATGACTACCGCCGTGTTCGCGTCCCATGCCCAGATGCCGCGAAAGTCGAGCTTTTCAGCTCCAGGTGGCATGGCGCAGGATTGCCACATGTATCCGCCGTCTTCGGTGCGGAGGATCGTGCCATTTGTGCCGCTCGCCCACGCGACTCCGCCACCGGCAGCGTGGATGCCGCGGAGGCTGGCTTTGGTGGTGGAGTTCTGGAGTTCCCAGGGAGACGTTGGGGAAGTTGTTGGTGGTTGCGCGACAGCTGCGTTTACGAAGAGAACAAATGCGAGGAAAAGTTGTAGGGTCCGTTCCGCAGCCGGCTTCATGTTGAGATTGTAGATGGGAGTAGCAAATCTCCACCCTCAGCCCTTTAGTGGCTAAGGCGATCTGAAGCCGGTCGCAGTAGCAAGAGCGATTCTTGCTTAGTTTTCGCGCATAAGCGAGATGGGTTCCACGGACAAGGCGCGCTGCGCCGGCACCCAGGTAGCCAATACGCCGAGTATCGCCATGATCATGACGACTCCTGCTAAGACGAGCGGATCGCGCGCCGTTGCCTGATCGACGACGTAGGCGAGGACTCGGCCGGCAAGAATCCCGAGCACCAGTCCGGCCGCGGAGCCGATTGAGAGCAATTTGATGGAGCGACCCAGAGCTGCCTGAAGGACCTCTCGTCGTTGCGCGCCGAGGGCCATGCGTATGCCGAGTTCGCGCAAACGCTTGCTCACGGAGTAGGCGGCCATGCCGAAGATTCCAATCATCGAAAGCATCGCGCCCATGAGGCCGAGCACGATGAGCGAGATGGTGGCCATCCTCGGCCCAAAGAGTAGCGCATCCAGACCGCTGTACCGGGTTTGAATTTCGACCGGCAGCCCCGAATCGAGTTTAAGCAAGGTGGACCGTATGGACGGCCCCAACTGTATTGGATCGCGTTTGGAGTGCACGACGAGGTAGGTCTGACTGCTTGGAACTTGCAGAATGGGGAGGAACATTGCCGGCGCAGGGTCTTCGGTGAGACTGGCATATTTGCCATCCTGCACGAGGCCAACGATTTGAATGCGGGTCCCATCGGAGGTCTTGTAGTACCGGCCAAGCGCCTGGGGGGCCGAACCGAAGAGTCTGCGAGCGAACTCGCGGTTAACGATTGCCACCCGCGGAGCGTTCTTGTCGTCGTGGGCGGAAAAGGCCCTGCCGGACAACAAGGGTGTACCGGCGGCATCGAAATAATCGGATGAGACCTTAAAGACATATGGATCGGCAGCAGCGTTCGATGACCGAAGATCGGCTGTCGTGTCGGCAAAGACATTTGCGTCGATCGAGCCATCGCCGAGTGGCACTGTATCCGCAAGCCCCACCGACTCCACCCCTGGAATTCCCTTTACCGCCTCGATAATGCGCTTCTGCATTGCGGGAACCCGGTCGCCGGTGTAATTGGCCATACTCAGATCGGTATCCAGCATCATCCGGTTCTCGGTCTCAAAGCCGAAGTCGCTATGCAAGGAACGCGCCAACCCGCGCACCGCAGCCATCGAGGAAGTGACAAGCAGAGCGCAGACGGCAATCTGCACCACCAGCAGAATGTCTCGTATATTGAAGCGCCGAGGGGACGCGCCGGTCCCTGCATGACCGGATTTGACGATTTCGTAGGGGTTAGTCCGCAGAACCTGTCGGATGGGAACGGCGCCAAATAGAAACCCGCTCACCAAAGTCAGCAGCAATGCAGCCGCATATACATTGGCATCTGGATTCACCGTCAGATGGATGGGCCATCGGGAAAAAGGCTGCCACGCGCTGAGCTCGTGCAACAGCACGATACTGCCACCAAGACCGGCAGCGCCTCCGAGAAGGGAGATCAAGACGGCTTCGGTAAAGAGAGCACGCAAGATCCGCTTACGGCTTGACCCAAGCGCGAGCCGCAGAGCGACCTCACGGGTACGGTCGGCAGCACGCGCAGCGAAGAGGCTGCCCAGGTTGGCGCACGCCGCTAACAGAGTGAGGCCGGCGAGCAACATCAATCCGGTCATGAAGGCCTTTACGGGCCGGCCAATGTAGTCGCCGTAAAGGTTGGGTAGTCCAAGCGTGAAGGTAAACTTGCCATGCTCTTTCGGATAGGTCTTTTCCAGATACAAGCCAACTGAATTCAAATCGGTCACTGCCTGTGTCTGAGTGACTCCAGGCTTCAGGTGCCCGATGGTCATAAAGACCGTGGTTTTTCCGCGGGCGGTGAGGTTATTCACGCCTTGCACCTCCTGCAGATTTACCAGCGGTACGAAGAAGTCGGGATTGAAGAATAAAAGAGTTCCATGGAAACCGGCAGGAGCGACGCCAAGGATCGTGAATGGATGTTTGTTCACGAGGACGACTCGGCCAACAATTTTTGGATCCGCTTGAAAATGGCTTTGCCAGTAAGCATAGGCAAGCACGATGTAAGGAGCGCTGTTGAGGCCCTGCTCATCGGACGAGTGGAAGAATTGGCCAATCGATGGCAGGATACCGAGAGCGTCGAAGTAATTCCCACTGGTCTCGTAGATCCAGGCGCGGGATGGCTCTTTGCCGGTGTCCAGGCCGGCCTGAGCGACGTTATACGCAGCCAGGCTCTCGAAGCTGCGGTTGCGGTCGCGCAGATCGAGATAGTCAAGGTAGGACAAGCCCGCATCCCCTTGATGGAAGAGAGCATAGAGGCTCTCCGCATGAGGCACATTCAAGGGACGCAGGAGAAACGCATTCAGTACGCTGAAGACCACTGCATTGGCCCCGATCGCCAGAGCGAGTGTAACAACGGCGGTAATCGCAAACCAGGGCGAGCGGCGCAGCTGGCGCACCGCGTAACGAACATCGAACCACAGACTGTCGAGGCTCAGCGCCATCTCCGTTGATGCGACGCTCTCTCGGGTCGAGGTTGCATTGCCGAAGCGCAATAGCGCGTCGCGTCGAGCCTCGGCAGCGGACATTCCCGAGGCGATGTTATCGTCGATGCGCATGGCGATGTGGGACTCCAGCTCGAGGTCGATGTCGTGCTCGACACGGGCCCGAGAAAAGAGATTGGCAATGCGGCGAACAAGCGACATCGGACCACCTCACGCGAACTGCATTATGGCGCGAATACCCTTTACCAGCTGCTCAAAACTTGCTTCGGCTTCCTGTAATTGTTTCCGCCCGGCGGCCGTGAGCTTGTAATACTTGGCCTTGCGGTTAGTCTCTGTTAGCGCCCATTCGGAGCTGATCCATTTGCTCTGCTCCATCCGATGAAGGGCAGGGTAGAGCGAGCCCTCTTCAACACGGAGCAGTTCATCGGAGGCGCGCTGGATGTGCAGAACAATCCCATAGCCGTGCAGCTTTCCTGTCTGCGAGAGCGTCTTCAGCACGAGAAGGTCGAGACTCCCTTGAAAATCGTTTCTAGCCATTTGTATCCCTGTACTTCTTGGTATAGGGAAGAGTAGGCCTAGAAGTAGAGGTATGTCAAGAAAGCATAGCGAATCGCCCGCTACATGGCTGGGGTAGACGTTTCGAAGGGCGACCACTCAGCGCGCCGGTCACGCTCAGCCAGCAGAATTATCACCAGCAACCGGTTGTGCGTGCTATGGTTTTTCGCATGATGGGACGAGGTATCTCCTATGAAAGCCGCCTTTTGCGATCAGTACGGGCCGCCAGATGCTCTGGAGTTCAGGGAGATGCCCAAACCTGAACCCACAGACAGCCAGGTCTTGATCAGGGTACATGCGGCGTCTTTGAATGTTCTGGACTACATCATTATGCGAGGTAAACCATTTTTTGTTCGTCTGTTCTTTGGGCTGCTGAAGCCGAAGCGCGAGATCCTCGGTTCCGATTTCGCGGGTGAAGTGGAGGCGGTTGGAGGAAAGGTGACCCAGTTTCATACGGGCGACGATGTATTCGGCGCAAAAGGATTTGCCGGGTCTGCCTTTGCCGAATATGTTTGCGCGAGCGAAGAGGAACTGGCGTTGAAGCCAGCTGGGATCTCGTATGAAGACGCAGCGTGCGTACCTGTCGCCGGTCTTACTGCGTTGCAAGGTCTTCGCGACCATGGACGAATCCGGGCAGGCCAGAGGGTCCTGGTTGATGGAGCGTCGGGGGGCGTCGGCACCTTCGCCATAGAGATTGCCAAGGCGTTCGGAACGGAAGTCACGGCTGTTTGCAGCACCAGGAATTTGGCTACTGCGAGATCGATTGGCGCTGATCACGTCATTGATTACACTCGCGACGATTTCACACGCAACGGGCAGCGCTACGACCTCATCCTCGCCGCCAACGCTCGCCATTCGATCTTCGCGTACATGCGAGCTCTGGGTCGGGGCGGCGTCTTAGTCAAAGCCGGAGGGAACCCAACTTTGCAGGGGGCTTTCGAAGACCTGCTGATCGCGCCAATACTCTCCCGGATGTCGGGCAAGAAGGTATGTTCATTCATCGCCAAGCTCAAACAAAAAGACCTGATTTGTCTGGCGGGCTTTCTCGAAGACGGAAGGATTGTACCCGTCATCGATAGACGCTACTCCTTGCGGGATGCGGCAGCCGCCATCGCTTATTTAGAAGAAGGACACGCGCAGGGCAAAGTCGCCTTGTTCTTTGAATAAGTCTGCATGGCTCAACCTTAGTAGAAGGCGGCGGAAACAACCGCAATCCTACCGTACTCGGGAGAACTCTTATGAACCGGCAGCTGGCTCTGAAGATTGTTTTGGGGATCGTAGGTGTGCTCTTTTTGGCGTTAAGCTATCCGACGGCAATCTTTATCCGACAAGAGCCCGCGTTGTCGATGATGCTTTGCCTGTATGTGATCCTCGGCGTTTTTTTGCTTTTAGCGATCCGCAATCCGTGGGCGAATCGCAGCTTGATTGCTTTCACAGCCTGGTCCAGTCTCGCTCATGCTGCGTTGATGGGTACGCAGGCACTGCGCAACATGGTTGCTCGCGGAGAGCTGATTGGTGTGGCCGTGCTCGTAATCATCGGATTCGCATTCATCGCGCTCTCGCCTGGGAAAGAGACCACGTCGGCCGGTTGAAACGTCTTCGTCCTGGCGAACCGAAGACTGAGCATGGTAGAGCTAGCTCCGTCGATGGGAGTTAAGAGTCATGATCCAGTCGGTTGCTGGCCGCAAGCTTTCCATACCAGAGTCCCGAGTCCTTGACAGTCCGTTTTTGATCACGGTAGTCCACGTAAGTCAGGCCGTAGCGCTGAGTGTAACCGTCAGCCCACTCAAAGTTATCGACCAGACTCCAGGCGTGAAATGCGCGCACCTTGGCGCCGTCTGCGATCGCGCGGGCCAGCTCCGCGAGTTCGTCCCGGAAGAAGCTGATGCGTCTGGTATCGGGCACACGTCCGCCGGCCTTGTCGTAAGGGGAATCAAGGTAACCGCATCCACTTTCGGTAATCTCGATGATTGGATGGTTATACTCGCGACTAATCTGCATGACGAGGTCATAGATGCCCCGCGGCCAGACTTCGAGTCCTCCATCAGTCAATGGTCCTTCGGTGGGCATGACCGCGCCGGTTTGGGTGTCGCGATCGGCACCGCCCGCGGTGTCTGCTGTTTCGGTGGCCAGGCTGCCGCCGGCGCCCGGACGAAATGCGTCGCCGGCATCGGAGACGATGCGACGAGTGTAGTAGTGGAAGCCGATCCAGTCCAACGGGACCTTCATGATCCTGTCGTCGCCCGCGCGATATCCCATCGTCTCGTAGGGCGTCTCGCCAACAAATGCCTTCGGATATCTGCCATGGACGGCGGTTTCCAGAAAGTAGATATTGTGCATGGCATGGTAGCGCTCGGTTGCGGCGCGGTCCCGTTCACTGGCTGTCTTTGGGTAAGCTGGAGCCATGCCGTAGGCGCTGCCGACAGTTGCCTTCGAGGATGCAGCTTTCAACGCCCGGAATGCCTCACCCTGCGCTAGGTTGACGGTGTGAGCCGCCTTCAGGAAGTCTGCGTAGTTCGCGCGGCCGGGCGGGAAAATTCCGGTTCCATAGCCAAGATTGGTAAATGACCATGGCATATTGAATGGCGCCCAGACGGTGACGCGGTCGCCAAGATTCTTTGCCAGGATTCCGGCATAGTCTGCGAAATAGCCCGCAAGATCGCGGTTCGGCCAGCCACCACGATCTTCTAGAGCTTGCGACAGATCCCAGTGATAGAGAGTGCAGAAAGGCCGAATCCCGGCCTCAAGGAGCGTGTCGACGAACTTGCTGTAGTGGTCGAGTCCCTTCTGGTTAGCTGCACCGGTTCCGGTTGGCTGGATTCTCGGCCAGGAGATCGAGAAGCGATAGCTCTTCTGGTTGAGGCGCTGCAGGATAGCGATGTCCTGCGGGTATAGATGGTACTGATCGCAGGCGATGTCGCCGGTTGCGCCACCTTTTATCTTGCCAACCGTGTGAGTGAACCGATCCCAGATAGACTCGCCTTTACCATCCTCGTTCCACGCGCCTTCGACCTGGTATGACGCGGTTGCGAGCCCCCAAAGGAAGCCGTCCGGGAAATGTGAGCTGCCTGCCGACGAGGTCTGGGGTGGGTTGACGGGCTTAGGAGCGGATGGCTGCGAGAGGGAAGAGGATGCGCCTGTAAGCAGTGAGCCTCCGCCCAGTGCAAGGGAATGAGCCAGGAAACGTCTGCGATTCACGATTAGTACCTCATTCGACCTGCTTTGTCGGTGAGTAAGCGGGACATCAAAGGGGCAATATTCTAAAGTTCGAGCAGTGACTCTGGCTGTTTCAGCTCTTCTGGCTCTAGGGCTGGCGTGGAGGTGGTTGTGCATCTGACATGGATGTGAACGCTCCTGCTGCTGCCTGTGCGATGGCTACGTCGTTGTCCTTATTGAGGCCGGCGATGCCAACAGCCCCCACTACTTCCTGCTGCGCCATTAACGGCATACCACCGCGGAGCGTCATAAATCCCGCGGTGACAAAGGCAGTGCGTCCGCTATCGACATTGCTCTCCGTCTCAGCGCTCGGCCGCTGCAGCAGCGCAGAGGTGCGGGCTTTGCCTATCGCAAGATCCGGGCTGCCGTCGCGGACCCCGTCCATTTTCAGGAAGGCGACAAGCGTGCCGCTCCTGTCAACGACAGCGATGGCGCAGGGGGCGTGGAGCTTTTCTGCCGCTTGTTCGGCTGCCGCAAGGACCCGCTGAGCGCCGGCCTCGCTGATCACTCTGACCGGAAGTGTCGAATCAGCAGCCCTGGCTCGGAAGACCCCAAAAACCTGAAGTACAAGAAAGACGAAATATGCGACTTTCATCGCGCATAACCTCATGGATCGCCCCCTCGAGCGATTCTATTTCAGATCGGTTAGTCGCTCTTCCAGGTTGACACTTCTTCTCTGCGAAAAACGGTCGTGTCTGCCGTGCGGATTTCGCCTAAGACAGTCGGGTCAAAGTGATAGGCACTAATTCATTTTCCCCAGGCATCCTCACCCCGCGCTTCAAGAAGAGAGACGTCCACTCAGTAGAAAAATGCCGGGCAAATGCTGCGTTGGATTGGCCGGTGTAGATATTTGTCGATGTGCGATCCGGTTTCCGCTATGGTGAAGCCAGAAGGCGGCCAGCGACATGACGGACGCGAAGAAACCCTGGATAGCTGGAGCCATTTCGTTGGCGATGCTGCCTGGCTTCTTAGGGATACTGCTTGGCGTTCCCGCAGCCATCGGACAGAGCTCGGAACAAACCACGGCGCACCCGCCCGGCAAGACTCTCTTCGACTTCAAGGACAGTGATGTCAAATTCAGTGTGCAAACTCTAATGAACATTCTTCGGGATAACCGGCATGAAGGCTGGGTGCTGGCGGCTTATCCCGATCCTAAGACCAGCCGCCCACTGATTGGCGCAGGATTCAGTCTGGATGTGGCGGCGACCGAACATCCGCAGACGGATCCATTGAATGAGAATTTGTTTCTGGAGCCTTCGTCGGCTGAACTCTGGCAGGCGGCGGGGCTTGAGCCGGAAAGATTGCAACGGATCCTTGAGCGCTTCAACCGCGATCTCGAGAGCTGGACGAAGAAACGGTATCGCAGGAAGGTGATGCAGCACTCCCTAGCGCCCGAGTTGACGGAAGAGGAGGCGATGAGGCTTCTCCGGATTTCCGCAATCGAGGCGATCCACAACGCGAGAGCGTACTGTCGTAATTTTGACGAGTTGTCCGGACCGCAGCAACTTGCGTTGAGTCAGCTGGTTTTCCAGATGGGGGTGAACCTGGAGGGGTTTGTCGAGTTTCTGAGTGCCCTGAATGGGGACACCAGCTATCGAGATTTATCCATGCCTGACGGAGTGAGAGCAACGGACGCGGAGACCTGGAGACTGGTGCAACGTACACTCGTCGAGAGCCAGTGGGCGAGGCGGTACACGACGCGCGCCCAGACCGTGATCGCGATGTTCGATCCTGATTATGCTCGGGATCCCGGCAGGGCGATAAGGCTCGTAAATGCCATGCTTCCCCCGCCTGTCGAGAAGCACCGTCGCCGGCGCCCACCGGTGCATGCGCTTCGCGCGGGGGTGGATGGAGGTCACTCTGGCTCTCCGCCTGGCAAGAAATCCCGGATTGAGCGAAAACGACAAGTCACCTAGGTCGGTCGTCCGGACTGACGATGTAGGCCCAAAGACGAAGCGAGTCGAGCCGGAAGGTCGCCTGAACGGTGGCTTCTGCCCCTCGCAACATGCATCATTCCTCAGTCGAAACTATTTGCGGATTGACAGAGATCCTCCCGCTCCGATACAAAGGCACGTCGGTAGCTGATCGTGCGGTTCGGCTGCTTCTTGAGGGATCCTTGATGATTCGCAGCCTGTCAGGCTTGTGGAAGAGGAGGATGGCGTTCGCTTTGCTTTGCGGCGCTACTTCGCTGATGGCCCAGCAGGCGATCACATCTTCGTCTTCCACATCTTTGGAAGACAATTTCAAGACTCCCCCGGACTCCGCAAAGCCGCGGGTGTGGTGGCACTGGATGAGTGGGAACGTCACCCAGGCAGGCATTACCGCCGACCTGGAGTGGATGCACCGGGTTGGTATTGGCGGGATGCAGATGTTCGATGGCGATCTGGGCGTTCCTCATTACATGAAGCCGGTGATCTGGATGACTCCGGAATGGAAGGCGGCGATGCAACACGCGGCCGGGGAGGCCGATCGGCTGCATCTGGAGATGTCGATGGCGGCATCGGGAGGTTGGAGTGAGACGGCCGGTCCGTGGGTGAAGCCTTCGGAGGCGATGAAGAAAGCGGTGTGGAGTGAGACGGAGGTTCATGGTCCGCAGGCATTCTCGGGAAAGCTGGCGGAGCCGCCGCGGGTCAATGGTCCATTTCAGGGCTTGGTGACGACGGAGCAACCGATGGCTCCCCATCTTGGCGGCGCGCCGGCAACCTATACACCGCCGCCGGCCCCAGAGGCAGCTCCAGACCCGACTTATTATGCCGATTCCGTGGTGCTGGCTTACCGGCTGCCCGCGCGCGAAGCACCCGCTTTCGAGAAGCAGGCGAAAATCACCTCGAGCGACCCGGCCTTGAATCCAGCAGCGCTCAGCGATGGAGATTACTCGACTACCGCCGATCTCGGGAGCGATGCCGATGGGTCTGACGCCTGGATCCAGTGGGAATTTCCGCAGAACTTCACGCTGCGTTCGTTCACGCTGGGGATGGGGCTTCCACCGATCCGTGGTTTTCCTGCGCTCCCAAACGGACGGTTCTCGTCGAGCACGGATGGCGAACACTGGACAGATGTGGTCGCGCTTCCGGATACGCCGACCTGGATACGCCCGTTTTCCGTAAGGACTTTCTCGTTCGCTCCCATCACGGCCCGCTACTTCCGGGTTACGCTTCAGCAGCCAAAGCTTACTGAAGACCAGGTGAGACGCGGAATGTCGGTGCCGAAGTTGTTTCGGATAGCGGAGCTTCGGCTCTACTCTTCGCCGCGGGTGAATTTCTTTGAAGACAAGGCGAGCTTTGGCACCTTTGTGGCAACTGCGAATACGGCGACTCCAATGGTCGCGAAAGAAGATGCCATCCCGGTCCAGGATGTGGTCGACCTTACCTCGAAGATGCGAGCGGATGGGACTCTCGATTGGCAGGTCCCGGCGGGAAATTGGGTGATCCTGCGAATGGGCTATTCGCTGACGGGGAAGAAGAACCATCCGGCGACCCCGGAGGCGACTGGCTATGAAGTCGATAAGCTGAGTCGAAGTCATGTCGCCGACTACGTGAAGACCTATACCGGCATGATTTCCGGCGCGGTCTCGCCTTATTACAGCAAGAGCTTTCGCTATTTCCTGATGGATAGCTGGGAGGCCGGGCAGGAGAACTGGACGGAATCGATCCTGACTGAGTTTCGCAACCGCCGCGGTTACGATCCAATCCCGTGGCTGCCGGTACTCTGCGGGCGGATCGTGGAGAGCTCGGAGGCCAGCGACGGTTTTCTGTGGGATTACCGGCTCACTCTTTCGGAGTTATTGGCTGAGAACCACTACAAGCTCGCGAACGACTTCCTCGCGAAACAAGGCTTAGGGCTTTATGCCGAGGCCATGGGAATTTACATGCCCACGACTGGAGACGGGTTGCTGAACAAGGGTCAGGTCAGCATTCCGATGGGAGAGTTCTGGACGCCAATGCCGGACCAGCTGGACCTGCCTACTCGGGAGGCGGATGTCCGCGAGGCCAGTTCGGCGGGGCATATTTATGGAAAGCCCATCATTGCTACGGAATCTTTTACTTCGAACCCCACAACGCTAGGTTGGGCCCAGACGCCCTTCTATCTGAAACAGCTTGCCGACCAGAATTTCGCTCGCGGCGTGAACCGGATTGTCTTTCATACCTCGGACCATCAGCCGTTTGTCGATGGAAAGCACAAGCCCGGCATCACGCTGGGCTACTATGGACAGCACTATACGCGGAACATCACCTGGGCCGAACAGGCGGTGGCGTGGAATGGATATCTCGCCCGCTGCTCCTATCTCCTGCAGCAAGGCAAGCCGGTGGTGGACGTGGCGTATTTCTATGGGGAAGGTGCGCCGGTAACGGTTCCTTTCTGGAAGCACTTTTCTCCGGCGGTCCCGGTCTCGGCTTCCTATGACTACCTGAACTCCGATGTGCTGCTTCACCAGACCTCGGTATCGGGAGGGAAGCTGACGCTGAAATCGGGTATGACATATCGCGTGCTGGTTGTTCCGGACGAGATGACGGCGCTCTCGCTTCCAGTAGTCCGTCAACTGACGATGCTGGTGAAGGCTGGCGCCGTTGTCGTGGCGCCTCGGATGGCTGGTTCGCCGAGCTTATCGGATCTTCACGAAAGCGCGGAACTTCATTCTCTGGTGAATACGCTTTGGGGCGCGGAGGCGTCTGCTTCCGGCTCGCACTCGTACGGCAAGGGCAAGGTGTATTGGGGAACATCTCTCGAGCGAGTCTTTACCGAACAAGGCATTCAGCCAGACTTCACCTCGGCGGCCCCGAAGATTCTCTCGAGCTATAGCTATCCGGTACCCAACGCGACGGATGAACTGGTTTGGGCACACCGAAGAACTCCGGAAGCTAATCTCTACTTTGTCGCCAACCAGATGGTGCGGACCGAGGAAGTGGAGACGTCCTACCGCGTAGCCGGGAAGGCGCCCGAGCTTTGGTATCCGGATACCGGTAAGACGGAGCCGGTCTCGTATCGTGTCAGAGATGGACACACCCTGATCACTCTCCGCCTTTCCCCTGAAGGTTCGGTCTTTGTAATCTTCCGCTCGTCGACGAATGAGCCTGCACGAACAGTGCCGGCAACGACGGAGACGGAACTGGCAACACTGCCGGGGCCATGGAAGGTTGCGTTCCCACCTGATCTAGGTGCGCCGCCGGTACTTGAGTTGCCTTCGCTGACTTCATGGACTAGCTCGGCCGATCCGGGAGTGAAGTACTTTTCGGGAACGGCGACTTACTCTCAGGATTTCAATGTAGACCGAGACTGGTTTCCGGCGGGCTCCTCGGTGGTACTCGACCTTGGGAGAGTTCGCGAGATCGCGGAGGTATCCGTCAACGGAACGCCGGTGGGTGGGGTCCTTTGGAAGCCGCCCTTCAGAGTCAACTTATCACCCCTTTTGAAAGCAGGAGTAAACCACCTCGAGGTGAAGGTGACGAACCTCTGGCCGAACCGGCTCATCGGCGATCAACAGCCGGACGCGACAGCGCACTACACCTTCACCGACTATCAGGCGTATGAGAAAGATTCGCCGCTGACGGAGTCAGGTCTACTGGGGCCGGTTCGCCTTATCGGCGAGCGAACAACTACGCGGCAGACGGTCAGCGGCAACTAAAAAGCGATTTAGTTGATGGCATATTCGATGGCAGAGCGCGTTATTTAATGAACCCTAAAACCCAGAGTTCAATAAGGGAACATTTTATCTTGACAACTGTTTAGGCGACTTGTTAGCGTTCGCCTCCAATACAAAAGTCGTACCGAATGGGAACAGATACCCGGTGAGAGTTTGTATTTTGGGGCTCGGGAGATTTCACCCGACAAGAAATTCCCCGCGGATGCTGGAAGATTTTGGAGGGAACTAGTTATGCGGAAGTTCAGTGGTCGTTCCGTTCTGGCGTACCTGCTATTGGCTTTTGTGTTCGCCTCGGGCGCGGCATTTGGCCAGGGTGGCGCCACCGGCACTATCGTGGGCACGGTAACAGATAAGACCGGAGCGGTGGTAGCGAACGCGCGAGTCACGATCACCAATACCGGTACAGGCACTGTTCGTGTAGCCATTACCACCGGAGCGGGCGATTATACGGTGCCCGATCTACCGCCTGGTCCCTATCAAGCAAGCGCGGAAGCGCCCGGCTTCAGCACCGAGCAAGTGAATAACACCACCTTGCAAGTTGCGCAGGAAGTTCGAGTCAACTTTGTGCTGCAGGCAGGCGCAGCCAGTGAAACGGTGACCGTGACGAGCGGCGGGGTGACGCTCGACACCGACACTTCTGAGATAGCCCAGCTTGTAACTCAGAAACAGGTTGACCAGTTGCCACTCAATGGCCGCAACTTCATCAACCTGCTTTTCATCGGCGCCGGCGCAGTACAGACGACCGGAGAAATGGGGCAGATGCGCCAGGGAGAAGGGAACGCCATCAGTATCAATGGCGCGCGTCCGGAATCGAACAACTACACCCTGGATGGCATTACGAATACAGACACGGCATTGCAGACGCCGGCAGTCATTCTCTCGCAGGACGCGATTCAGGAGTTCAAGGTACAGAGCGAGACTTACTCGGCGGAGTATGGTTTTAGCGCGAATCAGGTCAATTTGATCAGCAAGAGCGGAAGCAATCAGTTTCATGGTTCTGTCTTTGAGTTCAACCGGAACGATGCTTACGACGCCAAGTCCTACTTTCAGACGACCATACCGGTGCTACGGCAGAACCAATTCGGATATGTGCTGGGTGGACCGATCTGGATTCCGAAACTTTATGACGGCAGGAACAAGAGCTTCTTCCTAGCCAACTATGAAGGATGGCGAATCGTCAATGGATCGAATAACTATGCGAACGTTCCGGATCCGAACCAATTAACGGGAAACTTTGCTGCCTCAGGACTACCGGCCTTCGGCAGCACGGCCTGCACCGCCGTATTGAGTAGTGGAAACCCTTGCCAGCCGATCGACCCTAACACAGGTCAACCATTTCCCGGGAATGTGATTCCGGCCGCACGCTTCTCGCGGCTAGCTGCAACTACTTTGGCCGGCGGGCTTTTTCCTGCGCCGAACTGCGACCCTGCCAGCGGAGCGTGTAATGGCAGCAATAACTTTCTGCTTCGGGAGAGCTTACCTAATACGACCGATCAGCAGACCTATCGCGGCGACCAGCAACTCGGCCGCTACGGTTCGGTCTTCTTCCGCTGGACACATGCGACTTACAATAACTCGAGCATCAGCAACTCGTCGTTCCCGGCAGGGAACAACCTTTTCACTGAGGAATCGACCAGCTGGGTGATCAACCATACGATCACGCTGCCACACAATTTTGTGAATAATTTCCGCTTCGGCCACTTACAGGCGAATGCCCTCCAGTTCGCCAATGCCGCACCGGCAAGCGCAGTCGCCGCGCTGGGATTGACGGGGATCTTTACTAATCTGCCTGCTTACGCTTCCGGCTGGCCCGGGGTGAGCTTTCAGAACCTCAGCGGAAGTTTCGGAAGCCCGGGTAACAATCCTACGACCAGCAACATTCCGCTCTGGGAATTCGCGGACTCGGTCACGGTCATCAGGGGCAAGCACACTATTGGTTTTGGCTTCGATTACAGGCGCTGGGTGCAGAAGCGGGATCTCTCAACAAACTTCCTAGGCAGCTACTCCTTTAACAACAACCTGGTGCTCACCAATAGCCAGACCACGGTGACAGATCCCGCGACGGGTCAGACCAGCTCGGTGCAGACGTGCTTCACGCCCTCCGGTCTATGCGGGACGGGAAATGCCGTGGCAGACTTTCTTCTGGGCTACTATGCCGGAGCGAGCACTTACCAGCCTGGTCCGTTCAGTTCCACTGGTGGCCAACCGGGGAATTTGAATCAGTATCATTTCCTTTATGTCGGTCCTTACATTCAGGACGACTGGAAGGTAACCGAGCGGCTCACGTTGAACCTCGGCTTACGCTGGGATTACCGGAATGTCCCGTATGAGCAGAACAACAAGATGTTCTGGATCGACGATCAAAACGCGGGCGGCGGTCTGTGCTTCGGCGACCAGGCGCTACTAACGGACGGCATAGCTCCGGCAGGTAATGGCTTCTACCGCTACTGTGGACGGCGGAACCCGCGCGACGGTTCGAAGACGCCATTCGCGCCTCGATTCGGCTTTGCGTATCGTCCTGAGTTCCTAGGCGGCGGCGACAAGACGGTGATCCGCGGCGGCTATGGAGTCTTCTTCGACTCATCTGAAACGCGCGAGATCGATGACTCAGGCGATCTTTATCCCTTTGTCACCCGGGCAAGTTTGAACCCGCAAATCCAGGTGCCGGCGACCGCCCCGAAGCTCACCGATAACTTATTTCCGGCGCAAAGCGCACTCCAGCCGGTAACGATCGCGAACCAAGGCAGCCAATTTATCGCGGTCATTATCTCCGACCATCCGATCAACCCGTATGTGCAGCAGTGGCAGCTCTCGGTGCAGCGCGAACTGGCCAAAAACACGACCTTGGAAGTAAGTTATGTCGGAAACAAGGGAACGCATAACCTAGATCGCATCAACATCAATCAACCATTCCAGCCGGCGGACCCAACGCTCTGCCAAGCGGATCCCACGGCTGGCGATTGCCCAGTGAAAGATAGAACGCCGTTCGCCAACTTCTCTGGCGATACGACACTAAACAGCAGTTGGTCAGGATATTCCAACTACAACGCGGGGAACGTAAAGCTGGAACATCGCGCCGCTGACCTAGCTCTAGTCGCGGTGTATACCTACGCCAAGGACATGGATGATAAGTCAGCAGCCGCCGGTGTTGGGGCAACCAACTCCTACAATGGGCACCTTGACGATCACAATCCAAAGTTGGATTATGCCCCGTCTGATTTCAATGTTGGTCAACGTTTTGTCGCGAGCTATGTATGGAACCTGCCCTTTGGTCATGGCAAGAAATATCTTGGGGGCGTGAACAAGGCAGCCGACCTGGCCGTGGGCGGATGGGAAGTTACAGGGATCGCAACATTCCAGAAGGGCTTTCCATTCTCGATTCTGGCCGCGGACACTTACAGTTTGCTCTCGGCGCCGAATCAGCGGGCCAACGTAGTTGGCAATCCGTATGGCGGTCCTCAGAAGCACCTGGCTCAGTGGTTCAATACCTCTGCCTACGCTCAACCTCTGGCGGGAGCGTTTGGCAATAGCGGGCGTAATTCTGTGACTGGACCGGGCATTGAAAACTTCGATATGGGCGCGGCGAAGAATGTCCGATTCGGGGAACGGGTCAACTTTCAATTGCGCGTGGAAGGATTTAATGTCTTCAACCACACTCAATTTGGTGTTGATCCATCGAGTCCGGGTGTGGGGCCAGGATCTATTCCGGTAGATAACAACGTCAACGATCAGGCCCAGTTCGGCAGTGCGAACACCAACTTCGGCCGGGTTGTCTCTGCCAGACCAGGGCGTGTCATTCAGCTTGGAGGGAAGTTGACATTCTAGGAACTTTGTCCGGGAGCGTTGGCGCGCACCGCTGACGCTCCCGCGACTTACGGAATAGACTGCCCTTCATGGAATTCTCTCGCAAAGTTTGGGTGGGCTTGCTGCTGGCTTCAGCATTGGGACAGAGTGTGATGTTTTCGCAGACCGCGGACGCCGGCCACTATGCCGAGCAGGGTCAAGCCGCGCTCGCTTCTGGCCATCTGGATGAAGCTCAGCGCAACTTTGAGCAACTTCGTTCTATGCAGCCGAATGTCGCCGAGGTCCACGCAATCCTAGGCCGGATCTATTACCAGGAGCGAAAGTTCAATCAGGCTGCTGTAGAGCTCAAGGCTGCTTTGAAATTGAAGCCAACTCTGCCCAAGGTGCACACGCTATTGGCAATCTCATTGTCGGAGATGAGCGATTATCGTCCAGCAATCCCCGGCCTGGAAGACTGTTTCCAGCACAGCGCGCAGGGTGCCGAGAAGCAGATGTGTGGGCTTCAATTGGAGCGGGCTTATACGGGCCTCAAGCTCGACCAGAAGGCGGTGGAAGTCGCTCTGCAGATGGACAAACTTTACCCGGACGATCCTGAGGTGCTTTACCACAGCTCCCAAATCTATGGAAATATGGCCTATCAAGCTGTACGCCGGATGAACGTGGTTGCACCGAACTCACCATGGAGGTATCTTGCCGCAGCGGAAGTGAATGAGAGCCAGGGCGCAACGGCGGCTGCGATTCAACAGTATCGCCAGGTTCTTGAGATCGATCCGCATCGCCCGGGCATCCACTATCGCATTGGCAGGACCCTCTTAGCAGAAGCGCGCCGCTCTGGTGCACAGCAGGAACAGAGCGAGGCCTTAACCGAGTTTCTCGCTGAGCTTGCTATCGACTCGACAAATGCGAATGCAGCCTATGAAGCGGGTGAGATCTATCGTAGTACCTCAGACTATCCCAACGCCGAAAAATATTTTCAGATTGCGATCGATTGTTATCCGGACTTTGATGACGCTCTCATTGGACTCGCCGCTGTATATCTGGCGGAGGAGAAGGCGCAGCCGGCGGTCGCTGCACTTCGTAAAGCCATAAGTGTCGATCCCTCAAACGAGGTTTCCTGGTATCGCCTTTCTCAGGCGGAACGATCCCTCGGCGATGCAGGAGAGCAGAGCAAAGCCATGACCGAGTTTCGCAGGCTTCATCAAGCACGACTGAGTTCACCATCCTCCGCGCTGCAGGCAGAGCAGAGCGAAGTGACCAAGCAAAAGGTCGATGAGGAGGCCGGACGCTGAAGTCGTTCATCGGTTACAGCTCCGTCTCTGTCGAATACGGCGTGACTCTGCTGCACTGAACAATCCTATTTAAAAGATCAGCGAAAGCGTTATCCCATGGAGCCATCGTGAAGAGAAATGCGGGGCAAACGAGTCGATTCGGATATCGGTATTTTATGCAAATCGCCCAACAGCGAAAACAGAATACAAGCCTACTAATGGCTCTTGCAGCAGTTTGTTTCAGCGGTGTTATTGCCAATGCTCAGACTCCAACTGCTGCCGACACGATCAGTGTTGACTGGGGTAAGACGATTTCAGTTTCCAAGTCGACGCCGACCTTGCAGGTCGTTGTGAATCCAATGCTGCGGCAGGGATCGCCTATCCACGACGGTTCTTTCCAGGCACTCAAGGATTTGGGCGCCGACTACGTGCGATACGTTCCCTGGGAACCTTATCCCAAGCTCGCTGTTGCGGAATTGGACGCCCCTACGAAGGACAAGACGTCTTGGGATTTCTCGTTGATCGATCCGATGACCAAGGACTTCCTGAACGCTACTGACGGTCACAGCACGATCATGAATTTCAGCACGATACCTGCCTGGCTTTTCAAGACAGAGAAACCGGTTGTGTATCCTGCGGATCCGGATCAGGTTTTCTGGACTTATACCCAGGGAACTGAGTTGAATGACCCTTCCGGGAAAGAGGTCGGGGACTACTTCGCTCGTCTGGTGAGTTGGTATACCAAAGGCGGATTCACGGATGAAAACGGTAAACGGCATACCTCGGGCTACCATTATAGCTTTCCTTACTGGGAGGTTCTTAACGAGGTAGACTTCGAGCACTCGACCACTCCCGAGAGCTATACGCAGCGATATGACGCAATCGTAAGTGCGATTCATGCGGTTAGCCCGGATACGAAATTCGTGGGCTTAGCGCTTGCCCAACCTTCGAACGATCCGAAATGGTTTGAATATTTTCTTGATCCGAGACACCATAAACCGGGCATTCCGCTCGACTATGTGTCCTACCATTTCTACGCAACGCCGAGTCTGGATCAAGATATCAATGACTGGCAGTACACCTTCTTCGACCAGGCAGACCGATTCCTTGCGACCACCAGGTACATTGAAGCCATTCGCAAGCGGCTCACTCCAGAAACCAAGACGGATACGGATGAGCTCGGAATTATCCTGCCTACGGACGGCCTGGAGATTGCGGCATCGAAGGCGCTTCCCAATCGGATTCCCAGCGCCTATTGGGCGGGAGCAGGAGCGCTATATGCCTACCTCTACATCGAGTTGGCGAAAATGGGCATCGACGTCATAGGAGAGTCGCAGCTAGTGGGTTATCCATCCCAATTTCCAAGTGTTTCGATGATGGATTGGACGAATGGCAAACCGAATGCGCGTTACTGGGTGTTGAAGTTAATCAAAGATAACTTACATCCTGGTGACAAGCTGGTAGAGACCAAGCTTGGGCAAGATAGCACCGACATCTCGGCGCAAGGATTTGTGACACCTTCCGGCAAGAAGCTACTGCTCATCAACAAGCTAAACCGCAGCCTCGATGTCCACTTGCCGGCTGGGACGCAGAGTGTAACGCTCGCGACGGTCGATGAGGCGAGTGGGGATGGTCCAGCCCGCACATCCAGCCAAAATGGAGATGCTCTGAAAGTGTCTCCCTTTTCTGTCACTCTCGTCAGCTGGCCATGAATCTTAGTCAGATGAAGAAACGGCTATGCGCTCAGGCTGGCTGGCTCGGGAGGCGCCGTTGCCAACGATACGCAGCGATGGAGTTCCTCCAGAAGTACTTCTCCTGTGCAGACGCGCTCCGCTGCGAGATGTAACTACGGACGATGCCCAGCGTGTCGCGGTAAGTGGCTACGTGATCGCTGTTGGGCCAGTCGCTGCCGAAGAAGACATGGTCCTCACCGAAGATGTTCCACAGCGCGTCGAGTCCCGGCTTGTAGTGGCTGGGAGCAGTGACTAGGCGGCCATTCACAATGGCGGGGATTTCAGACAGCTTCACATAGACGCTCGGGTGAGCAGCGAGGTGACGGAGTACGACCCAGTATTCATTGCGACCACTCTGTTCACGCGGTTGAGTTGCATTGGGAAGATGATCGATGACGATCCTTAGATCGGGAAGATGGTCGGCAATGGTCGATAAAGCTCGAAGTAGATCCAGGTCCGGGTTGGCACTTTCAAGAACTAGATTGGCCTCGGCAAGCCTCTTCAAGCCAGCGAGAAATCCGGGCTTCTGCAGATCCATGAGCAGGTTCCGTTTCCAGAGGTTTCCGTAGCGAATGCCGAGAAAGAGAGGATTTGCATGAAGCCGGTCAAGGTCGTTGAAGTATCCCGGATCTCCGGGGATGAGGTCGCCGACAACTCCCACAATGATGGGGTTGGCGGCGGCGATGCCGAGCAGCCAATCGTTGTCGGAGGCAAGCGGACTGGCTTCGATAGCAATAGCGGCTACGACCCCAAGCCCTTCGGTGACGGTCTTGTAGCGAGCAGGAAGCGCCGGCCGGTAGAGTGCGGTGTCACTCTTCTCAGGCCAGGGTACACCCTCGGCACGCGTGGTATCGAACAGATGAATGTGGGCATCGACGATGGGTATCGGCGAAGTTGCGGAGAGTACGCACCTCGGCATGACAAAGCTGGCTGCACTGCCGATTGACATCTTGATCAGATCACGCCGGTTCATCTCAATCTCTCGTTTGCTAAGGGGATGCGTTCGAAGAGCAACTAGAAGAATGTAGTGCCGGGGACTCAAGGATTCAATAGAGAATTATTTCTGTATCGAATGATGTTCTTCATGCTATGATCCTCCGCGCTACCAGATTATTTCGAAAAGCTCTGCCAAACCATTGTGGCGACAAGGGCGCTTACCAGGAGAATGCACTTCGAGATGAAGCAAAACACAAAATTCACCGGTCCGGTATTCACTCGTTCTCGATCGAAGAGCATGATCGCCACCACGCTGCTGCTGGCCGGCACGCTGGCTTTGGCGCAGAGCACCCAGGATCCGCTGAAGAGCGGCTTTGAGAATCCGCCCAACGGCGCCCGCCCGCGCGTATGGTGGCACTGGATGAACGGCAATATTACCGAAGAGGGTATCAAGCTCGATCTTGAGTGGATGCATCGCGTCGGATTGGGGGGCTTTCAGAACTTCGATGCAGCTCTGGGAACTCCGCAGGTGGTCGAACATCGGCTGGCGTATATGACGCCGGAGTGGAAGCAGACATTTCTTTATGCCACCAAGCTCGCCGATCAACTCGGCCTCGAAGAAGCGATTGCCGGATCGCCGGGGTGGAGCGAGACTGGCGGCCCCTGGGTCCCAGCTTCGCAAGGCATGAAGAAATACGTCTGGAGTGAGACGAAGGTCGAGGGCGGCACTCCGTTTACCGGAACACTGGCCAAGCCGCCATCCAATACCGGTGCTTTCCAAAATCTCGCGGTCCACGACATGCTTCCGGCCCCGGACGGATCACAATCCACCCCGCAGTTTTATGCCGACTCAGCGGTGATTGCCTACCGAGTGCCGGCATCTGATGCTGACGCCGAATCGCTTCATGCCAAGCTAACCGTTAGCGCGGGCAGCCCCGATTTGACGTTGCTCAGCGACGGAGATTTAGACAAAACCGCGAAACTGCCAATCCCGGAAGAGGGCAAGAATTCGTGGATTCAGTACGACTTCCCGCAACCGCAAACGATCCGGGCGGTCACCATCGTGACCAAGGATCCAGGCGAGATCGAGTCGCTGATCTCAGGCCTTTCTGCCCCAGATAAGGCGCTCGAAGCGAGTGACGATGGGCAGAACTTCCATCAGATCGTTGCGCTCCCAGGGAGCGGCGCGCCTGAGCATACCCTCTCGTTTTCTCCCGTGACTGCCAGGTACTTTCGAGTGACCTTCAAGCGCAGCCCGCCGCCGCCGCGGCCGCCCTGGATGGGCGATATGGATCCGGCATCTCTCGGTATGAAACTCGGCCCTCCACCAACTGACTACGAGATTGCCGAGTTGGTTCTGCACAGCGGCGCGCGGGTGAACCGGTTCGAAGAGAAAGCAGCGTTTGTGCCGGTGCCGGATCTCTATCAGTTCGCAACCGCTCCGGTGCCTGCGGCCGATGTGGTTTCGAAATCAGATGTAGTCGACCTCACCTCGAAGATGCATCCGGACGGCACACTAGAGTGGACGCCGCCAGCGGGTAAGTGGGTAGTGCTTCGATTTGGCTATTCGTTGCTGGGGATTACCAATCATCCGGCGACTGCGGAGGCGACCGGCCTCGAGGTCGACAAGCTGAACCGGTCCTACGTGAAGAACTACCTCGACCATTATCTGGACAACTACAAGAGCGCCGTAGGCGCGGACTGGATGGGCTCGAAGGGTGTGAAGTTCGTGATCACCGATAGCTGGGAGGCGGGTGCGCAGAACTGGACCGACGACATGATCGCCGAGTTCAAGAAGCGGCGCGGCTACGATCCAGTGCCGTGGATGCCAGTGCTCACCGGAAGAGTGGTCGAGAGTGCCGAGGCGAGCGACAGATTTCTGTGGGACCTGCGCAAGACGATCGCCGACTTAATTGCCGATGAGCATTATGGCCAGGTCGAAGCCTCGTTGAAGGCGCGGGGCATGGGGCACTATGGCGAGTCGCACGAAAGCGGCCGGGCACTCATCGCTGATGGCATGGAGGTCAAGAAGCTCAATGAAGTTCCAATGAGCGCCATGTGGACGCAAACCCCGGGCGTGAACAAGGAGCAATATGGCTATAACGCCGATGATCGCGAATCCGCCTCGGTAGGTCATATTTATGGTCAGAATCTTGCGGCAGCGGAGTCGATGACGGCAGCGGCGGCACCCTGGGCGTGGTCCCCGGCAACGCTCAAGCCGACGGCCGACAAGGAAATGGCTGAGGGTATCAATCGCTTCGTCATCCACTGCTCCGTGCACCAGCCGTTGGTCGGCAAGGTCCCTGGACTTGGCCTTGGACCCTTCGGTCAATGGTTCACTCGGAATGAGACCTGGGCGGAGGAGGCTGGTCCATGGGTCAACTATCTGGCCCGAAGCTCTTACCTGCTGCAACAGGGGCATTTCGGCGCGGACATCCTTTACTTTTATGGAGAAGATTCGAACGTCACCGCAATCTTCGACAAGAAATCACCGGATGTACCGGCGGGCTACGGCTTCGACTACGTGAATGCCGATGCATTGATCCATATGTTCAAGGTGCAAGACGGCAACATCACGACTGCCAGCGGAATGAGTTACAAGCTGCTGGCGCTCGATCCATATAGCGTTCACATGTCGTTGCCGGTGTTGCGCAGCATTCGCGATCTGGTGAAGAGTGGCGCCATCGTCGCCGGCGCGAAGCCTGTCGATACGCCCAGTCTCGCGGATGACCCTAAGGAGTTCAACAGCATCGCTGCAGAACTTTGGGGCACAGGCAGCGGCATCCGCACGGTGGGCAAGGGAAAGGTCTATGCCGGAATGTCGCTGACCGACGCGGTAACAGCGATGAAGCTGCCGCCCGATTTCGATTATTCCAAGCCGGAGAGCGATACGAATATCCTGTTTGTTCATCGTAAGCTTGCGGACGGCGACCTTTATTACATCGACAACCGCAACGACAGAGACGAAACAGTCGATGCCACCTTCCGCGTGACCGGCAAGGAAGCGGAACTCTGGCACGGAGAGAGCGGCGATTCGGAGCCGGCGTCCTACAAAATTGCCGATGGCCACACGACCGTGCCGCTTCACCTCGAGCCCTGGGGTACGGTGTTTGTCGTCTTCCGCAAACCGGCGGATGGATCCACGCGAACCCTTCCAAAACCGGCGATGACCGACCTTGCAACGATTGACGGTCCGTGGACGGTCAGCTTCCAGCCCGACCGCGGAGCTCCGGCGTCGATCACCATGGAGAAGCTCGCTTCCTGGAGCGAGAGCAGCAACGATGGCGTCAAGTATTTCTCCGGGAATGGAACTTATACCCAGACGGTGAATGCATCCGCTGACTGGTTCAAGCCTGGCGCTCAGCTTTGGATTGACCTAGGCGATGTGAAGAACCTTGCTGTCGTTACGGTGAATGGGAAACAGTTGGGAACCGTGTGGCATGCGCCTTACCGGGTTGACGCAACCAGCGCGCTCAAGCCGGGCGCTAACCAAATCTCCATCCAAGTCACCAACGCCTGGGTCAACCGGCTCATCGGGGACCAGCAGCCGAATGCCCAGAAATACACCTTCACCGTAATCCATCCTTATAAGGCGAACTCGCCGTTGCTGGCCTCTGGATTACTAGGACCAGTGCGGATATCGTCGGCAATGAAGCAATAGAATCTCACCAGCGATGCGACATGAACGACTAAGGCAGGAACTCAGGAACTGCTCCTGCCTTTAGCCGCGTGTAAGTTAGTAAGGATCGACATCTCTCATGAGCTCAGAGCATGGACTTCATTCCAGGCGAAATTAGCCAGAGTCATCGAGTTGGTCTCTTCAGCATCGGTCTGGAGACTTATTGGAACCAGTTCCCGGGACTTCGCGATCGGCTGGCGGGTTACAACCGAGAGATTGCGAGCCGTCTAGAGTCTTCGGGGGTTCTGGTCCTCAACCTCGGGATGATCGACACCTCGGAGAAGGCGGTCGCCGCAGGCCACGCATTCCGCCAGCATGATGTCGACCTAATCTTCCTTCATGTCGCTACGTACGCACTCTCCTCCACCGTGCTTCCGGTGGTGCGTCGCTCAAAGGCTCCGGTCATCCTCTTGAATCTTTCGCCGCTGGCGGCGATCGATTATGCCGCATTCAACCAGATGAAAGATCGCACCCAGATGACCGGGGAGTGGCTTGCCCATTGCCAGTCCTGTTCGGTGCCCGAGATCGCGAATGTCTTTCGCCGCTGTGAAATTCCTTTTCATCAAGTCACAGGGATGTTGGCTGATGGAGACGAGGCATGGGAGGAAGTCCGAGACTGGCTCGCGGCCTCAAGGGTAGTCCATCAGATGGAACACAATCGCCTGGGGGTCATGGGACACTACTACAGCGGAATGCTCGATATTTATGCGGACATGACCTTGCAATCTGGGGTCTTCGGCACACATATCGAGATTGTCGAGGTAGACGAGCTTTCGGCACGCCGGAGGGCGGTTTGCGCCGATGCAATTGCCGGTCGAGTCGCTGAGATTCAGCGGGCATTCGAAGTACAGCCGGATTGCTCCTTGATCGAGCTTGAACGTGCTGCGCGCACTTCTCTCGCGCTCGACAAGCTGGTTGAAGATTATCGTTTAGGCTCACTCGCTTACTACTACAAGGGTGTGGGTATTCCCGAAAACGAAGACTCTATAAGCTCAATCATCGTCGGCAACAGCCTGCTTACCGGACGCGGCATTCCGGTTGCGGGCGAGCTCGAGATCAAGAACGTTCAAGCCATGAAGATCCTTGATTGTCTCGGGGCGGGCGGTTCGTTTTCCGAGTACTACGCCAATGACTTCTTGGATGACGTTGTGCTCATGGGACATGATGGGCCTAGCCATATTGCCATCGCGGACGGTAAGCCAAAGTTGCGTCCTCTAGGCGTCTATCACGGCAAAGTCGGTAGCGGATTGTCCATCGAGATGTCGGTCAGGCATGGGCCTGTTACCCTGCTGTCGGTTGCTGAAGACGGAAAAGGCTCGCTCAAGCTGGTCGTGGCGGAGGGAGAGTCCGTCGCGGGACCGATTCTTGAAATCGGCAACACGAACAGCCGGTATCGTTTTTCAATCGGGAGCCGGCGTTTTCTAGAGGAATGGAACGCACAAGGTCCAGCGCACCATTGCGCTATTGGCATTGGTCACCGCTTCAAGCAATTACATAAGGTTGCGCGTCTCCTCGGTATTGAATGTGTGCGCGTTTGTTAGCTTTCCAGGCGAGCGATCTCGAGCCGCCTACGAAGCTTCAGCCGGCTAAAAATGAAAAACCGGCCCTGCCTGGCAGCTCCAGTTGCTTTTGTTGGTGTATTCGTCTTTAGAGAGCCAACTAAGGTAAGGCGGTTTGCCAACGCCGGGTGGATCCTGAACCGCATTGCGATAGCGGACAATGGTATCTTCTACCGAATACCTTACTGCCAGCGCCCTTGAAATCTTATAGTCGTTCGACAGCATCAGGGAAACGGCAGCGCGGTTTTCCGTCTGTACTGGATGGAAGTAAGTGTTCCGCATGGGATCGAGTTCCAGGGGAAGAACCGTAACATCGGTTATCAGGCCGGGGCGCACGGCGAAGGACAGACTGCCGGTACGTCCCTCATGAACTAGCCTCAATCCGAACCCGTAGCTGGTCGTTGAGGCCGTGGCTACGGACCGCTTGGGAATAAGACCTCCTTGGCGGTCGGCGGCGAAGCTGGCGCTGAGCCAACGGCTGAACGCGATGTCTACGCCGATGCCGAGGCCGGGCTCCCCAAAGCAAAGCACACAAGGATCTCCAGGGCTTCCAAATGGCATCGTGTGCACGTTGGGGGCAATTGAGATCCTGCGCAGTGGTCCGGCTTCGACGATTTCTTCCTCGGTTGGCTGTAAATGGACCGCGTAAGAGTCCTCAATTTCGGGATCGTGCTGAAAGTCACGATACCAGGGCGCCTTAAACCTCATGGCGTTTGCCATCGAGCGGCTGGGGTTCAGAGCGCCGCGAAGGAACATGTACATCAGATTGAAGCGGTCGCCTACCTGGATGCGGTCACTGATATAGCGATCCAGGGTGTCTTCGGCAATCAGCCACAGCGTGCCGACGGTGGGTGTGATTGTGAAATCCACCCATCCCGTGTTGTTGGTGTAGTGGATCCCAGGGTGCCAACTTTGACACCCCTTCTGCTTGCAGACGATCGGATACGTCCAGCCGCCTTCATTGCCGATGCCGGCTTCGCCGATCGGACTGATCTCGGAATGAGCACTGTAGAGGGTGGCCCAGACTAGAGCCTGGAAGCGACTCTTCCAATACGCGCGGTTCGCTCCAATTTCAAGCTGCCGCCCCACCGGATCATTTTGTATTTCGATGAAGCCGCTGACGGCGCCCTGCATAGGGTGGCCGACGTAGTTGACCAGAAAGTCATCTCCGTCATTCCAACGACGCATGTTGAACTGCTTGGTGGAAGCGAGCCAGTCGTGCCAGAAAGGCTTGTGCGCAAGCATATTGCGGATCTGGTCGTCGCTGGCCGAACGGAAGGTATTTTCCACCACATTAAAGAAGAGCGACTGGGCAAACAAGCCTCGCCAGTTGTAGGGGCCAGCGGCGGCGTAAGTATCGGAAGCGGGGTCGACGATGGGAACCTCATGGGCTTCGAGGTTGAACGCCGGCGGCATGAATTGCTGAATATTGTTCCAGGCCTCCCCCACATCGACACCATTGATCGACATATTGCCAAAGTCGGAATTCTCCTGAGCCACGGTGGTGGCCGGGTCAATTGATTGGGTAGGGTCGGATGAGCTCTGGTTCTGCGGCTCAAGTTGTTTTCGGGGCAAGAGGCTTTTTGAGGGCAAAAGGGCGTTCGGGCGATGGTACGCGGGAAGCTGATTGAAAGAGGAACTCAGGGAAAGATTCAGGGGCGCCGCTGACTTCAAGAAGTGGTCAGGATGCGGGAGATCGGGCAGTGCGACGACGTTGGGGTCAAAATCGGCTTCCACAAGGTCAGTCGATAGCGGATCATTCGACTCGAGAAGGAAGGTACGTGGGATGAAGACTGAGCGAGCCGATCCAAAACCCACCTGGGACTGCGCCCAGTTAAGAGGAGCAGCGCATAAGGCGCATACCAGGGAAATGACGATCAACAATTGTTGAACTAGGGGAGGAAGTTTCAGCAGAGATGGAAGCAATACGTCTCTCTTGGAGCCCGTAACGGCGCCATTTTCGACATAAAAGTCTCTGGATTCGACTTCTAGCTGAAGCAATGCAATAGCCTGACGAAAGGAATCGGCCGAGGGTTACTACTTAGTTATATTCGAAGTGCGACAAACTTGCAGACATAGATGCGGCAAGCGCTTCAGGGGGAAGCCTGCGCATGAACGGGAGAGCGGAAAATGATGTCCCACATGTCAAAGATTGGTCGCAATATGTCAAGGATTGGTCGCGATTCAAGACCGATCTAGGGAAGGCGCATCCTGGCGATTTGAGTAGATTGCCGAACGGGGTGTGCTGAATGGCGGGTTGGATTCTCTCGATTTGCACTGCTGCGCCTGAAGTTCGGACTTCCTCCTAAGTGGCCACCGGGATTTGACATCTTTTGCTATCGAACGACATCTTAGCTAACGATGACTCTGACAGTGGTTTTGGCCTTGGCGTTTTTGATCGGCTGCGTCTGCGGCTTGCGCTCGATGACTGGTCCCGCACTGGTTTGCTGGGGCGCTCATTTCGGGTGGCTACAACTGGATGGCTCAAAGCTGGGCTTCCTTCACAACAACATCTCGCTGGCGGTCTTTACCCTGCTGGCTCTCGGCGAATTGGTTGCGGACAAACTCCCGTTCATTCCCAGCAGGATAACGCCAGGCCCGCTGGTGGTGAGGTTTCTATTCGGTGCCGTTTGTGGAGTCGCATTTTGCGTTTCCAGTGGCGCGGCGTGGCTTCTGGGTGCGATCCTCGGCGGCATTGGCGCCGTAGCTGGAGCCTATGCCGGCTACCATCTTCGCTATCGGCTTACAACCGCGAGCGGACTCCCGGACATTGTCGTCGCTTTGGTTGAGGATGTGGTCGCCATTGGCGGCGGATTGCTGATCGTTTCGCGCTTTTAGAGCAAATGCCCTGATACTCGAGAGAGTATGGCGATCATTGTGTAGGCTTTTGTTGAGCATAAGAGCTGGTTCTTGTGCGGCTGTCATCAAAGAACCTGCTCTGCATCTGGTAGAGTTGCAGCGGGCTTCGATGAAGCAGGAGAAGATCTTGTCGAGGGAGTTCGAGAGCCATGCCTGAAATCGAACAATTTGATGCGATTGTGATTGGAAGTGGCCAGGCTGGTAATCCTCTGGCCAAGGCATTGGCGAAGGCCGGTAAGCGGACTGCAGTCATCGAAAGCAAGCATGTTGGCGGCACATGCGTGAATGAAGGCTGCACCCCGACGAAGACCATGGTAGCAAGCGGCCGAGTGGCTTATCTGGCGCGGCGCGGCGCCGACTATGGGGTGGCGACCGGTCCAATCACGATCAATATGGAGAAGATCAGAGAGCGAAAACGCGCCGTTGTTAAAAGCTTTCGCGAAGGGAGCGAAAGAGCGATAAAAGCAACGGATTGCGACGCGCTGATTATGGGAGAAGCCTCCTTCGCCGGCCCGAAGCTGGTCCGAGTACAGGCCAAAGATGGCGCGGAGCGGCTGATCGCTGCGGAACTGATTTTTATTAACACCGGACTTCGATCGAGCGTTCCTGAGCTCGAAGGAATCGCAGACGTGCCGTATCTCGACAACGCATCCGTGATGGAGCTTGGAGAGGTTCCCGAGCACTTGGTGGTGCTCGGTGGCGGCTATATCGGGTTGGAATTCGGGCAGCTTTTTCGGAGACTGGGGAGCCGGGTCACCATCGTTCAATCCGGGACGAAGTTGTTGGGCCGCGAGGATGACGATGTTGCGGAGGAGGTTCGCAAGATTCTTGTCCAGGACGGAGTGGGGGTTCTGCTCAATACCAAGGCCTACTCGGTCTGGAAAGATGACGGCGGTATCGCGGTTGCCGTCAGCGGTTCCGAGGGGGAACGCACAATCAACGGTTCGCATCTATTATTAGCGGTGGGCCGCGTGCCGAATACCGACAAGTTGAACCCCGCGGCGGCGGGAATCGAGTTGGATGAACGCGGGTATATCCGCGTTGATGAATTTTTAGAGACAAACGTGTCAGGGGTCTATGCGCTGGGCGACGTGAAGGGCGGTCCAGCATTTACCCACATTTCATATGACGACTACCGGGTGGCAGCAGCGAACGTCCTCGAGGGGAAGCGGATAAGCATAGCTGGACGCATGGTTCCTTCGACCTTGTTCATCGACCCGGAGTTGGGACGCATCGGCTTGACGGAAGCCGAAGCGCGGTCCCAGGGTTTGAAAGTACGGATTGCCAAGATGCCTGCTAGTTCTGTCGCGCGTGCGCTTGAGACTGATGAGTCCCGGGGATTCTTGAAGATCATCGTCGATGCTGAGACAGATCAGATCCTGGGCGCCGCGATCCTGGCAGTCGAGGGTGGAGAGATGGCTTCGATGATCCAGATCGCTATGATGGGGAAGCTGCCGTTCACGGCTTTACGCGACGGCATCTGGTCGCATCCCACTTGGTCAGAAGCGCTCAATACTGTATTTTTCAATTTTCAACATTGATGAAGTTGCAACCGAGGGGGAGAGGGTAAGTTTGGGGATGGCGAAATCGATCTACGGATACAAGCGAGTGGTCATTGAAGGAGTGACGCCGGAGGTCGATTCAGGCCGTTTTCCGATCAAGAGGGTTTTGGAGGATGTTGTGACCATCGAAGCGGATGTATTCGCCGATGGACACGACCTGGTGGCCGCCCGCCTACTCTTCAAAAGGGAAGATGCCACCGAGTGGCAGTCCGTCTATATGACCGCTCTCGGGAACGACCGCTGGCGCGGCGAATTCCCGGTTTCGGAGATTGGACGCTACGTCTATACCGTGGCCGGTGCCATTGACCGCTTCGGTACCTGGCGAAGCGATTTGACGAAACGCATTGCGGCCGGTCAAGACGTCGCGATTGAGCTCCTGCATGGTGCGTTGATTCTCGATCATTTTGCCGGGCTGGCTACCGGGGTGGAGGCGGCGAGATTGACGGCATGGGCCGATGTCCTGAGAACCCAGAGCACGGAGGAATCGAGCAGGGTTCTGGCGATCTCCGACGAGGTTCTGGCGCTGGTCCGGAAGTACCCTGACAAGGCTTTCGAGACGAATTACGACCGTGAGCTGGCAATTGTTGTGGAGCGGGAAAAGGCACGGTTTTCCAGCTGGTATGAACTATTCCCGCGTTCGCAGGGACCTTCGGCGACCGTTCACGGAACCTTCGCCGACTGCGAAGCACGTTTGCCGTATGTTGCGGAACTGGGATTCGATGTTCTATATTTTCCGCCCATTCATCCAATTGGAAGGGCCTTTCGCAAGGGGAAGAACAATACCACAACGGCAGAGCCGGGCGACGTTGGAAGTCCCTGGGCAATCGGGGCGAAGGAAGGTGGCCACACCGCGATCTTGTCGGATCTGGGAACGCTCGCCGATTTCAAGCACCTGCTGGCGAAAGCAAAGGAATTCGGTCTTGAGATCGCCCTAGACATCGCTTTTCAGGCATCCCCCGATCACCCTTGGGTTACCGAGCATCCGACTTGGTTCAAGCATCGTGCGGATGGAACCATTCAGTACGCCGAGAATCCTCCCAAAAAGTATCAAGACATCTATCCTCTTGATTTCGAGAGCCGCGACTGGACGGGACTTTGGGACGCTCTCCGGGATGTTTTTCTGTATTGGGCAGAGCAAGGGGTACGCATCTTCCGGGTGGACAATCCGCATACAAAAGCATTTCCATTCTGGGGATGGGCGATCCCCGAAATCAAACGCGAGTACCCTGACGCGCTGTTTTTGTCAGAAGCTTTCACGCGGCCTCGAGTGTCTCAACGGCTGGCCAAGGTTGGATTCACGCAGGCGTATACCTACTTCACCTGGCGAAATACAAAGCAGGAATTGACCGAGTATTTAGAGGAGTTGAACGAATATCCGCTGAAGGAATATTTTTGGCCGAACTTCTGGCCGAATACTCCGGACATTCTGCCAGTCAGTCTGCAGAGTGGCGGCGAGCCCGCATTTCTGGCAAGGCTGGTGATGGCGGCGACGATGACGTCGAACTACGGCATCTATGGGGCGGCTTTCGAGTTGATGGAGAGCGTGCCGTTCAAGCCCGGCAGCGAAGAATATCTCAATTCTGAGAAGTACGAGATCAAGCATTGGGATCTGGACTCGCCTGTCAGCCTCAAGAACTATATCGCGCAGGTGAATGCAATCCGCCGCGAAAACAAGGCGCTGCAGGCCAACGACGGGCTCGGATTTCATCCGACGGATAATCCATACCTGCTCTCCTACAGCAAATCTACGAAGGATGGCTTGAACCGCATCCTCGTAGTTGTGAATCTCGACCCGACCAGGGTTCAGTCGGGTTTTGTGACCCTCGATTTGGCAGCCCTTGGGCTGAAGGACGATCAGTCTTTTGTGGTGCACGATCTGCTGACTGATCGACGCTATTCCTGGTCGGGGCAACGGAATTATGTTGAGCTTCGTCCCGCCGAGCTACCCGCGCACATCTTTAGGATTTCAGATGAGCTTATCTGAAAGCGCATGCATCAGAGATATGCATGCGGGATATGCATCCGGGAGTTGGAAGACTGGCGAAGCGAATAACGGAGCGGCCGCACATCTGGCCGTTCAGAACCATGGTAGGAGCACGATTTGAAGCAAGCCGGTAGCATGCAGGATCCTCTCTGGTACAAGGATGCGATTATCTACGAATTGCACGTCCGGGCATTCATGGACGGCAACAATGATGGGATCGGCGATTTTCCTGGACTCATGCAGAAGCTGGATTACCTGCAGGATCTTGGGGTAACTTGCTTATGGCTGCTGCCGTTCTTTCCTTCGCCGCTTCGCGACGACGGCTACGATATCTCGGACTATATGACCGTTCACCCCAACTATGGGACGGTCGAGGATTTCAAGGCATTCCTGGACGCAGCTCACGAACGTGACATGCAAGTCATGATCGAGTTGGTCGTCAATCATACCTCCGACCAGCACCCATGGTTTCAGCGGGCGCGACTGGCCCCTCCTGGATCGCCAGAGCGGGAGTTCTACGTCTGGAGCGACACCGACAAGAAGTACGAAGACGCCCGTATCATCTTCACCGACACTGAAAAATCGAACTGGACCTGGGATCCAGTTGCCAAGCAGTATTTCTGGCACCGTTTCTTTTCCCACCAACCAGATCTGAACTATGACAATCCCCAAGTCACGCATGAGGTCTTGAACATCATGCGGTTCTGGCTGGATATGGGGGTCGATGGCCTGCGGGTGGATGCCATCCCTTACCTGGTTGAGCGTGAAGGCACCAGTTGCGAGAATCTGCCGGAGACCCACGCGGTGATGAAACGAGTGCGCGCTGCGATCGATGAATCGTATTCGGGCCGCATGATCCTGGCGGAAGCAAACCAGTGGCCGACCGATGTTCGGGCCTACTTCGGTGATGGGGACGAGTGCCACATGGCATTCCACTTCCCACTGATGCCGCGAATCTATATGGCATTGCGGCAGGAAGATCGTCTTCCGATCACCGATATTCTGGCGCAGACGCCGGAGATTCCGGACAACTGCCAATGGGGATTGTTTCTGCGGAATCACGATGAGTTGACGCTCGAGATGGTGACGGATGAAGAGCGAGACTATATGTACCTGGCATATAGCGCCGATCCGCGGATGCGGATTAATATAGGCATCCGCCGCCGTCTTGCGCCCCTGGTCGATAACAATCGTAGGCGCATCGAGTTACTCAACAGCCTGCTTTTCTCATTTCCAGGAACGCCAATCCTGTACTACGGCGACGAGATCGGGATGGGCGACAACATTTATCTTGGCGATCGCAACGGGGTGCGTACCCCAATGCAGTGGAGCGGCGATCGCAATGCAGGATTCTCGCGCGCCAACCCAGCGCGGCTGTATAGCCCGGTGGTGATGGACCCGGTGTGGGGCTACGAAGCAGTCAATGTGGAAGCGCAACAGAGCGACCAGTCCTCCTTGCTGAACTGGATGCGCAATATGATTGCCCTCCGCAAGCTGTTCCGGGTATTTGGGCGGGGCACGCTCAAGTTCTTAGAGCCCGAAAACCGGAAGATCCTTGCTTATCTCCGGGAGTTAGATGGCGAAATCGTCCTGTGTGTCGCGAATCTATCTCGATTCGCACAGCCAGTGCAGTTAGATCTGTCGGAGCTGGAAGGAATGATCCCGGTCGAGATGCTGGGCTATGTCGAATTCCCGGCGATCGGTAAGCAGCATTATCCGCTCACTTTGGCGCCGTATGGATTTCTCTGGCTAGAACTGCAAGGCACTCGGCAAGCTGCGTCCCCTGAGCATCAGAGCCCAGCCGAAGAGGAGTTGGTGGTGGCTGGTCCGCAAGATTGGCATCAAATCCTCACTGGCTCCGGCCGCGCATTCCTAGAAAAGCACCTGCTGCCGGAATTCCTTCCCAAGCAACGCTGGTTTGGTGGAAAGTCGCGGCGGATTGTGTCGACATCGATCGTCGACACTGCAAGGTTCAACGAGAACAATTCAGCCTTGATTTTGCTGGCAGTCAGCTATGAGAGCGGCGAGCCTGATACTTACTTGATGCCTCTAGGCATGGCTTCCGGCGGCAACGCTACCGAGCTACAGGAGAAGTTTCCCAGTGCGGTGGTGTCGCCATTAACGCTCGCCGGCGCCGCCGGTGTCTTATACGATGGCTTGTACAACGACGATAATCTATCCGCCTTCCTGGCCTTGATTTCGGGTGGAGGCAAGATCCAATGGGAGCAGGGAACAGCGGAGGGATTGCCGAGCAGCGTTCTAGGCTCCCTGCGAGGAGAAGGTTCGGATCTGCGCCCGCGCCGAAGCTCAGCCGAGCAAAGTAACTCGTCCATCTTGTTCGGTGAGAAGTTGATCATGAAGTTATTCCGGCGGCAGCAATCGGGATTAAACCCTGACACTGAGATAGGCCGCTTTCTTACGGAAAGAACCGGTTTTCGCAATATTGCTCCTTTCGGAGGTTCGATTGAATATCGATCGGGATCGGATCTTTATACGCTCGCGATGCTACAAGGCCTAGTCGCCAATGAAGGGGACGGCTGGCAGTGGACCCTCGAAGAGCTTGACCGCTACTACGAAAGCCGGCTGACTGAGCCCTTTCCAAACGCAGAAGCGGAAACTTTCCCCAAAGATTTTCAGTCGCTGTCGCACTTCGTGATCTCCAAACGGGTACGTGACGACATTGGATTTTCTCTGGATGCTGCGGCGACACTAGGCCGGCGAACCGGCGAGCTCCATGTCGCGCTCGCATCGGATACGGAAGACGAGGCGTTCGCACCGCTTCCGATTGCCGCCGCAGATGTGCAAGCGCTCCAAGAGCAGTTACTCACGAACGCGGCCCGTGCTTTCGACGCGCTGAAGGACAACCTGGCTAGACTACCCGATGATACGGTGGAGGCAGCAGGCCTTATCTTAAGCCGTCGGCGAGCCTTCTTCGACCGGCTCAGGAAATTGGTGTCGGGCGTAGCTGGCGGCATGCAGACCCGCATCCACGGGGACTATCATCTGGGACAGGTCTTGCGGACCAAATCAGACTTTGTCATTCTCGATTTTGAAGGCGAGCCCGCCAGATCGCTCGAGGAGCGCCGGGCAAAGCAGTCGCCTCTCAAGGATGTAGCAGGAATGCTGCGGTCCTTCAGCTATGCGGCCTTCGCATCGTTAAGTCGCTACACGACCCGGCGGCCACAAGACGCGGAAAAGCTGGAGCCATGGACGCATCTCTGGGAACAGGCCGTGACCGCCGAGTATTTGAAGGCATACCGGGATGCAGTGTCAGAATCATCAATCGTCCCGAATGATGCCAGGAGTTTTGAGGCGCTTCTGAAAGCTTACGTCCTCGATAAGGCGCTCTATGAATTGGTATATGAGTTGAACAATCGACCGACCTGGGTACGTATTCCGCTCAACGGCATCCTGTCTTTGACGCTTTGACAGAGATGCATACGTTCTGTCATGGCAACAAAAATCGGCAAACAGTGTAAGTCGAGAGAGAAAGACCGATGGCAACTTTGGGGAATATCGCGAGTGCGGAGGCAAGTACGCCTCCAGTGGGAAGCGTCGATGTGCTAATTGGGATAGCCGGCCCAGTCAGCGATGAGGAGTTACGCTCGCGTCTGGGGCAGAGCCTGACTTCTCTTGTGTCGGAGTTGTCTTCGGTAGTTGCCGGCTTGAGAGTGGCTGTCGCCTATCCTGGATCTAACGGAGCCGACGCGGCGAACCGAGAGCAAGCAGGAAGCAGCATCCGCTTTCTCGCGTATCCTCTATCCGGCTCGGGAACGGGCGCGCTACCCTGGCTTCCAGCGGTTGCAGCCTATCGCGGAATTGCTGAGTTGGCGGAGAAGACCGAGGCGAAAGCGTGTATTCTGCTTGCGCCGGATCTAGCTGCAGTTACTCAAGCTTCGCTTTCCGCCCTGGCGCGTCCGCTCCTGGAGAACAAGTGCGTTCTAACGATGCCGGTTTATCCGATTGGGAAATATGAGGGGCTGTTGAATAGCAGCATCCTCTATCCGTTCACACGGGCGCTATACGGCAGGCAGATCCGCTTTCCGCTCCCAGTCGATTTCGGGATTTCAGGAAAGATGTTGAGCCGCATGGCTGCCGACGTGGCTAGTAACAACCGCGCTGCTGCGGCCGAGTCAATCATGTGGCCAGGAATCGAGGGTACGATGATCGACTGCGATACGGTCCAGGCACACGTCGACGCAGTGCACGTCACCCAGGGCGACGCGGTAAATCTTACTACGGTCATTAGCCAGTTGGCCGGTTCGTTGTTCGAGGGAGCGGAGAAGAATGCTGCAATCTGGCAGCGCTTGCGGGGCTCACAGCCAATACCTGTCGTCGGGGCGCCGTTTGCTTTTACGGGGAGCGAAGGCGCAGTGGACGTGAAACCGCTGATAGAGTCCTTCCTGCTGGGGTCGCGCAACCTTCAAGAGGTCTGGAGCCTGGTGTTGCCTCCGGTGGCGCTGCTCGAATTGAAGAGGATGGCCCGGCTCAGCCCCGAACAATTCCATCTTCCAGATCCTTTATGGGCGAGGATTGTCTATGATTTTGCATTGGCGCACCGACTCCGGACGCTTAGCCGTACCCACCTCCTGGGAGCGCTCACTCCGCTGTATCTGGGATGGGTGGCTTCGTACGCTGCAGAGGTAAAGAGCCTCGATGCCAGCGCCGCGGAAAAACGGATTGAACGGCTCGCAGTCGCCTTTGAGGAGGCGAAACCGTATTTTGTTTCGCGCTGGAGATGGCCGGATCGCTTCAATCCTTAAAAAAATGGCGGCGAATTAACCGGCTATATAAGTAAGCACAGCTGATAGAAGTCGAATTGCAAGGAGATGACCATGTGGAACCAGGCTACGCAATCCCTCCAAGACTCGATGGGACGAGTGATAACCAAGATCGCTACGCTCCTGCCGGGGATTCTTGCATTCGTGCTGGCCGTCATCATTTTCACGGGTATCGCATGGCTGATTGCATTCCTGGTAACCCGGTTACTTACGGCCATCAAGTTCGACGAGCGGATGGGAAAGAGCGCGAACAGCATCTCGGAGTGGGCTCCCACCAGCACCCCTAGTTCTTTGGTGGTCCGAACCTTGTTCTGGGGCTGTGTCGTCGTAGGAGTTCTGGTCGGGCTCACCGCCTTCGATGCATCGTCGACATCTCTGTTGGCGGCATATCTGCTGGCTTATCTGCCGCGTATTATCGGAGCCGTAGTGCTGCTCTTCGCGGGAAATGTAGTGGCCCGCTTCCTGTCCCGCAGCGTGCTGATTGGAGCGGTGAACCTGAACCTCCAATATGCTCGTCTGCTGAGTACGGGGGTGAAGTGGCTTGTGCTGGTGCTGACGGCTGCGATGGTGCTCGACCATCTGGCGGTGGGGGGAGCGATTGTCGAACTCGCGTTCGGCATCCTTTTTGGCGGGATCGTGCTGGCGCTGGCCTTGGCCGTGGGCTTGGGATCGAGGGACCTGGTAACGCGCTCGCTTGAGCGCGAGGCGACCCGCGTGACCGAGCCCGCCGCCCCAGAGAGCCTCCATCACTTTTAGAATCGCTGCTTAGGGCTCGCTTGCCGAGAGTGACTGACAGCGATGTTCCTTGACCGTAAAGACAAATCTGAAAGGAACGCCGGTAGGGCCAGCGAAGAAAGTGGGAGACGATGAAGCGGAACGATATGCTGGCTCGACTCCAGAGCCACAGCGAGCCCTGGGACATGGTCATCATCGGCGGTGGCGCGACTGGGGTAGGCATTGCCGTCGACGGTGCAAGCCGAGGACTCGACGTCCTGCTGCTCGAACGCGAAGATTTTGGGAAAGCCACATCGAGCCGTAGCACCAAGCTGGTGCATGGTGGGGTTCGCTATCTCGAACAAGGAAACGTTTCGCTCGTAATGGAGGCGCTCAAGGAGCGAGGAATTTTACGTCAGAATGCTCCTCACCTGGTCCACGACCTGGCTTTTGTCGTTCCCAACTATTCATGGTGGGAGACGCCTTTCTATGGCATCGGCATGAAGGTGTACGATCTTTTGGCAGGAAAGTACGGCTTCGGACGCTCGCGCATCCTTTCTCTGGAGGAGACGCTGGAGAAGCTGCCCAATCTGCAGCGGGATGGGTTGCGCGGCGGCGTTGTCTACTACGACGGCCAGTTCGACGATAGCCGCTTGTTGATGCACCTGGCTCAGACAGCAGCCGACCATGGTGCAACCCTACTGAACTATGCTCCAGTAACCGAACTCGCCAAGGACAGCGCAGGCTATATCTCCGGCGTGATAGCGGAAGACGCGGAGAGCGGAGAGCGGTTCGAGATCAAAGCTCAGGTGGTCGTGAACGCGGCGGGTATCTTTGCCGACTCCGTGCGCCAAATGGCGGATCCCGCAGCAGCGAAGATGCTGGCGCCAAGCCAGGGCATCCACCTCGTCTTTGATGGGTCATTCCTGCTCGGGGATACTGCGATCATGGTGCCCCATACGAGCGACGGCAGAGTTCTCTTTGCAATCCCATGGCATGGTCACACGCTCGTTGGCACGACAGATACCGAGATCCCGGGGCCATCCTATGATCCGCTTCCATTCGATGAGGAGATCGAGTTTGTGCTTGAAACGGCCGGCCAATACCTGAGCCGTCCTCCCTCGAGGAGCGATGTCCTGAGTGTCTATGTGGGGATCCGGCCTTTGGTCAAGGCGGCGGGCGGCGGGAGCGGGTCCACGTCGGCGCTGTCGCGCGATCACACGATTCATGTTGACCAATCCGGATTACTGACAATCGTTGGCGGGAAGTGGACTACTTATCGACACATGGCGGAAGATTGCGTGAATCATGCCATCACCCTCGGCAAATTGCCTGACAAGGAATGTGTGACCAGGACGCTGAAGATCCATGGTTATCTGGAAGGAGTAGACGATCTGGATTCCTTTGCAGTGTATGGTTCGGATCTGGAGAAGGTCCGCGCGATCGCCGCGCAAGATCCTACACTATCTGAGGCCTTGCATCCTGCACTTCCTTACATTGGCGCGGAGGTAGTTTGGGCAGTCCGTGAGGAGATGGCGAGGACCCTTGATGATGTCTTGTCCCGCCGTCTACGCGCTTTGTTTCTGAATGCCAAAGCCGCGATTGATATGGCGCCGGCTGTGGCGAGAATTATGGCTGCCGAGCTTGGTCTAGGCGAAGATTGGTTGAATGATGAGGTTGCCAGGTTCCAGGCATTCGCTCACAAATACGAAGTAGTTTAGACGACTCTGGCAGAGAAGCTGCCGCAAAGGATCGTGAACGCAGATGAGATCGCCTTTCTTAGGGGAGTTCATGGGAACGCTGATCTTAATGCTGCTAGGAGATGGAGTCGTCGCCGGGGTACTGTTGAAGCGGTCCAAAGCGGAGAATGGCGGTTGGCTGGTCATTACGACCGCCTGGGGCTTCGCCGTGCTGTGCGGGATCTTTGCGGCTAATCTCTGCGGAAGCCCGGACGCCCATTTGAATCCCGCAATTACGCTCGCAGTCGCGGTGCAGACCGGGGACTATTCCAAGCTGCTGCCATATGTCACTGCGCAAGTCGCCGGCGCCTTTACCGGTGCGGTGCTGGTCTGGCTATTTTATCTGCCTCATTGGAAAATAACCGAAGACCCAGAGATGAAGCGGGGGGTGTTCTGTACAATTCCGGCGATCCGAAACTATCCGTCCAACTTTTTCTGCGAAGTCGTTGCCACCTTTGTGCTGGTCCTGATCGCGGGAGCAGTGGGCTCGAAGTTGGTGCTCGCGCAGGGTGCGTCAGCAGGACTCGCACCATGGCTCGTAGGGGTGCTGGTCTGGGGGATCGGTCTGTCTTTGGGGGGAACAACAGGATACGCGATCAATCCCGCGCGGGATTTTGGCCCTCGCCTGGCGCACTTTATTCTTCCGATTGCCGGAAAAGGGAAGTCGGATTGGAGCTATGCATGGGTGCCTGTAATCGGGCCTGCCGTCGGTGGAGTGCTTACAGGATTTTTTCTTCGATGGCTCGGCGCCTAGAAATTGCAAATCCTGCCACTTCTTATCGTTCTAGATGATCTAACTGAACAAATACGCAATCAATTCATAGATAAGCCAATTTTCAGGAGCCGCAAACGTGAGCATCGTAACCTCAGACGCACTGGTCTTCTTTGGAGCCACCGGCGATCTTGCCTACAAGCAAATATTCCCGGCGCTGCAGCATCTGGCCAAACGCGATAAGCTGCATGGTCCGGTTATCGGCGTCGCCAAAGCCGGCTGGACGCTGGAACAGCTGAAAGCGAGGGCGAAAGATAGCGTCGAAAAACACGGCGGGCTCGATCCAGAGGGGTTCGCCAAATTAGATGCTCGTCTGCGCTACGTCGATGGCGACTACAACGATCAGGCGACCTTCCAACAAGTACGCCAGCTTCTCGGTGAAGCGAAGCATCCGATCCACTATCTAGCCATACCCCCAAGCCTGTTCGGAAAAGTCCTGGAGCAGTTGAAGAGCTCAGGGTGTTCAGAAGGCGCTCGAGTCATCATCGAAAAACCATTTGGCAGGGATTTGGATTCGGCGATCGCCCTGAGCAAAACTGTCCACAATGTCTTTGATGAGGAACATGTCTTCAGGATCGACCACTATCTCGGCAAGAACGCCGTGCAGAACGTGATCTTCTTTCGCTTCGCCAATTCTTTTCTCGAACCCATCATGAAGAGCGAATACGTGGAGAGCGTCCAGATCACAATGGCCGAAAAGATGGATCTACAAGGTCGAGGCGCTTTTTACGACGACGTGGGGACGGCGCGAGACGTGGTGCAGAACCATCTCATGCAGGTTTTGAGCAATATTGCCATGGAACCACCCCCAGGTATTGCATTTGAAACACTGCGCGATGAACGGGTCAAGGTGCTCAAGAGCATTGCCCCAATCCAACCTGAGGATATCGTGCGCGGCCAGTTTGCAGGCTACCACGACGTTCCGGGAGTTAAGCCGGGGTCGGACACAGAGACGTTCGTGGCACTGCGATTGCGCATCCATTCCTGGCGTTGGGAAGGCGTACCTTTCTATATTCGTTCGGGAAAGGAACTGCCAATCACCGCAACTGAGGTCGTCGCAAAACTGCACAAGCCGCCAATGATCTTTCCCGACTATCCGCCGGTCGCAAACTACATCCGGTTTCGATTGAGCCCGGTGCCGGTGATCGCCTTCGGCACTTCCGTCAAGGAGAACGGTGAACATTTAAAAGGATGCTCCGTAGAGTTGACGGCGACCCAAGATTGCGGCGATGAAGATTTACTGCCATACGAGGAGCTTCTTGGCGATGCGATGGTTGGGAACCAGACCTGGTTTGCGCGGCAAGACTATGTCGAAGAGGCATGGAGGATTCTGGATCCGGTGTTGCATAATCCACCGCCGGCCATCGTATACAAGCCGAATAGCTGGGGCCCTGAAGAGGCTGCAAAACTAACTGCTGAGCATGGTGGCTGGACAGATCCAACATGACAACGAATGTAGAAGAGCAGCATATGGGTTCGTTTGACCCAGAGAACTATTCGCACAGCGATATCTACAAACTGATGGTAGGCGCCATCGTGCCTCGGCCGATTGCTCTGGTATCTACCGTTGACGAGAATGGGATACGAAATCTTGCCCCCTTCAGCTACTTCACGGCAGTATGCTCGAGTCCTCCGACACTACTCTTTTGTCCGGCGGTCCGTGCATCCACCCAAGGAAGAAAAGATACACTGCGCAATGTGTTGTCGACTGAGGAATTTGTCGTCAACGTTGTCTCCTGGGATATAGCGAGCCAAATGAACGTAACTTCCGCGGAAGTTGCGTTTGAGGTTGACGAGTTCGAACTATCCGGGTTGACACCCGTGGCGAGTGCCGTGGTTCGGGCGCCACGAGTGGCAGAAAGTCCGATTCAAATGGAATGTAAGCTGCGCAATGTCGTTACCATCAGCGAACAAGTAGGCGGGGCGAGCATCGTCATTGGTGAGATCATTCGCTTCCATGTTCGAGAGGGTCTGATGAACGAGTTCAAGATAGATCCGGACAAGTTCAACGCCATTGGACGCATGGGCGGCCCAACCTATATTCGGACTCTCGATCGCTTTGAGATGGAGAGGCCAAAATTGCGTAATTAGTCTTTTGCGACTGCGCTCAGAGATACTTGCAGACCCTGAGGCCGTAGTACCCTTGCCAGGTCGGCTGCGACTAGCAAGCTGAACACCCTGGCTGCTTCGGCGTTTAGATGATATTTGTCACTCTGGAAGCGACCGACCGGCCACTGCTGCTCGCCGACTGGAGCGACAACCGTAATTCCCAATTCGTAAGCGGCGGCCTTCAGCGCCGCTTCTTCTCTCGCATCGTCAAGTTGGCCGGTGGGAACGATCAACAGAAAAAAACGAGCACGCGGTCCGCAAGCGATCTGGATCTGCCGGAGACGAGTCAAGAAGATTGCTTTTGCTTCGGCCTGGTGAGGAGCCGGATTTAAAGCCGGAGCAGCGGCTTCCGCCCACTGCTGAACCATAACTTCATAGCCAGGGATTGCTTTTCGAACATAGATCCGAATGGTGTTTCGCATATAGAAAAACACGCTGTAGTGCTCCAGCAAAAGATTGCTCAAAGTACTCAGACTAAGATGCTGCTCTCGAAAGTAGGAGACAATCTCGCGAGTACCCCAGAGCTGCGAGAGTGGCAGCGAGGTGACTGCGGGAGGACGAAGGAACTGAGTAGGACTAATGCTAAAGAGGACGATATCTGGCTGACTCCCCCTCTTGAACAGAGAGGCCAGCCCATATCTCCAATCGTCAAAGGTTGAACCTGGGATCCCCATCGTATGCACTTGGAACTCACCACCCAATCCCTGTTGCAGGAATGGTTTGGAGATCCCCTCGAAGACGAGTGAGTTACCCGAAACCAATATTTGGAGGCGCGTATCGCGATGGCGGATGGCAAGGGCATCCCGCACTCCATCTTCAATGGTGAGCGTCACTCTTCGTTGATCGTGGATGCGACCGGTGCCTAGCTCGCCGAGTATCAGCATAATGAGGATGCAGAGCAGCAGCCCCGATAACCTTCGCAGCGACGACTTCGCTTCAAGATCCTTTGCGCTGAGCATCGCAACGGGCGTCGGCATCTTGTCCCCTCTATTTAAAACTGGAAGTACACAAATGGAGCAGACTCATAAGCAGCGCCGAAAGCAACGAAGGCAACTGCAACGGCAGCGGTGTTTAGTTGCCACATAAAGGATGCGGATTGACTCGGATATTCATCTCCGCTGCGTTCTAAATACAGATCAATTGCAATCAGGGGTATGGTGCAACATATCAAATATGTGAGTGCGGTGCCGTATACGGGGTTCCACGACCACCGGGCCAATCCTATGAACATGCTAATAGCGGAGCGAAGTGTAGGCGCACGAAAGAACAGCCAAGCGAGACATACGAAGTGAAAGACAAAGATCCGGGACATCATAATATAAACTTTCGATCGAGGAGGACGCAGATTGACTGATTTCTCGATGCTCAACATACCTCCGTGAAGGCCTCCCCAGAGAACGAAGTTCCAGCTGGCGCCGTGCCAGAGTCCTCCGATCAACATGGTCAGAAGCAAATTGATGTAGGTTCTTGAAGGGCTCAGCCGGCTCCCTCCAAGAGGAATATAAAGATAGTCTCGGAGCCATGTACTTAGACTGATGTGCCATCTTTTCCAGAACTCCTGCAAGGACGTTGCCAGATACGGTTGGCGAAAATTAAGCATGAAGTGGAAGCCCAGCAACTGAGCGCTGCCGCGAGCAATATCACTGTATCCGCTGAAATCCCCATAAATTTGTCCAGCGAAGGCGTAAACGCCTATCAGAGTCACCCACCCGCTTCTGCCCATTCGTCCGTCAAAGGAGGCATTGGCCAGTTGCGCGCAACTGTCGGCGAGAACGCACTTACGAAACATGCCAAGTAAGATGAGCATACAGCCATCGAAGACAGCTTTAGCGTTGAATTGGCGGACGCTCTGAACCTGAGGAAGAAGATGACTAGGACGCTGGATGGGACCTGCGATCAAGTGGGGGAAGAAGCTGATGAAAAGAGCATAGTCGAGCAGTGAATGTGCGGGCTGTATCCGTCGTCGATAGACATCCACGATATACGCAACCTCCTGGAAGGTATAAAAGGAGATGGCCGGCGGAAGAACAATCTTCCAGAGAATATGCGGCACGTTATGGAGACCGAATGCGTCTGCAGCGACAGCAAAAGAATCGACAAAGAAATTGCAGTATTTAAAGTAACCAAGGAAGCATACGTTTATGATAATAGACAAAACAAGTAATGTACGCCGAAGCAACCTACTCATCGAAGCAGCAAGTGATCTCGCGATCCAGTAATCGAGCAATGTGGATGCAGCGATGAGGACCAGAAATCTCCAATCCCACCATCCATAGAAAAAATAGCTTGCGACCAGTAAGAAGCAGTTCTGCATGAACTGCGAAAGACGCCAATAAACAACAACCACTAGTGTCAGAAACACCAAGTAGACAGCGCTATCCAAAAGCATTCTGTTCCAATCTGAATTGTCAATCGATGGATTGCTTTGAGTATAGACCCGTTTCGGGAGAGCTATCAGACTCCAGCTCTAGGATTCTTCCTAGTTGGCCAGAATGGCATTGACAGCCATTCGGTGGGCCGGTACGCTTCATTCAAATTCCAAGAGTTTACAAACGATTTGCTTTATCTCCGACGGTAGCCGATTGCTATCTGTGTCGTCATGCTGCGGGCTCCTCGCACGCTATCTACATATTTGATTTATAGCCAGATTCTGAACTAAATGATGAACTATGAAGGCGTGGAACGGATCGCGGTGAGGGAGTTAGGTTGAGAGCTCTGATGGGACCACGTGCCGATGTGAGGGAGCGCCCAATTACTCTGGGCGATCTGCGTCACATATTTCGGCGCCGCAGGCGGGTGATGGTTTCGTGCGTAGGAGGGTGTGTCGCTCTAGCGGTCTTAGTTTGCGTCTTTTGTACCAGGCGATATCAGGCATTCGGCGAAATCCAGGTACAGAAAGACAGCAGCGATGCGCTTGGTCTTGACAGCATGATGGGTGGTGCAGAGGATGCCTCTGACGCGCTCGATGCGAACATAACGTTGCAGACACAAGCGGACCTGCTGGAGTCAGATACGTTGGCCTTGCAGGTAATTGAAGCGCTAGAACTCGAAACGACGAGAGATTATCAGCCTCGATATGATGCGCTTGGGTCTATCTTTCGGCTGTTGTCGCCAAGCGGGCCAGCTGATCCGTTGAATGCATCTTTAGAGAATTCTCCTCGACGTCGCACTCGGGCACTCAAGATCTTCGACGCGAACCTAAACGTAAAAGTAGTCTCGGGAACGAGACTGATCGAAGTCAGGTTCCTGAGCTCAGATCCGGTGCTCGCAGCAAAGGTTGTGAATCAGTTAATGGACGGGCTGGTTGAGTACAACTTCCAGACGCGGTTTACGGCGACAAATCAAGCATCAGAGTGGTTGACTGGACAGCTCTCCGATCTGAAGAAACAGGCAGAGGCGCTTCAGGCGCGAGTGATCGCACTGCAGCGGCAATCGGGGGTGGTTAGTCTGGGTGTACAGGATGCGCAAGGGAGAGATCAAGCGTATAGCGTGATTGTGGACCGGCTACAACAAGCTACGGCTACACTGTCTCAAGCTACATCCAATCGGATCCTCAAAGGAGCCGTCTATAAGATCGTTCAATCCGGCAACGCGGAACTGATCTCGGGATTGAGCGCCAATGGGATTGTAAGTGGATCTCCTACATTGAGCACTTCTTTAGGATTAATTCAGAGCCTCCGTATGCAAGAGGCAGCCTTGCAGGGACAAATTGCCCAGGACACTTCCAAGTTTGGCCCATCATACCCGCGACTCATGGATTCACGAGCAAATCTGAGCGGTATGGAGAGTGCCATTGAAGACGAAGTTCACCGGGTTGCTGAACGATCCAAGAATGACTACGAGATAGCGCGGCGTGAGGAAGACGAATCCCGCACGGAATTTGCAACCGAGAAGCATCAAGCCGATAGCCTGAACGATAAAGCGATAGAGTATGCGATTGTCCGCCAAGAAGCCGATGACAGCAGAGGACTTTATGAAGATCTATTGAAGCGCCTTAAAGAGGCCGGGGTCTTGGAAGGCCTCCGCTCCTCCAACATTACGGTCGTTGATCCGGGGCGAATTCCCTCGACGCCTAAACAGCCGAATATTCCCGTATATCTGGCAATTGCGGCCGGTGTTGGGCTTTTCCTGGGGGTTTGTGGAGCCTTCATCAGCGACTCAATCGATGACAAGATCCAGACCATTGAGGAGATAGAGCGTGACCTGGAACTCGTGCCTCTCGGGATTCTTCCGCACTTAGGCGAGCCGAATTGGTACCGGCGTCCGGGAGGACCATCCTTATCACGAGCACGGAGCCCATCCTCTGGCGTTAATTCACTAGCGATCTTTGCGCACCCAAACTCGCCATATACAGAGGCATTGAGAGGGCTGCGCACGGCGCTCCTGCTTGCAAAAAGCTCCGCTCCGCCGCAGCTATTGCTAATCACCAGTTCTGTGGCAGGAGAAGGAAAGAGCATTCTGAGCGCCAATCTCGCTGCTGTACTGGCCCAGAGTGGCAGGCGCGTCCTGCTGGTGGACGCTGACTTGCGCAAGCCATCGCTCGGCGACCGACTGGGAATGGAAAGTAGGACAGGGCTAAGTCAGTATCTTACAGACGAACGGTCTCCTGAAGATATTCTGGAGGTGGGAAGGCTGCCTAAACTACATTTACTAACCTCGGGACCAGTTCCTCCTTATCCTGCGGATCTTTTAGGTTCCTTACGGATGATGGAAGCCCTTGACAGATGGCGAGGGTATTACGACTTCATCGTTCTCGACAGCCCACCTGTGTTGCTAGTAACCGATCCGGTCGTTCTTGCCAGCCTTGCTGATGCGACGCTGCTAGTGGCCCGTTACGGGATGACAAACCGCTTGTCATTGGCTCGCTCCCATCGAACGTTGATGGATCAGTCGACGCAGGACCGGGTAGGGATAGTGCTCAATGGTGTATCACAGGGATCCCCTTTCCACTATGAATACTATGGTCACTCAGGCAGTCTAGGATACCCAGAAATTCACGGAGGAAAACATGTTGACGCATAATCCGAAACCGCCGCAGCCATCAAGTGTGTTGAGCATCCCCGCTAGCACGGGTGGGAGCCCGAACTGCTCATCGATGAGCCCTAGCCCTGCCGGAACTTCCATTCATGCACGGCCGCAAGTGAGTGTAATCATTCCCACACATCATCGGCCTGTACTAGTAGAAAGAGCAATTCGGAGTGCTCTCGGCCAGAGCTTTCAAGACATCGAGGTAATAGTGATAGTAGACGGATCCGATGCTGATACTGAAACAAGACTCGAGCATCTCGATGATGAGCGACTGCATGTTCTATGTTTGCGTGATTCTGTCGGCGGCGCGGATGCGCGCAACTTAGGTGTTCGTTACTCCCGGGGGAAGTGGGTTGCGCTACTCGATGACGATGATGAATGGCTTCCAATGAAGTTGTCCGTCCAATGGGCGGCTGCGGAGAAAATGTCGGGAGAGCAGGTGTTCATCGCGAGCAGATTTATTGAGAGAACGGAGAACGCCGAACGAGTTCTGCCTAAAAGGTCCCCCTCAAAAAATGAGGAGTTCAGCGAATACCTGTTTGCAAGGCAAGGATGGACGTCGGGTGAAGCGTTTCTGCAAACCTCCACGTGGTTTGTCTCGCGCCAGTTAATGCTAAGAGTGCCATTCACCACCGGGCTTAAACGGTGTCAGGATCTGGATTGGCTCTTACACGCTACGTCTTTGCCGGATACCCAAGTGGAAGTCTTAACGGAAGTTCTTGCGATCTTTCATCATGACGAGCGAAATGAGCGAGTAAGTCGCACATCGGACTGGAAGTTTCTCTACGATTGGGCGATCGCAAATAGATCGCTTTTTTCCCATAAGGCGTTCGCGTACTTTGTTGCGACTTTTTGTGCACCGGCCGCCAGAAAACAGCGGGAGGGTTGGCGAACCTTTTTGTTCCTGCTGAAGAAAGGTATTTTTGGGGAGTATTCAAGCGCCAAGTGTCTTCTGCTCCTTCTGGTTTGTTGGTTTATCCCAGAAGCAAACAGACGCCATATTCGTGCAATTGTCGTTACGCGCTTGGAGACCAGAGAGAAAAGCCCAGCCGTATGGGTCAACCATCAGCTTTCACGAAGGTCGAGTTGAGCGTGTCAGGCGTAGGGTGGCAAACCAGCGCACGCTATGCCGGCGTTGACTCCCTCTCCGTTCGGGGGCAGCCGGTAACTAACTTGGCCGTGTCTTACATTCTGCTGATCCCTTTGCTCATTTTCGCAGTGCATGGCGGGTTTTCTTTTGCGCATCCATCCTGGAATAGCGATCTTGGGGCGAGAGAAGGGAAGATCGCCATCACTACTTCCGGCTCAGAGGGCTTGCGCGACAGCCTCCAATCATGGATAGCGGTCTTACTCTGTGTCTCTGCAATGCTGCCGTACTGTAGACGTGTCCTCGACGTCTGCTTGCAGATGCCACTCATGTCTCTGTTGCCGCTGTAGGCAATGGCTTCGTCGATCTGGTCACAGGACGCGGGGCTTAGTCTCCGCAGCGGTGCCGTCTTAGTAGTCTGTACTCTGCTGGCGTTTTATCTCAGCGATCGATTCAGTGAACAGCAGCAAATGGAGCTCATCATGCTGACCGGTGCAGGGGTTGTCGCCTTGAGCATACTGCTCGCGGTTGTGTTTCCGCAATACGGCATAGATCATCAGTTGCATGAGGGGGCATGGCAAGGACTCTTTACTCAAAAGAATGTTTGTGCCGAATCGACGCTCTTCTTATTGACCCCGGCACTCACAACAACAAGCATGTCTCGTTATGGTCAGGTGCTGCGCTATGGCTATATTTCTGCGTGTTTGCTCATCATCGTGATGAGTCAATCTCGCACCGGATGGGCGATGTGCTTGCTGTACTTCGCATTCGTTAGTACGCTTCGTCTGCTCCGGCGAGTAGCGCGCAAAGATATACTTAAAGTTGCGTTCGTTTCGTTCACCGTGGTAGGCGGGGTCGCGATTGCGATTCAGGAATATCCGTCGGTGGTACTATCTCTCGTCTCCCGGGCAGGCAATGTGTCCGGACGTACGCAGATATGGAAGGCAGTTACCGAATCGATTCTAAGGCATCCGATCGGCGGTTATGGATTCGATGCATTCTGGTCACTGTTCTACGGGGAGGCGTCCCACATATTCGCCGCTACCGGTTGGGTGGTAACAAGTGCACACAACGGTTTCCTTAATGTGACGCTTGAGCTTGGAATTGTCGGACTTGTGCTGGTCTCTGGCACCTTCGTCGCCGTGTTCCGGCATGCTGCTATAGCGTTTGCGCCAGGTCGCTCAAGCTATATTGAGTGGTGTATTGGCATCGTCTTTTTGACCCTTGTCTACAATCTCGACGAGCGCACCTTGATGGCGACACAGTACCTTCCATGGATCCTCTACATCCTGGCTTGCGTTGGGCTCAAGAAAGCTTCCCGCCTGGTTACGAACAATACGACTTTCTTGGCTGCAGAGGATGAAACGGCATGAATGGTACGGTGTTTCATGTTCTTACGGAGACTGATTCATTCTCCGATACCCATGGTGCTGCCCTTCAGCGTTGGGTCGCCAATGTGCTTCGGTTCGAAGCTGAAGAGACGGTTGTCGCGTGTGCCAGGGGCGACGCTAGTTGGGATTTGCCTCATGTAAGGCGATTGCACCTGTCAGGACTTAACTATTATAGCAAGTTGAGAGGAAGATACCGTTTGCCATGGGGTGTGAGGCGACCATTGTTGCGGAGAGTTCTTCGTCCGATAATAACGGCACTTAGCCCGGGCTGTGTAGTGTGGATACACAACCGCCCTGACTACGCCGGGGCCATCGAGAAGGATGTGCGAGCCGCAGGCGCGAGTCTGGTGGTCCATCTTCACAATTCACTGTTGGTTTCGTTTCCCTCTGAAGTTGCAAATTCTTTTCGTGCTGACAAGTTGGTCTTTTGTAGCAACTATCTCGCGACGGAGGCGGCGAGCGCATTTCCCAAGTTAGACAAGATGGCCGTTATTCACAACGGGGCCGATGAAAATAGATTCTTCCCGAAGGTAACCCCGGAAGGATCACAAAGCAATCAAGTCACACCGGTGGTGCTATTTGCAGGACGGCTAGTGCCCGAGAAAGGAGCACATGTATTTGTGGAGGCAATGTGGCTCTTGCAGGCGCGCGGTGTCAAGGTAACCGGTCGTCTGATAGGAGCCACTGGATTCGGCTCGAGTAATGGCGCAACGGCTTATTCGCGCAAGGTCATGCAGCATGCGCCTCGAAACGTGGAGTTCGGAGGCTACCAGTCGTCTAGAGCACTAGCCGAGGAGTTTCGGCGTGCCTCGGTCTTTTGCTCTCCATCTGTTTGGCACGAGCCCTTCGGACTTGTAAATGTGGAGGCAATGGCCAGCGGACTACCCATAGTATCGACTTTGGGAGGTGGTGTTCCCGAGGTGTTTGCCGAAGGCGGTGCGGTTCTTGTTGCCCGCGGCTCCGCAGTGGAGTTGGCGGACGCAATCGAGAGGGTGATCCGCAACAAGGGGCTCCGTCTCCAACTTGCCGCCGATGGCTATAACTCGTTCCACAAAAACTTTACTTGGCGCACCGTGCATCACCGATACCGCGAGGTGCTCTCATCCTTAGCATAATTGGCATGACCATTGCTTCGTTCTCACGGCTATGCCGGATTGTCCCTGAAGAGGTGCTCATCAAGTGATGGAAACGGAATCAAGAGTGGGATCTATTAAGCCGACGTTCTCTCTCATTTTGGCGACGCGTGAGCGAACCGAAGAGCTGCGCCGTTTTCTGGCAGCCTTAAACGAGAGTAGCTACACACGGTGTGAGTGTATCGTTGTTGATCAGAATTCCGATGATCGTCTTGCGCCGGTGCTTGAGGAGTGGGCCGATCGCGTAAGCATCAAGCACGTTCGATCTTCGCAGGGGCTATCACGGGCAAGAAATGTGGGTCTAAGCTACGCCTCGGGAAACGTCCTGGCATTCCCTGATGACGATTGCTGGTATGCGCCTGACCTTTTGCAAAGAGTGGTTCTTTTCTTTAAGCAGAATCCACACTACGGAATGTTAAGCGTTGGGATTCGGGATCTTTCTGGGCGGGTAAGCGGTAATCGTTGGATTCGATCTTCCTGCGAGCTGGCCACAACGAACCTCTTTCGGACCTCTGTCGGCATCGGACTCTTTGTTCGACGGGGGCGGGAGGCCAACTCAATGCGCTTCGATGAATCACTGGGCGTGGGGGCAGGCACCCCGTTTGCCTCAGGCGAAGATACGGATTATGTTTTCCGGCTGCTTGAGGCTGGAGTTCGCGGTAGATTTGATCGAGGGCTTACAGTTTTCCATCCGCGAAGAGATATGATGAGCAGCCATGCTGATGAGGTTCGTGCCTATAGCTATGGATGCGGAATGGGGAGGGTCATCCGGAAGCGGTCAAAGCTGCCGCTATTGCCCGCATTTTTAGCCTTCGACCTTCTTCGCGCGACTTTCAGTCTCCTTTGTGGAAGATCGGATTTAGCCTCGTTGTGCAGCTCGCATGGCAAGGGCGTGCTCGAGGGATATCTGGTCTCAAAGTGAACGCGATGGAAGAACGATCGGCGACGCGTGTCGCAATTACCTATCATTACTCCTTATCGTTTGGAGGTTCGGAGCGCGTGCTGGAAGTACTCGCTGAGATGTATCCGCAGGCCGATTTCTTTGCCCTTTTCGTAAGAAAAGAATGCTTGCCCGCTAAGCTAAAAAATAGAAAGATCACCACTTCGTTCTTAGACAGAATTCCTGGGGCGAAACGGATGTATCGCCACCTCCTCCCTCTTTATCCGTTTGCGGTCGAGTGTCTAGACCTATCCGGATACGACCTGGTAATCAGCGCAGACGGTGCTGCCACCAAGGGAGTATTGACGGATCAACACGCTTTACACCTTTGTTATTGCCACAGCCCACCACATTCCTTTTGGGATCAGTATGCGGCTTTCCGGCGAGAGATGTCGTGGTTTTCCCGCCTCCTATTCACGCCAGTTTCGCAGTATTTAAGGTTGTGGGACTTTTCTGCGGCTCAACGGATCGATGGATTTATCGCAAACTCTGACTATGTCAAGAACCGGATCTGGAAATATTATCGCAGGGAGAGTACGGTGATTTATCCTCCGGTAGATACGAGCGCAGCATATCTCTCCAAGCGACCAGCCAGTTATTATCTTTGTGTTGGCAGACTTATAGCGGCGAAGCGGGTCGATTTACTAATCTCTGCGTGTAACCGCCTTGGACGCGAGTTGCGAATCGTGGGAGTTGGTCCGGAAGAAGGGGCGTTGAGGACTTTGGCTGGATCTTCAGTCAAGTTTCTTGGCAGACTCACTGAGTCTGAATTACTACATGCCTATGCGAATTGCTGGGCGCTTCTCTTCGCTGCCGACGAGGACTGCGGATTGGTGGCCATCGAGGCGCAGGCATGCGGGCGACCGATTATTGCGTATGGCCGCGGTGGTTCCCGAGAGACAGTCATCGGGATGCCGCCAGAGACCTACCGTGGTATAGGCAATAGCATGGATGGGTCCACAGCGTTCACCGGCGTCTTCTTTGCTGAACAGACTACACTCTCCGTGGAGACGGCGATTCAGCGATTCGAGGCCATCGAGGGCTCTTTCAATCCCGTGGAGATACAGAAACATGCAGCCACCTTCGACACAACTGTCTTCGTGTCTAAGTTCCTAAGTTATGTTAGCCAGCAGAGCGAGAACCGCCACAAACATTCACCAACCGTCGTGGAATGAGGCTCGACGCCTTTCTCACTGTGGAAGTCATGACTCTGACCTCTCCCTGCGAACTTACAGGCGACCACTTACATTTCCCCGTCGCGTGTTGAAAATGGTTAACGGACTTCGGAGGAGCTTTGTTGGGTTGTTGGATCGTGCAGAGCTTCGGTGGTGTTGGATGCTGCACCGTTCGATTGGGCGGTCGCTGCAGGTGATCTGGTCAGGTCTTCCAGCTTATTCGTCGAGAGATCGACGGACCGGACGCGAAGATCGCGCTGCGGAAAGGGTATCTCGATCCCGGCATCCCGTAGAGCCCGAGAGACCGCAATGGCGACATCACTTTTCAGTTTGAACCACATTTCTTGTCGCGCCGACCAGAAGCGGAGTTCGAAGTTCAATGCGCTATCACCAAATCCGAGAAAGAAAGCCTCTGGGGGAGGAGTCTCCATAACGTCCGGGATTGAGGAGGCAACGGCGGTGAGCAACTGAATAATCACTTCGGGATCCGAACCATAGGCAACTCCCACCGGAATTTCGACGCGCCGCCAGGGAGAGGACAGCGTCCAATTGATGACTTGGTTCGAGAGTAGGTTGCTATTAGGCACGATGACTTCGGCGCCCTGGCCTGTAGTGAGCGTACTGGATCTTGCGCCAATCCGGCGAACACTGCCAACCAATCCTCCAACATCAATGACATCGCCGATCCGGATTGGCCGCTCGAAGAGCAGGATGAGCCCTGAGGCGAAGTTGCTGACGATATTTTGCAATCCGAAGCCGACGCCGACTCCAAGAGCGCCAGTAATGACGGTGAATTTGTTCAGCTCCACCCCCGCACTGCTCAGAGCAGCCGCAAAGACGAGCAGAACAAGGAAGTAATAGGTCACCTTGGAGATGGCATAGGGCAGACCGCGTTGCAGGGGCAGTCTGGCAATCAAGATGCTTCTTAGAAGGGAACTGAAGCCCTTGGCAAAGCTATAACCTATCCCCACGATAAGGAGGACTGTGATCACATTGCCGAGAGTGACGTGAAGCGATCCGAATCCGATCGGGGCTGCTAACAACTCGGAAAGAAATTCGGCTAAGCCGTCATGGATCAGGAAGACGTAAAGCTCTGAGTGCGTCAGCCACACAAACACAGTAGCCGCAATTAGCAACCGCGGCCCCCAGACCGCGATCGTTTGCTGCTCTTCGACAGGAAACAGGGCGGCCCAGGGACTGTCCAGAAAAATACGCAGAAATAAGAGCAACACGCGGACTGCGCAGTAGAACGCCACGCCGAAGAATGCGCTTAACAACGTGCCGATGCCGAGCACGTGCGAAAGCGAAACGAGGCCGCAGACGTTAGCTACTAATGCGACAGCCAACAGAAGCAAGCCTATGGATGTCGCACTCCGCACTAACGCCAAATTCGTTTTTGAGAGATCGAGCGCGAGCAATCTCGAAGGCCGGGCGAGTAGCCCGTAAGTAATCAGAGCCGCAAGTAGTATCAGGTTAAGAATGAGCCGATTAGCCAACACCGGCAAAGGCATGGCGGCACGCAGCAGTTCAAGTAAATTCAGTAGCAACAGGGGGTAGACCAAAGGCCGCAGGGCGGGTTTGATGAGCAGCGGCATGAGGCGAAATACCAGACCGAGCCAGAGCAGATAGAGGCCAATGGTAATACTCACTGGCGCCGAACCCGTCTGGGTCGTGCTGCCTAACAGCATGGCTAGCAGTGCCAGCGAATAGGGGCGCTCCAATAGCCGGAAGGCCTCGATAGGGAGTTTTGCAGCTGGACCTACGGCACAATAGTGCTTAAGACGAAGTGCTCCGATCAGACCGAGGAAGTAAAGAGCGGGCAGAACAATCAGTCCTGCGCCGCCTCCACGGAGAAATTCGCCGGCGGTCCGGACATCCTGGTCGCCTGAACGGCGGAGTAGAGCGCCGAACGGCTGGTCGAGCTGGTGGTAGCGGAGCGGGGCCCACAGCGGCTGACTGTCGCGTTCGAAGAGATGACCGCGAAACCGGTCCTCGGCCTCGACGAGCCTGGTGAGCGCGTCGGAGACTTGACGTCCCGTCTGGGAAAGCTGATTTTGCAAGGTAAGAACTTGGTTCAGCTGCTCCTGCGCCTGTAAGCGGATGGTCTTTATCGCACTCAGTTCCTGTTGCACTCGTGCCGCGACTACTTCAATTCCGCTAGCGTCGTCGATCTGATTTCCTGTAGCTTGCCAACGAGATTCTTCTTCGTCGAGTTGTAGGATCTGGCTTTGCAGTTCGTTGGCACGGGCCGAGAGAAGCCTGCGTTGTTCACTGGAGCGATGATCAAGGGCGCGCCAGTAGACGAGTTCATCCCGGAGTTCAAGGATGTCCGACAAACCATCGAGGAAGCTATCGAGTCGCTGAGCACGCTCCCTGATTTCTTTGGCTTGGGTTTCGATGACGGCATCCGGCGCAATCTCCTCCGGCTTGGTTTGCAAATGGCTGCTGATCTTCGCGAGCTTGCGATCAAGCTCTTCCGCCTGGTCGGCGACCTGAGGTAAGGGGATCGCCTTATTGGACGACGGGATCGGTTGCGAAATTTCTGTTTTCGGCGGCGGTTGCTCGGGAACGACTGCGAGTTTTTGCAGCGAAGCCTGACCCAACGCGGAAGGAAGTTGGACCAGATTCGCAGTCCAAAGGAGCCAGATAGTCAGAACTATTTTCCAGGGCCTCATGCGAGCGCGGGTCAAAGACACTAGCTCGACCGCGAAGAGATCGGGCAACGGTAGCAACTTACCGCTACTGCTTCTCAACCTCGACCACTGCTCTAGAGATAACTTGACAATGGGGATTCGGGCACCTCGAACAGTTATACCAAAGACGGGCGAAAGAGAGATTTTCAATGGCGGGGCACGGCATTTAGAAGGCCGCCGCGGAATCGCTTCTCACCGAAGTGGTAAGCTGGCGAAACATGAAGGTGACAATCAATGGGCAGGAACGAGAATTCCCTGAACTCGAGGGAAGCGTCTATTTGAATGATCTGATCGAGGTCCTGGGGCTCAAGAGCGATCGTGTTGCCGTGGAACACAATGGCGCGATCGTCGCCCGTTCGAATTGGGAAACAGCGCCGATCCGTGCTGCAGACCGGTTCGAGATCGTGCACTTCGTAGGTGGCGGCGTTTGTTGATCGTTCGGCTCCTGACGGCGAGTCCTACGAACGGGCCAGCGCGACAATGGAGCTTGTTGGTAGCACGTCTGTTTCTCTGCAGCCTATCATTCATCGCCGGAGCCGGATCGCTCGCCCAGGATGTTCCTGCTGACGATCTCTCTGGAAAGCCCACCTTTGTGGTCGGCGCCATTCGCCCGGGACAAGATCTCAAGATCATTGTCTATGGCGACATGCGTTTTACGGCTCCATCCAATACCACGGACACCAACCCACGAGTGCGGAAGTGGCTGGTCGATCGGATCGCGGAGGAAAAGCCGGATGCCTTGTTTGTCTCCGGAGATCTGCCGTTTCAGGGAGGATTGAAAAAGGACTGGGAGGTCTACAGGCAGGAGACAGCGCCCTGGATAGCGGCGAATTTGCGGGTCTATCCGGCGCTTGGGAACCATGAATTAGTTCCTTTGGAGCGCCCGGGGCTGGCCAACTACTTTGATCAGTTTTCCTGGCTCGGAGATCGACGGTGGTATTCCGTCCAGATCGGCAGCGTCTATTTGATCGCATTGGACACGAACTCTGGGCATCCGAGCCGCTCGTTCAACGACGACGCGCCGCAACAGCGGTGGCTGGCTTCCCAGTTGGCCCACTTGCCCCCCGAGATAAATTTCGTTTTCTTCCTGACTCATATGCCGCTGATCAACGACTTGCAGAGCGAGGTTATCGCGGATATTCCCCAGCCGGCAGAGATCAAGCTGCGGCGCTATCTTGAGGGGCAGGCGGCGCTGGCGCGCGCCAAGTTCATCGTGGTCTCGGGGCACGTCCACAATTACGAGAGATTTGAGCATGGTGGGATCAGCTATATCGTCAGCGGAGGCGGGGGAGCGAAGCCTTATCCCCTCTACTTGCGAAGTTCGCAAGACCTTTATCGGGATCCAGCCAACCCAAACTTCAACTACGTTGTTCTCGAGGTGAGCGGGACGCGGGCGGAGGCGACCATGTACCGCGTCGCGGATCCAAAAGCGGGGACATTAACAACAGAAGTGAAGGAGCGCTTTACGCTTACAGCCAAGTAGGCAAATGCACGGACGTCGCAGCATCGCGCGGTCCTGCGTGCGGTCGAGGCTCTTATCACCATCGCGGGATCCACTTCGGTTGAAGCACGCAACCACCCTATCCGCCAGCCAAGGGCTGATCGCTTTGCCCGGTCTCTGACCGCCGTTTCGGCGGAATCGCGCGGGCGATCACCAAGACTCCTGAAAAGATGGCGAGCGCTGGAACGGCAAGCAGCGGGATGGCGCGGCGGAGAGCTTTGCGTACTTGCGGCGGGCTGCCGGCCGTCGCATCCCGGCAGAGAGTGCAGCCTTGGGCCTTGCACATTGCGGGAGCGGCCAGAGCCAACGCCAAAACGCCGGCGGCCGGAAGCCTCAATATCATTGCGAGAAAGCGAGAAGTCCGAAGAGGAAGATCCAAAAGAGACCCATCGCGTGCCAATACCAGGCAGTGCAGTCGACGGCGATCTGGCGGTATTCAATCCGTTTCAGTACAAACAATGCCCAAAGAGCACCGCCGACCGCCAGCAGGCCGAGGAGCAGATGCAAAGCATGGGTTCCGGTAATCAGGTAGAAGAAATTGCTGTTCGGATTTGTCGTGTAGAAGAACCCCTGGGCATACAGTTGTTTCCAGGCGATCCACTGGCCAATCACGAAAAGAGCCCCCAAGAAGACGGTCGCAAGTAGCCAGGGAGTCGCGCGACGCACGGTTGGCTTACCCAGTCCAAACCACTCTTCCATGACATCGATTTCATGGAAGAGCTGGCGCCGTGCCATTTCGATGGTAAGACTGCTAAGCACCAGGACTGCGGTGTTGAGCCAGAGAATTGGCGGCACGGAAAGCGGATGCCAATCCGATATGTAGTTGTTGCTGGCATCGATGTGACCGGAGGCCTGGCGCACAAAAAAAGCGCTTACCAGCGCCACGAAGAACATCAGGTCGCCAGCCAGCGCAAAGGTCATCGCTAATCGGTAACGGGTAAGCAGTTCGCGCGGTCCGCGGCGCCCCGGTTGGCGGTTGTCCCAATTATCACCCTCGCCTCCGCCACCGGTAGGCCGTCGGTCGACCGGCGGTTTACCGCCAATTCCTGTGTCTCTGCGCTCCGGCTCGACCTGCGTCGTACGAGTGAAAGTGGCGGGCATCACGAACTCCGTTGTCTAAGAGATTACTCCGCTTTTGTGTTCGGATCACACTGCATTATGAAGTCCAATCCATTTGGACGAAGTCCGTATTCATATGGAGCGCGACACGCAATATTTTGATGAAATTTCGATGCCGAAGGGTCGAGCCCGGATGTGGAAGTCTTCACAATTCTCGCCATCGAAGGCGCCCACTCAAGCGTTGTCGCCTGCCACGGATTCGGGGGCGCCACTTCGCCTCTCATGATGCTCCAGAGCAGGTTGGCGAGGAAAATGAGTTGGGCGGATGCCAGGATGACGGCCGAAAAGGTAATGCCTCGCTGCAGTGGAAGCAGGTTTTCGAGGAGCGGTGTCGTTCCGCTTAGTTGGGAGTAATGCCGCGGTTCTCCGGCCAGGCCGGCGAAGTGCATGGGAAAAAAAGCACCGTAGGCGGCAATCAGGGTGATCCAGAAGTGGAGCTTGCCGAGCGTCCCGTTCATCAACCTTCCGGTCATCAACGGAAACCAATAGTACACGCCGGCAAAGATGGAGAAAACACCCGCCATAGCCATGATCAGATGAAAGTGAGCAACGACGAAATACGTGTTATGCAAGTAAGCATCGAGGGCCGGTTGCGCAAGAACGGGACCGGTCAGGCCGCCGGCGATAAAGAGTGAGACGAATCCCAGCGAGAAAAGCATAGGCGTAGTGAGCCTCAGTCCTCCGCCCCAGATGGTCGCCAGCCAACTGAGGACCTTTGCGGTGCTTGGCACGGCGATGGCCATCGTGGTGAGCGCGAAGGCGGTTCCCGCGTAGGGGTTCATCCCGCTAACGAACATGTGGTGCCCCCAGACGACCAGACCGAGCAAACCAATCAGCACCGTAGTCATTGCCATCATCGGATATCCGGCGATGGGTCTTCGGCTGAAATTCGCGAGCAGGGAAGAGGTGATTCCCATTCCGGGAAGAACGGCGATATAGACTTCCGGGTGCCCGAAGAACCAGAAAAGGTGCAGCCAAAGCAGCGGCGAGCCGTCTCCGCGAGAGCGCACATGGCCAGCCACCAGGTCGCCGGCGGGGATGAAAAAGCTGGTGCCGTAATGTCGGTCGGAAAAGAGCAGCAACAACGCCGCTAGAAGGACGCTGAAGGAAATCAGCACCAGCAGGGAAGCAACCAGCCATGACCATACCGTCAGCGGCAATCGCATCAGGGTCATGCCCTCGCAGCGTTCATTAAGGATGGTGGCGAGAAGATTGAGGGAGCCAAGCCAGGATGCAAGACAAAAGACAGTAAGGCTGGCCAGCCAGAGATCCATGCCCAAGGCCTGTCCTGGGCCGGCAGCGGCCACGGCGCTGAGCGGGGGGTAGCTTGTCCAACCCGAGATCGGCGCTCCCTGGGGGACGGCAAAAGCCGCCAGCAGGATGAGAAGCGCGCCAGCGGTCATCCAGAAAGAGACGGCGTTCAGGGTAGGGAGCGCCATACGGCTGGCGCCGAGTTGTTCCGGCACGACCAAGTTGGCAAAGCCGCTGAGGGGCGCCGTGGTGAGGACGAAAAAGACCATGAGCGTGCCATGCATGGTCACCAGAGCGAGATAGTCTTCCGGCTTGACCTGACCGAAGAAAGGGACAGCCAGCTCCGGCCAGACGAGATGAATGCGCATGACCAAAGAGAGCACCGTGCCCGCCGCGACCGCAACCAGCGATAACACTAAATATTCAATGCCAATCACGCGGTGTTCGGTGGTAAAGATCGGGCGCAGCGCGTTCCGCCATCTTCGGGGTAAACGATCGCTCGTAGTCGAACCGGCATCCATCCTGGCGCCCCAGCTTGCCCGGTCGATCTCGGGGTCAACATTTGGATCAGTCTCCGGATCAATCTCTGGATCGGTGCTCATACGCCGCCTTTGATCGCGGCTTCTTCTGCCCGCCGTTTCCCCTCCCGGGCTTGCAGCCAATCGGCGAACTCCGCTGCGGGCAGAACCCGCAGGCGGGCCTGCATGTGTCCATGTCCCAAGCCGCAGACCTGGGTACAGAGGATCGGATATGTTCCGGCCGTCTCGGGGGTGAAATGAACATGCAAGGTCAGCCCGGGGACGGCATTCTCTTTGAGCCTCATGCCGGGTATGAAGAAGCCATGGATCACATCGTGGGCGCGCAGGCGAAGATCGACTTCACGTCCTACTGGCAAAACTAATTCGCTGCTGACGATGTCGTCGTCTCCTTCAGAGTCGCGCAGATCGAGCCCGAGGGGGTTGCCGGCCGCGGCGTTGACCAGCTCCGGCCGAGTCGAGCCGAAGGTCGCATCCTCGCCGGGATAGCGGAAATACCATTGAAACTGCACCCCCACAACCTCGACCTGCATCGCGGTGAGAGATGGCCCCTCGTAGCGGTCGTCTGCCCAGAGGCGCTGCGCGGTCATTGCCATCCATACGTAGACTGCGCCAAATAAGAGTAACGGCAGAGACTCGGCGAGCCAGATTCGGGGTTGCTGGTCACGAGGGCGGCGGCGAAAGATAGGGAGGATCAGCAGGATTTGCGCGAGCAAGAACAGGACGAAGATCGTCACAAGATTGAACTTCATCAATCGATCCAGGGGGATGCCGTGAAGCGCACCATTAGTAGGCGGCAACCAAATTCTGGCGGGAAGAAGATGCTCTATCAAGGATGATCCGGTGTCAGCGATGGCCTCGCTCCGCGTCCGGTTCGTTACTGGGTCCGCACGTCTAGCTCAGTATAGACGGCTTCCTCGACGGGCTGAGATGAGCGTCGACCATTGAGATTGCGCTTCACAATGTCGACAAAAAGCTGATGGACGCGGCGATCGGCCGAGAGTTCAGGGTGAAAGGTGGCAGCCATCAGGTGGCCCTGCCGCACCAACACCGGAAAGCCCTCCCGGTCGGCGAGCACTTCGACATCATCGCCCACCTTGGTCATTCGCGGAGCACGGATAAATACCATTTCGAGAGGTCCCCCCGGGAGGCTTGTCTCTGCACTGAGGATCGTGCTATCAATCTGACGCCCGTAGGCGTTCCGCTCGACCGCCGCATCGAGTACGCTGAGACTCGGTTGGGCGGGATGAAGGACTTCTTTGGCCAACAAGATGCACCCTGCGCAAGTGCCGAAAGCAGGCTTCGTTTCCACGAACTTCTTGAGCTCGCCGAGAAAGCCGTCCCGCTCCAGAAAACGGAGCATGGTCGTCGATTCGCCTCCGGGAATGATCAGACCATCGAGGCCGACCAACTCTTCCGCGGTACGGATCATCACGGGTTCCGCTCCGGAGTCGATCAGTGCCCGGGCATGAGCAGCGTAGTCGCCTTGAATGGCGAGGACGCCGACCAGGGGGTGCTTGCCATTTTCCAAAAATCCTCCGTCGCGAACGGCGCTCTCGATTTGAGCCGTCTTCACCAGCCTCGGGTCTGCAGCAATTGAGACTCTTCCAGGGCGGCAACAGCAAGCCCCTTCATCGCTCCGGTGCACTCTTCGCTGGTTTCGGCCAGGATTTTGGGATTGTCATAGTGGGTGGTCGCAATGACGATCGCCTTGGCGCGAGAGACTGCCTCGGCCCGCTCCGCTGGATTGTTTTCGACATCGAGCGGCGTTGCCCGTTCCTTCATGAAGATGCCGGAGCCGACAAACACGGCCTCGGCACCCAACTGCATCATCAGGGCTGCATCGGCGGGGGTGGCGATACCGCCGGCCGAGAAGTTGGGAACGGGCAACCTGCCGGTCTTCGCTACCATGCGAATCAATTCATAGGGAGCGCGATGTTCCTTGGCAGCGGCATAAAGTTCTTCTTCGCCGAGCACCGTCAAGGCCTTCATCTCCTTCACGATCTGACGCATGTGTTTGACAGCATGGACAACATCTCCGGTGCCGGCTTCACCCTTAGTGCGGATCATCGCTGCCCCTTCCGAGATGCGGCGCAGCGCTTCTCCTAGATCGCGGGCTCCGCAGACGAAGGGAGTTGTGAACGAGTGTTTGTCGATATGATGGGTCTCATCAGCGGGCGTCAGTACCTCGGATTCGTCGATGAAATCGACGCCCAGGTACTGCAGCACCTGAGCTTCGGCAAAGTGGCCGATACGTGCCTTGGCCATGACTGGAATGGAGACTTCCGCGATGATTGACTTGATCAGCCTTGGGTTGGCCATGCGAGCCACGCCGCCTTCGGCGCGGATCATCGCCGGGACCCTCTCGAGGGCCATTACGGCGACCGCTCCGGCTTCTTCGGCGATGCGCGCCTGCTCCACGTTCATCACATCCATGATGACGCCGCCTTTGAGCATCTCAGCCAAGCCGAGCTTCAGCCGGAGCTGACTTGCACCCGCGTAGTTTCCGTTGTTCCCATTGATAGCCGGTTCTGCCATGGCTGTTCTCCTATAACCCCGCGGATGAAATCACCCGCATCCCATCGAATCGATCGCACTGTCTAAGTTTAACAGTTTCGACCAACCATGGCCGTTGACCGGGCGCATCCATACGTTCCCTAGAGCATAAGTTCCCTGGAAAGGACTTCCCTGGAAAGGCTAAGGATTCTGCCGTCACGCGATTAAGCAAGTGAGAATGAACTGTCGATGAAGTAGCCTGAAGCTTCACACATGGAGTTCCTGTGCAGAGAATCCCGGCCTTGCCTCAGAACTTGCCCCAGAACGAGCTCGAACGTCTTCGCGTGCTTGAGGAGACCGAACTGCTGGACAGCGGTCATGAAGATGAGTTTGACAACCTGGTCCGTCTTGCTTCGGTAATCTGTGAGACGCCGATCGCTTTGGTCACGCTGGTGGACAGCCAGCGCCAATGGTTCAAGGCAAGCATCGGAATGGAGGTCAGAGAGACTCCTCGTGAGGTCGCATTCTGTGCGCATACCATCGCTCAGGACGATCTGATGCTGGTGGAGGATGCCACCCGCGACACCCGCTTTGCGGACAATCCGTTGGTGACCGGCGACCCAGGCATCCGCTTTTATGCCGGAGTACCCCTGGAGCTAATGGATGGAGTTCGGTTGGGATCGTTGTGCGTCATCGACCGGAAGCCGCGCGTCTTATCCGACGCCCAGATCGAGGCATTGCGGTTGCTCGCCGAGCAGGCGGTCAAACAGATCAGCATGCGACGTTTCCAGGCATTGTGGCGTAGGTCTGCTGTGCAAGGAAAACTGATCCAAGAGGAGTTGCGCGCGAGTCAAGGCCTCTTTCATGCATTTATGGATAGTTCACCATTTCTGGCGCTCATGAAGGATGCCGAAGGCCGGATTGTGTACTACAACCAACGATGCGCCGACCGTTTCCACATCAGCCGGGAGGAGTGGCTGGGCAAGACCGATTCGGAACTGTGGCCGATGAAGACGGCAGCCACTCTCCGAGCCAACGATCTCTCCGTCCTGCGGCAATGGAAGATGCTGACCTTTGACGAGGAAGCGGACCCCGGAGAAGGTGGATCCTCCGCGCACTGGCGGTCCTACAAGTTTCCGTTCAAAGACTCTCACGGGCAGGAGTATGTCGCCGGACTGGCAGTGGATATCGCGGCGGAGAAATATGCCGAACGGCAATTGCAAAACTCCCAGAGAGCGCTCGAAGAAGCAAATGAAAAGCTGAGAGCGCTGGCGGTTACCGATGGTCTTACGAATCTGTTAAACCGGCGCGCTTTCGATGCGGCGCTCGAGGCCGAGTTGTCGACAGCGATCCGCTACAGCCGGCCACTTTCGTTAATGATCATCGACGTCGACAACTTCAAGTCGGTCAACGACACCCTGGGGCACGATCGAGGCGATCTGGTGTTGAAGAGCGTTGCCGAGATCATGAAGAAAAGTTTTCGTGCAAGCGATACTGTCGCTCGCTTTGGAGGCGAGGAATTTTCAGTGCTCTTGCCGAGTACCACGAGGCAAGCCGCTTCAGAGGCGGCCGAGCGTCTGCGCCTGGCAGTCACCGATTGCGGAGTAGACGACCGGTTCATCACAATTTCGATCGGCGTCTCAACCTTGGTCGAAGCCGAGACCTGGACAAAGGAAGAATTCATTCACCGTGCCGACAGCGCGCTCTATAAAGCCAAGTGCGAGGGCAAAAACCAGGTTTGCCTTAGCTGATCGATGCCGCTAAGCGTCAGCACGGCTCTTCGCAAGAAACACCTTCTACGAGACCGGCGCCAGCTCCGGTCCGCCTGGCCGTGCTTGCGAGAATATCGCTCTACTACGTCCGTTACTTCGCCAACTTCCTGGCAGCGAAGCCGTCCCTTCTGCAGCGTGGCTGAATTCAAACGCTTTTCACCACTTGGATCGTGCTAAAGTCGCGAGTGCAGGCCCGCGTCAGGCACTCGCTGGGTGTCCAGAAAGTGTGTCTCGCCTGAAAGGATCTGAATGTCGCCGACGACATCCACCTCGACTGCTGCACGTGCCCCGATCGACATCATCATTAGTCCTTTCACCCGTTTCGCCAGGATGGAAGCAGCCGGAGGCATCCTGTTGCTGGCGGCGACCCTGGCCGCGCTGGTCTGGGCTAATTCTCCGTGGGCGGAAAATTACCATGCCATCTGGCACACCACTTTCACCCTCGGAGTGGGCCACTACGTTCTCTCCTGGAGCCGGCATCTCTGGGTGAATGACGGGCTGATGGCAATCTTTTTTTCCTGGTAGGGCTCGAAATCAAGCGCGAAGTGTTGATCGGCGAACTCTCGTCCTTCCGCCAGGCGGCCTTCCCGTTCATGGCTGCGCTAGGCGGTTCGATCGTCCCGGCGCTTATCTATCTAGCGCTGAACCGGGGCACCATCCATGCGCGGGGATGGGGCATTCCGATGGCGACGGACATCGCTTTCGCGCTCGGAGTGCTCGCACTGTTGGGTAGCCGGGTTCCCGCTTCGCTCAAGGTGTTTGTTGCGGCTTTGGCGATTGTTGACGATGTCTTCGGCGTGCTGGTGATCGCCCTCTTCTACACGGCGCATATCTCTTATGTCAGCCTTGGTCTCGGTTTGGCCGGTGTGGGGATTTCCTTTCTTGCGAATTGGGCGGGGATCCGCCAGCCCGCAGTCTATGCGTTTATCGGAGTTTTCGTCTGGTTCGCAGTGTTGCAATCGGGAGTTCATGCCACGATCGCCGGCGTCTTGCTGGCCTTCTCCATACCGGTGAAAAGCAAGATCGAGAAGACCGGTTTTGTCGAGAAATGCCGTCGACTTCTAGATCGATTCGAGCGTGCCGATGTCAACTCGGCTGAGGCCCACGCCGTCATCCACACCTTGGCCAGCCAATGCGAGAAGGTGGACACGCCACTCCATCGCATTGAGCATTCCTTGCAGCCATGGGTCAGCTTTCTGATCATGCCGGTGTTTGCGTTCTCGAATGCGGGCGTCCACATCCTTGGTCAGATAGAGAGTTCCTTGCGTCATCCCGTGGCGTTAGGAGTTTTCTTCGGACTGGTCGCCGGTAAGCCACTGGGGATTATCAGCTTCGCCTGGGCGGCAGAGAAGACAAAGCTAGGTTCGGCGCCAGCCGGGATCCTATGGAAGCAGATCTTCGGCGCCAGTTGTCTGTGCGGCATCGGATTTACCATGTCGCTCTTTATCGCGGGTCTGGCAATAGAAACGGACACAATCGTTGACATCGCGAAGATTGGCACTCTGGCCGCGTCCTTGGCGGCTGGAGTTATGGGCAGCCTTATCTTGCTAAGTGCTCGGGCGAGAACCACCGTTCAAGTTCATCCCTGACCAACGGTGGAGCGTTCACTTGCGTCACTGCTTTTTTAGCGGAGAACGCACGCTGTATACTCAGGCTTGGACAGGCAATTGACCGAGAAGAGCAAAACATTTTACTTGGAGACGTTCGGCTGCCAGATGAATGCCCACGACTCCGAGAAAGTCGTGGGGACGCTGGAACAGCAGGGCTACGCCCAGGTTCATGTAGAGGAAGAGGCAGACCTGATCCTCTACAACACCTGCTCGATCCGCGACAAAGCTGAGCAGAAAGTCTTCAATCGGCTGAACGACTACAAGAAGTTGCATAAACAAGGCAAGCGCTTTGGGGTTCTCGGGTGTGTGGCGCAACAAGAGGGCGAGCGGATCTTCGACCGCGCCCCGTATGTCTCGCTCGTTTCGGGATCGGCTTCTTACCGCAAACTGCCCGAGATGATCGCCCGTCTCGAAGCAGGAGAGACCCGCATTACGGGTCTCGATGACCGGAAGACCGAAGAGACGTTCGAAACTGAATTTACCGCGCGCACCAACCCTTACCGCGGATATATCACGATCATTGAAGGCTGCGACAAGTTCTGCGCGTACTGTGTCGTTCCTTATACGCGGGGTAAAGAACGCAGCCGCACGTCCACTTCGGTGCTGATGGAGGCGCGGCGGATGGCGGACAGCGGATACTCCGAGATCCAGCTGCTTGGTCAGAATGTGAATTCATACCGCGATCCGGAAGGGAAGCGCAGCTTCGCAGAATTGTTGGCTGCTATCGGAGAGTTGGAAGGAATCCGGCGGGTGCGTTTCACTACTTCGCACCCCCGAGACTTTACCCGGGATATTGTCGCGGCCATCGACTCGGTTCCAGAATTGTGCGATCACGTGCACCTGCCGGTGCAAAGTGGTTCTTCGGGCGTGCTTCAACGCATGAACAGGGAATATACCCGGGAACAGTATCTTGAACGGGTTTCGTGGGTTCGCGCCGCCAAACGCTCAATCAGTATGACGACCGATATCATTGTCGGCTTTCCAGGAGAGACGGCTGACGATTTCATAGAGACTATGGATCTTCTTGCGGAGGTGCAGTACGATGCGGTCTTCGCCTTCAAGTATTCACCCCGGCCGAATACGCCTTCTATCCACATGCCCGACTCGATTCCGGATGAAGAGAAATCACGGCGGCTTCAATCTTTACTAGAGCGCCAGCGCGAAATCCAAAGGATCAATTATTCCCTACAGATAGGGAAGACCTATGAAGCTGCGGTCGAAGGTCACAATCAACAGCGGAGCCAGGTCATCGGGCGGACGACTCAGAATAAGACCTTGAACTTTACTGCAAGCAGCACGATCCTGCCGGCTCCCGGGAGTTATGTCGCGGTCCGCATAACGGCAGCTTTCCCAAACAGTCTCGTTGGCATCGCAGTCTCATGAACCACGGATTGCTTCGAAGGAGGTAGATACCATGGATATTGAAATGAAGATTCGCGGATTGATGGTCGATCCTTCAACCAACGCCCCGATCGTAATCCTGAAGGATGTCGCCAGCGACACCGTGCTGCCAATTTGGGTCGGGCTCTATGAAGCAAACGCAATTGCGCTCGAAGTGGAGAAGTCCTCAACCCCTCGTCCGATGACTCATGACCTGCTGAAAAACCTCATCCATGGCTTAAACGCTGAGGTGCAACGTGTAGTGGTTACTGAGCTTAGGGATGACACGTTTTATGCTGTCATCTGGATGGAGCAGAATGGAGAAGCTGTAACGCTTGACGCTCGACCATCGGACGCGATTGCGTTGGCGCTGCGCACCGATTGCCCGATTTACGTCAGCGAAGATGTGTTGAAGATCGCCAAGGTCATCCCGAACACAGCCGATTCTGCCTCCTCGGAAGAGCTTCGCCGATGGTTGGAAAATCTCAACGATGAGGATATGGGCCGATACAAGATGTAGTTCAGCCTACCCGCGAGCTCATCCTTGAATTAGTTTCTGCAGGAATTGGGAGTAATTCTCCCCATACGCGGTCCAGCCCTGGTTCCTGGCAACCCGTGCAATCGCGGCCTCGCTCATGCGGCGCTGCAGTTCTCGATCGTCGGCGATCTGGACCAACCGTTCGTAAATAGCCTGAGGAGACCGGATCGGCACCAGAAAACCCTCAACGCCATCCACAAAGAGATCTTCGCCACCGGAATGAAGGGAGCTGATCAGGGGCAGCCACAAGCCATCGCTTGTCCCTGAACCAGCGCCAGACCTTCTTCGATGGATGGCAGGACCATCACATGGCTGGTGCTCATGCATTCGGCGAGCGCCGCTTGAGATACAGCACCGAGAACCTCAACATTGGTCAGATCCATTCGATCAAGGACTGGTCTCGATAATGCGTCGACGGCTCCGGCAAGTCGTAGACGTTTCCGAGGGTGCCGCAACATCTGAAACGCCTCGAGAAGATACGGAAATCCTTTACGCAAACAAACGGATCCGGCAAAGAGAACCTCGAATCCGTCGGTCGGCGGCGGCGCGGTCCGACGAAATCGGTCCAATCGAACGCCATAAGGTATTTGGACGACCTTGACTCCAGGAACTCCTCGCTCGAGGAATGTGCGGCGGGCAAAGTTTGAAGGAACCGAGATTGCGTCCGCCTGTGCATACTCGGCTTCTTCGCGTTCCATGACGCGGGCATCTACCGCTTGAAACGGGACGCCCCAACGCTGATATTCCTCCTTCAGGATGTCGTTGTAATAGCGGATGTGCGAGGATCCTCGATCGCAGACGTACCTGCCTCCGCGACGCTGCACCGTTCGACCGGTTTCTAGCGCGGAGCCGGAGAGACCCACAAAGACGTCGCAGGGTTCGATTCGCCGTGATACCCATTGATCGAACAGCCACATATCGAGGGAGGCCAGATTTTGGGTCATTTTGGGAGGGAGTTTGCACAGGCGTTCTCCGAGCACGGCGGCCGTGTGCACCCACGGTAACGTCCGGACATATTGCCGTGCGAGACCTTCCCGGCGAAGCCGATGCCAGGGAAAACTCGAGTAGATCCGCTTCAGCAGCCCGCGCGCTGCCAGCTCGCGGGCCAAGTCGAAATGATGGAAGGTACCATTGACGGACTGAATTACCTGCAAAGGGAAGTCGCACTCCGTTCAGGAGAACAGCATGCTGTCAGCGTAGCAGGCGGCTCTCGATGGCGTGGCAGCACTCCTCGAAGGGGAGGCCGGGCATTTCAACTTTGCAGAGAGCGGGACATTTCTACTTTGCGTCTATATGTTTGGTTTACAGAATATCTGTTATCGGACATAGCAGCACGGTTTTCATCATGCCGTGCTCCCCGGCCTTTATCAGGCTCTTCTCCGAAATTCCGCGGACTTCTTCTTCCATTCGAGAAGAACGAGCGAGGCGATGAACATCAGCGACAGAGTAAGGCCGATCCACACGCCGTAAATGCCCAGCTTTGCGTGAAAGCAGAGAAAATAGCCCAACGGTAGCCCGATGGCCCAGTATCCTAGCAGATTGAAGATCATAGGCATCTTAGTGTGGCCCAAGCCGCGCAGCGCCCCGGTGGCTACTGTCTGAATTCCATCGAAGATCTGGAACACGGCAGCTAGCGCGAGCAACCAGATTCCGATAGAGATCACCGGCCGGTCGGGCGTGTAGATCCGAATGATGGAGCGTGGGAAGATGGTCAGTAGAAGCGCCATGATTGCCATGAACCCCGCCGCAAGACTGACCGCCAGCCAACCCGCGCGGCGTGCCTGGGCAGGAATGTCCGCCCCGATGGCGTGTCCCACTGTGACTGCCGCTGCCGCAGAGATGCCTAACGGAACCATGTAAGTAACACTTGCGATATTCAATGCAATCATATGTGCGGCAAGGGCTTCCGGGCTCAGCTTTGCGGCAATGACAGTCGCAGCGCTGAACGCTCCGATCTCGAAGATCATCTGGGTCGCCGCCGGGACGCCGAGTCTTAGGATCCGAAGAATGCGAAGGCGGTCCGGTCCCGGCCAGCCACGAAACAGGGCGAAGCCTCGTTTTCGCTCATGGTTCCAAGCAACGACGAGCAGAAAGAGGGCCATATAGAGCCGCGCGGCGACGGTGGAAATCGCGGAACCTTGAATTCCTAAGGTAGGCAGACCGAGCTTCCCGTAGATGAGAGCCCAGTTCCCTGCCAGGTTAATGAGGTTAGCCGACACTAGAGCAAAGGTGATCGGCTTGACTACACTCATTCCCTGAAGATAGCGGCGTAACGCGGCATACGCCAGCAGGCAAGGCGTTCCCCAATTCAAAAGCTTGAGGTAAGCCGAAGCCTCGGTGGAGACAACGGGGTTGGCGCCCCAATGTGGCAAGGCTGTGGGTACACAGACGACGATAGCCATGATCGGCAGGCTCACGAATAAGGCGATGTAAAGGCCTTGGGTGAGCCATTGCCGGCAGTCCCGATCATCGCCCCGACCGTATGCCTGTGAAACGAGAGCGTCGAGGCCGAGCAACAGCCCGACTCCGAAGAGGGCCGGAACATAATAAAGCCCGCTGCTGAGGCCGACCGCGCCGATTGCTTCCGGGCTCAGCCTGCCCACCATGATAGTGTCGACCACCGACATCAGCATCCAGGCAAGCTCGGAGAGAACGACAGGAATCGCGACTCTTAGGAGCGTGCGGATCTCGGCATTAAGATTCCACGGGGAGGCAGTGCTGTCTTCGACGAGTTGAACGTTCGCCTCCATCGCCACTCCATGCCAACTGATGATACTCGCAATCATCACAGCAACTTCTAGACAGTCTGGCCCGAAGTACGCGCGCTGAACTGTGCCAGCGGCCATTCACTTATGCCCGGCGGCCTTTTGACGTATAACCTTTGCGGACTTGGACGCTTGAGCGTCAGCGGCAAGCCTTGAACTTTGGTTAAATATTTTCAGAACTGGTCCCTAGCCGGAGACACGAGTCGCGCATGATGTTTGTCAGCCTTACCCGCTTAAGAATCCGGTCACCGCGATTTCTTCCGTTTTTCTTTGTTTCCCTGCTGAGCACTTTGAGGCAGGTACAGCGATCTCGTGGATTCCGGCGCGGCGCGGTACTGGCTGACCGGCACTGGGCCTTCTGGACACTTACTGCCTGGAACGATGCGGAAAGCATGCGAGAGTACATGACGACTGGACCACACAAGAAGGTCATGCCGCGACTTCTGAACTGGTGTGACGAAGCTTCGGTCGCGCACTGGACTCAGCCCGAAGAAGAACTACCCTCCTGGTTGGAAGCCGATCGACGAATGCGCGAGAGCGGACGCGCCTCGAAGGTTCGGCATCCGACTTCCAATCATTCGAGCTTGACATACGAGGCGCCGCGTACTACGCGTACGAAAGCGATACGGCCTGCCTGAGTTGCGCCATTTGATCTTCATGTGTGGATGGCTCGCCATTACTCACTTCGCTAAGTAGTTTTTGGTTGTCAAAGTTCATGTAGGCAAGTCCATGGCAGGGCTTGCGCTTGCACGGTGCACCGTCACCTCGCATCAACGTCGATTACAGCTTGAGCAAAAGCATTCGGGGACTCCTGCGGAAGGTTGTGACCCACACCGCCTGTAACGTCCCGGTGTTGATATTTCCCGGCGAATTTGTGGGCATAGCCCGGACCTGGACGGCCCATACTACCTGCTGGCCCGCGCTTCGATGAGGATGGGCGATACCGCTCAGGCGACGGAGTGGAATGCCAGGCTTACCGAATTGAAGCAGAAACGCGAGCGCGGCTACACCTTGCAGAAGACCGCTCAGAAGATGAACAAGGCGGTTCCTTCGTCGACGTTGTTGAAGGATGCACCGATCACCAGCGAGGAGACTGAAGCTCCATGAAGCATCGCGTCATCGCGGTCCAGAGAGGCTTCTTCCAATGAGACTTTCACGGGGCGGAATGCTCGGCTTGCTTTGTGGCGCGGGCATGGCCGGATCCGCGCCGCCGAAATTGCTGGCCCAAATTGCGTCTGCGCATCCTCAGCCACAGGTGCAACCCAAGACCGGCGCACCTGTAGCCAATTTTATAGACCTTGCTTCTATAGCCGGGCTGAATGAGCGGACAACTGTCGGCGGCATCCATGAAAAGCGCTATATCCTCGAGACCACCGGCGGTGGAGTCGCCATGTTCGACTACGACAACGACGGCTGGCTCGATCTCTTCCTGGTGAATGGCTCGACCTTGTCTCCTATCACGGGCCCCGCCCCCACCAACAAGCTCTACAAGAATAACCGCGATGGCACCTTCACCGACGTAACCGCGAAAGCCGGACTGGCACGTCATGGATGGGGACAAGGTGTGTGCGTCGGCGACTACAACGGCGACGGCTGGCTCGATCTCTTCGTTACCTTCTACGGTCAGAATGCGCTATACCGTAACAACGGTGATGGAACATTTACCGACGTGACTCGAGACTGTGGCCTGATTACCGCTGAAAACAGCTATAGTACCGGCGCGGCTTTTCTTGATTACGATCGCGACGGACACCTCGACTTGTTTGTGACCCGCTACGTCGATTTCGCCGAAGCCACGAGCCACGATGCCGGACACGGAGAGACCTGCAAGTGGCGCGGCGTACCCGTGATGTGCGGACCGCGTGGACTCAGGGGTGCAAAGAACACGCTCTATCGAAATACCGGAAACGGCAAATTTGAAGATGTTACTGAAAAGGCCGGCATTCTGAATGACAAGCACTACGGTTTCACGCCTCTGGTTGTCGATTACAACAACGACGGCTGGCCGGACATTTACGTCGCCAATGATTCGACCGCCAGCCTGCTCTATCGCAACAACCGTGACGGCACCTTCAGCGAGGTGGGAGCGCTTGCAGGAGTCGCTTACAACGAAGACGGCCGCGAACAGAGCGGCATGGGAACCGATGCTGCCGACTATGATGGCGACGGCTTATTCGACCTGGTCAAGACTAATTTCGAGCAGGACACCAGCACGCTCTATCACAATCGCGGCGATGGCACCTTCGACGACGTGACCTTTCGCGGCGGTCTCGGCGTGAATACCAGTTTCGTCGGTTGGGGGTGTGGTTTCCTGGACTTCGACGACGACGGCTGGCCAGACATCTTTATGGCCAACGGCCACGTTTACCCCGAGGTCGACAAAGCACTCGGAGACACTTCATACAAACAGCGCAAAATCCTCTACAGAAACCGCGGGGACGGGACTTTCGAGGATGTCTCGGTTCGTAGCGGCGCGGGCATCGGTCTGAAACGCTCTTCGCGCGGAGTCGCTTTTGGCGATCTCTTCAACACTGGCAGCACCGATATCCTAATCTCCAACATGAATGAGACGCCAACGCTATTACGCAACACCATGTCGTACAAAGCGTCGTCCTTGACCATACGACTTCAAGGACAGCCGCCGAATGTATTTGGCTTTGGCGCGCGAGTAACTGTCGCTGCCGGAAAACTCCACATGATGAATGAGGTGCGCAGCGGCGGCAGCTATCTTTCGCAAAACGATCTTCGCCTGCGCTTTGGCCTCGGAAACGCAGGTGCGGCTGACAAGGTCGTGGTCCGCTGGCCTGATGGTAAGGAAGACACCCTAAAGGACGTCTCCGCGAAGCGCTTCGTCACTATTGCTCATGGCGGTCGTGTTGTAAGTGATACGTCTTACCAACCTTGTCCACTCAAGCTAAAGAATGCTTAACTCGACGTGTGGGCATGGAGAGATCTGGCTATCCCTCTTCGAACTGACCCTCCGGTTCCTTGTAAATCACGTCGCCTGAATGCGCCCTTCTATCTAAACGGAATGTTTTTCTCCCCCTTGTTACCAAGAAGTCTCGTTGAATGGACGACTTGTAAGACGATGATGAGCCAACTATTCTTAGATCCCCAAAACAATACTTCCGCCGACGAGACCAGCGCCCGCTGCAGTTAGAAGCAATCGCTCGCCGGAGGCGAAAGGCCGATCTCTGTTAGCGATAGACAAGGACAATGGAATGGTCGCAGCCGAGGAGTTTCCAAATTCCTCGATTGTCCGAATCGTCTTGTGGTCTGCCAGCCCGAGGTTTTCGCCGACGGCCTCGAAGAGGCGGACGTTGGCTTGGTGGGGTACGAAACGATCGATGTCAGCCGCTGTCACCCCTGCCCGCTCCATGGCGCGAAGGGAACATCCGGTCATCATACGCACAGCCTGCGAGAATACTGATTTGCCTTGACTCATCGTCATCAGCAACTCTTTTGGATCCATGCCGGCAACGAAGGGCCTCTTGCTCCCACCGGCAGGAATCGAAATCAGACCATAGTGGCTCCCATTGGAGGCCAGATCGACCCCAAGAACGCCGGTCACTGACGAATCTGAAGGAGCAAGAACCATGGCTCCGGCTGCATCGGCAAACAGAATCGCGCTGCCGCGCTCCTCTGGATTAATACGCCGGCTCAAAATATTAGCGGCGACGATGAGGACAGGCTTGCCCTGGATCCTAACGAAACCATCGGCCAGCGCTAAAGCATAGAGAAAACCTGAACAGGCCCCAGCGAGATCGACAGCGCCTGAGTTCGAGAGTTTTAGTTGATAGGCGAGGAGTGGAGCGGATGGGGGCAACAGGTGGTCGGGAGTCGAAGTGGCGAGCAGCGTCAATGCGACCTCGTCACGCCCTATACCCGCATCCGCAAGGGCCATGGCGCCAGCCTTCGCGGCAAGGTCTGTGAGTGCTTCTGCGGGGGCAGCCCATCTTCGCGCCCGGATGCCGGTCCGACGTTCGATCCAGCCGGCCTCGAGTCCAAGCCGCTTCTCGATCTCGGCGTTTTCGACACGACGCTCTGGGGCATAATGTCCTAGACCCGCAATCCGGCTCGAGCGTAACGGCATCATTTATTGGCCATGCCAATCACATCGGCTGCTTCATCGATCGCTGCATAAGCCCGGTCGAGCTCGGCAGGAGTGACACAGTAGGGCGTCATCAGATAGATCACGTTCCCCAGCGGACGAATGAGCAGGTCTCTCTGCCGGAAGAAATGTTTTAGCTTCGGTCCAACCTCGGAAAGATATCCTGAACTCGAAACATTGAGATCGAGTGCAGCGATCGTACCTGTCTGCCGGACATTAAGGAAGCGCGGATCAGAGCGGAATGGCGCTAGTCTTTCGCGGTGCATATGCTCCAGAGATTTAAGACGCTCTAGAACCGGTTCACTCTGCCAGATGTTGAGGTTGGCAAGCGCTGCCGCGCAAGCAATCGGGTTGGCCGTATAGGAGCTTGAATGGAAGAATGTTCGGCTGCGGTCGGATGACAGGTGCGCGTCGAAGATCTCGGCCGAACAGAGGGTGGCAGCCAAAGGCAACGCACCGCCAGTGATGCCCTTAGATATGCATAGAATGTCCGGTGAAACGCCTGCCTGTTCGCAGGCGAAAAGAGTTCCGGTTCTTCCCCATCCGCTCATGACTTCATCGGCGATCAGCAGGGTTCCGTAGCGCCCGGCGATGCGCTTCAACTCTGTCAGCAGGTGCGGAGGATACATCTTCATGCCGCCAGCCCCCAGTATGAGCGGCTCCACCAGGAGCGTCGCGACCTCCCTTCCGGAGCAAATCTGCTCGAATGCATCCAGGGTCCCTTGTTCAGCACCAGCGGCAGGAAAGGGGATGGTGTCTACATCAAAGAGCAGCGGGCTGTAGGCCGCGTTGAAGACGCCGCGTTCGCCGGCGGACATCGCGCCGATCGTATCGCCATGGTAGCCGTGCTCCATCACGACAATCCTCGAGCGCGGAGCGCCTGAGTTACGAAAGAAGCCCAGTGCCATCTTCAGTGCTACTTCGACCGCGGTCGAGCCGCTGTCTGAATAAAAGACGTGCGCGAGGCCGGGCGGTGCAACCCGGATCAATCCTCGCGCCAAATCCTCCGCAGGTTCATGGGTGTACTCGGCAAAAATAATCTGATCGAATCTGTCGACTGCTGCATGTATCGCGGCCACGATCGCCGGATGCCGGTGACCATGAGTAATCACCCACCAGGAAGAGATCGCATCGAGAATCGAGTGACCATGTTCATCGATGAGGTAGGCGCCCTCCGTCCGGATGACCCGGGTGGTCACTGGTTCAAGAGCATGTTGAGTGAAGGGATGCCAGACAGGTGACGGCCCCTGAGAAGTCATCACGCAATTCCCTTCTCGAAGGAAGAAGGGTCGAAGTGTTCGCGAAACGCTCCACGCAAGGTATCCGCCGTCAACGGATCCAGAAGAGGTAGCCTGCCGAGGATGCGGACATCTCCCATTTCTCCGATGATCCGTTGGGTGTCAGGATAGGGACCACCAATGAATGCAACTCCGTAGACCGGGACCCGGCGTTGCCGCATTACTTCGAGCGACAAAAGCGTATGGTTAATGGTTCCGAGACTGGTTCGGGCGCAAAGGATGACCGGAATTTGCCACCGCGCAAAAACATCGGCAAAGGTTTGTTGGCGGGTTAGAGGAACGAGTAATCCGCCGGCTCCCTCAATGATCAGAGGCAAATTCGTTTCGGGTGGATCGAGGGAATCGGGAGCAAGTGTCACGTGGTCGATTTCTGCCGACAAGTGCGGAGATACCGGCGTTTTGAGCCGCCATGCCTCGGGAATTATGTGCGCCGACGGTATACGGCCTAGGCGGCGAATGATCTCGCTATCCGTCTCCTCGTCGAGGCCGGATTGAACAGGTTTCCAATAGCAGGCGCCGAGTGCATCGGCCAGCGCGGCAGAAAACACGGTCTTGCCAATCCCCGTATCAGTTCCAGTGATCACATACCGCAAGCTCATGGCTGCTCCTCCGCCATCACTTGGGCGAGGCGCTCGAACATGCGGAACACGGTTGGGCAATCAACATTCAACGTAATTGCAATCCGTAGACGCGCCGTGTTTGGAGCGACCGTCGGGGTTCGGATGGCCCGTATATCAAATCCAATCGCTTGCATCTTCTGCGCAACTCGCAGGGACCGCGCATTGTCTCCAAGGATGACCGGAAGGATTTGTGAACCGCTGCCTTCGATTCCGAGATGAACGGCGATCTGTTCGTTAGCGTACGCGATCCTGCTCTGAAGCTTTTGCCGCCGCTCGGGTTCGTCCGACACGATTTTCAGGGCTTCACGGACGCTGGCTGCTGCCAGGGGAGATGGCGCGGTTGCATAGATGAAGGGGCTCGAATGATTTACCAGATAATCGCAAAGAACGCGGCTTGCTCCGACGAGCGCGCCGGATACGCCCAGCGCTTTGCCGCAGGTATGGAGCACGACAACATTTTCGCGTCCTTCCAACTCGAACGCGAATCCACGACCACCGGCGCCATGAACACCCGTCGCGTGAGCTTCATCGATGAAAAGGAACCCATCATAGCGGTCGGACACGCCGGCAAGCGCGGCAAGAGGAGCCCTGTCGCCATCCATCGAATAGAGGCTTTCAACGACGATCCAGGGATGGCCAGTGCCCCCCCCGCGGCGCCACTTGCAGATCGCATCTTCAAAGGCTCCGATGTCATTGTGCGGCACGGCTACCGCGCGACCGCGTCCGGCAGCGATCCCCGCAAGCGCGCTCGCATGCGCCAACTCGTCATAGACGACGAGATCATTGCGCTGAGGAAGAGTCGCGAGGATTGCGAGGTTCGCGGTATAGCCACTGCCGAAATACAGCATCCGCTCAGCATGAAAAAATGCGGCTGCCTCCTCTTCCAGCGACTCATGCTCGGGATCGTTGCCGCGAAGCAGTCGCGAACCGCCAGCTCCAACTGGAACACCGCGCTCGATGGCGGAGATCACACTCAAGCCAAGCCGAGGTGATCCGGCAAGGCCCAGGTAGTCATTGGAAGTGAAGTCGATGCCGCACTGCCGCGCCAGGGCGCGCCGGCGTCCTTTTCGTTCGAGTTGCACAAGATTGGCTTGGTACCGAGTCAGCCTTTCGGGCATCATTTTTGGGCGTCGCTTGCCTCGGGTCTTATTCCGAGGCGCCGCAGGAGGCCGCTGTCCCGGTCATCTCCTGGATTAGCAGCGGTCAGAAGGGTGTCACCGACAAAGATCGAATTGGCTCCCGCAAAAAAGCAGAGAGCCTGCAATTCGTCGGTCATGTTGGTTCGCCCCGCCGAAAGCCGTACATGCGATCCCGGCATGAGAATACGGGCGAGCGCGATCACCCGAACGAAGTCGATCGGATCGACCGGCGGTGCATCGGCAAGCTTCGAACCTGGAATAGGAATGAGCATGTTGATTGGCACGCTCTCCGGTGGCGACGGCAGATTGGCCAGCGTCACCAGCATATCGATTCGATCCTCCGCGGCTTCGCCCATGCCAATGATGCCTCCGGCGCATACCTTGATCCCTGCCTGGCGGACGTTTTCAAGCGTTTCGAGACGATCTCCGAAAGTTCGAGTCGTGATGACCTCCCCATAGAATCTCTTGGAGGTGTCGATATTGTGATTGTAGTAATCCAGTCCAGCTTCAGAGAGGGACTCAGCTTGCTGCGGCGAAAGCATCCCCAGCGTCATGCATGTTTCCAGGCCGAGGGCCTTCACGCCCTGCACCATTGCTACTACTGTGTCCATGTCGCGCTGCTTGGGGCTGCGCCAGGCGGCGCCCATGCAGTAGCGGGTAGCTCCGCCCTCCTTGGCCTTCTGCGCTTCGGCTACAACACGCTCAACCTCCATCAGCTTTGAAGCTCTGAGGCCGGTCGGATAGCGCGCCGACTGACTGCAATAGCCGCAGTCCTCTGGGCATCCCCCGGTTTTGATACTGAGTAGTTTGCTGAGCTGGATCCGGTTCGGATCAAAGTTCGCCCGATGCACGGAATGTGCCTGAAAGAGCAGGTCATTGAAGGGTAGCTCGTATAGATTGCGCGCGCTTTCGGACGTCCAACGAGGCGATGAGGTAATGGTTGCTGTGGCGGTTGGATGGGCTGCTGTTTCAGGAGTCATAAGAATTTCTGTCTTCGGCGTGAACTGGTATTGGTGCTGCGAGTTGTAGAAAATAGATTTGAGTGAAAGCCCATTATAGATAATCACGCTGAGGCTGAATGATCGAACCTGCGGCGGACGAATTGTGCATATGCCTCCGAGCGGATTTCTTTGCCGCCCCGCTGGGCCGCCGTCCATCGCACTGAAGATCTCGAACGCCGGATCGAGAAGCATTCCAGCCGCTCCGAAGGCAATTCACGGTCCGTCAGTTGCCGCCCGCAACGGTCCTAGCGTCTCTGCTGACCTAGTCCCGCGAGACCCGGGAATATTGCGGCGGATGGGGTGTTCTCTAGCTTAGTTGAACAAGCTGGAATAGCTTACAAAGCAACGAGATGGTACCTGGCCAATTTGTCGGCTGATTTGCCGTTCGTGGCGCTGTTGCTCCTTGTCCAAAGATAAGAGGGTATGGATCAAGGATGATGAATCGGCGGAATTTCCTGGCTGCAGCGGCCGCTGCGGCGTTTGCTCCTGCGCCATTCCTGCGTGCGGTCGAGGCGAAACGGCGGGTGGTCATCGTGGGCGGTGGGCTGGCGGGTCTTTCCTGCGCCTACGAGCTTCGCAAGCTCGGGTTTGAGGCGATTGTTTTGGAGGGCCAGGGGCGTCCCGGCGGCAGAGTCCAGACGCTTCGCGAGGGGCTTGATCCGGGGCTTTCCGCCGAGACCGGAGCGACGCGCATTCCCGATACACACCTGATGACCCTGGCCTATGTGCGGGAATTTGGACTGCCTCTGGAGCCCTTCAAGGGCGACGATCTCGCTGATGTTGTGCATCTGCGTGGACAGAACTATGTGGCCGGGCACGGGCCCGAACCGGATTGGCCCCTGCAACTGACTCCGGAGGAGCGGCGCCTGGGCCGCGCCGGCATGGCCAAGCGCTACCTGGCCGGGCCGTTGGAGCAGCTGAAAGGCAGTGGGAGTTCGCCGATCGTGCCCCGCCCGCTCCTGGAGTTGGACCACTATACGCTGCGGCAGTTCCTGGAGAAGCAGGGTCTGTCGACTGACGCGATCGAGCTCGTCCTCGTGGGTGCCGACACATCGCTGAGCGCAGCCCTGCTGCTTCTGGTGGAGCTGAATGAGCAGGTCACCAGCGGGTACTTCCACATTCGCGGAGGCAACGACCAGCTTCCAGGCGCGTTGGCGAAGCAGTTGGAGATGGGCGGTGCGATCCGCTACGGATGTCGGGTTACAAGCATTGGGCAGGATGACAGCAGCGCATGGGCGCTGATGGAACATGCCGGCGGTCAGGAGGCGGTTCGGGGCGACTATGTCGTGTCGGCGTTGCCATTTTCAGTGGCGAGAAATTTGTTTGCGGAGGCCAGACTCTCGGCGGAGAAGCAGCGCGTCATCCGCGAGCAGAAATACTTTCCAGTCGACAAAATATTTCTGCAGATGCAGAAACAGTTCTGGAAGCCGAAGGGGCAAAGCGGATTTGCGAATACAGATTTGATATCAGAGAGATTTTGGTCGCTCGGACCGGAATCCTCGGAAGAGCGAGGCCTGCTGCTGTCATACGTCATCGGCGGGAACGCAGTGAAACTCGACGCTATGGATTTACAAAGCCGTGTACAACAAACGATTGCCGATGCTGAAGCAGTGTTTCCGGGGGCGCGAGAGCACTTCGAGGCGGCTCGAGCGAAGAGCTGGAGCGAGGATCCGTGGCAGCGGGGCGGTCTTTCGCGCTTTGATCCCGGCGAACTGAGCTTCATTCCTGTCAATGCACGCAGAGAGGGCCGGATTTTCTTTGCTGGTGAGCACACCTCGCGCTGGAACGGATGGATGCAGGGTGCTATCGAGTCGGCACATCGCGTAGTCAACGAGATCAACGCCTGAGGTCGAGATGTCCCTCGCGGCTTCACGATCACATCTGCATGCAGTGTGCCTCCTTCGACGCCAAACGCTCACTTTCTGTGAAGAGGCCGTCATATCGGTTTCATGTGCGTCAAAATAGAGTAACGGCTGGATTCGGTCGGCAAAAAATTCGATGTAGATCCATGGAGTATGAGTGATTTCAAGAAGAAGGTTCCTCGAAGGTGTCTCTGCACTATGCGCGGTGGGAGCAACGGAAACTGCACTTGGCAAGATGGGCGAGCGATCCGAGAGGACAGCCGGAACATCCGATCCGTCCCCGTTTGTCGATATCCGGATCGGTACCGGTGGGCACGGACACACTTTCCCGGGAGCAACCGTCCCATTTGGCGCGGTCCAGCTTAGCCCCGACACCTTTAATGATCAATGGGACTGGTGCTCTGGTTATCACATCAGTGACACCTCGATCATGGGGTTCAGCCATACTCACCTGAGCGGGACGGGATGCGGAGATCTGCTCGACTTCCTGGTAATGCCTGGCACTGGAGAGTCCAAGATCGTACCTGGCCCTCGCAGCAATCCGGATGCCGGCTACCGCTCCCGCTTCAGTCACGATGACGAACATGCTGAACCAGGGTTTTACTCCGTTCTGCTGAAGGACTACGGCATTCGCGCGGAGCTGACAGCTACGGAGCGGGCGGGCCTGCATCGATACACCTTTCCTGCCGGCAATGGAGCTCCCTCGACCGGACACATCATTGTCGATCTGGAGCACAGCTACGCATATAACGGCCACTCTGCCGTGGTCACGGCTTCGCTCGCCCATGTCGCGCCAGCCACGCTTGCCGGAGGCCATACCACCAAGGCCTGGGGCGACGGGAGACAGATTTACTTCACCATGCAGTTCTCGCAGCAGCCTACTCGTACCGTCTTCTATCAAGATAGCAATGTGGTTGCACAAGGGACGCAGCCACTTACTGGGAAGTCGTTGAAGTGCGTCCTCTTCTTCGACCTCAGCCGCGATCCAGTCGTCCTGGTTAAGACTGGTATCTCTGGCGTGGATGCGGAGTCAGCGGCCAACAACCTTAAGGTCGAAATTCCGGGGTGGGACTTCGAAGGCATCCGGCGCAACGCACGCAGGAAGTGGAACGAACAACTTTCGCGGATTGCTATTGAGACAGAGAATGAAACTCATCGCCGAATCTTCTACGCTGCGCTATACCACGCTTCCGTTGGTCCTTCGCTCTTCGATGATGTCGACGGCCGGTACCGCGGGATGGATAAGCAGATCCATCAACTCGATCCTAATCAGCGCAATTACACCGCCTTTTCTCTTTGGGACACCTATCGCGCTGCTCATCCACTGTATACGCTGATCAACGCCGAACGTGTGCCTGACTTCGCCAACACCCTAATTCGCATGGCTGAAGAGAGTCCATCCGGGATGCCTGTGTGGCCGCTTCAAGGTTGCGAGACCGGGACCATGACTGGCTATCACTCTGCCGCTGTCATCGCCGAGGCGTGTAACAAGGGCATCGCCGGCGTGAATTATCAGCAAGCCTATAAATTAATGATGAAACGCGCCATGGTCGACGACTACCGTGGGCTTGGTTATTACCGGTCGAAGGGCTATATTCCTTGCGACCTGGAAGAGGAGTCAGTCAGCAAGACCTTTGAATACTGCTATGACGACTGGGCAATAGCCCATGTTGCGAACAAGCTCGGTCACCTTGACGATGCAAAAATGCTAGTAGCTCGTTCGCGTAACTACAGGAACTACTATGACCGGTCCATGAACTTCGCCAGACCCCGGCTATCGAGCGGGGAGTGGGCGACGCCATTCAGCCCCATTGAGATGGGCACTTCAAAGAAGTGGCGCGACTTCACCGAGTCAAACTCCTGGCAAACCAGCTTCGGCATCCAACACGACGCCGCAGGCTTGATCGAGATCATGGGCGGACAGGCAAAGTTCCTTGCCAAACTGAATGAACTGTTCGATCAGCCGTCTACGCTGCCCGCGGATGCTCCGCCCGACATCGCTGGCCTCGTGGGGCAGTACGCTCACGGAAACGAACCGTCCCATCACATAGCCTATCTGTACACCTACGCGGGCCAGCCTCATAAGACGCAAGCCCGTGTGCGAATGCTGATGGAGACTATGTACAAGGCGCTCCCAGACGGTCTTCAGGGGAACGAGGACGTAGGTCAGATGTCAGCCTGGTTCATCATGAGTTCGATGGGTTTCTATTCCGTCGATCCTGTCAGCGGCAACTACATCTTCGGCACTCCGCTCTTTGACAATGTCCGGTTGCAACTCGGCGAAGGGAAACAGCTGGAGATCATTGCGCACCGCGAATCACCAAAGGACCAATATATTCAGAGCGTTACCTTCAACGGCAAGCCCTATACCCGGTCCTGGTTTAATCATCGGGACATCGCCACCGGTGGGCGCATTGTTTTCCAGATGGGAAGTGAGCCTAATCTAGAATTCGGCTCGCAGCCAGAGGACTTCCCGCCATCCCTGACGCTCGATGGGGCGTAGATATCTACTTAGGTGATTCGAGGAGATTCTGCCAAATGAGGCGGAGTCATCCTCCGCTTGCCGAAACGCCGGTGCGATTTTCATAGAAGGAACCCGGCTGAATTACGTCAAAGCGCCCGAATCCAAATAAACATCTGCCTTGAAATGAGATCACATGAAAAAGTTCCTGCTCTGTCTCTTACTGAGCGCTCACAGCGTTTTCGCCCAACCGAAGGCCCTTTTCTATATGACGGACCATCCGGATTCTGTCCGTGACTTCATGCGGCACCAAGACAAGATCGATATTATCGTGCCGACCTGGTATGGCGTTGACGCCAACGGGTTGGTCTACGGCGAACCTGATCCGGCGGTGCAGCGGGTGGTGAGACAACGCCACATTGCACTCTTCCCGATCGTCGCCATCTTCGACAAGACAGGCATCCACTCGCTGTTGACGAACGATAAGGCGCAGACAGCCATGATCGGATCACTTATCTCCCAATGCAAGCAGAATGGGTACGACGGCTTTCAACTCGACTTTGAAAATATCGCTTGGACTGACCGTGATGCACTCTCGAGTACTGTGAAACGCATCGCCGGCGAGATGCACCAGGCGCACTTACAACTTCAGATTGCGGTCGTTCCGAATGCCCCTGGACACCCTGGGCACAGCGCCTTCAGCAAATGGATTTTCTCTGATTGGCGTGGAGTCTTTGACCTCAAGGCCCTCGGCGAATCAGTCGACCTTCTTTGCCTCATGACCTACGATCAACACACGCGCTGGACGACACCTGGGCCTGTTGGCGGATGGAATTGGACGAATGAAAATCTAGATTATGCGCTGAAGTCCGTACCAAAAGACAAGCTTTCCCTCGGCATCGCCCTTTATGGCTACCACTGGTACGCCGGAGATCCAGGGCTGAACGAAAGAGAGCAGAAGCCTAACATCACCGCTGATTACATCAGCGCAATCGACGCCCAAACATTAAGAGATACCTATCAAGGACAAGAGATGTGGGACGTTCAAGACCACACTGCATATTTCTTCTTCTATCGCGATCAGATGCGAGAGTGGATCTTCTATACCGAAAAAAGAGGTTTCGCTGATCGCTATGATCTTGCCAAGGACAAGAATCTCCAAGGTATCTGCGCCTGGGTCCTCGGTGAGGAAGACGACGCAATCTGGAACGTCCTGCCGGAACACAAGAACAATTAACAAGAACATTTAAAAGGTAGTGCGCCGCCGTGCGAACCGGGCATGCGCCGGCGCGATCTGCCCTGCGCATGCCGGTCGCAGGTAAAAGGGCTGCCCGATTAGAGGACGGCTCTCACGATGCGTCGACCGAGTTCGGTTGTCACGCCATAGATGATGTGGGCGGCAAAAGGGGAAGTTAACGACGATGGCGGCTGATCTGTAGCCGGCGGCGATAGGTGTAGCGCGGGCACGGCGAACAAGTCGGCGACGCCAAACAAAGTGCTGCCAAAGCTTGCCCCAAAGCCGGACCTGGCAAAAGAGGAGTACTCTGCGAGTCCGCCATAAAGGCCACCCATGATTGCACCAAAGGCATAATGGACGATCGGACCGCCCTTCTGTTTGCCCTCCCAGGACAAGTGCTGTCCTCCCGTCGTTGTTTGGGTGATGACGTCCGCCGTCTTCATCGTCGCGTCTTCTTTGGGTTCACCGCTTGCAGCCTCTTGCTTCTGGTTTTCCGCTTCACTTTGAAGCGCCTCTTGCAGCTTCTTACCAGGTCCTGTCATAAACTCATTCATTACCCAAGAGGCTGCAAGACCTCCGGCAGCCCCTGCAACTATCCCCCGAAATAAATTCCTTTGGTGACTCATTCTGTTTCCTACCTCCTCGTCGTTGACGGCTCATTCGAGTAGATGCTTTTCTCTCCCGACTCGAGGCATGATGTGTGCGGCAAACATTTCAGCCAGGTAAAACAGCCTAAGGAGTAGGTGGCAGAGAACCTAGGCCGCTCAGGACGCATCTCATACACCAATAGTAGACATTGTTACTTACGTATTCTTAGTCACTCCCGTGCTAGCCGGCAGTACTCCTATGAACTTGCTTGTTCGGGAACGAAGGTCAAATGTTATGGCAGCGGTGCTTCGAGCGTTCCTAGGCTATCTGTTTTTGGTATTCATTGTGCGGGTGGTCGGTCGGCGCCCAGGCAAGCAGATGACGCCATTCGAGTTCGTGCTTGTCTTCTTCATGGGCGGCCTGGCGCTTACGGCCATTGTCGGAAACGAGGTCTCGTTCACCAACGCACTTTGCCAGATCATTGCGATTGCATTAGGGCATTATCTGGTTGCCTGGGGTAGGCAGCGATCTCAGAGATTTGCTCGATTGGTGGATGGAACTCCATTGCTGCTGCTCGAAAACGGGCAATGGAGAAGCGAGACTCTTAGAGAGATGGGCATTGCGGACGACGACATTATGGCTTCCGCCCGCGACTCAGGGATTCAAAATCTCGAGGGTCTTCAAAGCGCAGTGCTTGAAAGAAATGGCGAGATCAGCACGGCGGCAAAGAAAGAGCCGTCAAGCGAGCGATAGAGTTCTACCATCACTAACCAGCTGAGGAGTAGTCCGTGGCACAAGCATTCGCTGAAAAACCCGTCGAAGATTCCGTTGCGAAGGTCAATAACGAGGTCGCCGTCGGCGAAGATCTGGAATTCCAGCGTAAGTGGTGGAAGTTCGAGCGAGGAGTCTGGATTGTCTTCTACCTCATCCTGCTTCTCGATGTTCTCGGTTTCTTCGGCCGCGGTTGGGTAGCCAAGAAGGAGATTATAGCGACCGACGGCTCCATTGATGTCAAATTTGAGAGGATTGAGAGGACCAGCACCCCTTCAATTCTGACTGTTAAATTTGGCAGCTCTGCGATCCAACACGGGGAGGTAGAGTTGTATACCAGCGGGAGCGTTGTGAAAGAGTTAGGCGCTCAGCGGGTAGTTCCCTCCCCTAAGACGACAACATTAGGTCAGGATGGCTTGACCTATACTTTTCCTGCCACTACTCCTCCGGCGTCAGTTGAGTTCGCACTCGAACCGACGGGGCCGGGCATCCGGCACTTCGTAGTTCAAGTGCCTGGATTTGCTCCAGTTAAAGCAGATATTGCGGTGGTCCCTTAGCTGCCATGTACACCATTATTCATGCCATTATCGGCTACTTCTTTCTCCTACTTACCGTGCGGGTCCTTAGTAGAAGACCTGGCGCCCAACTGACTCTGTTCGAATTCGTCATCGTATTCCTTATAGGCGGTGTCATCATCCTCTCTACAGTAGGGAATGATCGTTCGGTCACAAACTGCGTGACTGCTATCATTGCCGTCGGTTTGATGCATCGCTTTGTCACTTGGTTAAAAGCGCGATCTCCCAAGTTGGGTGAGATCATCGACGGAACTCCACTCGTCTTGCTGAAGAACGGTGAATATCAAGTAGAAGTAATGCGGGGAATGCGAATAGACCCCGAAGACATCATGGCTGCCGGGCGCACAAAAGGGATCACATCAATCCATGAAATTAAGTACGCAATTCTAGAGCGCAACGGAGCCATAAGCATCATCAAAGCGCAAAGTTAGTGCTCGGCCGCTAGTCATGAATGAAGGGATGGAACCACCAAGACTATGTCTGCACAAAAAGCAGGAGCGTGGCCCCAATCGCAAGGGCCGCATCCAGGCGGTGATCGCGTCGTCGAGTCTGATGTTCCTTCGCGACTTGATCGGCTGCCATGGTCAACCTGGCATACTCGCATCATCGTTGCCCTGGGGACTTCATGGCTGCTTGATGGCCTGGAAGTCACTCTCACGGGGTCGCTGTCCGGCATCTTACAGAGCCGACAAGGCCTTTCCCTGTCGAACCAGCAAGTAACTGCAGCTGCAAGTGCGTACCTCGCAGGTGCCGTCCTGGGAGCCATTCTTTTCGGCTATCTCACCGATCGACTTGGCCGGAAACGGCTATTTCTGGTCACTCTCGCCACTTACTCGATCGCCACGGTGGCGACAGCCTTTTCCGGCAACTTTCTCACGTTCATGCTGTTCCGCTCTCTTACAGGTTTAGGCATCGGGGGCGAATACGCCGCCATCAACTCCGCCGTTGATGAGCTAATTCCGAGTAAGGTGCGCGGTACTGTAGATCTTGCGGTCAACGCGACCTTCTGGGTAGGGGCGTCGATCGGGTCTCTTGCCACTCTCTACTTGCTCCACGGGCATCTGTTCTCGCCAGAGCGCGGCTGGCGATATGCCTTTGGGATTGGCGGCAGCTTGGGCATTGCGGTATTGGCCTTGCGACTCTTTGTTCCCGAAAGCCCGCGGTGGCTCATGCTACGCGGTCGCGAGGAACAGGCGGAGAAGATCGTCAAGGACATTGAGGATAAAGTTTCAAAGGGAGCGGGCGAACTCCCCCGGCCGGAGGGCGACAAATTGCAGCTCTCAGTGCGAGACCACACGCCGTGGAAAGAAATCTTCGCCAACATGTTAGGAGAGAATCGCCAACGCTCATTTCTAGGATTGGTGCTGATGATAGGCCAGTCATTCTTCTTCAATGCTGTGTTCTTTACCTATGGACTGGTGGTCAAGAAGTTTTACAATGTCTCTGACCAAGACCTGCCTCTTCATCTGCTGCCCTTCGCAATAGCAAGCTTCTTCGGTCCTATCCTGCTTGGCCGCCTATTCGACACAATAGGTAGAAAGCCGATGATTACAGCCACTTATGGTATCTCGGGATTGCTTCTTGCCGCCAGCATCTATCCCTTCTCGCACGGAATGATTGGAGCCAAAGGTCTCGGGATTCTATTTGCAGTGATCTTCTTTATTGCTTCGTCCGCAGCGAGCGCTGCGTACTTGACCGTCAGCGAAATATTCCCCCTCGAGATTCGGGCGTTCGCGATCGCCATCTTTTACGCCGCAGGGACGCTCATCGGCGGTGCCGGAGCACCCGTGCTCTTCGGAGTGCTCATTGCGACCGGCTCTAAGAGTCGTGTAGCCCTAGGCTACGCCCTGGGAGCGGTACTAATGCTGCTCGCCGCCCTTTGCGAATGGACAATTGGCGTCGAAGCGGCGAACAAATCTCTGGAGTCGGTCTCTAAACCGCTCCAGAGCAGGGGCTAATCGAGGCAAACTACGGAAGCATGTTGCCGCCGGTTACTCCGTACGTCTCGCCTGTGACATAACTGGACTCCTGAGAAGCAAGCAAAACATAGATAGGTGCAAGTTCCGCTGGTTGTCCGGGCCGGCCGAGAGGTGTCTTGGCACCAAACTCTGGCAGCTTCTCGGTCGGTTGACCTCCGCTCGGTTGAAGAGGAGTCCATATCGGACCGGGCGCGACCGCATTGACTCGGATACCTTTAGATGCTACCTGCTTGGCCAATCCCTTGGTGAAGGCGACAATTGCTGCTTTGGTCGAGGCATAGTCTAAGAGCGTTGGGGATGGTTGGTATGCCTGAATGGATGCGGTATTCACAATCGTAGCACCAGCTTGCAGATGAGCCAGCGCCGCTTTGCATAGCCAGAACAGTCCAAAGACATTGGTCTTGTATGTCATCTCAAACTGCTGGGTAGTGAGCTTGGAGATGTCCTCTTCCGCCTCCTGTCTTCCAGCAACATTGACCAAGATGTCGAGCCCACCCAGTTGATGGACCGCATCTTCAACCAACCGATTGCAAAACTTTTCTTCACTCAGATCACCGGCAATGGGGATAGCTTTCCTTCCGGCCTGCTCGATTAATGAAATTACTTCCTTAGCGTCTTCTTCTTCGCTTGGTAAGTAATTGAGAACGATGTCTGCTCCCTCGCGCGCGAAAGCGATGGCGACAGCCCGACCGATTCCAGAGTCGGCTCCCGTGATGATAGCTTTGCGACCGGCGAGACGTCCCGACCCTTTATAGGTCTCTTCACCGTGATCTGGCTTCGGATTCATCTTCTTGGCGAGGCCTGGAGCTTCCTGACTCTGCTCCTCGAACTTAGGCCGCGGATATTGCTTCGTGGGATCTTGCAGTGTGGTCTGATCAGCTACATTACTTGTGGTCATTCATATCTCCTCAGGATCAAGCGATGAATTCGGACGAGCCGACAGCTCGCCAGAAAACAGCATGCTTTCCCAAGTGAGATGCATCTCTCTGAGGTTCAATGCAGATCCTGTCCGCGCTCCTAGGCTGGCAAATCGGCGGCGCTCGGATAGTTATGCTGCTCCCGGCCCAGGTCTCCGTCATATTTTAACGTGCTTTTGAACAACTCGTACCGGCCGTCGTAGAACTGCCGTCCGTGTTCGCGGAGATCCGCCATCTGCTTGTCAGTGAGTGGCTCGTAGTTACACAGTATTCCTAAGTTCTGATCAAGTACTTCCATCGAGTCCATCCCTGAGATAGTCGTGGAGACGCCGGGAACACTCATAGCGTAGGAGAGCGCCTCTGTGGGAGTGAGCGCTCCGTGCACGATCGGTTCTCCCGATCCGCTCATACTCTTCATCGAAAAGACCGCCATTCCTTTTTGAACTGCGATTGGCAACACGGTCTTCTCGAAAGAACGGTAACTTGGATCGAAGGGATTAATCGGCATCTGCACGGTATCGAAGTGGAAGCCGCGATTAAGCATATCAAGGTGGATGGATGGATTCTTATGGCCAGTAAAGCCAACAAATCGAACCTTTCCCTGCTGCTTCGCGGCAGTTAACGCTTCGAGCACTCCATCAAGCGCATACGCCTTTTCCGGATCATTGTAGTAAATGACCTCGTGCACCTGCCAGACATCTAAATGATCGGTCTGAAGCCGGGTAAGTGACTCTTCGAGCATGCGCATCGCTACATCCTTCTTGCGTCCGTGAGTGCAGACCTTGGTCATAACGATGGCTTGATCACGCTTCCCTTTTAAGGCCGAACCGACACGTTCCTCGCTCATACCCCCGTGGTACTCCCACGCATTGTCGAAGAAGTTGATGCCATGATCGAGGGCCTTTGCAATCATGTTATTTACCTCTTCCTGTCCAGCAGCCGTACCTAAGTGAAAGCCGCCCATACCAATGATGGAGACCTGCAAACCGGTACTGCCCATTGGGCGTTTGGGCACTTGGAATGGAGGCAATGGCGGTCCACTGTATCGCCCCTGGAAATTAGGGACGATTGGGTTTGGCAGCTGTAACTCGGCTCGTGCACCAGATTGAGCTGGATAGGTCGCCTGGGCACGGGCAGCGCGGGGACCTGCAACGGCAGCGGCCCCAGTCATAGCTGCTCCTTGCAAAAAGTGCCTTCTAGAGACTTCGGATAAGCGTAACTTCTCTTCAGGCGTCTGTAGATGATTAACGAGAGGATCTTTGATGAGCTTGGGCGAGTCGTATTTCGACATAGTTCTCTCTTAGGCAGATTTGCAGTTCGTGGCTTGAAGCGAGATTCGCTAAACTCCCGGCGAATCTTTTACCTGCGGATACGGACGTCCGGAATTTTGAGTGGCATAGATCATCTGTTTGACTTCTACCTGTGCCAGGTCAAGGGGGAAGTCATGGGCAAGTCGCGCCTCAGGGTTATCAAACTTGATTGATGTTTTATATAGCTCGAATTGGCCGTCCCCCGCATATTGCTTTGCGCGATCGCGCAGCGTCTGCATCTCGGCTTCGGATAGCGGAGTGAAGCCTTGGGCGATTTTCAAGTTCTGTTCGAGGATATGCATCTCCGAGACGCCCGTGATCGTCGTCGCGACCGGCAGGGACATCTGATACCGGAGCAGTTCCTCAGCGCTGAAGACACCCTTTTGTACTGGTTCTCCGTGGCCGCCGATAGGCTTCATTCCCAGTGCCGCGATGCCGCGTTGATTCAAGATTGGAAGCACCTTTTTCTCGAAGCTGAAGAAATGCGAGTCGAAGGGATTTAGGGGCATCTGTACCGCGTCAAATGGAAAGCCGGTATTCAACATCGCCAAATGCACGTCCGGATCCTTATGCCCGGTGAAGCCAACAAACTTGACCTTCCCATCCTTCTTTGCTTTGGTAAGGGCTTCAGCGGCCCCTCCGGGACGGATGAAGAGTTCAGGGTCGTTTTCGAATCCAACGCCATGAATCTGCCATAGATCGAGGTGATCCGTCTGCAGCCGGCGCAAACTCTGTTCCAGCATCTGAGTAGCTAAGGCCGCGTCGCGCCCATGGGTACAGACCTTGGTCATTAAGAAGACCTTGTCCCGATACCCCTTTAGCCCTTTTCCCAGCCAATCTTCCGATTTGCCGCGGTTATATTCCCAGCAGCAATCGTAGAACGTGACCCCGCCATCCACGGCGCGGTGAATAATCTCAACAGCAGTTTTCTCGTCGCTTGCCGCGCCAAGGTGGTGACCGCCCAAACCGATGGCGGAGATCTTCGCGTCAGTTTTTCCAAAGTTTCTTAGGGGGGGGATGGTTCCAGTCATGTTTGTCTCTTAAACGTGTGATGCAAAACTGCCTATGTGGGCAGTCAATCCTCATGATTGAAGTCCAGCAACGACACCGATTGCAGCCGGATGAAACTAATTCTCTGTGCTTGCATCCGTGTTTGTTGATGATGTAAGGAGGACGTGGCTTGGACCCGATAGAGATAGGTGTTGATAGTTTTGCCGCTGCCATGACAGACCCGACCAACGGAGTCACGTTGAGCGCTGCGGAAAGAATTGCCAATCTCCTGGAGCAGATCGAGCGAGCCGACCAGGTGGGCCTGGACGCCTTTGGCATCGGGGAGCATCATCGCGCCGAATTCCTCGACTCGGCGCCAACGGTGATCCTCGCCGCGGCTGCCGCGCGAACCCGCAAGATTCGCCTTAGTAGCGCGGTGACTGTATTGAGCGCAGACGATCCCGTACGAGTCTTCCAGCAGTTTGCGACGCTCGATCTGATTTCTAATGGACGAGCCGAGATCGTCGCGGGTCGCGGGTCATTTGTGGAATCTTATCCACTCTTCGGTCTTGACCTAAACGACTATGACTCACTTTTTGCGGAGAAACTCGACCTTCTTTTGAACATTCGGGAAAATATCAACGTTCACTGGTCTGGCAAACATCGGGCGGCTCTGACTGGGCAAGGTGTCTACCCACGGCCACTGCAGAAAAAGCTGCCGATCTGGCTAGGCGTCGGTGGAACGCCCCAATCTTTCGCCCGTGCCGGTGCGCTCGGTCTGCCGTTGATGGTCGCCATTATCGGCGGGGAGCCTCACCGCTTCCGGCCCCTGATCGACCTCTACTATGAAGCCGGTGACCGCGCAGGGCATGCTCGCGAGGACTTGAAGGTCGGCCTTCACTGCATCGGGTACGTGGCGGACACAACCACTCAGGCGATCGACGACTTCTTTCCCGGCTACGCTTATACCTTCACCAGTCTAGGAAAGGAGCGCGGTTGGCCGCCCACGACTCGCGGTCACTTCGACGCCTTACGTGGACCTACCGGTGCGCTACTTGTGGGCGATCCAGATGAAGTAGCGCAGAAGATTTTGTATATCCACGAAGCTCTCGGCGGAGTCGCACGAATCAGCTTCCAGATGAGCGTTGCCACGCTGCCTCACATCCAGCTCCTCCATGCTACCGAGCTTTTAGGCACGGTGGTGGCGCCGATGGTGCGGCAGAAGCTCGTGGAGAGATCTCAACTCTGAAAGGCTTCGCGACTCGGCAGTATGTATTTACACCGCCCGCGATTGTGTGATCCCTCTTTCCGTCACACCAAAATGTCATGGATATAGTCGAAGCTATCCTGCCGGGCGAAGAGCAGGGGCCTGTTCGGCCTTTGGTCTTGGCGTATTCTACTGGGGAACGCGTCCCTATGAGTTACGACTTCTTCTAGAGGAGCCCATATGCAGCGGAGAGAGTTTCTGCGTCGCGCAGCGACCGGTATCGGAAGTGCGTGGCTCGCCCAGCGAGTTGCCCCCGCCGCCGCATCCTTCGAGCAAACAACGCTGCCTGCCAAATTCAAGGCTCACGACGACGTTGTGCTGGGGAAAACCGGCATTCGCACCAGCAGGTTAGCGATGGGTACTGGAACGATCGGCTATGCTGGTGCGTCCAACCAGACGAGGCTGGGCACGGACCGGATCTCGAGGATGTTGATCGATGGCTACAACGAAAATGGACTTCGCTTCTATGACACAGCAGACTCCTACGGCAGCCATCCCTATATCGCCGCTGCCTTGAAACACGTTCCGCGCGATAAGGTGACGGTCCTTACCAAAACCGATACCCGCGACGCCGCTGGAGTTCGGGACGACCTCGACCGTTTCCGCCGTGAATTAGGCACCGACTATATCGATGTCGTCCTCATCCACTGCGTAACTGAGGATGACTGGACGACTCGCTATCGGGGCGCCATGGATGTACTCTCGGAGGCGAAGCAAAAGGGTGTGATCCGGGCTCATGGAGTCTCCTGCCACAGCATTGGGGCATTGCGGGCCGCCGCCGCTTCGCCATGGGTGGAGTTGGATCTGGTGCGGCTCAATCCAGTACAAGCCCGCATGGATGCAGAGCCGGATACAGTCGTCAGTGTTATCAAGCAAATGCGTGCATCCGGAAAAGCCATCGTGGGTATGAAAATTCTCGGCCAGGGTGCGATGCGCAGCCGCCCCAGCGAGGCTCTGCACTATGCTCTTGGCACGGGTGTCTTGGACGCGTTCACGATCGGCGCGGAAAGCCGCGCAGAGCAGGACGATCTCGTGCGACGCATCGCCGCCGCCTGAGATTCATCGCCTGGCCCCTAAGTGTCCTGCCGAAAGACCTAGCCCAAATACTTGGGGTTAGCGGCAGTTCCGTCGAAGTGGCTGCTGGTCTTGAACAGTTCGAACTTGCCATCGGCCGCAGCGTCCTTGGTGCGGGCGAGAAGGCTGGCTATCTGGTCCTGACTCATCGGCTTGAAAGTCCGCACCGCCTCGACTGCCTGATCCATAATCGCCGGCGAATCCATACCGGTGATGACCACCGAGACGGGCTGCTGCAGCGAATAATGCAACGCCTCGATCGGTTGAACCGTATTGCTCTTCAAGATAAAGTTGTCGCCGAACGTCTTCATCGCCAACACGCCAATTCCCTGCTCAACGCACACTGGGACGACATTCTTTCCAAACGAGCGGAAGTGAGCATCCATCACATTGATTGGCATCTGGGCCGTGTCGAAGTGGAAGTTATGCTGCTTGGCTACCTCGAGCATCCTTAAATGGACGAGAGGGTCTTTGTGTCCGGTGAAGCCAATGTATCGAATCTTTCCTGCCTGGCGCGCAGCAACCGCAGCTTCCATGGCTCCGCCCTCCGCGAAAATCCGGTCGGGATCTTCCATCCGGATAATCTCATGAAATTGGACGAGGTCAATCACATCCGTCTGCAGGCGACCGAGGGATTGCTCCAGCTGCTTGTTATAGGAATCCTTTGTGCGGCCATCCATCTTGGTCATCAGGAAGGCCTTCGCGCGATAGCCGTCGCGCAGAGCCTGCCCCATGCGTACTTCGCTCAGCCCGTCGTTATAGTCCCAACAGTTGTCGAGAAACGTGATTCCGCGATCGAGAGCAGAGCGAATCAGGCGAATACTCTCTTGTGGATCCTGCTGCTTGCCAATGTGATAACCGCCTAACCCAATTGCCGAGACTTTTTCGCCCGTCTTGCCCAGATCCCGATATTGCATGTCGGGTGACATTGGTCGTGTTGTCGCCCCAGCAGGAGCTGCCGAGGACTGACCCAGACCGCTGTTTGCCGCTGCGAGGCCGGCTCCTGCAACTGCAGCTGATTTGAGAAAACTTCTACGTTCCATGGGTAACTCCCGTCCATCCAAGTTTCATAAAGAGGCCAGTACCAGTGCTTCACAAGGGAGGCACGCTAGCTTGATTGCCGACGGTTGATTAGCGTCGCCACGTATGCGGCGCCGAAGCCATTGTCGATATTTACCACGGTTACATTAGGAGAGCACGAATTCAACATACCCAGGAGAGCAGCCAGTCCGGAGAACGACGCGCCATAGCCGACGCTCGTCGGAACTGCGATCACCGGAACTCCGACCAGACCACCCACTACGGAAGGCAGCGCGCCTTCCATGCCGGCGCAGACGATAAGCACGGATGCCTCCTGCAGGCGGCTATGCTGAGACAGTAGCCGGTGTAGCCCGGCGACGCCCACATCTACAATTCGTTCTACTCGATTGCCCATCAACTCGGCGGTAACTGCGGCCTCTTCGGCTACCGGCAAATCGCTGGTGCCGGCGCACACGACACCAATGATCCCGGTCTGCGTCGGATCGCCCTTCTGGTTCAAGGTGATGCAGGCAGCGATCTCATGAAATTCAGCTCTGGGCTCAACCTGCTTCACCGCTTCATACTGTTCTCTGGTAGCGCGAGTCGCGAGTACATTCACCCCCGAAGCAGTCAGGCTGAGAAAGATGCGGGCGACCTGGTTGGATGTCTTCCCCTTCGCATAAATCACCTCCGGCATGCCGGTACGAAGCGAGCGATGGTGGTCGACCTTGGCAAATCCCAAGTCTTCGAATGGAAGGGTCTTGAGACGGCCACAAGCTTCCTCCGGAGAGACCATTCCTTCTCGAACCGCCTCCATCAGTTTTTGCAGTTGCTCAGGATTCACGCGCTCATTCCCTGGGCAAGATAGGCGTTGGCGGCCGCTTGCATGACCTGCTTCAAAGGCACCGCATGTTTCTCCGCGATCGATCGGCACTCTTCGTATTCGGGGGCGTAGTTAACGACTTCCCCGTTCTCCAGAGATCCGACCTTGATGCGCACTGCTCCCCATTCCGTGTCGACCGAAATAAAGCTGCGCGTCAGCGACGTTTTCTCTTCTTCCCGGTAACGAAGTCCTAGGGTAGTTGTTTCCCGGAATACGATTTTTTGCAATTCCTCGGCGCGCTCCGGCGAACATAATATGGTCAGTTGAATGCCGATGCGGCCTTTCTTCATCTGAACAGGAATTCGGTATACATCAGAAGCTCCGGCCGCGAGCAGTTTGTCAGCCGCATAGGAAAGAACCTCGGGCGTGGCATCGTCGATGGTGGTCTCGATGATGCCTACTCGCCCCTGCGAACCGGATCCACTCACACGTTCCGCCGATTCTCCTACGACCAGCCTCAACACATTCGGCTGCCCAGGAATATCTCGGGACCCGGCTCCGTAGCCGGTCGAAGTCATGCTCATAGTTGGGAACACGGAGGACTGAGCGTCCAGTGCGCGCAAAAGCGCAGCGCCCGTGGGTGTGACCAGTTCTTTCTGCACTCCGGAAGAGTAGATTGCCAGGTCACGGAGAAGCTGCAGCGTCGCAGGCGCCGGAACTGGAAACTTGCCGTGCGCACAATGCACATGGCCTCCGCCGACGTTGAGCGGCGAGCAAATCCAGCGATCCACGCGCAACCAGTGACATCCTGCCGCCGTTGCAACAATATCCGATATCGCATCGACCGATCCAACTTCATGGAAGTGAATGGTCTCTACCGGAACATTGTGGATCTTCGACTCCGCTTCGCCTAATAGTTGAAACGCACGCAACGCGGTAGTCTGCACTTCGATTGGCAATGCAGAGCCACGGATAAGGCCCTGGATATCGGTCAACGAACGCCCATGCACGTGTGCATGGTCCAGATCGTGGGAATGGCTGTGGGAGTGGGTGGTTCCGTCAGCGTGAGTGTGTAAGTGTTCATGAGGCTGGGAATGACCGTGGTCAGGCTCTCCGCTATGCTCGTGCCCTTCTACGCTGTGAGAGTGATCATGGGTGTGTTCCACCGCGGAAGGTTCGTGCTCGCTGGTCTCAGCAAGCTTGCCGCCCGCAGTAAGGACATCGACTTTGGCGGAATTGATACCGCTTCGGTCGACTCGTCTCAGCACGAGGTGTGCGTCTACCCCTAATGAATCCACGGCACTCTGCAGTACGCCGATCGGCACGCCGGCATCCACCAAAGCAGCTAAGAACATGTCTCCGCTGATTCCAGAAAAGCAGTCCAGATAAGCTATCTTCACTTCGCACTCTCGCGTAAGACGGGTTGCTCCGGCTTGCCAAACCCGATCTCCGAGATCGGAAGAAGCGCATTCATGGATCCGGAGCGATAACCTTCCAGATCGAGTGTCACGTATTTATACCCAAGTTTTTTCAGGTCGGCGCTTGCCTGTTCGAACATTGCCAGAGAGAGCAT